>JAGSGY010000100.1 GCA_023954855.1 Pseudomonadota bacterium | reverse complement strand
TTCTGGTGTCTCACCGACGGCGCTGGCTGCTTCGTCCAGGGCGACGGCGCGAAGACCCCGATTCCCCAGGTCTGGTGGGCTCGGTGGGCGCAAGCCGAGTCCGGTCTCAAGCTGATTGCTGGGCAGAAGGGCGGCGGTTTGCTGATCATCGACCCGAACGATCCCGAGCAGCCAAAGAGCCTGAAGACCGTCGGCCGCCTGCGCGAGGTCTTGGGCGTCAGCGGCGACAAGGTCTCGGTACTGATGCGCGACGAAGCCCGCGTGTGCAGCCTGGTTCACATCGACGTCGCGAAGACGAAGGTGCTCGAGACCATCGAGATGCCGATGTGCATCGAGAGCGCGAAGATGGTGCCCGATGGGCGCATCGTCGGAACCGCGGTCGTGACCCATCCCGACGACGTCCCCGGCGACGCCGAAGTGGTGGTCTGGGAGCCGGGCCAGAAGGTGCCGTTTCAGCTCACCACAGGAAGCTTCCACGAAGAGATCGTGTACCCCGCACACGACGGCTCGAAGGTGTTCTTCAACCGACGCCTCGAGTCCCCATCCGACGCGCGCTTCGACACCCAGGTGTACCGACGGGCGGTCTGCGAGGTCGAGCTTCCCGAGCGGTAGTCCATTCTTTTCGACTTTCTCGCCAGGTCTGTCGAAAGGCGACGCCGCCAGACGTCTGGCTCACGAACCCACGCGAGGACGCACATGACGGACGGAAAGACCTTGTTCTGGCAGATCGCCATCGACCTGCTCGAGCGCGAAGGCGTGACCCGGGGAACGATGATGGGCTTTCCGTGCCTACGCTACGAGGGCACCTTCTTCGCATGCGTGCATCGCACCGGTGAGTCGATGATCATCAAGGCCAGCGCGAGCCGCGTGAACGCGATGGTCGAAGCCGGCATCGCCGAGCCCTTCGCGCCCAACGGCCGGGTGTTTCGAGAGTGGGCGGCCATCCCCACCGAGATCAGCGAGAGCTGGCCCGACCGCCTCGAAGAGGCCTTCGCCTTCGCGAAGAACGCCTAATGTGCCACGTGGGCGCAGCGTGTCAGCGCAGGACTCTGGCGCCGCGCTCCCAGCGTGTGACGGAGGGACAAGGGAAGTGCCGATGAAGCTCTCGATCTTGTGCCAATCGCCGATCAGCGCCGGCATGTCGCCGGCCGAAGCCGTGCAGAACACCGTTGAGCTGGCGAAGCTCGCCGACGACACGGGCTACGAGCGGTTCTGGGTCGCCGAACACCACAGCGATGTCGCCCTCGCGTCGGGCGCGCCCGAGGTGATGGTCGCTCACATCGCGGCAAAGACGTCGCGGATCCGCGTGGGTAGCGGCGGCGTGCTGATTCCGTACCACAGCCCCTTTCACATCGCCGAGCAGTTCAACCTCCTCGCCGCACTGAACCCCGACCGCATCGACCTCGGCATCGGACGCAGCGGAGGCTCGGAGCAGCATGCGCCCCAGGCCCTCGGCGTTCGCGCGGCGGGCGAGCAGAGCTTTGCCGCCATCGACGAGCTGCTCTCCTGGCTCGGAGAAGGCCATGCCAAGCGGCCCTACGCCGACACCTTCGCGTCCCCTCGCATCGAGACACCCGCAGCACCGTGGTCACTCGGTACCAGCGTCGTGAGCGCACGCTTCGCTGCTGAGCGCGGGCTGCCGTACGTGTTCGGCGGCTTCCTCGATCCCCGCGGCATGATGCCGGCACTCCAGGCATACCACCAGCTCTTCCAGCCCGGATGGATCGACAAGCCGCGCGTCATGCTCGCCTGGTACGTGCAGGCGGCCGAGACCGAGGCCGAAGCCCAGGCCCTGACCCGATCGTCGGAGCATTGGTTCGTCGAAAACCTGATTCGCGGTCGCAACGCGCCCTTCCCGAACCCCGCAGACATCGCGAGCGCTGCCTACGGCCCCATGGAGCAGATGGCCATTGCGATGCGCCGCCAGTTCGCGCTGGTCGGAACCGCGGACCAAGTGCTCGACGGGCTCGAGAAGCTGCAGAAACAGACCGCCGCAGATGAGCTGATGCTGGTCACCATCCCCTTTGAACCGGAAGCTCGCCGCCGCTCCTACGAGCTGCTGGCCCGCGACCGATAGAGGCCCCATGATCGACTTTCGCCCCGCCCAAGCCTTTCTTCGAGGCCTTCGCGCCACCAACGAGCGCGCCTGGTTCGAAGACCATCGCAAGGCCTATGAGCAGGACCTGATCGAGCCCGCGAAGGCCTTTGTTCGCGAGGCCGCTGTCGCGCTGGCCGACATCGACGGAGAACTGGTCGCCGAGGCGCGCGTGAACGGCTCGATCTTCCGAATGAACCGTGATCTTCGCTTCTCAAAGGACAAGCGTCCGTACCGCGAAGAGCTCGGATTTCGCTTCTGGGTGGGCGATCGAAAGCAGGGCCTGTCGGGCTTCTACATGCGGGTGCTTCCCGAAGCGATCGGCGTCGCCACGGGCATGTGGGCCTTCGATAAGCACAGTCGCGAGCGCTACCGAAACGCGGTGGCCGGAGACGAGGGCGAGGCCTTGGCCGCCACCCTGACGGCGCTTCAAGCCCGCGGCGGCCACATCACCGCTGAAGAACTCAAGCGCACGCCCAAGCCGTGGACCGACGAACACCCACGCGCCTCCCTGCTCCGAAAGAAGGGCCTGGTCGTGGGGATCGAGGACGCGTTGGACGCCGGGCCGGGGGTGGTCGACACCATCATCGAACGATGGAATGCCATCGCACCGGTGCACCACTTCCTGCGAGACCATACCTAGACGTCATGGTCCCCACGCTCATCGAGCCCGATACTTCACCGCGCGACCCGACGGACTGGCTCGTCGCAGGTGTGGTGATGGTCTTGCAGCAGATCTTGCTCATGGGCACACCGGCGATGATCGCCTGGTCGCTCACCGAGAGCGTCGTGCTCTGCGTGCTGGCCGCGAGCGCGGTGTTGCTCTTCTTTGGGGCCCACACGGTCACCCACCTCGAGGTGAGCGCCAAGGGCATTCGCTTTGCGCGCCTGCTCGGTACTCCGGGCTGGGTGGAGTGGGACGAGCTCACGCTGATCCGGCCCGCTGGACGCGCAGAGGTCATCTGGCTCGGTTGGCTCTGGCCGATCTACCCTCCACGAGAAGCCTCGCCCTCCTACTCGAGCCAGGGCCACTACCGCTTCGAGGGGCCTGAAGGCTACGCGTACTTCCCGCCCAAGGATCGCGCCCAATTCGAGGCCGCCATCCGGAAGAATGCGCCAGATCACGTCGTCCTCGAGAGCACGATTCCGAGCGCGTGAGTACGATTTCGACGATTTTTGGAAATGTCCGACGCGGTGGCCCGTAGTCCTAGGTGAACCCCAACGGAGGACCCTATGCTTCGCCATCGTCAGGAATCCAACCTCGAGATCATCTTCTTCGGAGGCCTCTTCTCGGCCGCAGTGATGATGCTCGGCCACGGCATCGGACAGGCCATCGTCTTTCCGATGATGGCGCGCTCGGAGGCGGTCGCATCGATTGCGAACGGCTTCGCGCAGATCTGGATTGGCTAGCGCTTGATCAGGGCGCCGGAGTGCCCGAGTGGTACTTCCAGCGCCCGTCTTCGCGGACGAAACGACTTCGTTCTGCGAAGGACGCATCGCGCCCAGCCTGCTCGAGGGTCGCGTGGAAGGTCACGAAGGCCTCCTCCTCACCGTCGACATGCTCGCTGATCCGCAAGCCGCCGAAGCGAGTCCCTCGACAAAACGCCTCGATCTGCTGGGTCCACGCGACGCGGTCGTCTTGGAACTGTGGCCCCTTCGCGGTGGTGTCGATCACGTAGTCGACCAACCCAAGCGCATACGCGCAGTACCGCGAGCGCATCAACGCCTCGGCGGTGGCCGAAGGCTTGCCGTCGTGCAGCGGGCCACAGCACCGGTGCCGTTGTTTGCCCGAGTGGCAGCGACACCGCGCCACTAGAACCGCGCCCGCGCACCGAGCAGCGGCAGGAAGGTCGGCCCTTCGACCCAGCCCTGTTCGGTGTAGTCGAAGTTCCAGGTCGGGTAGAGCTGAGCACTCTTCTTGGGAACGTACCAAAGCTCGAGAAACAGCGAGAGCTCCCAACGGCGGAAGGTCCAGGTCTGCTCGGCGTGCAAGTCGACCTTCTGGTACACGGGCAATCGGGCGCTGTTCTTGGACCCAACGATGGGCAGCCAGGCATCTGTTCCGGCGTTGTGCAGGCTGCCGTCGAGGGGCGTGTACGGAAGGCCGGACCCGAGACGGTAGCGAAGGCCGAGGTTGAAGCCCTTGGACAGATCCCAAGACCCAACGAAGCCGAGATTCAGCGGTTGATCCCCATCGGCTGGCGTGCGGACTCCATCGGAGTCGACCACGGTCGAGCGTGCGTAGCCGACCCAGGCACGCAGGAAGATGGTCTCGCGCAGACGGTAGCGGCTGACCATCTCGACACCCCAGGCATCGCCGCGCTCCCAGGTCTCGGCCGGACCGTCAATGCGTTGGACCAGAGGGTCTTCAAGGTGCTTGGCATAGGTCTCGACCGTGATCTCGAGCCGGCTCGCGAGCGTTTGCTCGATGCCACCGCCGACCTGCCACGACCGCGTGTTCGAGAGGTTCGGGTCGCCGGTGCCCTCGACCAGGTGCTCGGAAGCCGGCGCCTGGTGGTACAGCCCCGCCGCAGCCTTGAGCTCGGTCTGTTCTGCGAGGCGCCAGCGTGCAGCCAAGCGCGGCTCGATCACCGCGGGGGTAGCCATCGTGTCGGCCCCCAAGCGCAGTCCCGGCACGATGCGAAAATCACCGGCAATCAAGTGAACCTGAGCCCATGTCGCCCCGCGCATTCTCCAGGACGCGGCGTCTACGGCAACGCCACGGGCCAGAGCGGGGGCTTCAGCAGCCACCAAGAGCGCTGATGCACCCGGGTCGACGACCTCGAGTCGCATGCGGTCGACGCGGACCTCAGCACCCGAGTCGATGCGGACGGGAAGCTCGTGGCTCTCGATGTCGATGCGCCCGCGCAGGCCCGTCTCGACCTTCTTCTCGCTGCCGTTTCCGCTGAGCGCGCCGTCGAGGCGGTCGTGGATACCGGCCACGACCCAGCGGGCCGATGTCGCACCCGGCGTCCATGTCCCGCGCGCGCCGATGATCTCGAAGCCGCGGCGGTACGCAAAGCTGGGAACCTGGGTCTGCTCCCAGGGGTCGAGCACATCGAGCTCGCCGGCGGCGCGGTCGTAGCGATCGCTCGCGCCCTGCGCGAACAACTCGTAGGTGTACGGCCCGTCTCGGCGTCCGGTACGCAAGGTCCAGTCCGCGAACGTCGGCCAGAGGGTGTATTGGGCGGTCTGCTCGCCGACGAGGTCCTGGTAGGAACGCCTGCCGCTCGCCGAGAACCAGGCGCCCTTCGGGAGCGGCACCGCCAATGACGCACTGCCCATCACGAAGTTCATGCCCACCGAGCCGTGTAGCGCAGCCGGAGGTGCGAGCTTGGTCCGCGCCGCGATGACGCCACCGACCGCATCACCATAGGCCGCCCCAAAGGTGCTCGGCAGCAGCTCGAGGTCCTCGAGTTGGGTCGTCGGAACGACGCTTGCGTACTGGTTGAAGTGGTACAGGTACGGAATGTCGATCCCGTCGAGGAGGGTGCGGTTTTCACCCGGCGACGACCCGCGGACGGACATGCTTCCGGACCCCGGCGCGTACTCCCGCTGAACCGTCACACCGGGAAGAGACTGCGCCAGCCGCACGATGTCTTCGAGGGTACCCGGCGTCTCCCGCGCCATCTCGGCGTCGATGATGTGCTGGCTCAAGTGGGGTGAGGGCTTGAACGCCTCGACGACGATCTCGTGTCCGGGCGGCAGCGGCTCCAACACAATCCGGAGCATCTTTCCGAGGGGGGGCTCGACGGTGACTGTGGCCTGACGGTGACCGGGATGCGAGACCGCAATCGTTCCCCCCGCATCAGCCAGCTCGACGGTGACGCGACCGCGAGCGTCGGTGCGTGCAGCCTCGCCATCGACTTGAAGCTCCGCATCGACGACGGGATCAAAGCTCCCCTTCGCGACCACGCGAACCTCGACCTCAGCGGCCAGCGCAAGCCCGAGCCAGAGTGCGATCATCGCGCCTCCACCACGACTGTCGCATCGACGACCTCAGTACGCAGGCAGGTGCCATCGAGCAGCCAGTCGGGATCGAAGGGCCCGCTGTGGTCCACCGCGCAAAGGTCGGCGGTGCCGACGTCGACACTGTCATCGACAGGGCCTAGGACTTCGAGGCGCACGCCGGCAGGAGCCGAATCGTCGGCACGCAGGATGCCCTGCACACGTCCGCTCACGACCTCCGCATCGACGGGAAGTACTCTTCCCGACGGGGTCACCAACACGGGTGCATCCTCGCCAACGGGAACGTCCACCGCCCGCCAGACGGCCGAGTCGCCCACCGCAAGGGCCACCACCGTCTCAAACCCCTGCTCACCGCCCTCGGCCTCCTCGATCTCGAAGTCGTTGACCGTCACCGAGCCGGGGAACCAGTCCGTGACGTTGGCCTCGAGCTCGAGCAAGTCGCCCCCGGTCACCATCCACCGCACCGGCGACTCGGTCGCCGCGGTAAGTCGCGCGATGCCATCGGTTGGAACGCTCGACGCCGTGGCGGAGGACCAAGAGCGACGCTCCTCGGACGACACATCGGATCCGACCAGCTCGGTGGCGCGCGTGTCCTCGATCACCGCCCAGTCGATCGCGCCAAGCTCCGGCGGCTCCCCGGTCTCGGGAATGTCGACCACGTGACGGCGCTCACCCGAGGGCCACTGAACGCTCAGCACGAGCCGACGGTCCTCTCCGAGCTCGAGCGCCGGCGCCGCACCCGATCCCGCTTCGCCGGGCTCGACGCTCAGTGCGGCGTCATCGTCCCCTTCCGGAACAAAGCTCCACAACAACGGCGGCAGCTCATCGGACCAAGCGCGGCCGTCGGTCACCAGCGCAAGCCGCGGCACGAGCACATCGCCCGCCACGCCCCCAGAGGGCTGCACTGACACCGCGGCCACGCGGTCACCCGTCAGGTCATGACGGTCCGCGCCAAACGGCGTCTGGCAAGCGATGAGGGCGAGGAAGAGCAGCATGGAGCGCATCTACCCCGCACGGACACCCGAGGCGCGCAGCCTACAGTGGCATGCGCAAAGGTGCTCGATGCCTGCTCCATCCCTCTGCGGACCCATCGATTCCGTCGTTAAAAGGCTATCCCCGACCTTTCCAGCGGATCACGATTCGAGACTCGCAAGTCGCAGACCGCAAACCCGTGCGACAATCACAGGACTGGAGGTTGGTTGGCCCGGAGACGTCGCCGCAGTCTGATCGAGACCCCGAAAGTGCATCGCACCCCGGCACCCGCGCCGGCGCGACGGAACCGCATGGAGCCCGACCCTCCGAAGGGAACGGACAGCCTACCGGCCTACGAGGTGCCCGAGCCCACCGGAATGACGTCACCCGATGGCGAAGAGGCACCGGTCTTTGCAGAGGACGACGCGGCGACCCACGAGGACGATGGCTTCGACCTGTTTGGAGCCCCCGCCGAAGACGAACCGAAAGTCGAGCCCGCGCCTGCGGACGCAGCCGCCGAGGAAGCCGCGGCCTCACCGTCCGAGGAGCCCGAGCCGGAATCTGCCCCCCGCCCGATGCCCTCCGGCATCGGCCTCGACGCGCCCGAAGCCAGCGAGGATGCCGTACACGACCGTCCAAGCACGCTCATCCCGGACATGGACGACTCGCCCATCATCGAGATGAAGGCGAAGCCGGACCTCCCTTCGGACTTCCAGGAAGAGGATGACGGTCTGGTCGAGGCGAGCGCAGAGTTTGCGTTCTTCTCTGACGATGCCGAAGAGCCCGCGCCTCCCGCGGCTCCTAATGATGACGTTGACGACGTCGCCGCAGCGCCACCCAGCGACGCCACCGATCCCCGAGCGCTTCTCGCGATCGGCGCAGCCGTCATCGCCGTCGTCGTGATGGTGCTTCTGTTCGCTTTCTGGGCATCGACCCAGGGTGTCGACCCCGAGCCCGAACCCGATCCGGTGGTCGACGTCGCCGCACCGCCACCGCCACCGCCGGTTGTCGAGCCCGAGCCCGAGATCATCGAAGAGCCCGAGATCATCGAGGAGCCCGAGATCGTGGAAGAGGTTGCGCCAGCGCCTCGTCCGCGCCCACGCCCGAAGGCCGTCGAGCCCGAACCCGAGCCGGAGCCAGAGCCGGAACCGGTGGTCGCTCCGCCGGAACCCGAGGTCGTGGAACCCGAACCCCCTGCGCCCGAGCCCAAGAAGGGTCTCTTCAAGCGACGCAAGTAGGCCGGATGCGCTTGGACGCCATGGTCGTGCGCGTTACCTCGCACGACTGAAGGAGTCCCCATGCGCTACGCGGTCACGCTGATCGAAGGCGATGGCATCGGCCCCGAGGTTACCGGCGCTACCTGCCGCATCCTCGACGCTGCCGGAGCCCCCATCGACTGGGAAAAGGTCCCAGCCGGTGCTCGAGCCTACGAAGAGGTCGGTCACCCCCTCCCCGACGCGGTCGTCGCGTCGATCAAGAAGAACCGCGTGGGCCTGAAGGGACCACTCTCGACCCCGAAGGGCAAGGGCTACCGCAGCGCGAACGTGATGCTGCGCCAGCGCCTCCAGTTGTTCACCGGCTGGCGTCCTGTGGTGTCGCTTCCCGCGGTGCGTTCGCGCTACGAAGACGTCGACCTCGTCGTGCTCCGCGAGAACACGCAGGGCTTGTACGCCGGCATCGAGCACGAGGTTCAGCCGGGCACCATCGTCTCGCTCAAGGTCTCGTCTCGGGCCGCCGGTGAGCGGATCGCTCGCTGGGCCTTCGACCATGCGATGCAGAATGGACGCCGCAAGATCACGGTCTGCCACAAGAAGGCGGTGCTTCCCCTTGCTGACGGCGCCTTCGTCGATGCCTTTCACCAGGTCGGCAAAGAGTACCCGTTCATCCAGCAGGAAGAGCTCGCCCTCGACGACGTCTGCATGGGCCTCGCCGCAGACCCGAGCCAGTTCGATGTGCTGCTGCTCCAGAACCTGTACGGCGACATTGTCAGCGACATCTGCGCTGGGCTCGTGGGCGGTCTCGGCGTGGTGCCAGGCGCCAACGTCGGCCACCGTGTCGCGGTCTTCGAAGCTGTGCACGGCACCGCCCCCGACATCGCAGGCCAAGGCATCGCGAACCCCCTCGCAGTGCTACTTTCCGGGCTCTTGATGCTCGAGTACATGGGCGAGATCAAGGTCCGCGACCGGATTCGCCAGGCCGTCTACGAAGTCCTCGAGGAGGGCCGCTACCTGACCGGCGACCTCGGCGGTTCCGCGAACACGGCGACGTTTACCGACGCCATCATCGACAAGCTGTAGGAGTCCATCATGGCGCATTCCGTCACCCTGCTCCCTGGCGACACGACCGGCCCGGCACTCACCGCCGACCTCAAGGAGCTCATTGCGAGCCTCGACGTCGACATCGCCTGGGAAGAGCACGAGCTCAACGACGGCGTTCTTACCGAAGCTGCCTTGGCCTCGGTTCGCTCGACCAAGACCGCACTGATGGCCTACCACCATGGCCGTCGCGACGAGGGCGTTCTGCCTCCGGTCGTCGAGCTTCGCCAGGCCATAGGTGCCTTCGCGAACGTCCGCCCGGTGCACCGCCTCAAGGGCATGGCGTCGCGCTTCGAGGCCTTTGACCTCGTCGTGGTCCGCGAGACGACCGAGGACATCTACGCGCACCTCGAGCACGAGTCGATCCCAGGCACCTTCGAGAGCCTGAAGGTCACGACGCGTACCGCCTGCGAGCGCATCGCGCGCTTTGCCTTCGAGTACGCCCGCGAGACGGGCCGTAAGAAGGTCACCATCGTGCACAAAGCCAACATCATGAAGAAGTCGGACGGCATGTTCCTGGCGACCGCTCGCAAGGTCGCCACCGAGTTCCCCGACATCGAAGTCGAGGACGTGATTGTCGACGCGCTGTGCATGAAGTTGATCATCCACCCCGAGCGCTTTGACGTGCTGGTCGCCGGCAACCTGTTCGGGGACATCGTGGCCGATGTCTGCGCCGGCATCGGCGGCGGCGCGGCGAACTGCCCGTCGATCAACGTCTCCGAAGACGGAATCCGCCTGTTTGCGGCACCGCACGGCGACCGTCCCGGCTCCGATCCCGACAAGGCCAACCCACTCACCGTCCTGCTTCCTGCGGTCATCATGCTGCGGCACCTCGGCGAGGCCAGTGCGGCAGACCGTCTCATGGCAGGCATCGAGGGCGTGCTCGGTTCGGGCATCCAGCCCAAGGGCATGGGTGGCTCCGCAGGTTGCCACGCCTTCTGCGCGGCCCTTCGCGACGCGCTCTAGGCGCCCTCGGTTTCGCGGCTTCGGGTCAGCGCCTGCAGGGCCTCAAAGTCCGACTCGTCTTCCACCGCCGACCGTAGAAGTCCTGTAATCGCGCGCTCCCTCGCCTGAGAGAGCCGCTTGAGCAGCGCACTGCGCTCGGTGATGCGAAGTGCCGACACGTCCACGACCTCGGTTCCGCCTTCGTGGGCAATCGTGAGTCGCTGGCCGTTCAGGGTCAGCTGCTGGATCGCCGGATAGTCGATGCGCAGTGGCTCACTGCCGCCAATCCGGAGGCCGAAAAGAAAGGACCCGCTGCCTCCTCCCTCGAGCAAGAGGCTCGGGCCACTGCTGGTCCTCGCGTACACCCGAGACAGCTCGATGCCTCGCCCGTCGAGCTCCAGACGACGCAGCGCGAGCTTTGGAGAGAGCAGCAGATTGGCGCCGGCGGCGATGAACGCCGGGATCGTCAACAGCACCGTGAGAAACAGCACCATCATCAGCAGGTGAAAGCCCATCAGACGCATGCTCAGCTTCTTCGCTTCGGCCGGGTCGGGGATGCCAATCACGTAGCCCACGGCGGTTTCCCGCTCGACGACCCTCGCGACCGCTGCATTGTGACTCGCCCTCGCCATGGCAACACGGTATCCCGATGCACCGCACGCGTGCTTGGAGGCTCCCCTGCGTCACCTCGTCCCCCTTCTGCTGCTCTGCGCCTGCGCGCCCAAGACCACGCCCGAAGACCAGGCCTTCGAGCATGCACAGGTCGTGGTAGCCGCCTTCGAGCGTGGTGAGGCCACACCTCAGGTACTGCCACCGACACTCGAAGCCACGGCGCGCGCCCAGTCCTACATGGGCGAGTACCTCTGGGAAATGTACGCAGCGACCGCAGCGGCGCGTGCCGCCGTCGTGCCGGCCATCTCTGAAGACCCACGTTGGTCGGGCGTCGCGATTGCCACCCCCGCACCCGAGTCCGAAAACTGCTGCTTTGTCGTTCACTTCCCGGCCCGCGTCGATGGGGCGATTCTGCCTTGGGTGACCGCGACGACCGGCTGGGATGCGCTCGCACAAGTGAGCCACACCGCCACCGGCGAGCTTCCCGAGCCCAGCGCACCCCATGCAGACCTAAGCGCTCGCGTCGCAGCCCTTGCAAAGGCCACCGCCGACGGCGCCTTCGAGCCCGGTCTCGTCGTGGCCATGAAGGACCTCACCAAGGACCCCACCGACGACGACGTCTGGGTCTACTTCGTTCCCACCGTCGAAGCGGACAGTGTCGGTGTGGGCGGCATCCAAGCGACGGTATTCAGTGCGCCCGACGCCAGCCCGCAGGTCCTGAAGATCGGAGGAGAGGCTCGGACCTGGACCACCGCTGAGCTCGCCGACGCCCCCGGCCTGTTCGTCGAAAGCACCGAAGAAGCGCCGAGCGAGGCCCACATCTTCGCCTCACGCCGCCACGAACTTCCGCTCTGGGTCTCCGCACCGACGGGGCTCTGGCGAGTCGAAGGCAACGGCGTCGGCCTATACGCCACACCGCGCTGAGGTCAGGGTTTGGGGTGGTTCTCGACCATCCAGCGAGCCCACTGGCTCTGCTCGACGTACCAGGCGTCCAGCTCCTGGCGAAGCTCGAGAACCAGCTCGGGCTGTTCGGCGGCGAGGTCGTGACGCTCATGCGGATCGTCGCGTAGGTTGTGCAGCTCATCGGCCACATCGCCGAAGCGGTGGATGAGCTTGTGGTCGCCACGCGTGATGCTCGCACATCGTCCGACATGCCAGCATGACGCGAAGAACACCCGGTCTTCATCGGGCTCGAGAGCGCTCGGCCACTTCGGCTCACCCACCTGCTCGAAGCCCATCGCCGTGAGCGCGGTTCCGGGTAGATCTCCCTGCCCGACCCGACGGTGCTCCTTGCCCGCGTATCGGTCCCCGTAGTGCAGTAAGAACGGCACCTCGAGGACCTCGTCAAACAGCGATAGATCGTGCTGCCGCTCGTGGTGCCCGAAGCTCTCTCCGTGATCGCCGATGACCATGACAACGGTGTTCTCGAGCACGCCTTCTTCTTCGAGGAGCGTCAGCACCTTGCCGAGGAAGCGGTCCACATAGGCCACGGCATTCAGGTAGGCGTTGTGCTCGTGGGCATCCACGTAGTGCTGGATCGGATAGTCCGAGGGCAGCCCGTAGTCGTGATGCGAGGCGCCCGTGTTGTAGACCATCATGAACGGCTTGCCGTCTTGTTCGCGAAGCCACTCACGGCTGGGTTCGAGCATGATGTCGTCTTCGAAGCCGAAGTAGTTCACCATCTCGAAGCCCTCGGTGGGCAGGGTCTCGGCGGCGAAGAAGTCGTCGAACCCAGCGCTGTCAATCAGCGTGGGCCATCCCTCGAACTCCTCGATGCCCGACCGGAAGAACACGCTCCGGTAGCCAAGCTCCCCGAGAAGTCCGGGCAAGCAGTCCGCGCGCACACCGCCAGGCCGCCCCTCGACGACGCGATGCGACCGCCAGGGGTCCACGCCGCAGAACATCGGCACAATCGCCTTGGTCGAGTGCGGAAAGGTCACGAGCGTGCGCTCGAAGTCGATGCTTCGGTCGGCCAGGGCCGCAAGATTGGGCGTGACCGCGTGTGGACCGCCGAGTGAGGTCGCCCGGCGGCCAATGCTCTCGAGAGTGACGACCACGAGGTTCGGCGTCTGTTCGGGAGTCGGCGCTAGCTCGGGAGCGTGGCGATACACAGGCTCTTTCGGCTCGACCTGCCAACGCATCGACGCGGCCGTCTGGGGCAGCCAAATCAACGGAGCGGCAGCCACAGAACGTGGCAACGCTCCTGGCCCCATCGGAATCACGGAGATCATGAGCGCGACCACCCCGGCGGCCATCAGCCGTTGAATCATGGCCTTTCGCGTCGTCCAAGCAGCGACGGGGACAGGCGGCGTTCGGAACGACAGATACCCGATGAGCAGTGCCACCAGGGCGGCTCCACCAAGGGCCTGGGCCGTCTTGGCCTGGGGATCGATGACGGCCGAGACCATCCCCTCGATCATCCCCCACTCTTCGAAGAAATAGTAGAAGGCGCGAAGATCGTAGGCGGTGCCGGCGATGTAGACCGAGGCCCGTCCCGCGAACTCGACGGCGAGTAGGACGAGACTCGCGAACACCCAGCCAATGCGGCCAGCCGTGCGAAAGCGGCCGCCGGTGCTCACTAAAAGAACGGCCACGCTCGCGCACGCACACGCAAAGACAAAGGCGAACTGCGAGGCCAGCGCTCCGATCCACCCGAGCCCAATGGCACCGCGAGCCACCAGCCAGAGTCCGCCAAAGTGCAGCCCAATCGACGCCAGGCCCACTGGAAGGCCGAAGACCCAGAGTAGACCGCGGTCAAACGGCTCGAGGGATGGTTCAGAGCTCACGAACGGCCTGGATCAGCGCTTGCGCCGGCGAATGGCCAACAGGCCAATCAGCGCGAACTCGAGCCCACCGAGCGAGAGCGGACTGACCGCACAGCCACCGGGAGAGCGCTCGCTGCCGGGCGCCTGGTTCCGACGGTTGCAACCACCACCCTCATCATCGTCGCTCGGGACGTAGGGCTCTTGGTAGTTGGTCGCGCCCGGGGTGGGTGAGCCGTCCACGAACCAGTCGTCGACGCTGTTGGTGTCGACGCCGTCTTCGACGCGCGCGATGGTCTGGTCGTCATCGGGAGCCGCCGTCACCAGCTCGGGCACCTGACCCGCATCGTCGGTGATGCCGTCGGTGTTCTCGCCGCCGAAGAGCACCGTGTCGACCAGGGTTCCCTCACAGTCGTAGAGTCGGACGAAGTCGCCGTTGCTACCGTTCGGCACGGCAAACACGTCGACGAGGTCAGCCTCGGACACGTTGAAGTTGCCGACGACAAAGTAGCCAGCGGCGCCAATCGAGGTCTCCGGGGGCAGCGAGACATCCACGCCGACGTCATCGTCTTGCCCACCCGCGACAAGCGTCCAGCCGTCGAGCAGCGCGGCCGCAGAGCCGTTGTTGTAGAGCTCGATGAACTCGGTCGCAGCGTCACTGTCCGTGCCCGCCGGATCGGAGAGCACCTCATTGATGACCACCGAGCCGTTCGAGGCCTCGCAGACAATCTCTGGGTTCGCGGCACCGGGCGTGCCCTCACGGGCGATGACGAAGTCGGCACCGCTCATGTCGGTGTCGACGCCATCCGCGATGCGGGCGAGGACTTGGTCACTGCCGGGATCGGGTGCGACGCTGGTCGCGATCGACCCGCTGTCGTCGATGAGGCCATCGTCGTTGTTGGGCCCGTAAACCACCGTGTCGATGATCGTGCCCTCACAGTCGATGAGCCGAAGACCATCGCCGGACGTGCCCGCGTACAGTCCCATCGTGCCGGAGACGGTTGCGTCCGCGCCGGTGACATTGGTCTCGCCGAGCACGAAGTGAGCGCCGGCAGCGACCGTCGCCCCCGATGGAAGGACCGCCGCGTCGCTGAAGTTGTCGACCTGGCTGAAGCGCTGAATGCCCCATCCCTCGAGGTCGATGGCTGCACCGCCCGGGTTGAACAGCTCGACCCACTCGAGCAGCGCGTCGCCGTCTGCACCCGCCGGATCGGCGAGGAACTCGTTGACCACGATGCCCGTGGTCCCGTCCCAGGCCGTGCACACCGGTGGAGGCGGCGGCGTGGGGTTCGCCAACCCTGGAGTCGCTTCGTTGGTGACCCAGAAGTCGTCGCCGCACGCATCGGTGTCGATGCCGTCTTCGCGTCGCGCGAGAACGTCGTTGGAGCCTGGCTGAGGGGCGACGCTCGTGGCGGCAGACCCGGAGTCATCCAGCAGCAGGTCGTCGTTGCTGCTGCCGTAGATCACCGTGTCGACGATGCTGCCTTCGCAATCGACAAGCCGCAGGCCATCGCCGCCGCTGCCGCCGTACAAGCCCATGGCGGAGCTCGTGGTGTGGTCCGCGCTCACGACGTTGGCCTCGCCGATGACAAAGAAGTCATTCACGATCGTGGCATCTGCCGAAGAGAGGGTCGCGATGGTCGAGTAGGCGTCGGGCTGCGAGAAGCGCTCGAGACGCCAGCCTTCGAGCTCGACGGCGGCGGTCGCATGCAGCTCGACGAACTCGAGCAACACCGCCGAGTCGGTACCGTCGGGGTTGACCATGAACTCGTTGATGGTGATGGCACTGCCGGGATCGGCCATGCAGCTCGGCGGCTGAACCACCGGATTCGCCGTGCCTGGCGTAGGTGTGGTCGCAATCACAAAGTCGGCGCCGGACAGGTCGGTATCCACGCCGTCCGACGCCCGTGCCAGCGACTCTCCTTCGCCGGGATCGGGCGCAACACTCGTCGCTACAGAACCGGAGTCGTCGAGCAGGAGGTCATCGTTCGGCGGGGCGTACACCACGGTGTCAACCACGGTGCCCTCGCAGTCGAGAAGACGCACGCCGTCGCCACTCGTGCCGGCGTACAGCCCGAGCAAGGAGGTCGAGGCATCGGTGCTCGCGACGTTGGTCTCGCCAAGCAGGAAGTGCGCACTCGCGCCCACACTGTGACCGGCCTCGAAGCGGAAGATCTCGCTGTGGTTGCTCGCCTGCGAGAAACGCTCGACGGTCCAACCCTCCAGGCTCACCCCCGCTCCGCCGCTGTTGTAGAACTCGATCCACTCGGCCAGCTCGGTGCTGTCGCTGCCGACGGGGTTCACGAGGAACTCGTTGATGACCACTCCGCCGGACGTCGCTTCACATGCGGGAGCCAGACCGTTGGTGGCCCCCGGAGTCGGGGTGGTGGCCACCGCAAAGTCGGCGGAGAGGTCGCCGGTGTCCTGACCATCCGGAAGACGCGCAATAGACGTGCCCGAGGCGCCGAGGGCTGCCGTCAACGTCGGGAATGCCCCGCCCTCATCTGGGAAATTGTCGGAGTTGTCATCGCCGTAGATGACCACGTCAACGACCGTCGAGTTGTTGTCGATCAGGCGAATGGCATCGCCGGAGCTCGACGCGTTGCCCAAGGTCATCGTGACCTGCACGTCAGTGTTCGCCACCATGGAGTCGCCTACGAGCAGATATCCGCCAGGCGCGATGGTGGTGCCGCCCACGAAGGTCACAAGGCTGCCCATCGGCATGGAAGTGTCGGCGTCGACGCTCCAGTCACCGAGATCCACGGTGGTCGAGCCATCGTTGTAGAGCTCGAACCACTCGTAGCCGGCATCACCGCCCGTCGAGTCAGGGTCGGGCATGACCTCGTTGATGACGACGCCCGCATGGGCCACAGGTCCCGCAAGCAGCGCGAGAAGAATCACGGTCGAGCGCAAGGGCGCCTCCTCAGAACCCGTACCATAGCCGCAGTCGGCCAAGATCCGCGTGTCGTTCTGAGCAGAGGCTAGTCTAGGAGCGCGATCCAAATGCGGAAGAACGACACCGTGCGGTCCGGACACTCAAGATGCCCGCCGAGCCATCCTGCGCCCGTGTCGATGAGATCGCCGTCGACCACGGTGCACTCTTGGCCGATCCATCGGTCGCGCTTGCCGTAGAGGCCGTCTTG
>JAGSGY010000149.1 GCA_023954855.1 Pseudomonadota bacterium | reverse complement strand
TCGGCACGGGAAGGGTGTTCGCGTACACGAGCGAGCCGCCGCCTACGCCCACACCCGAGAGTACGGTCACGTGACGCAGAAACGTGAGCTTCTGAATGCCCCGAAAGCCCACCTTTGGAAGCCACAACCAGTTCACAAGGTCGAAGTTGCTCTTCGGAAAGTCCTCCGGACGAAACCGGCGCCCCTTCTCGACGAGGAGGACGCTGTAGCCCTTCTCGACGAGGCGAAGTGCAGAGACGCTTCCTCCGAAGCCCGAACCGATGATCACAAAGTCGTAGTGGGTCATACCGGCGAACTAACGCGTGGCGCACACGAAGGTGACGGCGCCGTCATCTTTGGTAAGCGTCACCGGAAACCCCCTCGGTGAGCGCACCCCTCCACGCCCGCCGAGCCTTGCTCACAAGCCGGTGCGCGGTGGTACAGTCGGCCGAACGCCGAGCCATGCCAGAGGGCCACCGTGAGTCAGGAACTGGACGACTTCATCGCCCGTCACGCCCTCTCGGACGAGGCCGCTCGGGAGCTGTTGGCGCTGCTCGAACCGACGGAGGGTCCAGCCGACGCATCGATGACTTTCGACGGCGGAGGTTTTGCGCTGCTGTCCCCTTCCAGCTCGAGCGACGAGGTCCAACGCTACCAGGGTGCCCATCACCTCGCGTCCGGTGGCTCGGGCGTGGTCCAGCGTGTCCACGACTCGCGTCTGGACCGCAGCGTGGCCATGAAGTCGCTGCATCCGAGTCGTGACACCCCAGCACGGCGAGCCGACCTACTCGCCGAAGCGACCGCCACCGCCCAGCTCGACCACCAGAACATCGTGCCCGTCTACGACCGCAGCGGGCCCGGCGAGGCCGCCTGGTTCACCATGCGCGAGATCCGTGGAGAACCGCTCACCGCCATGATCGAGGCCGGCCACAGCTCCGACGACCCCGCTCGATTCCGCCGGCTGTGCAACAGCTTTCGACAGGTGTGTCACGCCGTCGCACACGCCCACGAGCAAGGCATCCTGCATCGCGACCTCAAGCCAGACAACGTGATGGTCGGCCGCCACGGACAGGTCTACGTGGTGGACTGGGGCCTGGCGCGGCTCGGCACCTCGAGCACCGGCGACGTCGTGCCGAGGGGCATTCGTGGAACTCCCGCGTACATGTCTCCAGAACAGGCCCGCGGCGAAGAGGGCGATGAACGCACGGACGTGTACGGGCTCGGCGCGGTGCTGTACGCCATTCTCACCGGTAGGCCTCCGGTTTCGGGCTCGACCGTAGACGCCGTCATCCGCCACGCGCGGGAAGGACGCACCGATCCTCTGGAAGCTGGCGACCTCCCGGAAGACCTCGTCGCCATCGCACGGCGCGCGCTCGAGCCACAAGCGGCCAAGCGCTACGCGAGCGCCACCGCAATGGTCGAGGCCGTCGAGGCCTGGTTGGACGGTGTCCGGAGCCGCGAGGCCGCCATGGACGTCGTGGACCGCGCCCTTGCTCAGGTGCCAGCGGCCGGCCGCATGCGCCGCGAAGCCATCGAGGCGAGACAGCAGGCCGAGGCCCTCCTCGCGGAGGTCAAGCCGTGGCAACCGGTGGACGACAAACGAGAGGCATGGTCGCTGGAAGAACGCGCGGAGGCCCTCGAACGCTCGGCGGATGAAGTCGACCAGTCCTACGAACAGGCCCTACACTCAGCCCTGGAACTGTCCGCCGGACTCGAGCGTGCGCACGAACTGCTCGCCGAACGACAGCGTGCCCTGCATCAGGCCGCGGAGGCGGCGAGAGCCCACCAGGAGGCCACCCGGGCTCGACGCGCATTTACCCACCACCTCCGCCACCTGTCTCTGTCCAGCCCCGCCCGCGTGGATGGCGAGCACTACCTCCGGGGCAACGGCACGCTCAGCCTTCAGACAAAGCCGACCGGGGCGAGGGTGACGCTGCACCGGTACAGCCTCGAGGACCGTCGGCTCGTTCCTGGGCCCGCGGAGGAACTCGGAGCGACTCCCCTGGCGCCCCGTGCCATACCGATGGGCAGCTACCTCTGCATCCTCGAGCACCCCGACTGCGCGACCGTGCGCTACCCCGTCGAGATCACCCGACTCGGAACCTGGACACCAGAACGGCCCGTGGTCCTGCCGAAACGTCATCAGCTCGGCCAGGATGCGATCTACGTACCCGAGGGCTGGTTTCGGGTCGGCGGGGACCCCAAGGCCGCCCAGGCGCTTCCTTCGAGCAAGGTGTGGCTGCCCGCCGTCGTCATCGACCGCTTTCCCGTCACCAATCGCCAGTACATCCGCTTTCTCGATGCGCTGGTGGCCGCCGGCCGCGAACAGGAGGCCCTCGAGCACGTGCCTCGGGAGCGCGGCAGCCTCGGTGCCCGTGGAGCGATGATCTACGGCCGAGATGGCGCCGGCAAATTCGTGCTGACCGAAGACGATGATGGCGACCTCTGGCTGGCGGACTGGCCGGTCTGCATGGTCGATGCCGTCGGAGCGGCCGCCTTTCTGCGCTGGCGAGCCGAGCAGACCGGTCTTCCTTGGCGCCTTCCCGGCGAGCTCGAGTGGGAGAAGGCCGCCCGCGGAGCCGACGGCAGGCTGTTTCCCTGGGGGGATGCCTTCGATGCGTCTTGGGCATGCACCCAGGAGAGCCATGCCGAAGGGCCAAAGCTCGTCACGGTTAGGGAGTTCCCGCTCGACGAGAGTCCGTACGGCGTGCGCGGTCTCGCTGGAAACATGGCCGACTGGTGCCTCGAACAGCTGACGACTTCCACCGACTTGGACGCGTCGGCCAACCTGCCACGCAAGATCATCCGCGGAGGGGCCTGGAGCTTCGCCTCGCGACTCGCCCGCGCAGCCCGTCGCGCCTCGCACGAGCCGCGCTATCGCTACTCGGACTTCGGCTTTCGAGGCGCGTATACACCGCCATGGTGCGACCCGCGGAAGGGCTAGGCCGCCGCCGTCTCAACCGGCTGACCGACCTGCAGTACCCTAGACGCAAGGAGAGCCAATGAACCCCCGTGTTGGCCTGGTCCTGGCCCTGTTTGCGCTGGTCGCCTGTCCCAAAAAGGATTCGGCCCCAGAAGCCCCGGTCGAGGCGGCACCCGAGCCGACCCCGGACCTCGAGTCCGACATGGCCGACCACTTCGGCCTCGCCGTGGCAGCCCTCTCCGCGGTGATCGAGGGGGACCTCGAAGGCTCGAAGAAGGCTCAGGCCGAGTTGCGCGATCTCGACACGTCGTCGATGCCCGAGGGGTTCGCCCCCGGCATGGACCGAGTAAAAGCCGCCGCAGCCGAGGGCGCGGAGGCCGCCTGGTTGGTCGACGCCGCCAAGTCCGTGGCTGCGGTCGGGCAGGCCTGTGGCGACTGCCACGCGGCAACGGGTGGCGGTCCGGACATGACCGGTGCTCCACCCCATCCCCGATGGGGACCCGAGAGCGAGATGATGCGGCACCAATGGGCCGCAAGCCTCATGTGGCTCGGCCTCACCGCACCGAGTGAGGCGTCCTGGCAGGCGGGCTCCGATGCGCTGTCGAGCGACCCCCTCGCCCCGGACGTGAAGGTCAACGACACCGACATCTCGCGCTACTCGAAGCTCGAAGAGGCCGTCCACGCCGCCGCCACCGCTGCACGCGACACCACCGACCGCGACGACGCCGCCGCCCAGTATGCGGAGATCATCGCCCTGTGCGCGACCTGCCACTCGACGGTGGCAGGCGAGAAGACGATGGAAGAGTAGGCGGGGCCTAGGAGCCGTCGACTCGCTGGAACAGATCTTCCACGAGCTGAAGCTTGAGCTCGCGCTTCAGCAGCGGCTCGAGCTTTTCGTACGCGACCGCGTCCGTGCATTCGCTCAGCTTGACGGTCACATCCCGACCTCGTCTGGGCAAGCTCACGACCCACTCGGGCTGTCCATCAAAGCCCTCGGCATCGGGGCCGAAGACCGACCAGCCGAGCGTCGGCCAGCGGACCGCCGTCTCGTCCGTCCAGGCGCCTGCATAGCGATACAGCTTCACGCTGCTCACCTCGCCACACATGGGGCCGCTGGTGCTCTCGACAGCGAGCAGCTGGCTGCCGTCGCCAAGCTTGAAGTAGACGTAGGCGAGCTGGGTCGAGTCGCCGTCGCCAGGCTGGTGAAAGCCCAGGTAGCCATTTCTGCGGTCTAAGAGCGTGGTGTAGGGCTGAAACATCGCCTCGCGGACGCCGCGCTCAGTGCGCGCAAGAACGGCCTCTCGCTCTTTGAGGCTTCCCTTGCCAAATAGCGGGTCCAGCTCGCTCGCCGGAAGGTCGAGGAACAGCGAGACCACGTCAGCGTGCCGCTCAGGTCTGCCCTCCTTGCCATCGTCGAGCGGAGTGGGGACGGGCGCAGTCTTCACAGGGGCGGGCACAACTGGGGCCGCCGCCGCGACGTCGTCGGTTGGGGGCTCGACCACCGGTGCGGTGGGGGTCTCTGAGCCTCCGCAGGCCGAGAGCGAGAGCAGCAGGCCGGCAGGGATGCACACGGAGCCAACGCGGGAAGTCCAGATCATGCCCGAGCCTACCTCAGCAACCCTTCCCTACTCGGCCCGAAAGGCCGCCTTGTAGAAGAAGCGGTTCTGCCCGTCGTCCCCGTCAAAGCCCGAGTTCATCCAGCAGTCACCCGGCGACGAGTTCGTCAGCGGGTCGCCGACCTCGGAGGCGCCAGCCAGCGGGATGAGCGGCATGATGTCGCCACCGTAGTAGGCATCGTCGGGATGCACCTTCAGGAGCACCACGCGGGTGCCATCGGCAAAGCCCGCTCCGGTCGACGCAGACGGCGGGCATGCGCTCGGGTCGGTGTCGGTGTCGGTGTCGGAGTCGGTGTCGGAGTCGGTGTCGGAATCTGAGTCGGAGTCGGAGTCGGAGTCGGAGTCGGAGTCGGAGTCGGAGTCGGAGTCGGAGTCGGCGTCCGAGTCGGCGTCGGTGTCCGACTCGAAAACGGAAGAGTCCGTATCGATGGTGTCGTCCGGATAGGGAACCGCAGGCGTGCAGGCCCAGAGACCAAGGGTCAGAAGCAGAGTCTGGCTACGCATCGAAGAGAACCTCTGACCTGGCGATGTCCGGAATCCGCAGGACCAGGAAGCTGCAGTCTACCAGCCGCCCTAGCCTCGAGGCTGACGAACCCCGGGCTTCGCCAAGATCTCGATGTAGACCGTGGGATGTCCGCTCTCAAAGACGGTGTCCATCCGGCCGATCACTTCGGCCACGTGGGCGACCGTCGCCGAGTCTTCGTCTTCGCCCACGCGACAGTCGAAGTCCCAGTAGTCGACGCCCTCGGGCAGCGCCTTTCGGCGCTCACGCTTGAGGTACTTGCGCACGCGGTTCTTCAAGGCCGCGAGGGCCTGCGGTGGCTTGTGATTCGAATCGGCGAACGTGAAGGTCTGACGCATGGACGCCACGGTAACACGCCCAACAAGCGGCTCAGCGTCAGTTTGTGAGCATCGGACGGCGTGGGCGTCGGGGGGCCTCGATCTCTTCGATCACCGCGGCCGCCGCTTCGCTCTCGGCCACGAGCTGCTCCAGGAGCTCGCGCACAGATCCCGCAAGGTCGCCATCGCGCTTTAGGGCCCGGGTGGCCCGCGTCGCCGCCGCTCCAATCTCGAGCAGGCGAGCCGCGATGCGGGTGCGCATGACTTCGGCCTCGTCGCGCAGACGCTGACTCTCGCGATGGGCTGCAAGGCCTTCATCCAGCGCCTTTCGCTCACCCGCATCAACAAACTCGCCAGCGCGCTCGAGCGTATCGAGCCGTGCGAGGCGCTGCTGAATGCGGCGCACTGCATCGGACTGATCGCTCTCGGCTTCGAGGTCGGCACCCAAACGCTCCGCCGGTTCCACGAGTGCGTCGGCCCGCTTGACCAGCGCGGCCAGAGTCGCCGAGATGCGGTGTTGGAGCGCCTCGGCGATGTCGTTCTCCTCGGCCATGGCCCTCTCGAGCACGGCGAGTCGCGCCCGGGTCTTGGCATGCATGCGAAGCAGAGGGTCACTGTGCGCCACCGTCACCTTCGGCGCGATCTCAGGTAAGGCCCGGGCATAGGCCAGGTGCAACCTACGCTGCTCGACCGCGTAGAACATCGCCGGCACCGAGGCCATCACACTCAGTACCCCCGCCACGAGCAGCGGCGCGATGGCCTCTTCGCCGCCCACCAAGAAGCCCACCACGCCAAACAGGGCCATGAAGATGGGCGGCACGATGTAGTGGTCGGTGTCTTTGGACCAACGAACGTGGGGGTCATTCACAATGCGCGGCGCGAAGCCAAGCCGAATGGCTTC
The DNA here is from genome assembly GCA_023954855.1 of Pseudomonadota bacterium. Taxonomy (GTDB): domain Bacteria; phylum Myxococcota_A; class UBA796; order UBA796; genus M1803. The sequence goes on along the minus strand of JAGSGY010000149.1, from coordinate 1,946 downwards.
GTTCGCCAAGTGCTCGGCGACCGCGTGACTCACGCCCTCGACCAGCTTGAACTCACGCCGCCGCATCACCGCCGGAAGTTCGGACTGGCCCAGCAAGGCTGCGAGTCGGCGCTCGGCTTCCGCATCCTCGTCGGCACCAATGGGGCCCTTCTTTCGACGCAATGGGCTCGCGTTGCGTCGGGCGATCACTAGGGTGTACATGCCAACGTCGAGCTCGGTGGAGGGCTCGACGGTCTCGACGACCGGGGCCTCTCCAGCTTCCAACAAGTCCTTGGCTTCGCGCGCGCCCTGGGCACGGTCATCGGGGTCCAGGGCAAGCATGTTCTCGATCGACGCCGTCAGCTCACTCGGCAGGTACGGCCGAAGGTCCGCAAGGGGCGTGAACTCACCCTCGAGCTGCCGTCGCAAGATGCTTCCCGGGTTGCTCGCGGCAAACGGAGCCGTCCCAGTAGCCGCAAAATAGAGCACGGCGCCCAAGCTGTAGACATCCGAGCGTGGGTCGGCTGCAGCGCCCTGAAACACTTCCGGCGCCGCATATCCCCAGGTTCCGCCCGTGCTCGTGCGGGTGCCATGCCCCTCGATCCGCGCCAGGCCGAAGTCTGCGAGCACTGCGCTGCCACCGCGTTCGACCAGAATGTTGTTGGGGCTCACATCGCGGTGAATGATGCCGGTCGCATGGGCGGCGGCAAGCGCACCGGTCAGGTCCCGAGCCAGTTGGTCGAGCTCACCGCCACTCAGCGGCCCATCCGTCTCGACGCGCTCGGCCAGAGTCATGCCTCGATGAACCGGCATCGACAGGGCAAGGCGGCCATCCAGGTCGTGGATGTCGTGCGCCACCAGGGCGTTCGGATGCTGGATGCGCCCGGCAGCTCGGACCTCACGGGTCAGCCGCGCGCGGGCGTCCTCGTCGTCGGCCAGGTGTTCGTGAAGCACCTTGAGCGCGATGCGCGTGCCCCGGACCTTGTCCTCGGCCAGGTAGACCGTGGCCATCGAGCCCTTGCCAAGCTCTCCAATGATGACAAAGCGGCGTCCGAGAACGTGACCTGGCTCCATGCGTCGACCTCCCCCCGTACTCTAGCCACGAGCCTCGCCGAGGGAAGATGAAACGCTCCGAAAGGCGCTACTGCGCGAAGTTCCAGTACGAGGACATGCGGAACAGGTAGTACCCGGTGCGCAGGCCGCCGGAGTCGTTCGTGAGGTCGTCACGGTGGATCTCGACGTCGTAGTTCACGGCGTGGGTGGAATCCAGCTCGTAGCCGTACCAGTAGACGCTCTCGTCACCACCGGACAGCCCTCCGTTATCGGTCCACCAGGTACCGCCGGTGAAGCGGTTGATGTCGAAGTCGGGGTCGGGGTCATTGGGCGTGAGCCACTCGGTCAGTGTGGCGTTCGGGTTGCCTCCAAGGCGCAGGTGCCAGTCGCGCGCGCCCCAGTCGGCGATCGGGTCGCCCTCGAACTCGGCGGGGTCCCAGCCCTTTGCGATGCAGTCTTCCGAGATGCCCTTGGTGCCCTGCGGCAAGTCGAGGCCCCAGAGATAGCCTTCGTCTGCAGCGGTCTCGCTGATGGCGTAGCCGTTCAGGTTCAGCATGATTGTGCAGTAGGTGCTCTCGTCGTCGGCATCCCACCCGGTCTGGTAGATGGTGATCGTGTACGCCGAGATGAAGTTGCCACCCTCGATGATCGGGTCGACGATGGCCTGCTGTTCGGCATCCCACGCCACAAACGCGCGGAAGCGCACCTCGTCCACGGTCTTGAGCACCGGAGCCGTGTCGGTGTCGGCCGAATCCACGCCCGAGTCGGTGTTCGGGTTCTCGTCCTGATTCGGATTGGTGGCGGTCTCTCGAGGCCCGCAGGCAACGAGCAAGGTCAAGATGGCGAGTCGCGTGAGCGCGGTCATGGCTCCTCCGGCGATGGTTGTCGCCGATTTCGGAGTTTGGCGCAAGCGA
>JAGSGY010000007.1 GCA_023954855.1 Pseudomonadota bacterium | reverse complement strand
TTCGCCCACGGACCTTCCCGGCGGCGCCGGGAAGTGCGTCTTGGCTCAACTCCCGCCAACCCGATCCACCAAAAAACCCGCCCTACAAGAGGACGGGTTTAGGTGGTCGGGGTGGCAGGATTTGAACCTACGACTTCCTGCTCCCAAAGCAGGTGCGCTACCGGACTGCGCCACACCCCGTCCGGCCCGGTTAACTCACGCGGCGGCCGGTGAAAAGGCGTGCGCGGAATCGCTCCGTTGCTTCGGAAGGTAAGGTCCATTTAACCGCCCATACCCGCGAGCGACCGCGTGATGTAGGCTCCCGGCGGAGGTTCGATGAAGAACGTCATTCTCGCTCTGCTCGGCGTTGCCACCCTGTCAGTCGGCGCGATTCTCGGAAAGGCATCCATGGAGCCCGATGTCCTGCACATCGAGCGCTCCATCATCATCGAGGCCCCGGCGGCGACGGTGTTCCCGTTCGCGAACGACTACGCCAACTGGGGCGCATGGGACCCGTGGCGGGCGAAGGACCCCGACCAGAAAACCACGATGTCTGAGACGACATCGGGCGTGGGCGCGTGGACGGCCTGGGAAGGCGATGAAAACGTCGGCAAAGGCAAGATGAGCATCACTGATTCGGTCGAGGACTCGAAGGTGGTCCAGGACCTGAACTTCATCGAGCCCTTCGAGTCGCACGCGGTCGCGACCCTCACGATGGTCGAGACCGATGGCACCACGAAGGTCACCTGGGCCTTCGACAGCGACCAGGATCTGATGGCGAAGCTCGCGGGCATGTTCATGAACATGGACGAGATGCTGGGCCCGGACTTTCAGCAAGGCCTGAAGAATCTCAAGGGCGCCTCCGAGACTGCAGCGGCCGAAGCCGCAGCTGAAGCCGAGGCAGCAGCTGAGGCCGAAGCGGCCGCAGAGGCAGAAGCTGGCGAGGCCGCTGGCGACGCCGAGGCTGTCGTCCCCGACTAGCCGACGTCCTTCGGAGTACCGACCAAGTAGGTGCCGTAGCCCGGAAACGGGAGCGGAAAAGTGCCGATGTCCCACTCGAACTCGTCGAGACCCACGACAAGCTCGCGCAGTTCATCTGGCGAGTAGACGCGCAGGCAGGACACCACCCCGTCCCACTGTACGAAGAGCGGGATGAGCGGAAACAGATAGGTCAGCGGAACCCAACTCCAGCGAAACGGCCGCAGAAACGGAACCATCGCAAGCACCGCAAACGGCACACCGAGCATCCCCGGAATGGCATGCAGCTGCCGACCGACGAACTCCACCACGGCAATCGGCTGCCCGGCGCGCACGGCATCTTCGAGAATGCCTCGAGCGACGGGCGGGCGAAAGTGATGGAAGGCGTTGAACAGGGTCCGCGGTCCCACCAGATCAGCCGGAACCGCAGTGGCATCCACCGGCGTCTCCACGATGGTCAGGCCCCCGCTACGAGAGGCTTCATGGCGCAGTCCCGGAAGATTTGGGTACAAGTCCGTACAGTACATGCGCACCGACCTGCCGCGGGCATGCATCGCCGCGACAAGCAGCCGGGCAGGACCACCGGAGCCGCTGCAGAGGTCCACACCGCTCTCGGCATTCTCGAAGAGCGGCGCAAGCTTGGGCATGACGCCCTCGAACAGGCCACCCAGCTCGACGAACTTGGTGATGTAGGCCGTACCCGCGTCGCGCAGCACGGAAGGACACCACGGCTGGTCCTCGATCTCAAACAGGTGCCAGCGCGCCATCGGTGCCTCCCAAGACCCGAATAGCCCGCCAGCGTGCGACGCCTAGGCCGCCGTCTGCTGAGCCTTGCGCCGCTCGCGGGCCGCTTTCTTCTCGAGGTCCTGCTGCTCGCGCTCGGTGCCGATGTACGGCTCACGGGTGCCCATCAGGTCGTCGAACCAGGGATGGGTCACACACCAGTTCGAATCCTGGTTCACACCCATGTGGTGATCGTAGTGCCACGGCATGTGCTCGCGCCCCCACTCGATGTCCACGTGGGAGCGCTTGTGGTCGCGGTAGTACTTGTACTGGCTGTACCAACAGGTCGCGACGAAGAAGGGCGCCACGGGAAACAGGGGCGCATGAATCGCGGCCGCCCCCATCAGCGCAGCGACCTCCTTTCCGCGCGGGTCCCACTGCATGAAGCCATGCAGGTAGTCGTCGTCGTGGTTGTCGTTGCGGCGACAGGCCTGGTGATGCTCGTGGAAGTGGAATGACCAGAACGACTCGCGCTTCTTGCCGCGCCCGTGAAGGACATGCTTGTGAATCATCCACTCCATGGCGTTGTGGTAGATGAGCCCAATCGGAATTCCAATCATGACGACCCCGTCATTTGTTGTTCTCCATCAATATGACAGGTCCGTCAGAAATTTCAAGAAATCGGCCAAAAAGCCTGTTCACGGCGGCCACCAGACCCGCGAGACAAGCGCGTCTACGCGTTAGAGGCCGACCCGGATCGCATTGGTGTAGGCCCAAGGGTAGGGCTCGAAGTACACCTCTGGCGTGGCGCCCAAGAAGGGCTCGAGGTGGAATGGCGTCACGTCGACCCGCGCACGGTAGACCCCATCTCCATCGGTGGCGACCTCACCGCATCCCTCGTGGAACAGCTCGCCATCCTTGTAGACATTCACCGTGATCTCGGGCGCTCGGGGTCCCTGGGGTGAGTCCGCGGACAGACTTGGACAGCCCACCGTCAGCGTCCCCCCCTCCGGTGCATCCGAGCCGATCTCGTAGGTCTCGCCACCAGCCTCAAGTGACAGCTCTACTCCGACCGGCAATCCAAGCGCCTCGAACACGAGATGCACGCGACCTGCACGCACAGCCTCTTCGTAGATCTCGGGTCCTTCGCCTTCGACGAGGAGGTGATTCGAGAACCATCTCAGAGAACGTCGGTAAGAGTCGAAGCGCTCTCCATCCCGAGTCTCAAGAGGAATCGCATTGCGATGTGCATCGGTGCCGCCCACCCCCGTCATGGGGCCGCGAGCGAGCAGGGTGTCCCAGTGCTCAATGGACGGGGCCTGCTCCATAAGCAACCCGATGAACATCAGGTCGGGCTCACCGGTCTCATCGGGATGAATGAACGGACGCGTGGCTTCGACCCAGCCGAGCGCCTCGAGCCCGAGGTCGTCTTGCCGAATGTCCGGCGCGAACATCGCGTGCAGGTTGAAGATCTCGACACCGGTGAGGCCGGCGTCTTGAAGCGCCAGGAGGTCCGCCGACTCGCGTCCCTCGGTGTGGTTGATGAGTACCGCTCCGCCAGCATCCACGGCGGCCTGAAGACCCGTCGCGCTGCCATCGTTGTAGGTCTGATCGCGCTGGGCGGCGTCGCCGGGCACATGCGCGTCGAGCCCGATCGGCATGAGCTCATCCTCGATGCCCGGCATCCAGTGCACTCGGTGGCCGTTGTCGCAGTCAAAAGCGTTGGCGATGGGGGCGGAGGCGCTCGGCAAGAAGGTGTCGCCGGGCTGGGCGTGAAACAGATCCTCGTAGGGCTGAAACGCCGCATGGGTCGGGTGGTCGGTCAGAAAGGCTGCCTCGATGCGGTTCGTACACAGCGCGTACCGGAGGTCCTCGAGACAGTCGAGGTCGGGCGAACCGTCGGGCAGAGGCTCACCATCGCAAGCGTCGTGCGACCACGGCGAGTGCAGGTGGATGATCGAGCGAGCGAAGCGGAAACCACGCACCTCGCCGAGCACCTCGAGGTCCTCGAGTCCGCCATTCCAAGCGCGCTCCGAGGTGGGTTCTTCGAGTTCACCAGTGCCCGCGCAGCTCCACAGGGCCAAAATCGACAGGGTGCGCCACACGGGATCCTCCAAGGTTCGCGACAGTCCGCAGCATAGCTTGGAAGTCGCGAGGGCATGCATCCGGACACTCTAGCCAGGCCGAAGGAACCGCTCCGGCCACACGCGGGTCTACCCCTATGCGGCGATGCGTGGGCGCCGTGCATCTGCTACTGTCTGTTCGATCCGAGGACCCGATGACGCTTCGCAAATTCGCCTTTCCACTGGCGCTCGCTCTCTCCGCCCTCACCTTGCCCGCCACGGCTGCCGCGCAAGAAGAAGTCTGCCAGCCGATGGCCCAAGCCGACCTCGACGAGTTCGTGGCCGCGGTTCAGCAGAAGGTCGCAGACTTCCAGTTTGATGAAGCCGGGTACAACCTCGACGACATCCAGAAGCGGATGGGTTGCCTCGAGACGGTTGTGAAGCCGTCGACGATTGCGCAGATCGCACGCATTCGCTCGCTGATCGCCTTCTTCGCGCAAGATGAAGACAAGGCCCTCCGCTGGGGCTTCGCGCAGAAGCACGCATCGCCCGGCGACCCATGGCCGAGCGGCCTCGAGCGCATTCCCGCCTACGACGAAATCTGGGAGTGGGCCGACGACCCCACCGTTGGATCCGGCGGAGCCGGCGTGGCGCACCCGAAGAAGGGCGGCGTGTTCATGAACGGCCACTTCCTTGAGAAGCCCGAGTACATGGCCGAGGTCCCCGGCTTTGTTCAGATCGCCGACAAGAAGGGCAATGTCATCGACGCGTACTGGCAGGATGGCGCCGCCTTCCGACCCGACGTCATCGCAGACGAGGCCAGCTCGGCCACCAGCCCCAAGTGGTTTGTTCCCGAGGCGCTCCCCGAGGGCCCCGCAGTCGCCGAGGCCCCCGAGCCGGAGCCCGAGGTCACCAAGCCCGAGCCCGAGCCCGAGGTCACCAAGCCCGAGCCCGAGCCCGAGGTCACCAAGCCCGAGCCCGAGCCCGAGACCGCGGAGGGAACCGGCGACACCGAGACGCCCGAGGTCACCAAGCCGGAGCCTACGGAAGAGCCTGAGACCACCGAAGGCACGGGTGACACAGAGACCACCGAGGATCCGGAGACCGCCGAAGGCACCGGCGACACCGAGACGCCCGAAGTCACCAAGCCTGAGCTTGTCGAGGGCGCCTCTGGCTTCTTCGATCCGCCAGATCCGGTCGAAGAGCCCGAGCCCGAGCCGGAAGAAGTCGGCCACGGTGCCGGCAAGCCCGAGAAGTCTGGACCAAACATCGTGCTTCTCGGCGCGAGCGGCGGCGCAGCCATTCTCGCAGGCACCGCCTACCTTCTCTCGACCACCAGCCATGCTGGCGTTCGCAAGGCCGCCGAAGACGGCACGCTCGAGAGCGAGAAGCAGCTCGGCGGACGCCGTACCTTCATCAACACGATGGCCATCGGGTCAGGCGTGCTCGCGGCGGGAGCCATTGGTGTCGGCGTGACCGCCTTCATCAACACCAACGGCGGGCCGAACGGCCTTCGCCTCTCGGCTCGCTGGTAGCGAGTCCCCCGCAGCGCGCGGAGGACCCTGCTCACTCAACCGGAAGTGCCGGCACCGGCGTTCCCGGAAGGGTGCGGTAACGATCGCGGAGCTCCGTCTGGCGCGACTGAAGCGGAATCGAGCGGCCGCTGATGAAGACCTGCTCCACGGCGGTACCGATCTCGAGCGGGTCGCCACTCCAGACCACGACGTTCGCCACAGCCCCAGCCTCGATCTTGCCGTAGTCGTCGAGGCCGAACGCTTGCGCCGGGCCTCGCGTAATCGCTTCAATCGCCGCGGTGTGGTCCATGCCCTCGCGAACGGCATTGCCGGCCACTTGCTTGAGCGTCCGCGCGTTGTGCGACGAGAAGCTGGAGAGCACGACAGTGACCCCCGCCTCGTCGAGCAGCTTGGCGTTGTCGGCGCGCGCATGCATCTGGTCGAAACCGCCAGGACCGAAGGTGAGCGGGTCGAGAATCACCGGTGTGTTCGCCTCGGCCAGCTGGTCCGCGACCATCCACGCTTCGGCACCACCAGAGAGCACAAGCAGAATGCCCTGCTCCTTTGCGAGGCGAAGCAAGGCCTCGATGTCGGAAGCGCGATTCACGCCGACGACGAGGGGCAGCTCACCGTCGAGGACCGGGTACAGCGCCATCAAGTCGAGGCGGCTCGCGGCAAGCTCTCTGGAGTTGCCGCTGTCGTAGGCCGAACCCTTGCGCCGCAGGAAGCGCGCGTCGTCGAGCAGCTCGCGCAGCTGCAGCAAGCCTTGTGCGCGCGAGGCACCGCCGAAGCTCGCCCAGACGCCAATGTTCGGCTTCACGACCGCCTCGGACTGCGTCGCTCCCGCGAGGTTGGCCCAGCCGCCCTGCCCTGCGATGCGTCCGCCCTCGGGCTTGACCACCGCAGAGGTGATGCCCTCGACCCGCTGGATCGGGATCAAGGTCGAGCGCGGGTTGTAGGCGTCGATGACGCGCAGTGCGGCACGCACGCCATCGCCGTCACCGGTGGAGTCCACGGTGGCCTTCTCGGCACCGACCTCGACCACGCCAATGTTGGAGGACGACTCGACCAAGCCGGCGGTAATCGTCATGCCCGTCGCGTCGACGACGGCGCACTCCACATCCCCTTCGGTCGCACCGACCTTGGCGCCGACCTCGGTGATGCGTCCGTCCGCTAGGCGAAGCTCGACGCCCTCCTTCGGGCCCTCAGGCAGGTAGACCGTCGCGCCGCCGGTGAGCACCGTGCACGCGGCAGAGGCTGCGGCAGGCGTGAGTAGGAGCGAGAGCGCGATGAAAAGGCGGCTCATGGCTGCACCTCCTGACCCAGCTGGAAGTCCGACCAGGTGGGGTTGTCCGTTGTGGCGTCCCAGACGAGTGCTCCCTGCACGAACACCTTCTCGGCGCTCGCGTAGACCGAGAGCGGATGCGCATCCCAGATCACGACGTCGGCCCGCTTGCCCTTCTCGAGAGAGCCGGCCTCGCCGTCAATGCCGAGCGCCCATGCGGGATTGAGGGTAATCCACCGCATTGCGTCGTCCTCGGTGAGCTCGAGGCCCATGCGAAGACCGGCGGCGTACGCCTTGGATGCCTCTTGGTTGAGGCGCTGAATGCCGATGCTGCTGTCGGAGTGGATGATGGCCCGGCCACCCGCGTCGTGGACCATAGCCGCGTTCTCTTGAATGCCGTCGTAGGCCTCGAGCTTGAAGCCCCACCAGTCTGCCCAGGTCGAGACGCTGACCTCCCGCTCGGCGAGAATGTCGCGAATCTTGTAGGCCTCGACCGCGTGGTGGAAGCTTCGGACGTCGAAGTCGAACTCATCGGCGAGCTGCAGCATCGAGAGCATGTCGTCGGCGCGGTAGCAGTGAATCTGCGGCAGGATGTCTCCGTTCAGCACACCGACGAGGGTCTCCTTGTTGAGGTCGCGCTTCGGAAGCTTCGGCTCCTCGGGAACCGGCGCGTTCTTCTTGCGCCTCACACCCTCGGCCGGAGGTGCCTTCGCCTCGCGATAGGCCTCGAGCTTCTCGGCGTACTCGTCCCAAGTGGCTTTGTACGCGACCGCATCGAGGAAGGCGCCGCGCTGCCCACGTAAGTTGCCCATGCGCGTCGACGGACCGCCCTTCTCACCGTAGACCCGCTTGGGATTCTCGCCGCAGGCCATCTTCACGGTCTCGGGTGCGCCCGGAAAGCGCATCGCGCGAGAGCCGCGGTGGGGGACCACCTGCAAGACCACGCCACGTCCGCCGATCAGGTTCGCCGAGCCGGGAAGGATCTGGAGAGAGGTCACGCCACCCGCCGCCGCGCGCTGAAGGCCTGGGTCCTGGGGCCAGAAGCTGTGCTCTGCCCAGACACCTGGAGTGGTCGGCTTCGTCGCCTCGTTGCCGTCCGAGTGCGCCCGGGCCCAAGGCGACGGATACACGCCAAGGTGAGAGTGCGTGTCGATGAGACCCGGGGTGACGAACTTGCCGGTGGTGTCGATCAGCACCGCGCCGTCGATCGCGAGAGGCGCCCCCGCACCGACATCACTGACCTTACCGTCGGTGAGGACCACAAAACCCTGCGGATGCACATCGCCAGCCGCGGTGAGCACCGTGCCGCCTGACAGGATCACGGTCTGCGTTTCGAAGAGGACTGAAGACTCGACGGGTGCGAGCCCCGCTTCGAAGAGCTCATCGGCGCTCTTGGGTCCCTCTTCCGCAGCCGCGGACGCGCTGAGCGCCAGCAACGAGATCAGACATCCGCGCATAGCGCGGGCGAACACAGGCATGGACACTCCAGTCAGACCCGCGTGAGTACCCAGCGGGCCTTGCGAGGACAACCGCGAAACCAAGCCTTTCGCCCCTTTGGACAGCCTTTGACATCCACCCCACCCAAGCGAAGAGACGCTGTCCGCGGTAGAGTCCCCGACCAAGAGGTATGAATGAGGCTCTTCGCAGCGCTACTCCTGCTCCCCATCGCCGGATGCGGACCCAAGGACGGCAAGCTCGACAACGCACACGGGAACCTCGCGTACCCGGAATACGCAGACCTTGAGTGCGCTCAAGATCTTCGTCACGGGGGAGCTCCACCACCCGTCGGCACCGAGATTTTCTGCGTCCAAGACGGCGTCGGCTCGCCCCAGCGTCATGGCTCGGCCATTCGCTACTACCCGACCGGCGAGATCGCCGCGCGCGGGAACTACCATACCGAGCGTCAGATCGGCGAGTGGACGGTCTGGTACCGGGACGGCTCACTGAAGCGCAAAGAGTCGTGGGCGGGCGGCATCCAGGAAGGTCTCTGGGCGGAGTTCCATCCCGGAGGCACCCGCCGGGCCCAGGGTCCGATGCGCGATGGCGCACGCGACGGTCTGTGGACCTTCTACGACGAGGAAGGCACGCGCTACCTCGAGGGCCGCTATCGACGTGGCCAAGAGGATGACGTCTGGCGCGAGTTCGCACAGGATGGCACTGCCGTTCGCGAGCGCCTGTACCGCGACGGCCGCCTGCTCAGGCAGACCGAGCTGTAGACATGGCCCTCTCCGACCTCGTTGCGCAGTTCTTCGGTTCCGTGTTGCGAGGCCTGTTCGAAGCCATGGTCGAGGCGCTGTTCATGGCGCCGCTACGCGCCATGGGCCTGATCGCGACGAAGCCGGCGTTTCGCGAGGCCGGCCCCGAGGCCATCCGTCCACTTCGTCACCGCGTGCTGAGAGAAGGTCGCCCCCTCGAAGACGCCATCTGGCCCGGCGACGATGAAGCACGCCACTTCTTGCTCGAGTGGGCGGGCTCGGTGGTCGCCGTGGCCACGATCATGCAGAACGCATTTCCCGATGGCGATGGGCCGTCCTTACAGCTCCGGGGCATGGCGGTCGGGCCGGAGCACCAGGGCAAAGGCCTCGGCGCGCAGCTCGTCACCGGTATCCAAGAGGCGGTCGGTGAACCGATGTGGTGCAACGCCCGCATGTCGGCGCTGCCCTTCTACGAAAAGCAGGGGTGGACCGCGGTTGGCGAGACCTTCGAAGTGCAAGGCATTGGACCCCACCGACGCATGATCTCGCGCTGATTACAGCGTAAGTATCGCCGTATTCCTCGCGCCAGCCAGGCACCGACGAACCCTCACCACGGACGCCGCATGGCGCAATATGTCCGATTACGTTCGAAAACATTCTATTCCGACACACTGTGATCCCCAAGATCGGGACTTACGATGTAAGCCCAATCATTGACCCACAAGCTCGTGGAGACGATTCACAGTGGCGGGAGTGCACTCCACGACTGCGGTGCACAAGGGATCATCCGGAAAGCGGAGGGCGCGCCGCGAAGACACCACGACCCCTCCATCCGCATAGTGAAAGGAGGCAGGCACCAGGTTTGGACTCACCCACACCCACTCCTTCTTGCCGACCCCAAACTTGAAGAGCGGGAAGCTGCTTCCTCGCGCCGGCTCGGGGACGGTCGTTCCAAGCTGCTCCGCAAGCTGCGCGGCCACCGACCTCGCCGAGGGACCTCGAAGTCGAAGGTGCCCCTCGGGAAGCTCAAGCTCCAGTCCCTCTAGGTACGCGGCGAAGCTGGGTACGAGCTGGGATTCCACACCGGCCTCGTTGTCGATGAAGGCGACGGACGGCTCGCCTGTCGGGCCACAGCTCCGGTAGTCCAAGCAGACATCCCAGTGCCCGTCGCCGTCGATGGCGAGAAGCCCCGCTGGATCGGCTGGCGTCCAGCCATCCCAGCCGTCCTTCCACCACGGCGCGGTGCCCCCGAGATTCGGGTAGCCCTCGCCGATGCCGTAGATGCGATCCGAGGGCGAGCCCGGCCAGCACATGCGCAAGTACCCGCCATTCTGGTGTCGCAGCGCGTCGACGTAGACCTCGGGAAGGCGCACCCCGAGCCCCGCCTCGACCGCAGCCACGGCGGCGCCATCTAGCGGGTCGCGCACGTAGTCTTCAAAGGCCGGAACTCGCCAGATCTGTGCAGCGCGGCGCATGCCACCTCCGAACCGAGCGTGACACAGGTCAGCACGATGCGTGGTCAGCGATTGGCGACGTTCGTCGTGTCCAGCACCACACCTGACGACCAGTCGATGAACGCGTCGCCCTCGGACAGATTCCATCCCATCTTGAGACCCATCTGGCCATAGAAGGCGGCCCTCCAGTCGATGGCCTCGACATAGGCGAGTCCCCGCGCCTGGGTCGCAGACGTGGAGTCGGCCAAGATGCCCTCTCCAACCTCGAAGGTGCCCCCCCCATTGAGGTCCTCCCAGGCCATCACCATGTACAAGCCCGAGGCCAAGTACGGAAGCGAGTCTGGCGTCGAGAGGTGGCTCTCTGGAGGCCGCCCGAACGACTGCGGAAAGGCAAAGGACGCATCGCCACTCTGTACCGTGAACGGAAAGGCGTTGTGCGTGCCCAGTGGCGGCGGCGGCACCGTCGTGTCGACCCAGTTGGTGATGTGGTAGGCGCCAACCATGAGCGACGACGCGTCCGAGAGGTCCGGAATGAACGTGCCGGTCAGCGGCGGCCGCTTCGTGACGAGGAGATCGGCTTCGAGATCGAGTGCATCGCCGCTTGCGAATGGCACAGCACTGTTCGTCAAGCCCTCCTCGAGGTCCATCGTGAGCAGGTTCCATCCCTCGACCACGCCCAGAGAGGCCCAGGTCGCCGGCGGCTCGTTCGACGCGAACAGCAACACGTGGGGCAGCGAGGCACCGAGCCATTGTTCGGCGTCTCCGTTCCCGTCGTCCACGAAGGCGCGAAGCACATAGGTGGCTGCGACAAAGCGAGAGTCGTCCACGTCGGGAGCATAGAGGTCGGCCTCCACAGGCGTGTCTTCTATGCAGAGCGAATACGCCGCACCCTCGGGTCCGACCGTACCCAGATTGTGGATTGCCCTCACCCCCGTCGACGGCAGTCCCTCGGCACTCATCTGCACGGCGATCACATCGACCGCGACCGGTCCGGCCGGTGCTTCGACGTCCTCGGGAATGGTAAGCTGACCGACGATCGACAGCCGGTCGCAGACATCTGCGCTGTCGGCCGTGTCGACTGGCACGCTATCGGTGGGCTCCGCGTCGTCCGTGCAGGCGCCGAGACACAGAGCAAGAACGAGCGGTAAGTCAGGGCGTCTCATGGCTCTCCCGCGACGCCTCATCTTTGCCCCGCAGCCTTTGGACCCGCGACCCAAGAATTGCGGAAAGCTCAGGGCACATCGAGCACCAGGCCACCCTGCCACGGCGCGGGCGCATCGCCCTGGAACACGTTCCAGCCCATCTCCAAGCCGAAGCCCATGTACACGGTGGCGCGCCAGTCTTGGGCCTCGAAGTAGACCATGTTGCGCTCTGGCGTCGCGCTGGTCGTGTTGGCGTGCATCACCTCAGGGCTCTCGAAGCTGTTGCTGCCGTCGGTCTCAGACCACACCGCACCCATGTAGAAGGCCACGTCGACAAACTCGAAGTCGGTGACCGACATCAGGTGGTCCGCCGGTGGCTGACCGAGGGTGCCGAAGGCCGCTGAGCTCGAAGCTCCGGCAGACGTGAACGGCATGCCCGCAACCGTGGCAGCCGCTGGAGCGGCGGCGGTGGAGTCAATGAACCGATTGATGTTCCAGAGCCCCACGGCGAGGTCGGTCGATGAGGACAGGTCGGGCTGAATCGTGAAGCCGAGCGGCGGAGGCTCGACGTAGAGCAGGTCTGCATCGATGTCGAAGGAGGTGCTGTCCGTCAACGGCGCCGCGCTCACGCTCTCGTCGAGCACATCCATCGTGACGACGTTCCAGCCCGGAGCCATGCCCGCGTCGACCCAGTCGACGGGAATCGTGCCCTCAGCCCAGACCAGAAAGTCCGGCATCGAGGCACCGACCCAGCTCGTCGCCGAGCCGTTCCCATCGTCCTCGAAGACGCGGAAGACATAGGACGCCACCTTGAAGTCCGTGCCGGAGTCCGGCTCCGGAGCGTAAACATCGGAGGGCTCGGGCGTCGGGGCGATGCACAGCGAGAAGGCGTGGTCCTGACCGGCGGAGAGGGTCCCCAGCGCATCGAGGTCCTTCACCGAACCGGTCGCGAGCCCATCCGTCGTCAGGTCGACGAAGATGAGATCGACAGAAACCGAGCCAGCGGGAAGCACCGCACCACCCGGGACGACGACCTTGCCTACGAGCTCCAGCTGCTCGCAAGGCGGCTCGACCTCGGCCGTGTCTGCGGTGTCTGCGGTGTCTGTGTCATCGTCGACCACGCCCGCGGCTTTGCAGCCCACCATCCCGAGCAGGGCCAGGCCCAGCGCCCATCGCGTCATTCCGCCTCCAGTGCGCAGAGTGTGACACGGGGTCGGGCCGAGTGCACCGCGCTATGCGAGCGTATGCACACCTGGGTCGATCGCGGCGGCACATTCACGGATGTCGTCACTCGCACGGAACAAGGCCACCTCACCACCGCGAAGGTGCCGTCCGATCGCGCCGTGGTGGGTGATCTGGCCCGCGGACGCTTGAGCTTCGGCACCACGGTCGCGACCAATGCCTTGCTGGAGCGCGGCGGCGTGCCCACGCTCCTCGTCGTCACCGAGGGCTTCGCAGATCTGGTCACGATCGGGGACATGAGCCGGCCGGAGCTGTTCGACCCAGATGCGAACTGGCCGAGGCCCCTCTGCACGCGCGTGGTCGAGGTCAGAGGTCGTCTCGACGTCGGCGGCAATGAGCTCGAGCCGCTCGAGCTGCCCGCTCTCGACATGCAGGGCATCGAGTCGGTGGCCATCGTGTTGTTGCACAGCGGCACCAACGGCGTCCACGAGCGCCGGATGGCCGAACACATCGAAGCGAGCCGGCCGGGCCTGTTCGTGAGCCAAGGCCACCTGTGCAGCCCCGAGCGCGGCTACCTCGCACGCATCGAGACCACCCTGGTCGACGCGGCCATCACGCCCGTGCTCAGCGCAGCCATGCAGCGGGACAAGATCCCCGGCGGCGCACTCGCGATCCGCTCGGACGCGAGCCTTGTCGACGCCGCACAGCTGCGCGGCCCCGATGCGGTGTTGTCTGGACCGGCGGGCGGGGTACTCGCCGTTCGCGCCGTCGCCGCGCTGGCGGGCTTCGACAAGGCCGTGGGCCTGGACATGGGGGGCACCTCCACCGATGTCTGCCGCGTCGAGGGTGCCAGCCTTCCCCGCCGACGCGGCGACGTGCGAGTGGCGGGTCTTCGCCTGCGGCGTCCGATCCTCGAGGTCGAGACCATTGCCGCTGGTGGCGGCTCGATTCTGACGAACGACGGCCTCAGCCTCGGCGTCGGTCCCCGCAGCGCCGGAGCCCATCCGGGTCCACAGTGCTACGGCCGTGGGGGACCGCCGACACTGACCGATGCCGCACTCGCAGCAGGCCTCGTCGACCCGCTGGCCTTCGATCCCCCTCTCGACGTGGAGGCGGTGAAGCTTCCGGGCTCCGCGGACGCCTTTCTCGACGTGGCCCGAGACCGAATGGCGGCCGCGGTGAAGAAGCTTGCGGCTGCCCACGGCGCAGACCTCCGCGAACACGCCCTCGTGTCCTACGGCGGAGCGGCGGGCCAACATGCCGCCTTTGTCGCCGAACGCCTGGGCATCGCGACGGTGCTCGTGCATCCGTGCTCGGCGGTGCTCTGCGCGTGGGGCCAATCGCTAGCCCGCGAGGAGGACGTCGCCACCGCTTCGGTCTGGCAGCCGCTCAAGCACATGTCCCCGCTCGAGACCGCGTGGGCAGGACTCGAGGCGGTGCTTCCGGTTCGCGCAGTCATGCTTCGCTCGGTGGAGCTGCGCTTCGCAGGCACCGACGACAGCATCGAGGTCATGGGCACGACCGTCACCGCACTCGAGCAGGCCTTCCACCAGGCGCACAAGCGGCGGTACGGCTTCGAGCGCACCGGCGTGATCGAGGTCGTGAACGCGCGGGTGCGGAGCGTAGCGGAGAGCGCAGATCCCCTGCCGACCGACGCAGACCCCTTCGGCCTCGGCGACGCGATCATCGCCGGGCCAGACCTGGTGACGCTGCCCACTACCCGCATTGTCGTGCCCGCAGGATGGACCGCTCAGCAGTCGTCGGGACTCCTGGTGCTCACGCACCGACAACGGCAGCCCGCCCCACAGCCGACAGAGCGCACTCCCTATGGCGTGTCGCTGTGGTCGAGTCGCT
This sequence comes from Pseudomonadota bacterium, assembly GCA_023954855.1. GTDB lineage: Bacteria > Myxococcota_A > UBA796 > UBA796 > M1803. Next base: position 95,261 of record JAGSGY010000007.1, on the reverse strand, counting down.
TCATGGCCGTGGCCGAGCAGTCTGGCGCGGTGCTGCAGCGGCTGGCCCGAAGCGTGAACATCCGCGAGCGCCTCGACTTCTCGTGCGCGGTGTTTGATGGGCAAGGCCAGCTGATCGCCAACGCCCCACACATTCCCGTTCACCTTGGCGCCATGGGCGAGACGGTGCGCGACCTGATTCGCAGCCGCGCCGACCTTCCGGACGGGCAGGCCTGGCTCTGCAATGACCCGAGCGCAGGTGGCTCACACCTGCCGGATCTCACGGTCGTGACGGCCGTCCACGCCGGGAGCGAGCGATGGTTCGTGGCCTCCCGCGGCCATCATGTCGACGTCGGCGGCACAACGCCAGGCTCGATGCCACCCCGAAGCCGGTCGCTCGCCGAGGAGGGCTTCGTCGTCCGCCACGTTCCACTGCTCGAAGAGGGACGACTGCGAACCCTTCGCGAGATCGACGCCTCACGCCAGGCCGATGTTGTGCGCGCGGACCTGCTGGCTCAGGTTGCGGCCAACGCGCATGCGGCGAGCGCGCTTAAGCAGCTCGGTCCCGCGGACGTGGTTTCCTGTTGGATGGCTCACCTGCTCGACGTCGCCGAAGAGAGCGTGGCGCGCCGCATCGCCGACATCGCTACGGGAGCCGCCTCGGACCAGATGGACGGCCTCAAGCTCGAGATGGCCCTTCGACGTGACCACAATGGCCTGGTGTTCGACCTCAGCGGTACCGAAGGCCCGCATCGTGGCAACCTCAACGCGCCCTCGGCGGTCGTGCGATCCGCCATTCTCTACAGCCTGCGTGTACTCGTGGCCGAGCCCATTCCGCTCAACGAGGGCGCGCTGCGCAATGTGCACATTCTCTGCCCGAAGCCGAGCCTCGTCGCGCCACCTGAGGGCGCGGCCGTGGCGGGAGGCAACGTCGAGACCTCGATGCGTCTCGTGGACCTGATCCTCCGCGCCACGTCGAGCCGGGCCGCGTCACAGGGAACGATGAACAACCTCACGATTGGCGGCGAGGGCTGGTCGCTCTACGAGACGCTGGGCGGCGGAACCGGCGCTACGCCCGAGCACGCCGGAAGGTCTGCAGGGCAAGTCCACATGACCAACACACGCGCGACCGACCCCGAGGTGGTGGAGTCGCGGCTTCCCCTGCGCGTCTGGCAAATGGCGGTGCGTCGAAGCAGCGGTGGAACCGGCGAACACCTGGGCGGGGACGGCCTGATTCGCGAGCTCGAGCTCTGCGAGCCCGGGACGGCCTGCCTTCTCGCGACCCGTCGCGCCGAGGGACCGGCGGGGCTGCACGGAGGGTCGGCGGGCGAACCCGGCCTGGACGAACTCTATGTCGAAGGCCGATGGGTCCCCTGGAGTGGAGACGCGGTCCGCCTGGCCGCGGGAGACAGAGTCCGCGTGAGTACGCCTGGCGGTGGCGGATGCGGTCTTACGCCTCGATAGCCTGAACTACTTGGCCGCCATGGCGAGCATCGCCTCTTCGGCGGGGTCCTCTTCGCGCACCCGGCGGCCTCGGGGACGACGGATCTTGATCCGCGTGCGGGCGCGGCGGACCACGTGCTGCACCCGGTCCAAGACACCATCTGCCTCGTCGCGGAGGACATCGAGCTCGCACTGCAAGGCGTGCCGAACCCGGAAGTCGAGGTCGTCGACCATCTTCTGAGTGATCTCCTCACCCTCTCGCAGCACCGGCGGATGAATCGCCTTGCCGAAGCGATAGCGAAGCCGAGTCGGCGGCGGAAGATGCGGGAGCGGACCGATGCCGATGCCGAACGGCAGCGACATGTGCACCGGAAAGACCTTGGCCCTGAACAGCTCGGGGAAGCGCAGGCGCGCGGCGAGGCGGCGGCCATCCGTCAGCACGATCAGCGTGTCGTGGGCGCCGGCATGCGCCACCGGAACAATCGGCACCTGGTTGCGAATCGCGGTCACCGCGTAGCCCTTCCGTCCAGCGAAGTTCACCTTGTAGCGGTCCTTCCAGGGACGCCAGGTATCGAGGTCGCCACCGGGGAGGACGAGGAGGTCGCGGTGATGCTCGGAGAGAATGCGCCGAGCGTTCTCGCGGTTTGCCCGCAGAATGCCGCGCTGCGCAAAGAAGCGACCCGTTCCCTCGGTGGCGAACACCATCTCGTGTGCGAGCGCGTGAACCGGGCGCTCGGTCCCGAAGTGGCGGTACCAGGCTGCGCCAAGCCCCCAGACGTCGGGAATGGTCGTGCCGCCGCTGTGGTTCGCAATCAGCAAAGCGCCGGGAGCGGGCAGGTTGTCCCAGCCCGAGACCGTGGTCGGGAAGTAGGCGCGACCTTCGCCAAACAGTGGGCGCAGCGAGGCCACCATGTCCTGAACGAGACCCATGTCGAGGTCAGTCGGACGCGTGCCCCATCCGGCGGCATCACGCTCCGCCTGCCACTTCCGCCACCGTCGAACCAAACGCCGCTCAGCCATAGCCGCCCCCGAAAACTAGAACATGTTCTACTTTACTCGAAACGAGGTCCGAGGCCAGCAAAACTAGAACATGTTTCACTTCATCGAGACGGGGCCCGATTTGCCGCCTTTGAGCCGGTGTCTAGACCCAGGAGTTGTTGAGCAACTCGCCGAATCCGCCGCCACCAGGAACGATGTACCCGGTATCGGTGAGCGCCCTCTCGATGGCGACTCGGCCCGGCAGCTCTCCGAGAGTCTCCACATCTGAGAGACCGCGATCGAGGCGCATGGCGAACACATGCACGTGTGGATGCAGACGCGACACGCGACGGAGGTATTCGGGCGTCACGATGAGGTGGAGAGCGGCGATCAGGCGGGGTGTGCCCTCGACCTCTGACTCGTAGTGTTCGAGCACGGAGTCCAGGGTCGAACCGGTCGCGGCCATCGGGTCGGGAAGCAGCAAGATCGCATCTTCGATGTCGCCGCCGACCTTCGCTCCCGAGATCTCGGTGCCCGCTACTGAACCGTCGGGTGCCGATACCCGGCTGCAGAGCAGGTGATCCTGACGCACGGCCGCAGGGTCGAGCAGGTCATTGAGCCGGTCAAAGCACACGGCTCCGGGCACGATGCCGCCGCGAATGACGTCGACGACGATCACCCGCTGGCTTGGGTCGACGACTTCCATCTCGGCGCGCGCGCGCGAGGTCTGGCTCACCATGCGCGTCACCACGGTCCGCTCGACACGAGGAAGAATGCGTACGGCCGCAGCATCGAGCAGCCGCTCATAGAGTCGAACGATCAGCCGGTTGAAGTGCGGCTGACCCGTGCGGGCCTCGCAGAGCTTCGCAAGCAGCGAGAAGGACACCGCGTCGTCGAGCAGGTGCACGTTCGGCCCATAGCCATGCGCCTTCTCAGGAAACTCGCGGGTGTGCCCAGTGTGTCCAATGTCGCGCATGCAGTCCTCCCAGCACCCCCTCCTACCACCGCGGAAGACGTCGCGAAATGTCACAGTCGCAAGTCTTCGGCAACAAAGCAGCGCGCTCGACCGTGCCTAGAGCTGTACCAACCAGGGAGACTCCATGCGCACCATCCTCATCGCCGCCCTCGCCTTCGCCGCCACACCCGCCCTCGCTGCAGACACCGCCCCCCTCACCTGTCAGGCACTCCAGGCCTCGGAGCAGGCCAAGGTCGACGCCTTCGACGCACTCAGCGAGGCCAAGCGGGTCGCGTTCTCTCGGGACTACGAGGTCGAGCTCGCCATCGCCTCCGCCGACAAGCGCGACGCGATGTTTGCCGCTCGCGATACTGCAAAGACCCAGGTCTCGGACCTTCGGCGCGACGCGCGCACTGCCAAGAAGGCGCACCGCAGCCTGGCGAAGCAGGCCGAGACCCAGTCGCTCGTCTGTACCAGCTAGAGCACCGGCGGCACCCACAGGTCCGCGATGATCGGGGTGTGATCGGTTCCCACGGGATGCCCCTCGCTCACGTCCACGGCGACCACGCCCTTGACCAGCACATGGTCGAGGCGGACCAAGGGCGGGAGCGTGCCACCGTAGGGCCACGTGCGGGCTGCTGCACGGCCGACCGCGGCATGGCCATCAACCAGATCCGCCTTCTTCAGCAGAGACTGAAAGGACGGATGATGCCGCGTCGCATTGAGGTCCCCGGCGAGCACCAGAGCCCCGCCATGGTTCGCATACCGACGCGAGAGTTCCGCGAGCTCGGCGTGCCAATCCGCAACCAGACCCCCGCGGATCGGCGGCAGAGCGTGCACATTGGCGAAGCGCACGGTGCGGCCATTCACCTCGATGTCGGCCTCGAGGACGGTCACGCCCTTCACCTCGACCTCGAGCACACGCTCGATGGGTAGCCGCGAGAACACCGCATAACCAAAGCTGTGCTCCGCCGAGGCCTCGAAGCTGTACGGGTACGCATTGCGAAATGGGTCGGCCGCCGCCTCGAACTGAGGGCTGTACTCCTGCAGCACGACCACATCTGGCTCGTACGCGAACAGCTCGGCCAAGAGCTCCTCGGGCACCGCGTTGACCATCAGGACATTGCTCGACACCACCCGCAAGTTCGCCTCGACATCGGGACCCGCTCCAAGCGTGCCGGGAAGCACCCACCAGAGGCCGAGCACGGCCGGCACCACTCCAGCGAGTGCGAGCAGGTGTCGGCCGAGCATCCACGCGCCCATGACCGGGAGCACCGCGACACTTGCCCACCACCCGGTCGAGGCGTGAAAGGCGGCGAGCAGCGCGCTGCCGTCCCCAAAGCTCAGGTGGGCGACTGAGAGCGCCCAAAAGCTGATCGCTACGACGCCGACCACGAGCGTGCCGCCGCCGTGGAAGATCGCGCCACCACGCAGGCGCAGAGTGGAACGGACCGAGGTGGAGTCTTCTGTGGAAGTCATGATCCCAAAGTAGAGCGCCACCCGCTGCACCGTTCCCTAGATGGAACGCACGCCTTGTGCAGCGTCAGTGCAGAGATCTAGCGCTCGAGAGTCGCCGCAGGAGAGACCTCGACCGAGCCCTCGAGAATGCCGTCCACTTCGGCGTCCTCGACCGCTAGCACGTGCTTCGCTCCCATCGCGGCGACGTAGGTCGACACGATGGTGAGGCTGTCGCTCTTCGAGATCCCGTCGCACGGCAGCACCGTCGAGGTGAACGACTCATGGCAGCCTCCCTCGATGTCGACCCAGCCAAGGTCGGGAGTCTGGGCCGCCCTCTCAAAGCGAGGCCGTCCGTCCCAGTCGTCGGAGCCGGTCATGAACAGCACCGGCACGTCGATCTCCGCAAATCCAGCCTCGGCGACCAAGTCGTCCCCGACACTCCCCGCCATCGGCACCACTGCCGCCACCCGCGGATCGCCTACGTCGCCGTCATAGGCTGCGAGCTCTTCGGCCGTGCAATCGCCCTCACACGCGGTCGTCACCGCCGCGGCGTCGAAGCTTGGGCCGCTGATCAGCCAGGACGTCTGCCCACCAAAGCTGTGCCCCACGACCAGCACACGAGACGTATCGACCCGGCCGTAGAGCGGATCGTCCTCGGGCAGATTCTCGATGTGGTCGATGGCATGACGGACGTCTTCCACCCGGCGTAAGTTCGTGATGCGAGGCCGCGGATCTTCGTTGTCGTTGAGCAGGTTTCCCGTGTGATCGGGCCCAATCGCGACCCAACCTGTGGCCACGAGCTGGCGCAGCAGCGTCGTTCCACCCCCAGCCCACGCCTGAGAGCCATGCGAGTACACGACAAGCGGGTGCTGACAGGCCGAATCGGCCTCGGCATACGAGGCGTCGACCAAGGACGAAGGATCGTCGAAGAGTTCGATGTACTCGGCCTCCTCACCATCGGTGTCGGTCGTCGGGTACCAGGTGTGCAGGGTGATGTCGCGCTCCGAGTCGTCCCAGGGAAGCGCGTAGGTGACCGGCTCTTGCCGAATGCCCGTGACGAAGTCCTCATCAAAGGTGGGCAGGGCACCGCTTGCACAGGACCCGTCGGGCTCTGGCTGCTTGCACGCGGACACGAGGACGAGACTGACGGCGAGAACGAGGCGCATACGTGAACTCCGGCGACGCACTTTAGCGTCAAGACCTCCGCAAAGAGAGGCGAACGCTCCCAGCCTTGGGTAGAAGCCCGCCATGCGACACCTCTTCGGCCTTCTTCTTCTCGCTGCCTGCAGCTCCGGCACACCCGAGGACTCGGAGCGGACCTACGATCCGAATCCGCCAGACGAGCTCGGAGGCGACCGCGAGGCCGCCGTGGTGCTTCCGGACGACTACGACATCACCCGGACCTACCCGCTCGTGATCAGCCTGCACGGCTACGGGGCGAACGCCACACTCCAGGACGTGATCTTCGGTCTGACACCCGCCGCGGAAGCCGGCGACATGATCCTGGTGAAGCCCGAGGGCACCACCAACGCCGAGGGCAAGCAGTTCTGGAACGCCGCCACCGAGTGCTGCGACTTCGAGAACACCGACGTCGATGACATTGGCTACCTGGCGGGTCTCATCGAAGAAGCCCGCGAGCTCTACCCCATCTCGCACGCCGCCTTTGTCGGCCACTCCAACGGCGGCTTCATGAGCTACCGCATGGCCTGCGAGCGCCCCGACCTCGTCGATCGCATCGCTCCGCTGGCAGGCACGCTCTCTCCCGCATCTGGCGAGTGTCCCGGGACCGAGCCCGTCCGAGTGCTGCACATGCACGGCACCGACGACGACACCATCGCCTACGAAAACACGATGGGTCACCTCGGCGCAGAGGACTCGATCGCGCACTTCACCGAGCTTGGCGACTGCAGCGCGCCGACGACTGAAGCGAACCGCGACTACCTCGGCGGGGTGGACGGCGACGAACACGAGATCACCACTTGGGACTGTCCAGGCGGCGACATGCAGCTGTGGACCGGCGTCGGCGGCGACCACGTGTACTTCAGCACCAACGATGCGTACAAGGCCGACCTGGCGGCCTGGCTCACCGAATAGGCGGATTCACACGGGTTTCAAGTCCCGTCGCTACCGCGCCCACATGGCGACGTGAAGCTGCAGAGGTCCACAGGAGACCTCATGCCGACCCAAGTCCTCGCGCCCTCAATCCCTTGGCGCCGCCCTATCCTCGAGCTCGGCGCGGTGACCGCGACCGCTGCCGCCCACCTGGCCCTCACTTCGAGGCCAGAGGCGCACCTGGCCTTTGTGGTGACGGCGGTGCTTGGTTGGGGTGCCTACACTGCGCACGCCGCGCTTCGGGACCGCGAGCGTCTGCGGAGCTGGGGGTTCACGCGCAAAGGGCTCGTCGAGAGCTTCGCCGTCGCCACACCTCTCGCCCTCATTGTGGGTACCGGAATGATCGGATGGGGTCGCTTGAGCGGCGTGGGCTTCGACGCGTGGATGCTGCTGCCGCTCGCGCTGTACCCGATCTGGGGCGTGATTCAGCAGTTCCTGGTGCAAGGCCTGCTCGTCAAGAACCTCGATGAGGCCGGTGTGCACCCTGGCGCCGTCGTGGCCCTCGCCGCCGTCGCCTTCGGCTTGGTCCACTGGCCCTACCCAGTGCTCATGGCCGCCACTTTCGGCCTCGGACTGGTGTTCACGCCGCTTTACCTGAGGTTCCGGAACCTCTGGGCCCTCGGACTGCTGCATGGATGGCTCGGGACGCTTCTCTACCAGTTCGTCCTGAACCGGCACCCAATCCACGAAGCCCTCGGAATTGCCTCGATGTAGGCGGGAGGCGGCGCCGCGGCGGGAACGGGCATTGCGGCCGAGGCGAATCACGCGTAGGGTCAGCCAAGTCCGGAGTCTCTGATGCAACGCTTGCCCCTCCTCTTCCTCCTCGCCGCTTGCGCAGGCACCGAGCCCGAAGATCCCGTCAGCTTCGACATCACCGCTCCGGGCGTTGCAACCATTCCAGCGGACTCCGCGACCTCATCCGAGTCCATTCAGGGGATCGTCGAGGTCGAGAGCACCGGTGTTGCGGGCATCGAATACGAGTACAGCTGGCTCTCGGACGGCGGCCTGTCGTGGGCCGAGCAAGACTTGCCCGCAAGCGCCACCACCCGCGGAGAGACCTGGACGCTGACCGTCATCCCCTTCGCCGGAGACACTGCCGGGCCGGGCGCGACGGCGTCGGTCGCGGTCGTCAACTCTCCACCGACCTTGACCGCCGTGTTCTCGCCTTCGACTCCGACGGTGGGCCAGGACCTGAGCTGCCAGGCCGAGTCGGTCGCCGATGCCGACGAGGACGAAGTCACCCTTGCGTATACCTGGCAGATCGAGGGCTCCGACATCGCGCTGACCACCGACACCCTGCCGGCCACACAGGTCGTCTCCCAGAGCCAGATCACCTGCATCATCATCGCAAACGACGGCGAAGCGAGCGTGGAGGCGCGCGTCTCGAGCAGCGCGGACAACAGCCCGCCGGCCGTCGGGACCGTCGCCATCTCTCCCGATCCAGCCATCTCGACACAGGACCTGGCCTGCGTGCCGAGTGGAGCCTCGGATCCCGATGGTGACGCGGTGGTCTTCACCTACACCTGGACGGTCAACAACACCCCCCTCTCGGTCACCGCGAACGCATTGACCGCCGACAACTACGTGCGCGGCGACAACGTCACGTGCACCGCCACGCCATCAGATGGAGTCGCTAGCGGCGTTGCGGTCGAGAGCAATCCGGTGATCATCGGAAACGCCTCACCCACCGTGGATGACGTGGTGCTCTCGCCACTCGATCCATTCTCGACGGACACCCTGTCGTGTACCCCCCGGTCGACGGACCCCGACAACGACACCCTGACCCACACCTACCGCTGGTTCTTGAACGGAAACCTGCTCGGCGAGACGAGCGACGCGCTGGCCCCTGGCGCCTTCCGCTTCCAGGACAACATCGCCTGCGAGGCGACCGTCAACGACGGCCTGGCCTCGGCGGTGGGAACGTCTCAGACCGCTGTGGTGCAGAACACCCCGCCCATCGTGACCGGCGTGTCGATCTCGCCGAACCCCGCGGATGCCACGAACAGTCTGCAGTGCAGCCACACGGACACCAGCGATGTCGACGGTGACTCGGTCAGCGTCACCTACGCATGGACCGTGAACGGAAGCACAGCCGGCGCTGGCTCGACCCTGGCCCCTGGCTCCGCGGTACGCGACCAGACCGTGCAGTGTCACGCGACGCCAAACGACGGTGCCGTCGACGGAGTGGCCGTGGTCGCTTCGATGGTGATGATCAACGCCGCTCCCGGCATGCCCGAGCTTTCGGCCAGCCCCGCAGCGCCCACCGCATCCGACGCCATCACCTGCTCTGCCACCGCCAGCGATCCCGACAACGACACACTCAGCTGGACCTACGAATGGTTCATCGGAACGACATCCGTCGCGAACGGAGCCGTTCTTCCCGCGGGAACGGTCCAGAGCAACCAAGTCGCCCGCTGTGAGGCCACGCCCAACGACGGCCTCGCCGATGGCCCCACCGGCACCCTCACCGTCGCACTCGGAAACCAGCTGCCCGTCATCGACTCGGTCGTGATCGGACCGACCGCGCCCGTGGCCGGCGACATCATGACCTGCACGGCCACGGCGTCGGACCCCGACACCTCGGACACACTGACCTACAGCTACACCTGGCTGGTGAACGGCAATGACGTCGGCGTGGACTCGGACTTCCTGACCCCCGCGGACATCGGCATCAAGTACAGCGACAATGTGCAGTGCTCGGTCACGGTGGCCGACGGCATCAGCGAAGTATCGTCGAGCTCGGCGACGGTCGTGGTCGACAACACGCCCCCGACGCTCACCGGCGCCGCCATCACGCCCTCCTCGGCGGACACCACTCAGTCCCTGACCTGCACAGGCCTCGGATCGGCCGACGCGGACGGCCAGTCCGTCAACGTCACCTACGCCTGGACCGTCGCCGGAAGCGCCGCGGGAACCGGGTCAAGCTTGGCCTCAGGCGTGGCTCGTAAGGGCCAGGACGTCTCGTGCACGGTGACGCCCAATGACGGCGTCGACTCGGGTACGGCGCGCACGGCAAACCTGACCGTCGGAAATGCCACGCCTGGCGTACCGAGCGTGCAGGTCGGCCCCGTCGGTGCCACCAGCGCAGACAGCCTCAACTGCCAGGCCATTGCCAGCGACCCCGACGGCGACAGCTTGAGCTACGACTACACTTGGACCATCTCCGGAGCGACAGTGGGCACCGGAAGTACCCTCGCCTCTGGAGTCGTCTCCCCGGGTGACGTCGTCGCCTGCGAAGTCAGAGCAGACGACGGTGACGCGTCCGGCCCGGTGGGCTCGGCCAGCCTCACCATCGCAAACGAGCCACCGGTCATCGGTACCGTCACCCTCTCGACGACCAGCCCCGCAACCGGCGACGACATCGTCTGTTCCACGACCGCCTCGGACCCGGACGGGGACGACGTCACCATCTCGTACACCTGGTACATCAACAACAGCCCGATCAGCGGCAACACCGACACGCTGTCGTCTGGCTTCACCTACGGCGACACCGTGGAATGTCGCGCAACGGCGAGCGACGGCGCGGACAGCGCTTCGCGGACATCTGCGACCGCCACGGTGATCAATACCCGTCCATCGGTCTCAGGCGTGTCCGTCTCGCCAGGGACGGCTACCGCCGCGCAGGCGCTGACCTGTAGCTACGGCTCACTGACCGACCCCGACACGAACCAAAGCCCCACCGTCCGCTATGAGTGGAAGATTGGGAATGCGACGGTCGGTTCGAGCGCTGTGCTCCCCGCGTTCACGGCCACGCGCGGCGACACGGCCACCTGCAATGTCACGCCGAACGACGGTGTGACCGACGGCACCACGCGAAGCGCGTCTCGAGACATTCAGAACTCGGTGCCCAGCACGCCCTCCGTCAGCATCACGCCGTCGAGCCCCACCGCCGCAGACGCCCTGACCTGCACCGGCGTGGCCACCGACGATGACCCCGCCGACAACCTGAACTACAGCTACGCTTGGTACATCGGCACCACCCGCATCGGCACCACGAACACCCTCGCCGGTGGCACCGCGAACGGCGGAGACACCGTGCGTTGCGAGGTCTCAGCCTCCGACGGCACCATCTCAGGCCCGAAGGGATCCGCGAGCGTGACCCTCGACGCACCCCCGAACTCGCCACCGACCGTCACCTCCGCATCGATCTCGCCGAACGGCAACCTGTACGAGACCTCGACGCTCACCTGTACGGCAAATGGCGTTTCGGACCCCGATGGGGACGACATCACGATCGCCTACCAGTGGACCAAGGGTGGCACCGCCATCAGCGGGGCCACGAGCCGAACCCTCACCGGCGCCTCCTTCTCGAAGAACGACGTCATCGCCTGCCGCGTGACGCCGAACGACGGCACGACCAACGGCAGCTCGAGGACCTCGAGCACGGTCACGATCAAGAACACGCTGCCCACGCTCGCGAGCGCCGGACTCTCCCCAGGTTCGGCCTACGAGACCAGCACCTTCAGCTGTTCCGCGGGAGCAACGAGTGACGCAGACGGCGACACGGTCGGCCTGAAGTACCGCTGGACCGACAACAACAGCACCATCAGCGGCGCGACCTCGAGCACGCTGACCGGCGCTTCGTTCAGCAAGGGCTCGCCCATCCAGTGCCATGTGACGCCCAACGATGGCGATGCCGACGGTACGACGGAGTCCTCCGCGACCATCACCGTCCTCAACTCCAAGCCCAGCATCACCTCGGCCTCGGTCTCGCCCGGCACGGCGTACGAGACCACCACGCTGACCTGCCTCGGAGGGGTCACCTCCGATCCGGACGGGGACACCGTCACCAAGCGGTACACCTGGAGGAACGGCACCACGACCATCGCGAACCAGACGAGCAGCACGTTGACGGGCTCGTCCTTCCGAAAGGACGACGACATCTCGTGCACGATCACGCCCTGGGACGGCACGACCACCGGAACCACGCGCACGTCGTCCGCGGTCACCATCAAGAACACCAAGCCCACGCTCGCCTCTGCTTCGATCACACCGGACGACGCGGCCTATGAGAACACGACGTTCACCTGCAGCGGGAGCTCGACCAACGACGTCGACGGCGACTCAGTCAGCTTGCTCTACGCGTGGACGATTCGCGGAAGTACGATCATCGGCGCCAACGAGAGCACGCTCACCGGCACGGACTTCGACAAGCACGACGAGGTCGGATGCGTGGTCACTCCCTTCGACGGGGACGAGAACGGAACGCCCCGCGCCTCGACGACAGTCGATGTCCTCAACTCACTGCCCTCCTCTCCCCGACTGATCCTGTTTCCCGGGATGGAGCTCGAGGACTTGTTCTGCGTCATCGACCGGCCGTCTCTCGACATGGACAACGACCCGATCTCCTATGAGTTCACCTGGTTTCAGAACGGTGCCCCGTACACCAGCGCACTGATGTCGAACGAGTGGCCGAACGACACCGTGCCCGGCTTTAGGGTTCGCATGGGCACCGAGTTCGAGTGCCATGCGCAGCCCTTCGACCAGGAGGACTACGGATTCCCCGGGATGGCGTTCATCTTCATCGACGGCTTCGGCAAGCCGCGCCTCTCGGCCAGCCCGGACTCGGGTCACAAGCCCCGCACTGTGCGACTGCTCGGCTGGCGCCTCGCGGAGACTGCCGAGCTCGGCGTGGACCCCACCCTCGATGGTGACTGCAGCGTGCACTACGCCGTGGAGCGCCACGTGCCCGACCTCGACACCTGGGAGCCGATCTGGCAGGCCGATAGCTTCGACACCACCGTCGAGCTCGCCGGAGCCTTCGCCATTCACGACGACGAGGACTACCGCGTCAGCTTTGCCAGCGAGGGCTGTCCGGACGAGCTGTTCGAGCTGTCGGTCGATGGCGAGTGGTTTGAAGGACAACAGCGTTAGGAAGTCAGGAGAGGTCCTTCATCTGGCTGTTCGCCCTACTGCTATCCCTAGGTCTTGCGCACGACGGCTCGGTGCGCGGCATGACCATTTCGTGCCCGACCTGGGGCATCGAGTGGGCTTCGGACGACATGGCCGCCACCCTCGACGACCTGCAGGGCCTCGGCGTGAACTGGATCGCCATTCACCCCTACGCAGGCATCCGCGCTGACGGAACCGTCCGCTTCAAGGACATCGACCCTGAGAACCCACCCGAGTGGCTCGCTCGGCCAATTCGCGAAGCGCACGCACGGGACATGAAGGTTCTGATCAAGCCGCACCTCGCGTACTGGGGCTCTCCCTTTTCGTGGCGGGGCGACATCACCTTCGAGGACGAGGCAGCGTGGAAGCGCTTCTTTGAGGGCTACACCCGATGGACCCGCCAGATCGCAGCGGCCACCTCGACCGCCGACGCCTTCTCGGTCGGGACCGAGCTCGACAAGACCCTGACGCGAGAGACGGAGTGGCGGGCGGTGATCACCGAGGTGCGCAGCGTTTCTCCCGCCTCGCTCACGTACGCCGCCAACTGGACCGACTACGACAAGGTCCCCTTCTGGGACGCGCTCGATGCCGTCGGCGTGCAGGCGTACTTTCCGCTAGTCCAAGATCACGGCACCCCCACGGCGGACGAGCTTGATCGGGGTTGGGCGAAGGTGGTCACCGAGCTTCGCTCCATCGCCGAGAAGACCGACAAGCCCGTGGTGCTCACCGAGTTCGGATACCCGCGAAGCGCGAAGGCGGCCCTCGAGCCGTGGATTGCCGAAGACCAAGGCGAACACGAAGCGCTGCAGATTGCCGCACTCGACACGGCGATCCGAGCACTCGACTCCGAGCCGCGGATTGTCGGCGGCTTTTTATGGAAGTGGTTCCCCGGCAACCGGCCGCCCAGCGACTTCGCCATGCAGCGACCCGCCGCACGTGCTCTGATCGAGACCCACTGGGGATCGCGCTGATACGGAACCACCCATGCTGCTGATGCTCGTCGCACTCGCCTTCGCCGAGACGCCGCTCCCTTCGTACGAGGATGAGCTGTCGCGCTCGGTCGAGCACGAGATCCAGGCCCTGATGCAGCGCGGCGAGCCAGACGCAGCCCTGGCCGCCGCCCAGCGCTTCCAGACGGGGGTCACCGACACAGCGCAGATCGCCTATCTCGTCGGCCTCATTCACAATCAAGCGGGTCGCCTCGACAAGGCAGCGACCGCCTACCGACAGAGCATCGCCCTCGACGATGGCCTTCCCGAAACTTGGTACGACCTCGGCGAACTGCTCTTGGTCGAAGGCAAGTTCGAAGAAGCCGCCGAGGCTTTCGCCCGGACCTCGGCCCTCTACCCGTCTGGCAAGGACTCCTGGCGTTCACCGCTCCGCCAGGCCGAAGCCGCAGGCCACCTGCGGCAGCCCGAGCCTTTCGAGGCCCATCTTAAAGTCGCCCTGCAGCGCGGCTTCTCGTTCCGCGAGATCAATGGCCTCCCCCAGTGGCAGACCTTCTACGCCGACCCTTTGCTGCGCGACCCCCTCACAAAGCTGGTGACCGTGTACGGGCGTCCCGAGGTCCTCGAGTCTCTGGTTCCGCCCGAGCGTCGCGCCCAGGAGGCCCCGTGAGGCTTGCAGGCGCCGTCGTGCTCCTTGCTGCGATTCCCGCCTGCGGACGCCCGGTCGCAAAGGCCACCCCCGCAAAGGTGTTCCCCGCATGCACCGGCTTCTCGCCGGGAGAGACGGACGGAAAGCTCCGCGATCATCAGCTGACCGAGGTCTCGGGCCTGGTCATGGGCCTGGGAGGACGACGCTGGGTGCACAACGACAGCGGGGACTACGCCCGCGTCTTCGGCCTGGATGCGACCGGCGCCACCGAGGTGGTGTTGATGCTGCGCGATGTCGACGCCACCGACTGGGAGGACATCGCTCGGAGCGGAGAGAGCCTGTTGCTCGGCGACATCGGCGACAACCTCGCTCGCCGAGATCACGTCGTGGTGCACCGCGTGGCGGAGCCAGCCGAGAGCGGAAAGGTCACCTCGACCCCGTTCGTGCTCCGCTACCCGGAAGGCGCGCGCAACGCCGAAGTCCTGCTCGCCGATCCGCGCAGCGACGAGCTCTTGGTGATCACCAAAGAAGACGACGGACGCTCGCAGATCTTCCGCACCGCCCTGCCCGAGGCCCCCACCGAGCTGGTGCTCGAGCCCGCCGGCTGGATTCAGTTCCCCGTCGAGTCTCGAGGCACCGAGAAGAGCACTGCTGGCGACGTGCGTGCGGACGGATCCCGCATCGTCATCCGCACCTACACCGACGCGTGGATCTGGGAGCGCGGCGACACCACGCTGGCCGAGGCGCTCACGAAAACCCCCTGCCGCATGCCGCTTCAGTCCGAGCCCCAGGGCGAGTCCATTGCTTGGGACGGCTCTGACCTGCTCACCGTGAGTGAAGGCGCCGGACGACCGTTCTGGCGCTACCGCGCGGAGTGATCCAAGAAGAGGCCCCGACGAGAGCATTGCTCAAGCCGGGGCCCGCTGCGTGGAAGGGTTGAGCTAAAAGCCCATGCCGCCCATTCCACCCATGCCGCCCATTCCACCCATGCCGCCCATGTCACCACCGCCGGCAGCCGGAGGCGCCTTCTCGGGGATCTCGGCGACCATGGCTTCGGTCGTCAGCAGCAGGCCGGCGACGGAGGCCGCGTTCTGCAGCGCAGAGCGGGTGACCTTGGTCGGGTCGACGATTCCGGCCTCGATGAGGTCGCCGTACTCGGCGGTGCGGGCGTTGTAGCCGAAGCCACCCTCACCGTGGAGGACCTTGTCGACGATCAGGGCCGCCTCGAGGCCAGCGTTCTCGACAATCATGCGGAGCGGGGCCTGCACGGCCTCGCGGATGATGTCGACGCCGAACTTCTGTGCGGCGGGAACGTCGAGGCCGTCGAGCACCTTGGAGGCGCGAAGAAGGGCCACACCACCGCCGGGGAGGATGCCCTCTTCGACAGCGGCCTTGGTGGCGTGAAGGGCGTCTTCGACGCGGGCCTTCTTTTCCTTCATCTCGACTTCGGTGGCCGCGCCGACCTTGACGATGGCGACACCGCCGGCGAGCTTCGCGAGGCGCTCTTGCAGCTTCTCACGGTCGTAGTCGCTGCTGGTCTCGCCAATCTGCGCCTTGATCTGCTTGATGCGACCCTCGATGTCTTCGCTGGCGCCAGCGCCATCGATGATCAAGGTGTGATCCTTGGAGATCACGACGCGCTCGGCCTGGCCGAGGTCCTCGAGGGTGACGTTCTCGAGCTTGATGCCGAGCTCTTCGGCGATCATCTTGCCGCCGGTCAGCACCGCAATGTCCTCGAGCATGCGCTTGCGGCGGTCGCCGAAGCCGGGAGCCTTGACGGCTGCGCCAGAGAGCGTGTTGCGGAGCTTGTTGACGACGAGTGCCGCGAGGGCCTCACCCTCGACATCCTCGGCGAGGACGAGGATCGGGCGGCTCTGCTCGACCACGCGCTCAAGAACCTTGAGCAGGTCGCGCATCTGCGTGACCTTCTTCTCGTGGATGAGGATGTAGGGCTTCTCGAGCACCACTTCCATGCGATCGGGATCGGTCACGAAGTAGGGCGAGAGGTAGCCGCGGTCGAACTGCATGCCCTCGACAACCTCGAGCGTCGTGTCGAGACCCTTGTTCTCTTCGACGGTGATCACGCCTTCCTTGCCGACCTTGTCCATCGCCTCGGCGATCTTGCGGCCGATGGACTCATCGCCGTTGGCCGAGATGGTGCCGACCTGCTCGATCTCCTGCGAGTTGGCGATGCCACGGCTCATCGAGGCGAGCTCGGTCACGATGGCGCCGGTCGCCGCGTCGATGCCGCGCTTGAGGTCCATCGAGGAGTGGCCGGCCGCAACGAGCTTGCTGCCCGTACGGAAGATGGCCTGGGCCAGGACGGTGGCGGTGGTGGTGCCGTCACCGGCGACGTCCGAGGTCTTGGAAGCGACTTCCTTGACCATCTGGGCGCCCATGTTCTCGAACTTGTCCTCGAGCTCAACTTCCTTTGCGACCGTGACGCCGTCCTTGGTCACCACCGGGGCGCCCCAGGACTTCTCGATCACGACATTACGTCCGCGCGGTCCGAGGGTGACCTTCACGGCGTTGGCGAGCGTATCGACGCCCGCGAGAATGCGGCTACGCGCCTCGACATCGAAGACAATTTCCTTCGCGGCCATGGGAGCTCCTTACGGCGCCTAGGCGCCAAATGTGTCTCGAGCGGGAACCAGGCCCGCTCCGTAAGTTTCGTAGAAGTGAAGGAGGCCTACGCCTCGATGACACCAAAGACGTCGTCCTCGCGCATCACCAGATGCTCGACTCCGTTCACCTTGATCTCAGTGCCGGCGTACTTGCCGAACGCGATGCGATCACCGGTCTTGACGGCCAGCGGACGAAGCTCGCCATCTTCACCAAGGCGGCCGGTACCGGCTGCGATGACGATGCCCTCGCTGGGCTTCTCAGTGGCGGACTCGGGAAGGAACAGGCCTCCCGCTGACTTGCTCGCGCTCTCTACGCGCTTCACGAGTAGACGGTCGAAGAGGGGTCGAATGCCCATCAGGCTCTCCTTGCGGTCGTCCACGTGCTCCAGCTACGATCGGCACGTGGGAGAAAGAATTCATCGGTTTCAGAGCAAGACAGCGCGCCCAACGGGCCCACGTGTCCTGAGGACGGCAGACGTAGCCACTACGTTTCGTCCGTCAAGCCCTTCACACCCAGAGACTGGAGGCGAACCTTGCCAAACAGCGTGATGGAGGCCCACAACCTTTTCGATCACTTTCGTGAATGTGTCGACAACGTCGTCGATCGCGAGGGGATCGAGCTTGCCGATGACACCCAGCTGTACCTCGCATCGATGCTGGCCGAGAGAGCCCGCGCCGACCGACCCACAGCTCCCGAGACGACACTCGCAGAGCTTCATGGACGGGCAGCTCTGGCTCGGCCAGGCGAACAAGCAGCGGCCTACCGCGAGCTCGGCGATCGCGCGCTCTACCTATTGGGGTACTTCCGGGAGAGCCTCACGCGCCGAATCGTGGGCCCGCGGTACTACGCATCCATGGGGGCAGCCGCATACCATCGCACCGATCTTGTGCTGAAGGCCTGGTTCGCCGATGCATTCGGCCCGGTCTTTGCCCAGCTCTCGGTCCAGTTCGACGAGTGCGTACACATCGTCACCGCCGTTCGACAGACCCACGAGGGCGATCACCCCGATCCGATGATCCGCCTCTATGAGCGATGGATCGACACTGGATCCGAGGACGCCCGGGCCCGACTCGCCAAGCGTGGTCTTCTGCTTCCCGCTCGCTCGACCCTCGAGAACTGACCGTGCACTGGGGAGGCATGAGTCCGATGTATGCCGGGCCGCCGTGGCACCTGCTCACGATGTTGATCGGCGCCCCGATCCTCACGATCGGCCTGCTGATGTGGGTTGCTGCCTGTGCGCGTCTCGGCTTCAAAGGCCGCCGCGTCGCCTGGTTTTTGCTTCCCACCCCCCTTGTGCTGGTCGCTGCGAATGGCGTCGCGATGTTCGCCACGTTCTGGATGGTCCGCAGCCGAATCTGGAGCTTCGGGGCCTACGGAATGGCCCGACCGATCACCACCTGGAGCGTTCCGGGCTGGGCGCTCATCGCAGCTGGCGAGGGGGTATTCCTCGGGCTGGTCGCGCTCGCGCTGTGGACTCTCGCCCCTCCGGCGGTTGACGAGCTCGACTAGGTCGGCTATTCGCAGGTGCTTTCGGGAGCCCATACATGGCGCGTATCACCGTCGAAGACTGTCTCACCCAGGTGCCGAACCGCTTCTCGCTTGTCCTCGTGGCAGCCGAGCGCGCAAAGCAGCTTCTCAAGGGCTCTAGCCCGCTCGTCGAGCTGGATGGCGACAACAAGGAAGTGGTCAACGCCCTGCGCGAAATCGCAGCCGGTGCGGTCAAGATCGACCAGTCCCGCGTTCTCGCGGTCGACACGTGGATGCCCGAAGACCGCCGTGCAGCCCTTCCGGTTGTCGACGACGAACTCCCCCCCGAGATCTAGAGGCACATCATGGCAATCATTCGAGATGCACGTGATTACGACGTCCGCGTCGTGAATTCTCTCGCCCGCCGTGGTGAGCTCGATCGCGAGGCCTACGCCGCTCACCTCGCCGCTCTGCCTGACGAGGCCGACGAGGGTGTCGAGACGGAGACTCGCTTCGCGACTCCGTACAATGACCGCGCCGAGAACGCGGAAGAAGAGTAGTCGTGGCGGGACCCCGCGTCGTTCATCCGCCGACGGGGACCCAACTCGCCTGTAAGGGCTGGGTCCAAGAAGCGGCGTACCGCATGATCCAGCACAACCTGGATCCCGATGTCGCCGAGCGTCCCGAAGACCTCGTCGTGTACGGGGGAACGGGTAAGGCCGCACGTGACTGGGAGTCCTTCGATCGGATCCTCGCCTCGCTGCGAGACCTCGAGGACGACGAGACGCTGATGGTCCAGTCCGGCAAGCCGGTCGGGATCTTTCGCTCGCACCCGGGTGCGCCCCGCGTGTTGATCGCGAACTCGAACCTGGTCGGCAAGTGGGCCAACTGGGACCACTTCGGTGAGCTCGAGAAGCGCGGCCTGATGATGTACGGCCAGATGACCGCAGGTTCCTGGATCTACATCGGAACGCAGGGAATCCTTCAGGGAACCTACGAGACGTTCATCGCAGCCGGAAAGCAGCACTTCGGCACCGACACCCTGAAGGGACGCACGATCCTGACCGGTGGCCTGGGTGGAATGGGGGGCGCACAGCCCCTCGCTGCAACGATGGCTGGAGCGGCCTCCCTCAACATCGAAGTCGACCCACACCGCATTCAGCGCCGGCTCGAGACGAAGTACCTCGACGAAGTCGCCGATGATCTCGCCGACGGCGTCGCGCGTGTGAAGCGCTACGCCGCAGCGGGTGAGGCCAAGTCCGTGGCCGTGCTCGCGAACTGCGCCGAAGCGCTCCCCGAGCTGCTCGCGATGGGCTGGGTCCCCGACCTGGTCACCGACCAGACCTCGGCACACGATCCGCTCAACGGCTACGTCCCCGCGGGCATGAGCCTCGAAGAGTCCGACGCACTGCGCATCAGCGATCCCGACGACTACGTGAAGCGTTCACAGCGCTCGATGCGAGAGCACGTGGAAGCGATGGTTGCGTTTGGCGAGGCCGGCAGCCACGTCTTTGACTACGGCAACAACATCCGCGCCCAAGCCGTCGAAGGCGGGCTGGACTACGAGACCGCCTTTGCCTTCCCTGGCTTTGTGCCGGCCTACATTCGCCCCCTCTTCTGCGAGGGCAAGGGCCCGTTCCGCTGGGTGGCGCTGTCGGGCGACCCCGAAGACATCTACGTTACCGACCAGGCCCTGCTCGACGCCTTTCCCGAAGACGTCGCCCTCGGCCGGTGGCTCCGCATGGCCCGCAAGCACGTGCGTTTTCAGGGGCTCCCGTCCCGCATCTGCTGGCTCGGATACGGCGACCGCATGAAGGCGGGCCGCATCTTCAACGAGCTCGTCCGCACCGGCAAGGTCAAAGCGCCGATCGTCATCGGTCGCGACCACCTCGACTGCGGTTCCGTCGCCTCGCCGAACCGCGAGACCGAAGCGATGAAGGACGGCTCTGACGCCGTGGCCGACTGGCCCATCTTGAATGCGCTGATCAACGCGGTGAACGGAGCCAGCTGGGTGAGCTTCCATCACGGAGGCGGCGTGGGCATGGGCTACAGCCTGCACGCAGGAATGGTCATCGTCGCCGACGGCACCGACGCCGCACAAGAGCGCCTCGACCGCGTGCTCACCAGTGATCCGGGCATGGGCGTCATCCGCCATGTCGACGCCGGCTACGAACTTGCCGAAGACGTCGCTCGGACGAAAGGCGTCAAGATCCCGGGCGTGACGGTCTAATCGTCCATCCGAAGACAGCGCACAGTTGTCACGGCATGTCACGACAGGGACGAGTCATGAAGACGTAGGCGTTGGCCGGCGTCGACCCTGCGTCGCTAAACACGGCGATGACGTCTGGAATCCTCCGGTCGTCTCCTCCCCGGACCCCGCGTCCAAAGAGGTGGCAGATGCCCAAGCTCTCCGTCATCACGACGAACACGCCAGCCGCGATGGAAGATTCCACCATCAAGGAAATCGCGCAGGAAAGCCGCCGTGCTGCGATTGACCTGATTGTGCAGAAGTACCGTAGCCGCCTGCTCCACCACGCGGTCTACATCGTCAAGGACCACCAGGAGGCGGTCGACGTCACCCAAGAGGTCTTCATCAAGGCCATGCGCGAGCGGCGCTTCTTCGATGCCGAGTTCAAGATGAAGGCCTGGCTCTTTCGCGTGACCAGCAACCTCTGCTTCAACCTCGTCAGGGACCGCAAGCGTCGCGGCGCCATTCTCGAGGGCATGCAGCGTCCGACGTTCCTCGCCCCAAAGCAGTCGGACAAGGTGTTTGCCGGCGAGCAGCAGGCACAGATCCTCGCGGCGATGGAGCGACTCTCCGAGAACCATCGCGAGATCTTGATGCTTCGCTACTACTCGGACCTCTCGTACGCCGAGATCTCCGACACACTCAACGTCCGTCTCGGCACCGTCATGAGCCGCCTCTCGCGCGCAAAGGGCCGGTTGATGGAAGTCCTAGACGCCCCCGGGGTTATGGGACTCTAAGCAGGAGGAATCATGCGCTGCACCGCGGTGCACCCACTGTTGGTTGGGTATCGAGACGGCGAGTTGTCTCCAGGCGAAGCCGTGCGCGTCCGCGAGCACCTCGACGGCTGTCGGCCGTGTGCTGAGCTCGACGACGCCTTGATGGCGGCCACGCCGGAACCTTTCCTTCCCACCCCCACTGTGGGTGCAGAGGATGAACTACGCCTCTCGCGCGCGCTGGACGATGTCCGAGTCGCGCCGCCCGAGATGCATCACCCGCTATTCGACATCGACGCATCACGCGTCTGGACCCACGTCGCGTGGGCCGCCGCCCTTCTGCTCTGCATTGGCTGGGGATGGTCGAACTACCAACACGCGGCGATGCTGCAAGCCCAACTCGACGCCGCTCCCGCGCAAAATGAAACCGTGCTCGACGAAGCCGGCTTTCGACCAGCGTCCTGGGCCCCCTCCGAATCGGGGTCCGAACCCGGAGAGTGAGCGGCACCTCCGGCACCCGTCTATGGGCCTTGACCCGTCGGTTACGCCCCGGATAGCGTAGTTGAACGGAGAAAGTGGATTGGACCCGGCAGATTTCACGACGACCAAGAGCCTGAGAGAACACCTCGAGCGAAAGGTCACTGGAAAGCTGAGTGTTGGCCGGGGATCCCAGGCCGGCACGGTCTACTTCATGAACGGGTCCCTGATGGGCGCCGAGGCGGCCGACGATGCATCGCGCATGCTGCGACGCCTGAACGTCGAGAAGGGCCTCACAGAACAGCGCGCGACAGAGCTTCTCATCGCCTCACAGGACGGTGAGTCGATCTACGGGGCCCTCTTCGAAGAAGTCGAAGGCACCCTGCTCGAGCGTGTGCTCACCGACCGCTTCGAAGATGCGCTCGCCCAGTGGATTGCGGCCAACGAGGAACCCACATTCACCTCGATGGCGGCCGTCTTCATCGACAACATCCAGATGGGCGTCGATGCCAGCGCGGTCATCCAGACGGTGTTGGATCGGATCACGGACGGCACCTCCATCGAGGCGGGCCAGATGGTCTCCGCCGGAACGGGCATGCCGCACGGCAAGGCGGAGCTCACCGCCCGAGCGCGTCTACGCACCCCTCTCCCGGTCGTCGAGCTTGCCGCGTCTCTGCCCCTTGAGCCGTGGGCAGCGAGAGCGTTGATCGCCCAGATGGTGGCACGCCGCGCACTGGTCCTCGCTGAAGCCGCGCCCGAGCCCGAGCCGCCCGCACCCGCCCCGGCACCTATGCCCACGGGCGACCTCAGCGCGGACTTGCCGTCCTTGTCCGAAGAGGCTGAGACCGAGATGCTCGAGCCCGAGACCGAACAGTTCGAGCCCATGCCGGATCGAGCGGGCCTGTTCGGCTTCGACACGCCCATCGACGATGAGCTCCTCGACGCCTTCGAGGGTGCCGACGCGGACTCTGAGGAGATCGACCGACTGCACACGGCGGACGTCGAGCCCATCGACATCGACCTCGAACTCGAGGGCTTCGATGATGGCGATGACGAGGAAGAGCCCGCACCGGCACCCGCGCCATCCGGCCATCAGTTCGACGCGCGAGCCACGGCCACCTTCGACTACGGCGATGTCGACGTCGACGATGAGCTGATGGGCGCGTTCGAGGGCGGAGACGAGCCTCCCACTCCGGTGGAAGCCCCGAAGGCTGCGACGCCGCTCCCTCTACATCAAGTCGAAGAAGACGAGGAGGTCATCCAGGCCTTCGACGACGCCAACGAGTACCGAGGCGGCGAACGCGGAGCCGGCAACTTCGTGACCGAGAGCCACAACCTCGACAAGGTCTCCCTGGGCGGCGACGACGACGAAGACATGGAGTTCGAGGCCGACGAAGTGCCTGCCCAGAGCTTCGGCGCACCCCGTCTCTCCGAGGCCGACGCTCAACACAAGGTCGAAGTCCTGAACGAGATCCTTCAGGTCATCGCCGAAGAGTACGACAAGGACCAGGGCCCAGGAGCGGGTCGGGCGGCGATTCAGCTGCTCGTGGATGGCTCCCCACTGCAGTTCGCGGCGTTGTTCAAGGACGTCACCGCAAACGCCAAGGGCGCCATTCCGCACTTCGAGGTGCTGCGCAACCTCTACAGCCGGCCCCCCACCGAGCATCGCCGCCTGCTCCAGCAGGGTGTGCTGAACCTCATCGACCGCTCGATGTCGATTGCTGCGGATGACCTTCCGGACGACGGCCTCGACCACGTGCTCGAGACCTCCGCGGGTTTCCGCCAGCGCCTGGGACTGTGATTCTTCTCGCGCTGACGCTGCTCGTAGCAGCCGCCCAGCCCGCCGAGAGCACGCCTTTCCAAGAGGGCGATGCCGCGCCCGAAGCGACCGAAGCACCTGAAGCCGACACCACAGTGGAGGGCGTTCCGTCCCTCCCCACCTACGATGTTCAGCCGGTGGGAGCCCTGCCCGAGGGCCTACGACAGCTCGTGATGGAATCTCGAGATCAGTCCCTGGCACAGCGCATGGACGCCATCTCGGCGACCATGCTGGACCGCCCCCATCACGACGACCCGTTGGGTGAGGGAATGGGCTCTGACCTCGACCCACTCGTTCGCTACGACATGTACGACTGCCTGACTTTCGTGGAAGAGGTACTTGCGCTGTCGCTCGCAGGCGACCCCGAGCACGCCGCAGAGGTCCGACTCGACATCCGCTATGCAGGCTCGCCGTCGTACACGCACCGCCGCCACTTCATGGAGCTCCAATGGCTCCCAGACAACCTGGCGTCTGGATGGATTCGCGACACCACTGCCGATTACGGTGACGTCGTACAGATGGAGCGCACGGTTGACGAGAAGCTCTGGAAGAACTGGGCAGGCCGAGCCAACTTCGCCCACAGCGACGAGGAACTGCCGGTCGGACCGATGCGCCTCAACGTCCTTCCACTAGAACAAGCCATCGAGGCTGCGCCCACGCTGCGCCCTGGCAGCATCATCGCCGCCGTTCGCGAAGATCGCTCCTACAAGCCGATCTGGATCACGCATGTGGGCTTTGTCTTCGATGGACCCACCGAGTCGACTCGGACTCTACGCCACGCCACGCGAATGAAGAAGAGCCGTCGAGTGCGTGATCACGACCTTGTCTGGTACCTGAAGCTCCTGAGCACCTACAAGAACTGGAAAGTCGCCGGCATCGCGGTCTTTGAGCCGATTGACGCCAGCCCGCGCGTCGAGCAGACGGAGGGCTGATCGAAATGCTATGCTGCCCCGGATCTTCGGAGACTTCATGACCCGCTCGCTCCTGCTCATCCTCCTCGCGATGGGCTGCACCCCTGAGTTCACTCCCATCGATGGCACGACCCTCGGCGAAGAGGACTCGGGCCCCGATCTCGAGGACAGCGGTCTGGTTGACACGGAAGAGCCGGACACGGGCAACTTCGCACCCTTGGCTGACGCCGGTCCCGATCAGGATGTCGGCGTCACCGACGTCGTGGATCTCGATGGCAGCGCCTCTTTTGATGAAGACGGCGACACTCTGGCGTTTAGCTGGGAGTTTGTGAGCACGCCCTCCGCATCGGGCACGAGCATCATCAACTCGGGAACCGAGTCCCCGAGCTTCTGGGCCGACACCGAGGGCACCTTCGTCGTCGAGCTCACCGTCGATGACGGGACAGAGAGTGCCACGGACACCGTGGAGATCACGGCCACAGCACCCAACGACATCCCGATCGCCTACGCCGGAGCCGACCAATCCGTGAACGAGGGCGACACTGTCCAGCTCAACGGAACCGGTAGCTACGACCCCGATGGCGACTCACTGACCTACGCGTGGCGCTTTGTGAGCACCGCGTCGGGAAGCGGCGCCTCGCTCTCGAGCACCACCTCCGCATCGCCGCGGTTTACGGCCGATGTCGCTGGCAACTACACGGTCGAGCTCGTCGTCAACGACGGCACCTTCAGCTCGACGCCCGACACGGTGCGTATCGTCGCGCAGGCCGCGGACGACGGCGACTGCCTGTCCTGCGGAGCCCAGGCCGAGCAAGAGCTCCGCCGTCGCGCGCGTCTCGGCGACTACGCTGGCGGTCCCGCGATGATCTTGCTGCCGTTCTTCGCGCTGGCCTTCTACCGCCGCGAAGACTGAAACAGGGCGTGAACCTCTGCACGCGTCGGGTTCTCTAGGGCCCACTCTCCGACCGCATCGGCGAATAGAGCCGCAGCTCCCTCCCCGATGAAGGCGAGCTGACGGTCTAGCTCCGCCCCGGGCTCGGGCGATGCGCAGACCGCGGGCAGGACGGTCCGTACGAAGTGGATCCGCCGCTCGACCGACACCAACGAAGAGATCGCCAGGGCCCAGCGGGGCAGATCGACACCCACCCTCTCGAGGGCGACACCGACAAGCGCACGCTCGAGGGCGAGGGCATCTACGGCCTGTCCGCCAACCACCTCGGTGTAGATCTTCACCTTGGGCTCCGTGCCTGACGGCCGAAGCACCACGCGCGCCCCATCGAGCTCGAAGACGAGGACATTGCGCGACGCTAGGTCTGTCGCGCAGCGGATCGGCCCGCGCGGATCGCTTGGATCTTGCCGGTCGCGAAACGCTTGGACTTTGCGTCCGGCAATCTCAGCGGGAGGGTCGGAGCGAAAGGCTTCGAGCACATCCGCGATGCGCTGTTGCCCGGTCGCTCCCTCCATGACGAGGGAGGCCAGCCGGTTGTGGTGGCGTCCGTGCTCCGCAAACAGGTCGTTCAACCGGTCCACGAGGGTTCGGCCCTGCTCGCGCTCTAGAGCGGCGGACTCGGCGAGGTAAAGGGCCCCACCCGCTGCATCCTTGTCGCGCATCTCGCGGGTGACCAGCACGCCATGCGACTCTTCGACACCGGCGAGAAACGGTTCGTCGCGCTCGGCCAACAGCTCGCCGATGTACTTGAAACCCACGAGTAGGTCGTCCACCAACGGTACGCCTGCCGCTTCTGCAAGGCGGGAGACCAGCGACGTGGTCACCTCGGTGCGAACGACGAGTCCACGGCGGCCACTTCGTAGGGCGTGGTCAACGACCAGCGCGGCGATGGCATTCCCGTCCAACCCGACCCAGTCACCGCCGTGCTTGACCACCGCGCCGATGCGGTCCGCATCCGGATCCGTGGCGAGAAGAAGCTGGGCGCCAGCCCGCTCCGCCGCGTCGATGCCGAGCTCGAGAGCCGACGGCACTTCTGGATTGGGCGCGCGAAACGGAACGGTCGGAAAGGCCCCGTCGGGACTGCACTGCTCCTCGACGAGGACGACGTCGAAGCCGGCGCGCTCGAGCACGGGGACCACGGAGTACAGACCCGCACCATGGAGGGGCGAGAACGCGACGCGAAGATTGCGTGCGTCCGCCTGTGAAGCCGCCAACACCGCGTCTTGGTAGGCCGTGCGTACCTCATCACCGATGAAGTGAATGCGGCCAGCGGCGATGGCCTCATCCCAGGTGAGCAGCTTCACCGCGCTCACCGCGGCGACCGCGAGTAGAACCTGCTCGTCAAAGGGGGGAACGAGCTGACCGCCGAGGTCGTCGTAGACCTTCGCACCGTTGTCATCTGGGGGGTTGTGCGACGCGCTGACCATCAGTCCGCCGCTCGCGTTCAATACGCGGATGGCGTGCGAAAGCTCGGGCGTCGACATCACGCGGTCTGCGTCCAGTGGCAGCACCCAGACGTCGATACCCGCGGCTGCGTACACCCGAGCGGCAAGATAGCCGAAGGCCCGACTCGTCCAGCCTGACAGGGGATGCTCCCCCGGCGCCATCACTCCGCCGAGGTCGTCGAAGCGGCGAACATCCCAGGTGATCACGACGGACAGCGGCCCTTCGTGCTGAGCGCGAAGCCACTCCGCGTGTCCCTGAGCCGATGCGGTCAGCGTGTACGGATTGAAGCGGTTCGGCCCGAGCCCCACGCGTCCACGTCGCCCGCCCGTGCCGAAGGGAAGCACCCGACGAAAGGCGTCGACCAGTTCATCGAACTTGCCCGAAGCAATGAGGGCTCGCACGGCGACCGCATCGCCTGCGAACTCGGGCTCGGAGAGCCAGCGGGTCAGGTTCTCGAGGGCGGCCTGTGCAGTCGCCTCATCCACATCGAGCTGACCAAAGCCTTCACGCGCCCGCTCCAAGTCACTCACCCGCACCTCCGCCCGCACAGTAGTCGCGGACAGACCATCGCGTCCAGACGCAGAAAGGCCCGCAGGTCATCGACGCTGCGGGCCCCTCGAATTTGCGCTCTAGCGACCCTTGGACACCGGGGGACGGCCGCCCGAAGTGCTGGGGCTCGGGCGAGGCTTGGTCGTCGGACGTGACGTCGGCTTCGGCTCGGCTGCCTTGCGGGCTTCTTCGGCCTCGGCGGCCTTGCGGCCCTCCTCAGCTTCGGCCATTTGCTGCTCGAGACGCTCCTGGTCACGGACACGCCGCTCGAGCACATAGATGTAGCTCCGGGTCCGGGACTTGGGCACCGCGACCGCAGCGGCTCGAGCGAGCTTCAGGGCCTTGCGCAGGTTGCCCTTACGCTCGTTGTACAGGGCCAGGTTGAACTTGGCCTTGCCGATCTCCTTCGGGTTGTCGGACTCGAGCATGCGCCGCCAGATGCCCGCGGCGCCCTCCCAGTCGCCGGCCCTGACGTAGCGCTTGGCCTGCTTGAGATCGGGACTACCCTTCGAGAACCAGCTGCGACTCTCCCAGCGCCAGCTTGGGCTGATGCGATTGCCGTAGGCCGAGCCAGCCTGAGTACCCAGCGTCTTCACGGTGTCGTCGAACAGTGGCAGACCCCGGCGGGCCGCCGAGACACTGGAGCCCTCATTGTCCCAGTTGCGGCCGTAGCTGCGGTCGCGCTGCTCGTCGATGACCGACTTGGAGGTCGTGTCGTACAGCCGCCACGAGGCCATCACGCGGGTCTCGCGGCGGGCCCCGTAGATCGCGCTGCCGTCCTCGAGGTGACGCAGTGGTGCACCGTCGTTGAGGTTGAGCACGTCGGTGTCTGAGTCAAAGGCCTCGAGGGCAATGATCGCGTCGCAGTCGTGCTTCTTGCAGAGCTGCTTCGCCTTCTGCCAGGTCATCTGGCGGTCGAACACCCCGGAGTCGACCGACTGAGGCGTGACGTTGGGGACCAAGACCTCGTAGCGGTCCCCTTCGCGCAGCGTCCACGCGAGCTGGTTCACCGCCGAGACGCGTCCCTCGCGATCGGCCATGATGCCCTCGCCAGTGAGCACGCCCTCGATGGCGCCGAGCACGTTTCCGCCGACGTTGTCGGGCGAGGAGCGGTCGATGACCGCCACCTTCTGGATGTGGCCGGGAACCGTCACGTCCGCGGGGTGCAACACCTGCACGGAGGTGTTCGGGGCACAGGCGGCGGCGGCGAGTCCGACGGCGACGAGGAGCATTGAGCGCATGAGGGTCTCCCTTCTTGACCTGCACCAGAGACGCGCCAAGAGGCATGACATTCGAGTGAAAGTCGAGATCTTCGAGAGACTAGCAGGCGGCGGGGCGCGTTCGACCCCGACGAAGCGGCCTACTCAGCGACAAAGGTCGCCGAGGAGAGCTCCCAACGGCCCGTGTCTGCACCGATCTGCATCGCGACCATGTTGTAGCTGGCCACGGCCCAGATCGTGCCGGCGATCCCGGTGTTGGCACCACCATCGTCGATCTCGAGCACGATGCAGTCGTTCCACTCATCGGTCCAACGGATCGCGCAGTCCTCGGATCCGGTGAACTTCGAGGTGATGGTCGTTCCGCCCGTCTCGGTGACCCACTCTTCGTCGATGAGGGCGCTGCGATCGCCGAGCACAGCCGGCGGGTCGAAGGTCAGCTCGTCGCCGCCATTGACCGAGATGCCGTAGAGCAGCACGCCATTGCCAGCATCTGAGCTCATCCGCACGGTGCGGTAGTCGCTGCCGGTGCAGGTGGTGTCATCCTCGTCCACGCAGACCAGGCTGTAGTCCACCGTGATGACCTCGGTGGCACCATCGTTGATCAACTCCTTCTCGGGGTTCATCACGCCGACCATGCGGTGTTCGAGCTCCGTGTCGCTCTCGAAGGTCCAGCTACGCTCGGCCCCATCGAAGGGAAAGAAGTCCGGAACGGCCTTTCCGGTCACAGAGACAGCACTGCCCTCGCCATCACAGGCGGACAGCATGAGAGCGAAAACCAAAAACGATGTGCGCATAGAGACTCCTCCTACTGCTGATAGCTGATGCACGACGGCAAGCACAAGGCCGGATACCGTGGATTTGACGGAGGTCTCATGCGCCCGGTTCTCGCATTGCTGCTGTTCGCCTGCACACCGCCAGGTGATCTCGACGGCGAAGTGCTGCTTTGCTTCGCCGATGAGGACGTCGTCGACGAGCCCGCGATGGAGGCGGCGAGGCACGAAGCGACCGGCACAGTCCTCGGCGTGGGGACAGGCCCCGGCACCCCCTGCCCCCAGTCGAGCCGGGCCGTCATTGTGCAGAAAGAGAACGGCAGCTCGGCGTGGCTCGGATGGACCGTGCGCGACCCAGACGGAGCGGACGTCACCCCTGACCTGACGCTTCAGTCGGGCGAACAGGTCTCGATCGTGCATGATCGCTCGGTCAGTTGGGCTGGAGAACACGACACCGCCGCACTGATCGGCGAGAACGGCCTCTGGCTTGCGGCGAAGGACTGGTCGGCGGAGCCCCTCGCCGCCGTCGACATGGCGGGCCTCGAAGTGGCGGTGGGCGACGACGTCGGGTCGGCTCGATCCGCGGACTGCGGCAGCCAACAAGCCTACGCGACCGAGTTTCAGGGGGTCTCGGTGCGTCAGGGTGAGCGCAGAGTCGTGACCGTCGGAGAGGCCGAGTTGAGCGCGTGGAACGTCGCGAGTTGGCGCTACGAACAGACCCGTTGCACCGACACATGGGGCCCCTGGCAATGGATCACCACCCGCTGAGCGACAGGAACAGACGTTCCCAAGCTTGACGTCGTCCGCGGCGCGCGGCACCTGCGCCCCGATGTCCCACTCCCTGCAAGAGCCCACCGCAGCCCGCGAGATCGCCCGTCTCTGGCGTCTCGCGTGGCCGGTCTCTCTTGGCATGGTCGGGCTCGTCGGCATGGGAACCACCGACACGATCCTCGTGGGCCAGCTTGGCGATCAGGCGCTAGCCGCCCTCGCGATTGGCAACATCTGGACGTTCTCAATGCTGGTGGTCGCGCTCGGCACGCTTCGGGCCCTAGACCCGGTGGTCAGCCAAGCCTTCGGCGCCGGTGACCAAGATGCCGTCGGTCGGGCCCTGGTCCGTGCCCTAGGCCTCGCGGCGTGGCTCGTCGTGCCGCTAGTCCCCTGGTACCTACTGGCCGGCCCGGGCCTAACTGCACTTGGCCAGCCCGAGGGTGCGGTGCCGATCGCCGCGTCGTACTGCATGGCGCTCATACCAGGACTGCCATTCACGCTCGCCTTTTCGTCGGTCCGAACTTGGCTGCAGGGCTTCGAGGTCATGCGGCCTGCCACGATTGCCATTCTCGCCGCGAACGTCCTCAACATCGGTCTCGACTTGGTGCTCATCCACGGCGCGTTCGGCTGGGAAGGCATGGGTGCCGTCGGCTCCGGCATCGCCACGGCGCTCTGCAACCTCTTCATGTTTGCCTTCCTCCTCTGGCTCGTTCGCGACCGTATCCGCGACAGCTGGCCAGGCATCGGCAACGCCCTCTCGCTCCGCGCCCAGTGGCCCCTCGTGGCGCTCGGCGTACCGCTCGGACTGCAGATGGGCCTCGAAGTCTGGGCTTTCAACCTGTCCGGAATCTTCGTCGGCTGGCTCGGCGAGACCGAGCTGGCGGCACACTCCACCGCCCTGAACCTGGCCTCGCTGACCTTCATGTACGCACTTGGCCTCTCACAGGCGGGTGCGACGAGAGTCGGCAACCTGATCGGCGCGGGCCTGCCCTGGAGGCGAAGCGCCATCCTTGCAGTCGCGATGGGCGGCCTCGGTATGAGTGTGTCGGCCACGGTGTTCTGGACGCTGCCCTACCCGCTCGCCTCGATCTACACCCCGGACGAAGCCGTTCGCCAGCTCGCCAGCACCCTCCTGCCTATCGCTGCGGCGTTTCAGATCTTCGATGGCCTGCAGGTGACCATGTTTGGGGTGCTCCGAGGCGCAGGCGACATCCGCATTCCCACCCTCGCGAATGTGCTCGGCTACTGGATGATCGGCCTGCCCGTAGGTCTGTGGCTGACCTTCCCGGGTGGATACGGGGCCGCGGGCGTCTGGTGGGGCCTGGTCTTTGGCCTCGTCGTGGTCTGCTTCGCCCTGATGGCGCGGCTTCGCTTCGTTCTTCAGCAAGGTGGAACGCGGGTGAATCCCGACGCCGTATGATGCCCACGAAGGAGAGAATGTGACGCTTTTTGGCCCTGGCTGGCGCGGGCGCTGGCACCTCGATCCAAGCATTACCTACCTAAATCACGGCACGGTGGGAGCGACTCCGATCGCGATTCTCGAGGCCCAGCGAGCCGTACAAGTCGAGATTGAGCGCCACCCATCACGCTTCTTGCTACACGAGCTCACAGAGGTCGGTGGCACCCCCGAGCCCCGCATTCGCACTGCTGCACAGGCGGTCGCGGAGTTCCTCGGTGCCCGCGGAGAGGACCTCGTCTTCGTCGACAACGCCACTTCAGCCATCAGCTCAGTGCTGCAGTCTCCACTGCTCTCGGAGGGCGACACCGTCGCGGTCACCACCCTCGGCTACGGCAGCGTGCGCATCGCCGCAGACCACTTTGCCGAGCGCAGAGGCCTGCGGGTAGCCCACATCCCCCTTCCCTTCCCCGTGGACGACCCGAGCGCGACGGTCGCCGCGTTTGCCGAGGGCCTCCCCGACGGAGCGCGTCTCGCCATCGTGGATCACATCGCGTCCGACACGGGCTTGCTTCTCCCCATCGCCGAGATCGCCGCCATCTGCCGGGACCGCGGCGTTCTGCTTCTCGTAGACGGGGCGCACGCTCCCGGTTCGATTCACCTCGACATCGAGGCCATCGGCGCAGACCTGTACGTCGGCAACCTTCACAAGTGGATGTGGACCCCGCGTTCGAGCGCCATCCTCTGGGTGAGGCCCGAGCTCCAGGACCAGGTGCGCCCCGCGGTGATCTCATGGGGGTTCGGCCAGTCGTTCACCGCCGAGTTCGACCTCGCCGGCACTCGCGACCCCTCCCACCACCTGACCGCTCCCCTGGCGATCGCCGAGCTGAAGCGCATCGGCTTCGACGCCATTGTGGCCTACAACCACGACCTGGTCTGGCGAGGTGCACAGCACCTGGCCGAGCGCTGGGGAACAACGCTGATCACCCCAGAGTCGATGGTCGGAACGATGGTCGCCGTGCCGCTCCCGGACTGTGGCATTCACGTCGACAACGTCCACGAGAGACGCTGGGCGTTGTGCCGCGAGCACGACATCGAGGTGCACCTTGGTGCCAACGCCTCAGGGGCGTGGATACGGGTCGGAGCGCAGATCTACAACGGCATGAGCGACTTCGAGCGCGTCGCAGAGGTCTTCGCCCGGCTCTAGTGCGCCTGGTACTGCACGAACAGGTGCCACGCGTCGGTATAGCGGTGCTGAACGCTGCGAAATCCGGCGGCGGCGAGCAGCTCGAGCCAGTGCGCCACGTCGAGCTCATACACATCCCGATCCGCCACCTGAGCCTCGACGACCTGAAGCTGGTCGAGGCACCAGTGCTGCACCACGGCTGCGAGTCGCGCGCGAAGGTCAGCGTCATCGCAGCCCTCGATGTCGGCGAGCAATGCCCTCGCGGCGCGCCGAAGGTAGCTGTCGATCACGTGATCGCGAAGGGCGTCCGTTCCCGGAGCCAATGCGAGGTCGCAGTGCACGTCCGCCTCGTTGAGTAGCAGCAGACCGCCCCGAAGCGCGCTGTGCATGCGCCGGAGCACCTCGAGCTTGCCTGAACCATCCAGCCCATGCAGCGCTCGCTCGTCGGCATCGCGACCCGCCACGTGATGGAGGGTCAGGCTGCAGACGATGGCGTCCACAGGAGGCAGGTCGACCTGCTCCACTCGTCCAACGAGCGAGTGCACCCGCACCCCATCGGGGACAGCCTCCGCGACCTGCGCATGAGAGCCCGGCACCGGATCGATCACCCAGAGCTCGCCGGTGATCGACGGGTCCAGACCGCGCCAGAGTCGACCGTCACCACCACCGACCTCGATGGCACGAAATCCCGGCGCGAGCGTCTTGGCCAGCAGCTCACGATTCGCCGCGTACAGCCCGGAGACGAGTGACGAGGACGTCCACGCGTCGAAGAGACTGCCCGCGCCGAACTGGGTGTTCCATGCCTCCGGCATCTCGACCGCACGCATCCGCCCACGGAGGGACTGCAGCAGAGCCGCCTGCTCACCGCGTGGCCGCGCCAAGATCGCTTCGAGTTCGACCGTCCAGTCCATGTCCGCCCCATTCGCCGCAAGGGCCGTCTAGCGCGCTGCTTCCTGCATCTTGCGAAGCGCCTTGGCCACCCGGGCCGCCTCGCGCGGACGTCCGAGACGCGTCCACTGCTCAGAGGCCAGCTTCGCGGCCACTCGAGTGGGGTTCACCCAGTTCTTGGATGCCGACACATGCACGAGGACGGTCAGGAAGTAGGCCACATCCTGATCGACCGTGTCACCGAGCCCGAGCTCGGAGGCCGACCACAGCCACTTGTACGTCTCCTCGGGGTCATCGCGAAGCGCGAGGAGAGTGGCCACGACCAAGCGGTAACTGGCCCAGAGCCAGTGACCTGGAACGCTTTGCAGATGCACCGCGGCATTGCTCGCGTGGACGAACATCTCGGAGAGATTGTCCTCGAGCAGGGCGACGTGCGCGAGTGAGAGGTGCGCGACGATCGCGTTGTCAAAGACGTGCTGCCGCTCTGCCCAGCGAGCACAGGACTCGTAGATCTGGCGGGCGCGGTCGTACTCACCGCGCATCCGGTACAGATCAGCGAGTCCGCTACGCGCTTCCATGAGCAGCGGCGTCGCGCCAAGCTCTTCGCTCGCGCGGATCGCATCGCGGAACAGCGCCTCGGCCGTGGTCAGGTCAAGCTGCTGCCGCTTGGTAATGCCCAGACCCGCCTGGGCGCGGGCCACTCCGAGTGGGTCGTCGCCCTCGAAGAAGCTCTCGATCGCTTCCTCGTAGAGTTCCTCGGCATCGGCAAAGCGACCGGTGCGACGCGCAATGTAGGCCTGTCCGAGCGCAGCTCTCGCAGCAGCCCGCGTGTCGTTCAGCTTGGTGGACCGGTTCAGCACCCGTGTGAACAGCAGGTCCGCGCCCTGGTAGTTGCGCTTCTTCTGCTCGAGCCAAGCGAGTGCGGACAGCGCCTCGGCCTCAGCACGCAGGTCACCGGCCGCCCGGGCACGGTTGAGCGCGAAGTTCAGATGCTTGTCGGCATCGACCAGGCCTCCAGCCTCACGCAGCGTGTTGCCGAGCCCAATCAACGCCGCGAGCGCGCCTTCGGCGTCGCCAAGACTCTCGAAAGCCTTGAGGGCGCGACGGTACAGATCGGCGGCCTCGAGGTTCTCGCCGAGCATGTGGGCCGCGCGTGCGCGCCACTGCAACGACCAGCCGATCTTCTTCGGGGCGCCGTACACCGCCGCCTCGACCGCAAGCTCCGCGGCCTCCTGCAGACGCTGGCTCGCCCCTCGGTTCCACGCCCGTCCCGAGGCCACCAGCAGCGGCCCGATCGCATCGGACCACGCCTCGCCTGCGTGCGCGTGTCGGCCCACAGCGAGGGCAACGTCTTCGCCGCTCCCCTCACCGTAAGCCGCCCACGCCTCAGCGAGGCGACGGTGCAGGCCATGAACATCGGCATCGGCCATCGCCCGCGACCGCAGCGCGGCATGAAGCAGGCCGTGATCAAAGGCGAGCCGGTTTCCATCGCGCACCCAAAGTCCGCACGACAGCAGATAGGCCGACAGCTCTGGCGCATCGACGAGGCGAAGTAGCAAATCCTCGGGCAGGGAGTACCCAGCCAACGCCGCCATGTAGACCGCACTGGTGAACGACGCGGGGTCACCGCTCCCGAGGGCGAGCGCTTTCACCCGGTCGACGAAGAGGGCCTCCGCATCCGCGGGGAGCGCCGTGTCGAGCTGGACCTGGTCTGCGAGGCCAAACTGAAGCCCGCCGGTGTCGACCAACCACCCACGCGAGGACCACTCCACCAGCAGCTGGCGCGCGAACAGCGGGTTGCCCTCGCATCGCGTCGCCACTTGTTCGGCGAGAGCCGGGGCCAGCGTCAGAGACTCGCGCAGGAGCGCCGCCGTGCCGGCTCTGTCCAGCCGGGGCACGTCGATGCGAACAGCACCCGCCCCCACCAGCTCGTCCACGCGCTCAGCGAGATCGCGGTCCTGACTGACCGCCTCGCTTCGAAGGGTGGCGAGAACGAGGAGCGGACGATCGATGCCTTCGGCCGCGAGCTGAAGGGCGCCCTCAGCTATGTCGAGTCCGTCGCCCTCTTCAACCGCGAGGTGGGCATTGTCGAGGCTCAAAGCGCAGAGGGAACGCCACGAGCGCCCATCCAGCTCCCGATGAACCTCGCGAAGGCCGTAGCCGACGGCCACCGGATCCTCGCCCACGTGGGACAGGCCCGCCCAGCGCGCGAGCATGGCCGCATCTTCCTGGACGGTCACATCGTTGAGGCCTCGTGACCGCGCGATGCGTCGACGCAGCCGAGTCTCGAGCGACGCCCGGGTCTCGTTCCACGGACGAATCAGGGCTCGTGCAGCTCCTGCGTACCCATCCTCGGCGCCCGCTGGCGAGTGCCATGACATACGCACTGGCTCAGCCCAGCCGCCTTCCTCGACCGCGCGCAAGATGCTCTCGGCGATGGCCGTCTTTCCAGAGCCTGCCTCGCCAATCAGCAGCACCACCCAGGTGCGCCGCGTCGTCGCGACCTCTCGCACCAGCGTCCACAGTTCGTCGCGGATCTCGTCCCGCGCCACGAGCGGAAGCTCCCGCATGGCAAAGAGTGGAAGACTCGCTCGCGCCTGCGCACCCAGCCCCGCCTCGAGTGGCGCCTCAAGCGGGAGGCTCGACGGTGCGGGACGGTTCCAAACCGGCACGCCAAGGTCGAAGGTCTTGATGGGCGTCTCGGAGGAATCACCCCAGCCGGCGAGGGTCTGCGAGGGGTCGTCATCTTCAATCTCGGAAGGCTCCACGGACCCGGTGGTGGGCCTTGGCGCACTTGGGGCCACCGTTCCCACGCCACCGGGAACGATGCGCATGGGTCCGGTTGCATCGCCCGAGGCGGGACCCAGCGCGCACAGTTCGGTGTGTAGATCCGCGGCCAGGTCGTACCGAGACAGCGGCTCTGCGGAGAGCAGGTTGGCGAGGATGATCTCGAGCCCATCGGGCACGGAGAGGCCAGCCCGAGGCACGAGCTCGGTGAGCGGACTGTCGAGCGCCGTACGTCCCTTTGGGAACGGCAACTCCCCACTGACCAATTCCCAGAGGATGACCCCTACCGCATACAAGTCGGTCCAGGGACCCATCTCGCGAACCAGGCCGAGGCGTTGTTCCGGGGCCATGTAGCCAGGCGTACCCTCCCTGCGGCCACGCTTGCGGGCGAGGGCCTCGGCGGCATTGGCCAGCCCGAGATCGGCGAGCCAGACATCGGGCCGCGCGCCCCCATGTAGAAGCACATTCTCGGGCTTGAGATCCCGGTGCAGCACTCCGCGTGCGTGCAGATGCGCAAGCGCATCGAGAAGCTGAAGCGAGAGGCGAAGCAGCTCTTCCCATGGAAGAGCCTCTCGGCGAAAGCGCGCGAGATTGCCCGAGTCTGCCAGGGCGAGTCCAAGAAATGGCGTCCCGTCGAGCAAGGTTCCCGAGTCATGAAGCGGCACGATGTGGGCGTGCGTGAAGCGAGCCGCGATGCGTACTTCGAGGTCAAATCGGGCTGCAAAACGGGCATCTGCCGCGAGCTCGGGCCGCACGATCTTGAGGGCTACCGGCACATCCAGCACTGTGTCGCGCGCGCGTATGACGCGCCCCATTCCGCCCTCACCGAGGACAGGGTTGGCGCCTTCGAGCACGTAGCGCGGCGGCAGTTGCAGTGACATGACCCTCTGTCCGTTGGTCGAGGAGTGAGCCAACGGGCGCATCCTCAACCTAGCGCAAGTGGGCCCCCGAACGCACTGAACTGTGCATGACGGAGACGGCGTGTCGTCGGCAGCGGCGGCGAAGACGCGAGGAAGGCCAGTCGAAGTCGTCCGGGCGTCAGCCTCCGCGGAAGGCCCGACATCCCCGCCGAGTGAAACACAGCGCCGCGGGGCGCGCGTCGATCCTCAAACTCGCCACGGGACGTCGACCGGGTACCATGGGTCGCATGTCCATCCCCCACATCGAGACGATCCGAGAACTGCGTGCTCAAGCCCAAGCCGGCCGCGGCGCCGCAGAGCTCATCCAGCGCGTGAGCAGTGCGCAGAACGAACTCGCCATGCGCAGAAGTGCTCCCGCTGACCAGCTGCCTGGTGAGGCACTCATCGAAGACCTGTGCACTTGGCCGGGTCTAGAGCGCCTGTGCGACGTCGACGCGCCTTCCAGCGCGGACTGGGCCACACGCGTCCGCGCCCGGGAACTCGCGTTGCAGTCGGCGCTCGCGGTCCTCCAGCCACTGGCATCCTCGGCGCATGAGGCAAGTCACGCGATGCACGACCTTCGCAAGCTGCAGCTGGAGGCCCTCGAGGACCCTGGGCTTGAGGACGTGCGCGAACGCGTTCTTGCGCACCTCAACCAACACGCCGCCGCCACCGCCGAGGTCCGCGTACTACAGCAGCGCATGCAGCCCATGGCGCCCCTGGTCCAGATGGTCCAGCTCTTCGACCAGCAGCTTCGCGGCGCGCTCACGAAGGAGGGTCCCGCCCAGGGTCCATTGTGCGACAGCTTCGCGCGTGCCGCCGTGTCCTCATTGACCGCCGGTGCCTCCCGGGTGGGGATCTCACACGACGTTCTCGCCGACGGAGACACGCCGCAAGACCGCGCCCGAAGCGTCCTCTCCGGCCTGGCGCTGTTCTCAGACCGGCTCGACGTCGTTTCGAAGGAGCTCACCAAAGCCCTCGACAAAGCCGAGGCCGACCGGGCGCGATCCGCCAACGCCGTTGAAGAGGAGCTCGGATGACACTGCCCCGCCGCCGTTGGTTGCCCGCTGTCCACGCAGAGCTCGAGGCGCTTCTGAGCGAAGATGGCGCCGGACGTGTGGCCGCGTTCGACTTCGACCAGACCTGCCTGACTGGGGACATCGGCGAGAGTTTGCTCAAGGCACTCGGGCCCGAAGTCTTCGCCGAGTATGAACGACTCGATGAAGAAGAGGGACACGAGGTCAGCTACCCCTGGTGCGCGGCCGCATTGGGTGGCCAATCCATCGCCGAGCTCACGAACTTCGTCGGCGTCACGAGCGGCCGCTGCCTGGGCGACCTGAGCATTCGTATCCGTCCTGAGATCGTCGACCTGCAGCAAGCACTGCGGGCGAGAGGTTGGGACGTGTGGGTGGTCACCGCATCAGCTCGTCGAGCAGTACTGCCGCTTGCAGCCATGTACGGGTTCGCGCCCGACCACGTGCTCGGCATGGAGCTCCGCGAAGAAGGCAACTGGATTCATCGCGAGGTGGTCGGACGGATCACCTACCGCCAAGGCAAGGTGGACGCCGTCCGCGGGGCCACTGGACGCACACCCGACTTTGCTGCAGGCGACAGCATTACCGACCTCGAGTTACTCCAGAGCGCGACACACCGCCTCCTGCTCGATAGGGGCGCCCCACACGTGAACGAGCACGCGGTCGAGGAGGGATGGTGGGTGCAGCCCGCGTTCCAGTGAAACGCCCAGGAATTCTGCTGATCAACTTCGGCGGTCCGCAATCGGAGGCCGAGCTCCAACCCTTCCTTGAAGAGCTGTTTCTCGACGTCCTCCCCCTCCCGAGCATCCTAAAAGGGACGGTCGCTCGGTGGATATCGACCCGCCGGGCGAGTAACGTCGCCCCAAGCTACAAGCAGATCGGCTGGTCTCCGCTCGTGCCCTCTACCTTCGAGCAGGCCGATGCGCTGCGTGAGGCGCTAGGACCCGATGCCCCCCCCCTCGCGGTCGGCATGATGCTCTCGCCTCCGACGCTCGCCACCGGACTGCGCGACCTACTCGACCAAGGCGTGGACGGGATCGTCGCGCTCGCGCTGTTTCCACAATGGAGCTTCGCGACTTCCGCCGCGGCCTTCGACCGCCTCGACGAAGCCCTCGAAGAGCTTGGCCAGGGCGACCTCCCGCTGCATCGCGTGCCACCTTACTTCGCCCACCCGGCCTACATCCGCGCGCTGGCTGAGACGGTTCGGCAGGGGATCGAGACGATGCCAGGCGAAGGTCCGATCCACCTTCTGTTCTCGCCACACGGGCTTCCCCTCTCGTTCATCCGCAATGGAGACCCCTACCCGGAGCAATGCCGCGCCACGATTCGCGAGGTCATCGATGAGCTTGGATGGACGGGCCCGACCCATGTGGGCTGGCAGAGCCGAGTGGGTCCCGTGAAGTGGATCGAGCCCAGCACTGAAGCGTCGATCCAACGGTTGGGCGCCGAGGGCGTCGAGCGGGTACTCGTCGTGCCCGTCGCGTTTGTCGGTGACCACATCGAAACACTGCACGAGCTGGACATCGAGCTAGCGGAAGAGGCACACAAGGCCGGAATCCCCCACTTCGCGCGCTCCCCAGCCCTCAACACCAACGCCAACTTCATCGCCTGCTTGGCGAGTCTCGCCACGGCGGGTGTCGCCCGCTTCGGAACGACGAGCTGCGTACGTTGCACGCTGCCGATCACGCCTGGCTACGTCGCGGGCCGGTGCGCGACTTGTCGATTCACTCCGCCGAAGCACCTTCAGGGCTGACGATATTCGGTCTCGAGAACGCGATCAGGGCGGGTAGAAGCATCACGTCTGCCAGAAGCGCCACGACCATCGCAGTGGCGGAGAGCACCCCGAAGAAGGCGACGCTCTTGACCTCGGCGAGGCCGAGCACACCGAATCCGAGTGAAAGCGCGACGGTCGTCGTCATCATGGCGACACCTGCATGGCTCAGCGAGTCGCGAACCGCATCCTCATGCCCGCAGCCCGCACGCAGGGCCTCGCGGTAGCGATAGAGAAAGTGCAGTGAGTCATCGACCACCAGTCCGAGCACGATCGCAGCGATTGTGACGGTGGCCACGTCGAGACGAATCCCAAGGGCCCCCATCAAGCCCAGCGTCATGAAGATCGGCACCAGGTTCGCGGGTACCGCCAGCAGGGCCAAGCGAAGGCTTCCGAACAGCACGGTCAGCAGCGAGAAGATGACCACAAAGGCCACCGCCACACTCGAGACCTGACTCTGCACGACGTAGTCCATCATCGTCACGTAGAGCGGCAGATACCCCGTAGCCTCGAGCTCGAGGCCCTCCGCCTTGCCCATCGCGTGAACCGCGTCGATGGCCACGCCCACCTGCTTCGCCGACATCATCGGCACACCAAAGGTCACGCGGAGGCGGCGCTCTTCGTCGTCGAGAAGCAGGGCGAGGTCACTATCCGGGTCGGACTCGTAGAGAAACAAAGCCTGCTCGACCGCGAGGTCTGAGTCGGGGACCACAAAGGATTCAGGTTCCCCATCCGTGAGCACCTGATTTAGACGACGGGTGACACCGGCGAGGGAGCGACTCCAGGAGGCCCGCTCGGCCGCCACTACCGCGTCTTCCCACCGCGCGACCCGGCCGAGCACATCCGCCGAGCGGACGTCCCCGCGAACCTCGAACTCGAGGGGGGTGTAGTTGCCGAAGGACTCTTCGATCTCGACGCTATCGGAGCGCACGGGGTGATCATCGTAAAAGTAGTCGATCGAGTAGGTGTCCACTTCGATCTCGGCGATACCTCGAGCGCCGAGCAAAAGACCGAGCAACGCCAAGAGGAGCACGGTGCCGCGGTTGGCCATCGACCACTCGCCAAGGCGAAGTACGGTCCCACGCACCCCGCCCGTGGACCGCTCGGCGGGCAGCGCCCAGTCCCAATGGGCGGCAACGGCGACGACCGCGAGACTGACGACAAAGGCTGCTACGACGCCGGCTGCAGCGAACAAGCCGAGGTCTCGAACCACGCCCATGCGCGCCGTGCCGAGCGCTGCAAAGCCCGCCGCGGTGGTCAGCGTCGTGAACAGGCAGGGAAGCCAGACCTTCGCGAGCCCATTGCGCACCCGTCCCACGCCCGACTCGCGTGCCACCGCATGCAGCAGATGCACGCTGTCGGCAATCCCGATGATCACCACGAGCGTTGGGAGCGCCATGGTGACCATGTTCACGTCCCGCCCGGCGGCACCGTACAAACCCATCGCAAGGATGGACGAGAGCGAGATGACCGTGAGCGAGACCACAACAGGACCGATGCGACCGTACAGCATGTACAACAGCAGCACGATCAAGGCGTAGGCCGCACCGCCGACAACGACCGTGTCCCGTGTGGATGCGGTGTTGAGCGCAGAGAAGATGACCCCGATTCCCGCCGACGGAACCCGTGAACCCGCGGCCTTGGCAACCGACGCGTCGAGCGCCGCCAGAATGCCGTCACGACGCGCGTCCATGTCGCGGCCCGCCTCCATCCTAGCCACGACCAGCGCCGTCTCAAGATCGGAGCTGACCAGCGTGCCACGCAACAACGGATCTTCCGCTACGCGGGCGCGCAGCTGGTCCGAGTTCACGTCGTTGTCCACGACGGGCCCAATCTCGAGCGCGGGCGGCTCGCCAGGCACCGATGGCCCGGAACGAACGTGACTCACGGTCGTAAGGGAGCGGACCTGGGCCACGCCCTCCGTTGCGGCAGCCGCCGTCGAGATCGCGGCGAGTCGCTCGATCCCCGCATCACTCAGGATGCCCTCCGGGTGGCTGACCGCCATCACGACGACCTCGTCGTTGCCGAAGTCTCGCTGGAAGGCCTCGTAGCGAGTGAGTGCCGCGTCCCCCTCCACGAACCAAACCTGCACGGCGTTGTCGACTCCGAGCTCGAGCAACCCACGCGTGGCGGGCACGCAGAGCGCCAACACAAGTGCGAGCAACCGGAACCGGTAGTCCACGAACCAGCCTGCGATCAGCGTGCGCTGCCTCAACGAACCTCCTCGACTCGCATTGCACTGTAGACGAACGCGCGGTCTTCACGGTGCAACCGTTCGGCGAGCTCGGTCAGTGGTTGCAGGCGATCTGCCAGCTCGTCCGGCCGCGACCGAGGTACCAGCAAGTTGAAATAGGCCAGGCGTGAGCCAGGACGGCCGGTGCGCGCAGCCTCGCGAAGCAATTCGAGCACGATGTCTTCGGGTAGGTACTCGAAGACGTTGGAGAGGTTGAATCCATCGAGACTTCCGTCCTCGACGGACTCGAGCGCGACGCCCAGCGGCGCTTCGATCAACTCGACCGCATCCCGGCGTTCGGCAATCACAGCCTGGCCATCTTCGGAGAGGTACCGCGGCTCGCTGCCCGGCAGCCACCGGCCAAGCAGCATCCACTGTAGGTAAGGGTTCTGCGCCGGCTCGAGGTCGACGAGCGCATGCTGCGTGCGGGCGAGAAAGGCCTCGGACACCGGCCCGTCGACGTATCGAAAGTGCTCGGGGGAGCGTCCCCTCGCCGCGAGAACGCGCTGCGAGAAGAACACGCGAAACATCGCCCGCCAGCGCCTACGGTTCCAGGTCTCGCGGTAGTACTCGGCGCGCCCTTCTCGAGTGTCGAGCTCGAACCACTTTCCGATCGCCCTCCGACCATGCACCAGCGGCAAGATGCGCGTTCTGAACAGGTTCAGGTAGCTCTCGAACCGGCCCGCCCGGACCAACGAGGCCTCGAGCAGCTCCGGATGTGCGTCGAGCCACCCGCGCGACGAAGCGGAGAGATCAGTCCGAATCCGCGCGTATAGAGCGAGAGAGTCACCCGGGTCCACCCCGAGCAGCACCCGATACTCACTCGGATCCATCACCGACGCCTTGAGCTTCAGCTCGGTCACCGCCAGCTGCGGAATCGAGAGGTCGAGCGCAATGATGCGTTCCGCACCAGCCGCCAACAGGCCCAGCGTGTTGTCACCGCCCGAAGCAATTGAACAGAGCGTCTTCCCCGCCGGGTCGAGGGCATCAATGACCCGCTCGCCATCCTCCCAGCACTGGGCGTAAGACAGGCGCGTCGCGAGCACATCGCGGGCGTCACTCATCAGGTGTTCCTCGGCGAATTCGGCCCGTCGAGCCGTCGATCGTGAGCATCTCCCCGTCCTGAACCCAGTCGAGCAGCCCGCGTGCACCCACGATGGCGGGCAGGCCGAGCTCGCGAGCCACCACCGCGCTGTGGGACAGGAGACTGCCGCGCTCGACGACCACCGCCGATGCGGTGGGGAACAGGGGCACCCATCCGGGGTCGGTCCGGTGGGCGATGAGGATGCCACCCTCGAGGTCAGGGCGTTCACGCGGATCAACCACCACGACCGCACGCGCAGTCACGACCCCGGGATGGCACGGGGTTCCCACGATCTCATGCTCATCGAGCGCCTCGACGGCCTCACGGCGTCCGACGAAGCGGTTGTGAATGTGCACCGCACCAAAGGTGTGAAAGCGCTCATCAGGCTCATCGAGCTCGGCGAACGCCTCGA
Source organism: Pseudomonadota bacterium (assembly GCA_023954855.1). Classification (GTDB taxonomy): domain Bacteria; phylum Myxococcota_A; class UBA796; order UBA796; genus M1803. The sequence continues at coordinate 51,197 of JAGSGY010000007.1, read as the reverse complement.
ACTCGCGCTGGCGGATGGATGCGAGTGCACCGAGATCAAGCGTCACAGCGGTTCCGCGCGCCACGCCAAGGATCTCTTCGACGGTCAGGTAGAAGATCTGCGTCTTGTCTTGGAGCAGCCCCGCTTCGACATAGCGGGCGGCGAAGGCGCGAAACACCTCGCGCATCAGGCCGAACACCCGGGTGCGGTCGAGGCGCAACACCTCTCGCATCGCCACTCGGTGGCGGGCCTGCGAGAGCACAAAGGAAGACCAGGGACGCCTGAATCCGGCGCTGCGAAGGTAGGTTCCCTCGGCCTCGCTCCTCTCTTGCGGGGCGTGGTTGTCGACGTCGGCTCGCTTGGCCATGCCACGCAGCGCGCCGACGACGAACTCCGGCGTGTCTCGTAGCGATGGGCACTCGAGCTTGAGCTCGTCGGGCGACCGATCGCCCCACTCTCCGAACCAGGCCAGCAGGGCCTCGTGGCTCGCCGGGTCCTTCCAGAGTTCCTCGAGAACCTCGTGGTCCGTTGCATCGGAGGAAAGCGCAGCCTTGAGCCGGTCCGACCGCATCATCCGCTCAGCCATGCGAGCCAGGTCACGCACCGGCGCGGCCGATGCAAGGTCTCCGCTACCGCTGAGCAGCTCATTGTGAAGCTGCGTGTCGGGGTCCCCAGTCAGCCGGATGGCTTCCTTCTTCAGCAGTGCGTAGAAGATCATGCAGAAGAGGTCGTTGACCAGTGGCGGGGTCCACGACCAGAGAATCGCCTGCTCGAGCTTCTCGTAGACTTCTAGCAACTCGTCGGCGCGCAGCAGATCGAGCTCGAGACCTCGGGCCCAGTCGAGATGAGAGGAGACGATCTGCCGAAAGCCCGCCGCGTCACGCTTGAGCCAGCCGAGCCGCCAGAGCAGCTTCGCGCCCGTCCGAGCGATGCGCACGCCCTCCACCACCGCCGATGGGTTTGCCCCGGCATCCTCGTCGGATGCTTCCTCGGAGACCCCCATCATCTGCTCCATCGCGCCTCGGTTGAAGGCGAAGCCGGGGAGCAGCGACAGGGTCTGGTACCACGCATCGAGATTGTAGTAGACGCGGCCGCGGATCAGACCGATCATGCGCCTGAACACGGGCTGATGTCCCTGAATGCGAGCCGCTGAAACGCCGAGCAGAGCCACCAGCAGCTGGTACACAATCGTGTACGCGCGCGAGGCAAACGAGAACGTCAGCGGCGTGGTGATTCCACTGTACGACTCGACGATGTTGGAGTTGTCCCAGAGCAGTCGACGCCCAAACGGCACCTTGGCGGTGATCGGACGCGCCTGCAGAAACACGGGCCGCCCATCCTTCACCGTGAACTCGATATCGAGCGGGCAGCGCGCCATCCGCTCGAGGTAGCGGCCGGCATCCACGATCTCGCGCAGCAGATGGTCGTCGATGGCCTGACGAGTCCGCCGCGAGCCCGAGACCTCCTGCTCGACCGGCTGACCGTCCACGAGCACGACCCGGGAATCCTTGTCGGCGACCTCGGCCTCGACGTCACCACCACGGACTCGGTAGGTGTCGCAGGGCACGAGTCCCTGAACCACGCCTTCTCCGAGTCCCAGACCGACGGACACGAGCGCAGCCCCGGGATCATCCGGGTCCCGCGTGAACATCACGCCACTCGCGCTGCCCTCGATCATCACCTGAATGACCACTGCGACGGGCCCCGTCTCGACCCCGTGATGCTCGGCGTAGGCGCGCACGCGTTCGTGCTCAGCCGAGGCCCAGCAGGTACGCACCGCGTCGGCGACGTCTTCAGAACCCACGCCCAACACGCTCACGAACTGTCCCGCAAAGCTCGCCTCGGCACCATCCTCCACCGTCGCAGACGAGCGGACGGCGTAGTGTCCCTCACCTATAAAGGACACCGCTTCCGAGACGACTCGGTCGAGGGTGTCCGCGTCGCAGTCAAAGCAGGCCGTGGTGACCACGGCAAATGGAGGCACCGGAAGGCCGGACTCGGCGATGGCCGCCAGCCCGAGGGCCTTTCCTCCCACGTCCATCACTGAGGTACCGGCGACTTGGTGTTGCGGAATCCAAGGGCGTGTCATGTGAGCAGTCCGGGCAAGAGAAGACCAGTGAGAAGGCTCAGTGAGGCCCCCAGTTCAACGCGCTTGGCGGGCTGACGCCCAAGAACCGTGAGTAATCCCGGCACAGCGACGAGAAGCCCCAGTCCCCCCCACTCCGACCCGTACGCGGTCGCGGTCCACGCCGCGAGCACTCCCGTAAGGACATGGAGTACGCCAAGGACCGCACGCGCTCCACCTTGCCCCAGCTCAGTCGTGTAGGAAGGCACTCCGGCGATCTCCTCGTCTGGCAACCGAAGCTTCCGGCCCACCTCGACCGCCAGGCTCGAGACAGAGGCCAGTGCGACGAACCCGAGGAAGCGCGGCTGCACCACAGGGCCTGAGGCCACGTACAGGTAGATCGCGAGCAGCCCCACCACTGGATTGTGGGTGATGGCGTAGAGCCATAGGCGCTGCTGCAACCACGCGCCGAGGCCAAACTCAAAGAACATGCACACCGAAAAGGCAAAGGCGGCGGCCCACCATCCGAAGGCCAACAGTCCAGCGGTGGATGCGAAGAGCGCCTCGGCAATCAGAATGACCAGTCCGAGACGAGCGAGCCACGCAAGGGTGATCGCTCCACGCGAGAGCACGCGATCGGGGTAGGCAACGCGATCCTCCTCGAAGTCCTTGTGCTCGTCGAAGATCCGCAGGTGGAGAAAGAACAGCCACCCGACCACCGCAGGAAGCAAGCTCCAGCTTCCTCCATCAAGAATGGCTAGCCGCCCGGCACCGTAGGCGAAGGCCGCGACGAGGGCGGTGTAGGTCACCGGCGGAAACCGTTCCACCATCCACTGAAGCAGGCCGACGAATGACGGGTGGTTCAAGAGTCCTCCGGCCCGCTCGTAATCCGCCTTTGCCCAACCCGCCTGGCGCTTGCGGTATGCGCACTGCCCGGCTACCCACCCAGCGATCTTCTGGGGTCTTCTATGCAACCCTCTCTCGCCGTCGTGCGCCCCTCTGGGTTCACGCCGTCCACAACGCCTCCTCCCCTCGTCGAGCTGCACTATGCGCTCCACGCTGTCGGAGATGAGACGCTCCTCTGGCTGTCCAGCGCCCGCGCAGGCACGATGGCCGAGGCCTGGATCACCGCCGGGCCCGGTGGACTGCTCTGCGCTGGATCCGCGGATCACGCCGCACACGTCCTCGTCTCTCCCCTGAGCGTGGAGTGGTCGCGACCGAGCCATCTGCGGGACCCGGGTCGAGGCCCGAGCTTTCGCTGGACGAGCCATGCTGATGGCAGCGCCCTGCTTCGGTCGGCGTGCGCAAGTCTCGCGGCCGCCGCGCTCTTCGCAAGGCTGGATGAGCTGCTCGAGTCTGTCGGCGCCCCTCTCTTGGGCCTGAACGAGCGCGACGTCTTGCGCGAGCCTCTCGAAGAGGGAAGCACGCGCCGTGTCCTGCTCCGGCGCACTCGGACCACGTGGCGCCTGACCATTGAAAGCCGCATCGAGGGCAGGCGCTCCTCGACAACGAGCTGGGTCGCCAACGATCGAAGTGGATGGCGTACCAATTGGTCATGGTGACCCCCAAGCTTCTGACGGAAATCCACGAACTGGCCCCACTCATCGACTTGCTCGATGGGTCGGATCGCCTCGCTGTGGACACGGAGTTTCATCCCGAGCGGCGCACCGTGCCGGAACTCTTCGTCGTTTCGATCGCGGTCCCTGGCGGGACGCCCTTTGTTCTCGACGCCAAGAACCCCGAGCTTCTCGAGGCACTCGCAAGCCACGTGGCCGGCAAGCAATGGGTGCTCCATTCAGCTCGCCAGGACCTTCTCTTGCTAAGGCCGACGCTCGGGGCTCCGTCTTCTGTCTTCGACACTCAGATCGCCGCCGGCCTGTGCACAACGGTCTATCCAGCCGGATTTTCCTGGCTCCTTCGCGAGATCCTCGCCGCAGAGCCGGAGCCCGAGGCCACCATGAGCGACTGGAGCGTGCGGCCACTCTCTACCCGGCAACTTCGCTATGCCGCAGGCGACGTCGCCCGGCTGTGCGAGTTGGCGGACTGCCTGCAGGACAGGCTCGATAGCCTTGGACGGAGCGAGCTGGCCACGGACGTCACCAAGACGATCCTCGAGGCGGAGTCCCGTAGGACATGGCGTCACATCCGAGGTGCGGACACGCTCACGCCCCTGGCCGCCGCCATTCTTGAGGAGCTCGTGGTGTTCCGGGATCGGCTGGCTAGCGAGACCGGCACCAGCCCATCCGCGGTCCTCGCGGACGGACACCTACTCGACCTCGCAAAGCGCCAGCCGATGACCCGGGAGCGGATCGAGGCAAATCGACGCTTTCCTCGACGCTTCGCAACCCAACACGGCGAGCGACTCGCAGAACTCATCCAACGCGTCAGTCGGCGATCGCCACATCTCCTCCCGGTTCGGTTCACCCGTGGAAGCCAAGAGGAAGCGCACCGGGCAGGGATTTGGGCCTCCATCCTCATGCAGGGGCAGGCAGACCAGTGGGCGGCGGGGCTCGTGGCGCCTCCCCGCGTTGTCGACGAACTCGCCGCAGGCATTGCCCCAAGGGGATGGCGAGCCCACCTGCTGGGCCGCCAAATCGGTCTCCGCGCCAAGAGCTGACACCTCGAGGCCACACGATCGCGAACGAGTTCCATTTTCGCAGGGGTGTGCCGGAAATTTTCCTGCACGCCCAAACCCTCATGACAGCCCGTTCGAGCCGGGGGTGTCAGGGGGGTGTATGAAAATTATCTTGAAAGAAACGCGTCACATAGACATACTCACTGTGCACGGGCGGTCTGCCCACCCGGGCGGATCCCAAACAACTCCTGGAGTCTCCAATGCTTTCCAGCTTCGTTCGCGACGAGAATGGCGCAACCGCCATCGAGTACGGCCTCATCGCCGCCCTTATTGCTGTCGTCATCATCGGCGCGGTTACCCTCATCGGTACCCGTCTCCGCACGACGTTCTCCTCCGTCGGCAACTCCCTCCCGTCGTAGGGAAGTCGAAGGAACGAGGGGCTGTCGGTCACCCGGCAGCCCTTTTTCGTTGGGCCACTCACCGTCTATCGGTGGATGGCCCTTCGTCGTTGTGGGGTCCGCGGATCGAAGTTTGCGCGCATCGGCGGTTTATTCGTGGTCCCGAATGGGGTAGAAAGGGAACGCGGACCCGGTTGGGTCTAGCTCGGGGATTGGAGGTCGAAGATGGCACGCCAAAACACTGGCGGTCGTGGGCGCGCGATCGCGTTCATGGGCATCGCACTATTCATGGCGTCTGGCGCCGCCTACGGACTGTACGCCCTCGTACAGGACTACGAGACGCAGCTCGCCGAGGCGCGCCAGCGCGAGCAAAACGTCCCGGTCGTGATCGCAGCACGGAACCTCGCTCAGGGTGGAACCCTCGGCGAGGAAGACCTCACCGTGTTCGAAGTACCGCCCCACTTCGTGCCCGCCACGACCTTTAGTCGGCCCGAAGACGTGTACGGCCGCGTCCCGAAGGAGCGCGTGCTGAAGCACGAGTACCTCCGCGAGGAGCGTCTGGCTCAAGCTGAAGAGGGCACGGGCCTCAACGCCATCATTCCTCGAGGAATGCGGGCGCTGCCGGTCAACATCACGAACGGAAGCGCGGTGTCTGGCTTCGTCATGCCCGGCAACTACGTCGACGTGCTCGTCTCCGTGAACAACGGCGTCGTCACGAACGAGAAGCAGACCCTCACCCTTCTTCAGGCCGTGCAGGTCCTCGCCGTCGACAACATGGTCGGCCAGGGCGAGGCGCTGAACACGGGCAAGCAAGCCCCGTCTGTGACCCTCGCACTCACTCCCGAAGACGCCCTCAAGATGACCCACTCCGTGCGCGAGGCGGCAGTCACGCTGACCCTTCGCAACGATATCGACGTCACCGAGGTCGAGACCAACGGCGCGAGCCCGAAGGATCTCATCGGAAAGGACTCGATGCGAAAGAAGGTCCGCCGCGGAAGCGGTACCAGCTCCAGCACAGCAACAACCACGACCACGCTCAAGATCATTCGTGGACAGCGGGTTGAAGAGAAAGATCCCACCGCCTACGGTTCACGCGGCCGCCGTCGCCGCTAGCCCAACTCGAATTCATTTCAACGAAAGAGGCTTCTGCCCATGATTCGGAACACCTTGAAGCGGATGCTCGCGGTCTTCGTGGCTCTGCTGGTCATCAGCACCGCCCACGCCCAAGAAGCGCGGACAGACTGGCTTGATATTGAGCTCGGCAAGAGCATCGTGCTCGAGACGCCCGCCAATGCACGCGCCATCGCGATCACCAATCCCGCGATTGCCGACGTTCAGACGCTTGGCGCTGGAAACAAGATCCAGGTGCAGGGTAAGGCGGTCGGCTCGACCGACCTGATCGTGCAGCTGAGCACCGGCGCCCCGATCATCTACGAGATCACCGTCCATCAGGACCTCACGGATCTCATCCGTCGGGTCGACGGCCTCGTCGAGGGTGAGCCGCCGCAGGTGTACCCCCTCCAGGACCGCATCGTGGTGCAGGGCCCGGTCGACGACCTCGATACGCTTGAGGCGATCGCCGGCGTCGCACGCATCTACGACGACAACTTCGTCAACCTGATGACCGTCGACGGCGACCACCAGGTCCAGCTCGAGGTCATCTTCGCCGAGGTCAGCCGTTCGGCTGTCCGCTCGCTCGGCCTCCAGGCCCTGTGGGACGACGGCAACATGGGCTTCCAGATGACGACTCCTGCAACGGCACTTGCCGAGGGAATCACTCATCCGAACCCGCTGGCCACACGGATCAGCAACGGCATTGTCGGCACGTCCGGCGCCGGCATGTTCAACTTCCTCGGGTACGTGAGCAGCATCGACCTGGGTGCGACGCTTTCCATCTTGTCGGACTACCGCATGGGCAAGATCCTCGCTCAGCCGACGTTGGTCGCGCTCTCCGGACAGCAGGCCGAGTTCCTCGCTGGCGGCCAGATCGCCCTTCCCCAACCCTCGGGCCAGGGCAACATCAGCATCACGTTCAAGGACTACGGCATCAAGCTTGTCTTCGTCCCGACCGTGCTCGGCGGAAATGTCATCGACCTCCGCGTCTACATCGAGATCAGCGAGCCCGACTACGGCAACGCCGCCCGTCTGGTCGGTGTTGAGGTTCCCGGTTTCGTGAGTCGCAAGACGAAGAGCCACCTTCGCCTCGACAGCGGCATGACCTTCGCAATGGCCGGCCTCCTCTCCGAGCGCATGAGCTACAACCGCGCCGAAGTCCCCGGCCTGGGACGCATTCCGATTATCGGTACGCTGTTCCGGTACACCAGCCACGAGCGCGACGAGTCCGAGCTGGTCATCTTCGTGACCCCGCGTCTGGTTCGCCCGCTTGGCCCCGGCGAGGTTCCGGCACCCCCAGGAACCACCGAGAACAACAACCCAAGCGACGTGGAGCTATTCCTCCTCGGACTCGACCACCGTCCAGGTAGCCGAGAAGCTGACCCGACCGGTGACGTCGGACTCGTGCGCTAGGGAGACGATTTGCGTTCAGTCGACAATGTTCGAGGCGCGGCACGCGTCATGTTGGTCGGGCTCAACAACGAGTCCGTCGGGATGGTCAAGGAGGTCCTCGCCGCAGAGGCTGTGCTCCCCCAGTCCAGCCTTCCGTTTGGCGACGCACTCGTCGAAGCACGGCACTCTCGCCCCGACGCTACGATCGTCAGCCTTGGGGAGGCGCAAGACGCCGCCCTCGAGTTTGGACAGCAGCTCCACCGTGAATTCCCGGACATGACCCTGATCGCCATGGCCCGCGCAAGCGATGCCCAGGCGATTCTGGCGGCCATGCGAGTTGGCTACAAAGAGTTCGTCACCCTTCCCGACGACGCTCAGCGCCTCCGTGATGCGGTTCACGCATCGACCGCAAGCGCTGGGTCCGAAGAGAAGGGCCTCGTCATTGCAACCGTGGGCTCAAAGGGAGGCGTCGGAGTCACTACGATCACGACGCATCTCGCCGCTGAGCTCGCCGCAATTCACCGGGTGACCCTGCTCGACCTCGACTTCTCGATGGGTGACGCCGCCTCGATCCTCGATGTGACGATCAAGGACTCGATCGTCGACGTCCTTTCGCGCTCCGATCGCCTGGACGAACGAAGCTACACGGCCAGCATCGCCACGCATCGCAGCAAGGTGCATGTCCTTGCACAGCCCAACACCGTCGACAGCCTCACCGAGGCCGACCCCGACGACGTCTTCAACGTCATCAATGTGGCTGCCGCCGGGTACCAGTATGTCCTTCTCGACGTTGGAAGCCAGGTGACACCGGCCACAGGGCTCGCCCTGCAGGTCGCGGACATCATTCTCCTGGTCACAACCCCCGACGTCATCGCGGTTCGTGACGCCTTCCGCAGGCTCAAGCTTCTCCAGGCCATGGGCGTCGAGAAGGATCGCGTTCGCTTGATCGTGAACCGACACCGCCCCAAGACTTTCGTCAGCTTGAGCGACATTCAGACCAATCTGGGTCTGCAGGTCAGCGCCACGGTCGCCGAAGATGCCAAGACAGTCGAGCAAGCCACGAACGAGGGCAAGCTCATCCGTGAGGTGAATCGCAAGAGCGACACCGCTCGCAACATCGCGTCACTCGTGGCCCTCCTTACCGAGGACCAGGAAGACGCAGAGCCGCTTGGAGATCCGCCGTCAAAGGGCGGGCTCTTCGGCTGGTTCGGGAGGGGGTGATAAGTGGGCGGCACACGTCTGATTGACCGCGTACGCGGCGCACAGTCCAAGTTTCGTGGCGGTGGTGCCGCTGGCGGCGGATTCACCGACAGCGAAGAGTTCGAAGAGGTCAAGAAGGAGCTTCACTCAGAGGTCATCGAGTCACTCGACTTCGATCAGGTCAACACGACCGACCGGGAAGAGCTGGCCGCCAACCTTCGAAAGACCCTCATTGAACGGGTTGAAGCACGGCAGCTCCCGCTCAACCGCATGGAGCGAGAGCGCCTCGTCGAGGAAATCCTCGACAATATCCTCGGCCTCGGGCCGCTAGAGCCGCTGCTCCGCGACCCCGAAGTCAGCGACATCATGGTCAACGGCCCGAAGGTCGTGTTCGTCGAGCGTAAGGGTAAGCTGGTCAAGACCAACGTCACCTTCACCGACAACAAGCACCTGATGCAGATCGTCGAGCGTATCGTCGCGGCTGTCGGTCGACGGGTCGACGAGACCACACCGATGGTCGACGCCCGTATGGCTGACGGCTCGCGCTTCAACGCCATCGTTCCACCGCTGGCCCTCGACGGCGCCGCCGTCTCGATTCGCCGGTTCGGCACCGTTCCGATTCACGCAGAAGACCTCGTCGCCCTGGGCTCGTGCCCTCGGCCGATCATGCAGGTCCTTCGCGGTGCGGTGCGCTGTAAGCTGAACTGCATCATCAGCGGCGGTACCGGTTCTGGAAAGACCACGCTTCTCAACGTCCTTTCCTCCTTCATCCCGGAAGGCGAGCGCATCATCACCATCGAGGACTCCGCCGAGCTTCAGCTGCAGCAGACGCACGTCGTTCGGCTCGAGACCCGCCCCGCCAACCTCGAAGGCAAGGGTCAGGTCGACCAGCGCGACCTGGTCAAGAACTGCCTTCGAATGCGCCCCGACCGCATCATCCTCGGCGAGATCCGTGGTGGTGAGGCCATCGACATGCTCACCGCCATGAACACGGGCCATGATGGCTCCTTGGCCACGGTCCACGCCAACAACCCTCGTGACGCCCTCGCGCGATTCGAAACCATGGTCGGCATCGGCATGCCGAACATGGGTGACAAAGCCATCCGCGAGACCATCGCTCGCGCCCTTGACCTCGTCATCCAGCAGTCTCGCCTGCCGGATGGTACCCGTCGAATCATCGCTGTCACCGAGATCACAGGCATGGAGGGTCCGGTCATCACGACGCAGGACATCTTCATCTTCGAGCGACGCACCATCGACGAGCATGGCCGCGTGCGCGGAGCCTTCAAGGCGACGGGCATTCGACCACGATTCGCCGCGCGACTCGCAGCAAACGGCATTCGCCTCTCGAGTGAGCTGTTTCGCTTCGAGATGGAGGTCTAGTGCCCCCGTCAATTACCATCTTCATCATCGCCATCATCTTCACGGCGGTGTTGGCAGCCTCCCAGGGCATGTACTGGGCCTATGTCGCGCGCAGAGAACGCGACGCGAGAGAGCTCGCTCGCCGTCTCGGCAGCATGGGCGAAGGCGAGGGCCCGTCCCTCTTCCGCGAGCAGGCACGAGACGCAGCCGCGAACGCCCTTGGTGGTCTGGGCTCGCACCTTCAGGACTCGCTGCGCAAAGCGGACTTGTCCTACGGCGTGAGCACCTTGCTCGCCCAGTGCGGCGGCGCGGCGCTCATCGTCACTATCGTCGGCGCCTTCTTCGTCGGACTTCCGGCGTTCATGCTCGGAATCATCGCCGGCATCCTCCCGTACGCCCTCGTCCGGAAGGCGGGTTCGGACCGCACACGAGCCCTGCTGGAACAGCTTCCCGACACACTCGACCTCATGGCACGCTCCCTTCAGGCTGGCCTTGGCCTCGCCGACGCGCTCAAGCTTGTCGCCGAGGAGATGCCGCTGCCCGTCGCCGCTGAGTTCGGCCGAGTCTTCGAGGAAGTCCGCTTCGGCCGAGATTACCGTGAAGCCTTCACGAAGCTGCTCGACCGCAACCCCGGAATGTTCGACCTGCAGCTCCTCGTCTCGTCCATTCTCCTGCAGCGCGAGACCGGCGGTAACCTCATCGAGATCCTGGACAACATCCAGGAAACGATCCGTGGCCGCTTCCTGTTCAAGGCAAAGGTCGCCGCTCTGACCTCCGAGGCCAAGTTCTCGGCTCTGGTCCTGGGCAGCCTTCCCTTCGGCGTTGCGACGATGATCAGCATCACGCAGCCGCAGTACCTGGCGCCGCTGTTCTCTGGCGACCCCATGGGCACCTTCTTGGTCATCTTCGCGATCATGATGTACAGCTTTGGGCTGTTCATGATGAATCGCGTCTCGCAGGTGGAGGTCTAGATGGAGACCCTTCTCGTACTCCTCGGAATCGGCGTCATCGGTTTTGGCGTCTTCTCCGTGTACAGCCTCATGAACCCGAGTCGCACCGCAGGTGACCGCCTCGCCGAGTTCACGGGTATTCGCGAAGATGAGCTCAACGCCGACCCTGCGATGAAGCAGCTGGCCGAGCGTCTCGCCTCGATGGCCGCGCAGTCTGGCGAAGACGCAGACTTTCTGCGGAAGAGCCTCGTGATCGCCGGATACCGCAACAAACACGCGGCCGAGCTCTTCACCTCGGTGCGCGTCATGCTTGCGCTCTCACTCCCTGTGCTGGCCACTCCCCTTCTCATGAACCAGCCGCCGCTGAAGATGGCAGGCGGTGTGCTCTTCGCTGCAGCGATCGGCTACGTCCTGCCGCAGACTTGGCTCGGCGGCCAGGTCGAAGAGCGTCAGAAGAAGCTGATGAAGCCGTTCCCGGACGCGCTCGACCTCATGGTCGTTAGCGTCGAAGCCGGACTTGGCCTCGACGCTGCCTTCCGCCGAGTCGCCGACGAGCTCGGCGTCGTGGCACCCGAGCTTGCCGCAGAGTTTCGTCTGGTCAACAACGAGACCGGAGCAGGAGTTCCGCGCATCGAGGCCCTGCGCCACCTCTACGACCGCACCGGACTCGATGGCATCAAGTCCTTGGTCAACATGCTCGTTCAGGCGGAGCGCTTCGGTACCTCCATCGCCCGCTCGCTGCGCGTTCACGCGAACATCACACGCGAGAAGCGCATGGCGCGCGCTGAGGAAGAGGCCGCCAAGGTCTCGCCGAAGCTTACGGTCGTCATGATCCTCTTCTTGATGCCGTGTCTCTTCATCGTGATCATGGGCCCCGCTGCGATCAACATCAAGCGCAACTTCCTCGAAGCGGATCAATGAGATTCGTCCTCGTCCTCGCGCTTCTGACGGCCTGCGGTCCTAAGCGACCCGTGTCAGAAGACGAAACCTGGCGCGACTACGAGTCGAAGCTCGAGGTGCGCCTGGACGTGGTGGAGACCCTGCTCGACCAGGGCTCCGTGCCTCGGGGGCTGGCCATCATGTCGCAGATGCGGGCAGAGGGGGACACCACCCCAGAGCTCGACTACCTGCAAGGGCGGGCGCTGTTTCTGCAGGGCATGCACTCTGAGGCAGAAGCGCTGTTGATCTCCGCAAGCGAGAAGATGAAGCGAGATGGTCGCCCGCACGCGACGCTCGGACTTCTTTACGCCGACACGAAACGACCTGAGGATGCCATCGCTGCCCTCAGGAAGAGCCTCGAACACGACGAAGCCAATGCCAAGACCTGGAACAACCTCGGGTTCGTCCTCACGTCTGGCCGGCACTACGAAGAAGCCGTCGAGGCCCTCCGCCAAGCCGTCAGGCTCGACGGGACGGTGCGTCGCTACAGGAACAACCTGGGCTTCGCCCTACACGCCAGCGGTCATCCCCGCGATGCGCTGCAGACCTTCATGACCACGGGGAGCCCCGCCGACGCACATGCCAATATGGCTCTTGCGTACGAGCTTCAGGGCACCCCTGACAAGGCGCGCGACGAGTACCAAGTCGCGCTCAAGAACAATCCTGACCACACCACCGCCAAGGAGGGCCTCGCGAGAGTCGAGGCCCATGAGGAGTCTCCATGACCCGCTTCATTCTGATCGGCCTGGCCACAGCCGGACTCGCCGCCTGTACGTCGCCGCGTCACCTCGGCTACGACTACGGCCGCGCTTTCACCGCGACCGTGAACCTCCAAGCCGACCTCACGCGCCCGTCCGTGGCAGCGGGAGGGCACCCGCTCGGTGGGCCCGAGGCCGAGGCCATTCGCAGCCGCGTCCAGGACTCGGCGAGTGACCAAGAGTCGGGCAACGCCACGGTCGCCAACTAGGTGAGTGGCGGGCGCAGAGCGCCTTCTGCTCCGATCCTCCTCGGCATTCTCGCCGGGACGTTGGCGGCGATCGCGATCATTCCTACCGCCATCCCGTTGGGGTGGCGTATGGACGCCGCCGACTTCTCGTTCTCTCAGCGAAGAGCTGAGTACGCACTCTCCGCTGCTGAGCGTATGCTCCTGCGGGACGGCAGGCTCCCAGCCAATCCCTCGGCCTTCGGCGCCGACGGACTGTTGCTCGAGACCGCAGACGGGACCGATCGAGTCGGGTCTGTCCCTACGGAAGTCTCGGTCACGGACAACTGCTCCGGGGTCGCGCACGAAGTCGTGCACGGGGACCAGCGATGGGTTCAGGCCTGCTACCAGCTGTCGGGAGAGCGACGCCTCGTGGCGGTTGTCCGGCACACCCCCGAGCTGGCGCGAAATCTCGCCTTCCTCATCGGCGCTTTGGCTCTCATCGTCGGGCTACTGACGGCACTAGGGGTTCTGCGCATCCTCGCTCCGCTGTCGTCGATCTCCGCGGCCCTTGAGCGCGTACGACTCGGCGAGCACGGTGTACGCGTCCAGAGAGTGGGCATGCGAGAGCTCGACGAGCTCACCGACGGTCTGAACGCTGCTGCGACCGCTATGGAGGAGCGGGAGGACGCCATTCGTGGCCGCATCGCCGTCGTACACGAACTCGCGCGGATGGTGGCGCACGAGGTGAGAAACCCACTGCAGTCGGTCGAACTCCTTACCAGCCTGATCGCCGCCGAACCGAAGCCAGAGGAACGGCGCGTTCTGATGCGCGCCATCCAAAGCGAAATCCGGATCCTCGACGCGGTCGTGACTCGCCTGCTTCGTGAGGGCATCGACAACGCGGGCTTTCGCCTGAACCGGACCGAACGCGCGGTGATCGAGATCGTCGACCAAATCGTCGCTTTGCGAACCCCCGAGGCCCACCGCGCCGGCGTCCTTATCGAGACGGAGCTTCAACCTCATGTCATGGCGTCGGTCGACAGCGCGCTGTTCGCTCGCTCCATCGAGAACCTCGTCAGCAACGCCCTACAAGCTGTCCCCGACGGTAACGGTCGCGTTCGAATCACTCTCCGCGCCGACTCGGACCAATTGACCATCGTCGTGGAAGACAACGGCCCGGGCGTCCCTCCCCAGCTGGCCGACACCGTGTTCGACCCGCACGTCACAGGGCGTGCAGAGGGGCACGGGCTAGGTTTGTCGATGGTACGCGAAGTGATCCGCGCGCACGGTGGTACCGTTGCCCACTCGACCTCAAGCTTGGGCGGTGCCGCCTTCACCGTCTCTGTCCCACTTCAGGAAGGCCTATCGTGACCGCCCTCAACATCCTCATCGTCGACGACAACAAAACCGCGGCCGACGCCCTTGCACGCCTGCTGAGCCTCGACGGCGATGAAGTTTCGGCCACCTATGATGGCGAGACGGCCATCTCCCTGATGCAGGCGGACCCGCCGGACCTCGTGCTCACCGATCTCCGCATGGAACCTGTCGACGGTATGGCCGTGCTCCGCGCCGCGCGCACACTCGAGCCTCCTGTCGAAGTCATTGTTTTCACCGCGTTCGGCGCCGTCGACGTGGCCGTCGAAGCGATGCGGATTGGCGCTCGAGACTTTCTGACCAAACCGGTCACAGCGGACCAAATCAAGGAGCGCCTCCTGAGCCTCCGGGAGGGACCGACCGCGCCCCCGACGGAAGATCCAGACTTCATCGCAAACTCCGACTCGAGCCAACGGATGCTCCGGGCACTCGACCGCGCCGTCGGAGTGCCCTCCCCGGTGTGGCTCGAAGGCGAGCTCGGCAGCGGAAGGGGCTTCGCCGCTCGCTACCTCCACCGTATCGACCGGCCGGAGACGCCCTACCGGGACATCAATCCGGCGCGCCCGATCACGTGGCCGGACGAGGGCACTGCAGTTCTAGCCAACGTGGATCAGCTCTCGCTTCCGGCCCAGTCACAGCTCGCTCGGGACGTCATCGCCTGTCCCGCTGGACTCCGCCTCATTGTGACCTCGGCTCCAGACGCCAGGCGCATGGTCACCGAGGGCCGACTTCATCCCGAGCTCTACTACGCCCTGTCAGTGATCACCTTTCAGGTCCCGCCTCTACGCGCACGGCCCGAGGATGTCCTCCCCCTGCTGGACGCTTCGCTGGAACGCTTCGCGTCTCGGTACCAGCGGCCGCGGCCCGTCCTCCAAGAAGCGACACGAGACCGCCTTCGCCAGCATGGGTGGCCAGGAAACGTGCGGGAACTCCGCAACCTTGCAGAACGCGCCGTCGTGATGGGTCCAGACGCCCTCCACATCGAGGTCCGACCCGGCCGTACCACCGGAATGCCACAGCTCGAGCCGGGATTCTCACTGGCGAACCACCTCGAAGCGGTGGAGCGGCGCATCCTGAGTGAAGCGCTGCGTCTGGCAGGCGGCGACCGTGCCCAAGCTGGAAAGCTGCTCGGCGTCGAGCGCAACACGCTGCGGTACAAGCTGAACAAGTACGGCTTGCTGGAGAAGTAGCGGTTGCTCGTCCTTCTGCTGGGCTCTTTGGCTGCCCACGCGCATCCCAACGCGCTGCGCATCGTCGCGCACCGTGCTGCCGTTCACGTCACGGAGTCTCACGTCGAGGTCCGCTACGCGGTGGAGCTTCCAGGGCACGCCCACACCGGCACCCGCGAGCCCGCAGACGACGCGCAGACCCTCACCGAGACGATCTCTGGGCTGACGGCCTCCGGCGACGGAACCAGTCTCCCCTTAGAGGTCACCCAAGCTGAAGGCCCCACGCTCAACACCAACGGTGCGGCCCGCACAACGTTGGTTCTCGAGGCGCCGCACAACGCCGTCCACCTCCAGTTTGAGGATGGCAACTACCCGGAACTGCCGGGCTACTTCGCATCGTCGTTCACCATTGGCCCGGGCCTCGACGTTGTCTCGTGCTCACTCTTCAAAGTCGACGATGAAGGCAGTCCGGTGGCGAGCCGTGAGGAGCGGTGGCAGGCCGGCGGCGACCACCGCCTTGTCGACATTCGCGTTGCCAAACGGACCGCGCCACTCACCCAAGCCTTCGACGCGTTGCACCCTATGCCTCTCGAGCGGACGGCATGGCAAGCACGGGTCCCCACCTGGCGAGATGCTTGGCGGACGCCAACGCCAATGCTCTGGCTGGCAACCCTCGTGGCCGCGCTCTTCGTCGGCTCAGCCCACCGGCGGCCGGAACCAAGGTCGATCGTCTGGATGGCAGTCGGCGCAGGGGTCGCTTCCGTATTGACGCTGCTGGGACCTGTGCTGGCCACGTCCGTCGCTGTGGCCTCGATGGCGGTCGCCGCGACCCAACAAGGTCAGAGGCCACACTGGCTCGCACTTGTGGCGACCTGGCCCCTCGCTGGGATCGCATCGGCGCAGCTGCTCGTGCCGGCGCTCATCGTCGCCATCGTGGTCGCCGTCGTCGCCGGCGAGCAAGCGGTACGCGCCCGCTGGCTCGTCTTGCTGGCGGTGTTGTGCTGGTTGCGGGCGGCTGCCGCGGCCATCACCTGACAACCAGAGCCCACGCGGGTTATCCGCGGGAACCAGCGCTACACAGCACGGTCTCACACGTTGCAACACTGCACGCGCTGCTCGGAGAACACCATGATTCGCACCGCGACCCTGACCGCCCTCGTCCTCATTGCTGGATGCGGCGACAAGACCAAGCCGGAGGCAGCTGCCGCCAACCCCGAGCCCGCTCCCGCTGCCGTCGAGGTCGAGAAGCCGGTTGCCGAGCCCGAGCCCGAGCCCGAGCCGCCAGAGGTCACCAAGCCCGCCGCCCCGACGCCCAACGCCGACTTCAACGCGACGCTCACATTCGGAGACGGTCGCGTCGTTGAAGGCCACGTGATTCGCGTGGAGCGTGGCGAGGACTGGTACGCCGAGAAGGGCTGGACCGATCGCGACATGAAGCTGACGGTGACCCTCGAAGGGAACGGAACCGAGATCGAGGCCAACTGGGCCGACATCGGCACCATCAACATCGGATACGGCACCAGCCGCAGCGACATCGACTGCACCTACGACAGCGCCTTCTTGCCCTGGATGTACATGTGCGTTCTGCGCACGACGACCAAGGTGAAGACCACCGACGGCAAGGCCTGGTCGGCGAATGGACGCCACAAGTGGCAGTTCACCTTCGACGACGGTCAGACCGAAGAGTTCTTCATCTACAAGCTGCCCGCCCGCGAGCAAGACAACCGCACGCCCGAGCCCGGCGTCGAGATGCCCGAGAACGCCCAGCTCTATGCGAGCTTGCAGGAGTCCGTGCTCGAGAACGCCAAGACTTCGCTGAAGTCGATCACCATCGAGTAACTAGTCGTCCAGCTCGTGGAGGCGGTCGCCGAGAGCCGATCCGATCGCCTCCATCTGGTCGAGCACGTGCGAGCTGAAGTCCTGTTCCCGCGGAAGGTTCATCAGCTCAAGCACCCCGTAGATGCGCCGACCATGAATGACGGGGACGGCGATCAGGTCCTCGGTTCGATAGCC
Source organism: Pseudomonadota bacterium (assembly GCA_023954855.1). Lineage (GTDB taxonomy): Bacteria > Myxococcota_A > UBA796 > UBA796 > M1803. Next base: position 33,743 of record JAGSGY010000007.1, on the reverse strand, counting down.
TGTGAGTGCGTCGACCTCGCCGCAGTGCCGTGCGTCTCGACCGGCCTGTCCGAGCACGACGCTCCGCCGCTGGTCCACAACGTAGCCCGCGACCCCGGTCCCTCGAGGCAGACGCACGCCCGCAAGCTTGCCGGACTCTGGACCGGACACGGCGGCAAAACGAAGCATGCCGCGCTCGAGCACCAGCACGGCCCCACTCTCCGCAGGAGTCAGGTCTTGGGCAAGCTGTAGTGCGACCTCACAGGCATCCCCGGGCGACATAGCGCCCTCGAGCACATCGAGGTGCAGCTCGTCCTCTACATCATCGATGGGAACGATCTGAATCTCTTCTTCGACGGGATCGACGGGCGTCACGACGAAGCCCGCCCCGGACTGGATGTCCCGGACGATCACGGTGCCGTTGGGAAGCCGTTCACACGCAAGCCGCTCAATCGCGGCATTCGCCCCGATTTGCTCCATTCCAAGACCCAAAGCGGCAATCCAGTTTGGAGCCGCGACTTGAACCGAGCCGGCGCCGCGAGCGGAGACCGAGAACGTGGACATGCTCACCTCGACTGGCATGCTACCCCACGCGACCGCCCGACGGGATAGGGTCGCAGCCATGTCGAACGACCTCAACGCCGCAGCGGCCTCGTCACGCACCGCGCTCGACCGCGGGCGACGATGGACAGCGTATGCCATCGCCATTGGCGTGCTGCTGTACGTGGCCTACGCGATGCTGCGTGGATGGCAGGAGACCGCCGACGCACTCGCGAGCTTCCGGTGGTGGTTGATTGCGCCGGTGCTGGGGCTCACGCTGGTCAACTACGGGCTTCGATACCTAAAGTGGGCCTACCTATTGCAGCGCGTCGGCGTGACGATCGACCACCGTCGCAACCTGTGGATCTACGCCACCGGCCTCGCGATGGTCATCAGTCCCGCCAAGGCCGGCGAGCTGGTCAAGCCGTACCTCGTCGGTGTGGCGACCGGTGCGCCCATGGTTCGCACCATTCCTGCTCTGGTGACCGAGCGCGCCACCGACGGCCTCGCCGTTGCGCTGCTCGCCGCATGGGGCGTGTCGACCTACTACGCGGACGGCAGCCAAGCCGTCTGGGTGACGCTCCTTGTCAGCGGCCTGGGAATCGCCGCACTCGCCTCCGAGACCATCACTACCGCGGGTGTGCGGGTGCTCGCCGCGCTCCCCCTGGTCGGCCGTTTTGCGACGCCGATTGGAGGCATGCTCGAGGCGATGCGCATCTGCCTCGCACCAGGACCCCTGCTGCTCACCCTCGCCATGTCATTGCTCGCATGGTGGGCAGAGTGCGTCGGCTACTGGCTTGTCTTCGCAGGACTCGGCGCGAGCGCATCCCTCGACGCCTCGACCTTTCTCTATGCCTTCGCCACGCTTGGCGGTGGCCCCTCCCCCGGTGGTCTCGGGCTCGCGGATGCCTTCCTCATCGAGGGGGCCCCTCGGCTCGTTCCGGACCTCGCCGTGGCACAGGCGGTCGCGGCCGCCCTTCTCATCCGCGTCGCGACGCTCTGGTTTGGTGTCATCCTCGGAGCCGTCGCTCTGTTGCGCATCGACCAGGTGATCAAACCCTTGCCCTCGGAGCCCGTTCCGAGCGACAGCCCCTGAGGCTCCCATGCACCTCGCCGCCGTCATTCAGCTCACCTGCACTTCGGATGAGCCGGGAAACCTGGCCACCGCAGAGTCCCTGATCCGCCGCGCCGCGAGCCGCGGAGCTCAGCTGATCGCGACGCCCGAGAATACGAACTTCCTGGGCCCGCATCGAGACAAGGTCCGCCGCTCGGAGCCCCTCGACGGTCCGATTGGCACCCGGCTGTCGGCCCTCGCTCGCGAGCTCGGCGTTCACTTGCTCATCGGCTCGCTGAACGAGAAGAGCGACGACCCAGAGCGCTGCTACAACACAAGTGCGCTCTTCGGTCCCGACGGCGCGCTCCTCGGCAGCTACCGCAAGATCCATCTCTTCGACGTCGATGTGTCGGACGAGGTCCGATTTCTCGAGTCGAACACTTGCGTCGCGGGCGAAGAGCCCGTCGTCGTGAACACGGCCCTCGGGGCGATCGGACTATCGATCTGCTACGACCTCCGCTTTCCCGGCCTCTACGCCGAGTTGGTCCGTCGTGGCGCCGAGATCCTCGCCGTGCCCAGCGCGTTCACCCTCACTACCGGTAAGGACCATTGGGAAGTCCTGCTTCGCGCCCGAGCCATCGAGACCCAGTGCTACGTCCTCGCACCAGGGCAGCACGGCTTCCACGATGATGGCGGGCTGCGCAATTCGTATGGCCACAGCATGATTGTGGATCCCTGGGGCCACGTGGTCGGCCGGGCGAGCGACGGGCCAGGCCTCGCCTTCGCCGAGATCGATCTCGACCGCGTGCGTTCGGTGCGCCGCGGCATGCCGGTCAACGACCACCGCCGATTCTAGCGGCCGATCAAACCCGCGAGCACGTCGATACCGCGCTCGACGACGTCGGGCTCAGCCGACGTGAAGCAGACGCGCACGTGGGTGGGATAGGGCCCAAAAGAGCTTCCCGGGGCGATGAACAGTCCGCGCTCGACGCAGCGCTCGAGAAAGCCGCCCAAGCCATGCTCGTCCAGGTGTTTCGCCACGTCCAGAAAGAGGAAGGTCGAGCCGTCAGGCTCCTCGACGCCGAGTCGGGCAGCGGCCATGCGTCCCAGAGCCGCATAGCGCTCGTGGGCATTCGCAACCCAGGCATCTCCGGCGTCGGACAGCACGCGAAGGGCCGCGATCTGGGAGGCCGTGGGCGTGCTGTAGAACGTGTGGGTGGCCACCTTGGCGAGTCCGGGCATCGCGTCCGCGGGTCCGACGACGTAGCCGCAGCGATTACCACTCATGCCGTACCCCTTCGAGAAGGAGTAGGCTGAGAACGTGCGCTCGGGCGCCAACGCCCGAAGGTAGGTGTGCTGGCCTCTGTACTGGTAGTCCTCGTACACCTCATCCGAGATCAACCACAGGTCGTGTGCGCGAGCCCAGTCGACCAGCGCAGCCATCCACTCCGGAGGAATGGCACGCCCGGTAGGGTTGTTCGGCGTGTTCAGGTACAGCGCAATGGTTCGTTCTGTACGGGCGGCCTCGACGGCCTCGACGGCGGACTCGGCGCTATCCACGGTGCCAATGAACGGCACGGGTACCGGAGTACCGTGAAAGGTGCGCACGATGCCGGCAATGAGCGGCCAGAACGGAGCGAGGATGAGCACCTCATCTCCGGGAGCGACAATGGCCCCCCCGACCGTACCCAGACCGCCGGTAGCGCCCGCAGCCACGAGCACGTTGCCGCGCTCAGTGGCGACCCCAGTTCGCGCGCGAGTGCGGTCGACAATGGCGTCAATGAGCGACGGAAGACCGACCACGGGCGCGTACCGATGCATGCCTGGGTGGTCCTCGACGGTCAGGTCCTGCATCCGGCTGCCCGTTGCAGGCTCCATCCAGGTATCACCGATGTGAAGCGGGTAGACCTCGCCCTCGTAGGATGCCAGCCGATGGGCGAGCGCCGTGTACACCGAGCCCTTGACCGCTGCAACCGAGGGCGCCACGCGTGGGTGGCGGGGCATCAGGTTCCGCCGCTGAGCACGAGGTACATGATGTAGGTCAGCGCCATCAGCCCACCCTCGGTCCGTGAAAGGACGCGGTCGCGCAACACCATGGGAACCATGACCACGCCGACGAGGCACGCGACAGCGATGTCCTTGTAGGCCGCGGCGTCGTGGATGACGATCGGCTGGAGCATCGCCGTGATGCCGAGGACCATCGCGATGTTGAGGATGTTCGAGCCGATCGCGTTCCCAATCGCCAAGTCCACTTCGCCGCGGCGCGCGGCCACGACGGCAGTGGCCATCTCGGGCGCCGAAGTGCCAAGTGCCAGCACCGTAATGCCAACGTAGCGCTCGCTCATGCCGACCGCGAGCGCGACGAGGTAGGCGTTGTCGACGAAGAGCTTGGCGCCCACACCAAGAATCGCGATGCCACCGAGCAGGTGCGCCACGTGAAGCCACGGACTGGCGTCTTCTTCGCGCTCGAGCTCCTCGACCTCAACGATGCCGCGCTGCCGCTGCACATCGATGAGCAGCCAGAGGTTGTACACGACGCCGCCGAGCATCAACAGCCCGCCGTCGAGGCGTCCGAGCACACCGTCCCAAACAAGAACGGCGACTCCGACCTGCAGGGCCATGTAGGTGGGGATCTCGCGGCGAATGAGGCGCCGGTCCACGGTCAGTGGCCGCACCATCGCCGCAAGCCCAAGGACCAGTGCGATGTTCGCCACGTTCGAGCCGTTCACATTCGCCAGAGCCATGTCGGTCGATTTTGTGAGCGCGGAGCTCACAGACACAAAGAGTTCTGGTGTTGACGTTCCAAACGCCACAATCGTAAGGCCGACCACCAAGGCGGGCACCCGAAGCGCCATCGCCAACTGCCCGCCACCGCGCACAAGCAGCTCGGCTCCGGTGACCAACATCACCAGCCCGACGAGAAGTAGAACGAGGGTCAGAGTCACGCGCCGACCCTCACGTCACACCGACGCGGAGCAGCGGATGGAGAATGTGTCGTTCGCGGCATTCCGGATGCATCACCCATCTGCGAGGGGGAGGCAAGCCAGCAGGTCGGCGTACACCTCTTCGCGGACATCCGCGTCGTCCACGACGAAGGTACGGCGGGGCATACCCGCGCCTGGGGACGGGAGTACCGCGATCGTGGTGCCTCGGCGGGGACAGATGCCCAAGCAACTGGACTTCGCGCAGAGAACGGGCCCCTTGAGCCCATCGGCCTTCAGACGTGCCTTGAGCCAGTCGCGAAGCTCTTCGCCTTCCTCGACGCCGCACGAGGCCTTGTCGGCCCCCTCAGGGCGCTGATGCGTACACACCAGTACACAGCCGGCCTGCCACTTTGCGGTCACCTCGCGCATCAGCCCCCCTCTTCGTGCGCATCAGAGATATCCTATCCAGCGGCAGGAGGGAGTGTGGCCCGACAGCACAGGCCGAACAGAAACGCAGAGGCCGCGTGCTCATAGCGCTGCTGACCGCGTGGCTCGGTGTCTGTGCCGCCCAGGAGGTGTCGCCCCCGGTGTTGTTGCTGCGGCCGGCGCTTCCGTATCCCGAAGGGCGCCGGGGAGGATCCGAGACCGTCGAGTTGCTGCTCCTCATCAATGAGGAAGGCCGCGTCGAGCGCGCCACGCCCCTGGCCGGCGACCCGCACTTCACTGCTGTCGCGGTCGAAAGGGCTCGCGCACTCCGCTTCTCGCCAGCTCGGGATTCCGGTGTCGCCATTCCGGTGGAGATCCCGTTCACCTGGACCTTCACCCCTCCGGAAGCGCCGGTCGACGTGCGTGGGCAGGTCCTCACAGCTGGGCCACACGACCCCGTCTCTGGGGTTCGCATCGAAGTCTCGGGCCATGAGGCCACCACAGACGAGACGGGCGCCTTCGAGCTGCGGGGCCTGCCGCTGGGCGACGCTTCGGTCGCCATCGACGATCCGGTGTGGGTGGGCGCATCGGCACCCATCATGCTCGACGGCGAGAGCGTGATCGAAGTCACCCTCTACGCATCCCCCACCCACACTGGCGAGGCCGTTGGGGTGTACCGCAAGAGCCGTCAGAAGCCTTCCGTCCGCCGCGTTGGGCGCATGGATCTTCGCGACGAACCCGGCGCGATGGGCGACCCGATCCGCGCCCTGCAGAACTTGCCGGGGGTGGTTCGATCACCCCTCGACGCTGGCTGGCTAATCGTTCGCGGCGGGGGGCCCGACGACACCCCCGTGTTCGCCGACGGGGTCGAGATCCCCCTGCTCTACCACCTCGGCGGACTGACCTCGATCCTGCATCCTGAGATGGTGCAGACGGTGGCGCTGCACCCAGGCTCGACTCCCGCTCGTCTCGGCGGAACACTCGCTGGAGCCGCTGAAGTGGAGACGGCACGCGCCGGCGACACGCCTCGCGCCGTAGCAGGACTGAACACCGCATACGCGCACGTCTTTGCGGAGACACCGTTGGGCGAGGCCTCTGGCCTGAGCCTCGCAGCGCGCCGCAGCTACCTCGACGCCGTACTCGCTCTCGCTCTTAGCGATGCCGCCGCCAACATCGCACCGCAGTTCTGGGACGTCGCAGCTCGCGCCCACACCGGACGCACCGATGTGCTCGGCCTGGCCATCTTCGACTCCGCGGTGACACCCGGCGCTCCTGCCGACGACACCATCGTGCTGTCCCAGACCTCTTCGCAGCTCCAGCTGAGAACCGCCATGGACATCGGCGGGAGCGAACTCATGGCCCAGCCCTGGTTCGGCGTGGAGCGGCGGAGACTCGAGACCGACATTCGCGATGAGCAGCTGACGAGCACCCTCGGGGGTCTGCGCGTCGAGGTCGAGCGGGAGACTGACGCCTTCACCGCCACTGCCGGCGGCATGGCAGAGCTTCGCAGCTACCAATTGGTTCGCAACGACGGCTTCCGACAGGCACGCATCGCTCGCGCAGATCCCTATGGGGAGCTCGCGGGTCGCCTGGGTGAGGTTGAGCTCGCAGGTGCGGTGAGGCTCGAGAGCCTCTGGGTCGAAGACCAGCCCTTGCGCGTTCACCTGTCCCCCCGCGGCTTGGCCACGTGGCATGCCACGCCGGCGGTCGACCTCTCACTGGAGCTCGCTCGCACCAGTCAACCCGCCGACATGCTCGCGACAGTGGCCTTCCCCGAGGGGCGCTACCTGCCGCTCGAGACCTCCAACATCGCTGCCCTCTCTGCGGTGTGGAGCCTGGACAGGGCGAGTCTGCGTGGAGCGTTGTGGACCCGTCGCTTCGACTTGGTCGGGTATGAGCTCGACGGCACGCTAGGACCGATTCATGGACGTGCGGATGGCATAGAGCTCTCCGCCGACGTGGTGCTGGCGCACACGGACCTTCGAGCCATTGCGCAAGTCGCCCGGTCCCAGCGCCAAGAGGACCGCGACGACCGCTGGACTCCAGATCTGTACGATCAACCCGTCCGACTGCACCTTCAGGCGCAGCAGCGCCTGCCCAAGCGGTGGACTCTGGGAGCGCGCGCCCGCTACGCCAGCGGCTTCTACAACCTACGGTCGGTCGACAACGCCTTCGACCTCCTCACCCAGTCCGAGACACCCATCCCAGAGGGACGGCTTCCCGCCTACGCCTCGATGGATCTACGCGCCTCGAAGCGCTGGGATTGGCGCACCGTCCAGCTCACCGCATATCTCGACGTGCTGAACGTCTCAGGCCGTCGCATCCCCGAACCCGCCATCAACGGCATCGACGAGGCCATTGTGGTCTACACCTACGGGTTGCCGTTCTTGCCGTTGTTCGGGCTCGAGGGCTCCTGGTGGCGCCAGCGGCGGGACATCGCAACCTCGTCACCGTAGGCGTCCAAGCGAGCCTTCTCGGTGGTCTTGTCCCAGTCGAGCAGCTGTCCCATTCGCGCAGCAACCGTGGGTGCGCACCCAAGCCCCTGGTCATGATCGCGGTAGTACAGCTGTGTGCGACGACGGAGCACGTCGGTGACCGTCACCGCGAGCTCACGATGCACGGCCCAATCGACTTGCGCGAGAATCTCGGGCCGTCCGGCAACCAGGCGTTCCCCAAGCGCCGCGTCCTCCATGACGAGCGATGCAATCTGCAGCCCACGCATGCCGTAGGTGTCGGCCAGGTACTTCGCGGTGTCAGCGCCAAGTGCCTCTCCGCCAGCCTCTGCGACGAGAGCGGCAACGCGCTCATGGTCGTCATCCTCGGGCCAACCGATCGCCCCGGGGAGCGGCTCGCGGTCAGTGTGCGACGAGCGGATCAACTCGGGAGACGCATTCGAGAGGCGGAGTAGCTTCACTGCAGTCTCGACGACCTCTGCGGACATCAGGCGGTACGTGGTCAGCTTGCCACCGGCGATGGTGATCAGCCCGTCTTGGCCCACCACGATCTGATGCTCGCGGCTCACCGCCGACTCGTCGATGTCGCCCGACTTGCTGACCGGAGCCATGAGCGGACGCAGCCCAGCCCAAGTGGAAATCACGTCATCGGTCGTGAGCTGATGGTCGGGGAAGTAGGCCGCACAAGCATCGATCAGGTAGCGCACATCATCGGCATCTGCGCAGACGTCAGAGGGGTCGCCCTCGAAGTCGGTGTCGGTCGTCCCAATATAGGTGCGGTCTCCCCACGGAACTGCGAACAGCACGCGTCCATCGACGGGGTGAAAGCAGACCACGGCGTGGTTGACCGGAAGCTTCTCGGCATCCACGACGATATGCACGCCCTTGGTCGGCCGCAGCAAGCCACCGGTTGCAAGGGGCTTCGACATCGCGACGGTCCGGTCGGTCCAAGGTCCCGTGGCGTTGATCACGACCGAGGCCTTCACCTCGCGAAGTGCACCGGTGTGTACATCCTCGACCACAGCGCCGAGCACACGTCCCTCGGGGCTCTTGAGGAAGGATTTCGCGCGACACCAGGTCGCAATGGTGGCCCCGGACTGGACCGCGTCGAGCGCCGTCTCGAGGGTGAGACGCGCATCATCCGTGCTGCAGTCGTAGTAGAGCGGCGCGCCGGACAGACCGGTGCGCTCAACGGCGGGCTCGATTTCGGCCACTTCTGCGGCCGAGAGCTTCTTGTGCAGCTTGGGACTGCGGAACAGCGACAGCCCGTCGTACAGCCACATGCCCGCATTGACGAGCCACAGCTTGCGGCGCGAGCCCTCATACACCGGAAACAAGAACCCAAGTGGATTGACGAGGTGCGGAGCGATGTCCATCAAGATGCGGCGCTCACTCACGGCCTCAAACACGAGAGAGAACTCGTAGTGCTCAAGGTAGCGAAGGCCACCGTGGACCAACTTCGAGCTGCAGGAGCTCGTGCCTGACGCGAGGTCCCCCATCTCCACCAGTGCCACCGAGAGTCCACGCTGGGCGGCGTCTCGGGCAATGCCTGAGCCCGTCACGCCACCGCCGATGATCAGCACATCGAACTGGCCCTCGAGTTGATCGAGCATGTCGCTTCGCTTTGCCATTCGGTCCCCTCAGCGCTTCGGAAGTTGGCGAGTCGGCCAGGGCACCTCGGCCCCGGAACGGATCTCAGCAAAGTGATCGCGACCTGTGGCGGCGTCGCCATGGTCTACGCAGTGCTCGTAGGCACGAGCTTCGGCTTCGACCCGACCTTCTTCGCGAAGGCCGTTGGCCTGGTGCACGGCGAGCTTGAAGGCCGCAATCGCCGTGGGTGACCGGCGCGCCACCATGACGGCGAGAGCGTTGGCACGCTCGAGGCCGGAGTCCACGGTATCGGAACGCTCTTGAACCAGCCCAATGCGTTGTGCCTCATCAGCGTCAATCCGCTCACCAGTCATGCCGAGCCGCAGGGTGTGAGCCATACCAATGTGGTTGATCAGCTCCGACGTGCCGCCCGCACCAGGCAGGATCCCGAGACCCGTCTCCGGAAGGGCGAAGGTCGCGCGGTCGCAGGCGATTCTGTAGTCGGCAGTCAGCAGGTACTCGGTACCCCAGCCCAGCGCGACGCCCTCGACAACCACGACGTGAAAACAAGGGGCCTTGCGAAGTGACGTGAGCACACGACGCTGCCAGCGCACATGCTGCTTGACCCGACCGGATCGCCACCCGACACGCTCAGTGACATTGGCGCCCGCCACGAAGATTGGCGTGCCACGGGAGGAGACTTTCCGCGAATAGGACACCAGGGTAGCTGGAGCGTCGACCTCGTGAAGTCGCTCAACTAGCCGCTCGAGTTCGAGCAGCTGCGGCGTGCCCATCTCGTTGGCCTTTCCGTGGTTGAACTCCAGCAGCAACGTGCGTCCGTCGCTGGAAAGTTCGAGGCGAAGGTGCTCAAAATCGGCGGTCTGCATGCTGCCTCCGGGAAGCTGGTGTAATCGCTGCACGCGTGCCCCGCCGGTTCGATTGGCGTCAACCCTCCAGGCGACCGAGCAGCTCTGTGGCACGGGTCGACCAAGGCACGGACGGGGCCAAGCTCAGCAGTGCCTGACGAGCCTGCGCGGCGTCGTCCTCGAGCTCGGCCAGCAACAAAAAGGCGCGCCCCTCACGAATCCACGATCCTGTCTCGAGGGCGAGGACGGCTCGGGCATCCTCTGGCGCTCTTCGCAACTCGGAACGGGCGAGCAGGAGGTCGGCCTCCATCAGCGGAAGCTCACGGACACGGGCAAAACCGATTCCTGTCTCGAGCACATCGGGCGGAGCCGTCGCCCCCGCCGCCAGCAGCGCGCGGACGCGACTGGCCTCGGCGCGCCAGGCCATGGAACGACGACCAGCACTGCGGTGATCATCGATGGCCTGCTCTGCAAGGCCCACGGCTTGTACGGGCCGACCGGTGAGCATGTAGATCTCGGCGCGCTCGGACAACGCCGCCGCACGAGCAGAGGCCGCATGTCCCACGCTCTTCAGATGACGGAGTGCCTCATCGAGGGCCTCCTCCGCCTCGTCAAACTGACCGCGAAGCCTTGCAATCTGGGCCACACGAAAGGCTCGCGCCGCCCCGAGTGCACCGTCAGCCCGCTTCGGCAGCCAGCGCTCAGCCTCGTCGGGCTTCCCCTGGGCGAGGAGGTGACCGATGAGGGTGTCCCGGGCGATGGGAGCGGTCGCCCCCACAAGGCCTCGTCGGGCCCAGCGAATGGCCTCTTCCACCCGTCCGAGCTCACCGAGCACGGCCGAGAGCTTCACCGCTGCAAGCGCCTCTACGTCGCCTGAAGACAGCGTGAGAGCCGCCCGAAGTGCACGAGCCGCAGCCCGCGGATGGTCCTCACGACGCCATGCCTCCCCGGCTTTGTCCCAGATCCGCCGCGAGAGTTCACGCTCCCCAATGCTCTCTGCATGCTGCGCCGCGCGCGTGAAGTGGGTGGCCGCCAACTGCCAGTGGTGGGCGTCCGCGTGCTGCTGCGCACTCTGAAGTAGGTCGTCGAGCTCAGACATGACGGCTCAGTACCACGCGGGTTCAGGCACGGGCTGCTAGGTTCGCTCAGAGCATGTCCACCGAAACTCGCCAAGCCATTGCGCTGATCCTCTCACCTGCCCTGGTTGGATGTGTGGTTGCGGGCATCGCGGACCGCATGCTCGTGACCCGTACGCTGCTCTGGCTGGAGCCATCGGTCTGGATTGCGCTTTGCGGTCTCGTGCTGCACCTGGCCATGACCCGCCGCTGGGTCCAGGCGATTGCGCTGGCGATCGGATGGATGCTCCTTGCCGCCGCCCTGCGCTTTCCAGTCGGACGGAGTCAACCATCCTCCGAGCTCGTCGTTGCCGCCGGTGCCTGCTCTGCGAGTCTCGACGACGTCGCCTCCACCACCACGCTCGTCTCGGCGGACTGGAGTCCCAGCCCAACCTTTGGCGCGCGCCTCGCCCAACTCGATGCCGACGTTCTCGTGCTCTCTGGCGTACCGCGTGACGCCGCACCGCCCCTCGCCGCAGCCTTGGGAGCGGTCGTGAGCGGACACGCGGGTACCGCTGTCTTCGTGCGAGGTGACTTCAGAAGCTGTGAGGGACAGGGCGCCTCGCACATTCCGGGCGGATCCGCGGCCATCGTGGCCTTGAAGAACGGCAATATCTTCCCGCTGCTCACACTCGCGGGTGCTACGAGCACGGACATGGACCCGCTCACTGCTGCCGGACTTGGGCTCGAGAGCCGAAACACTGTCGCCATCGGGCACATGCGTACCCACGGCACGTTCCGCCATGCTGAGTCGCTCTGGAGAGGCGCGGGCTTCGAGTCGGCACCCCAGCAGCCCACTTGGCCAGCCAAGCTTGGCGCACTTCCACTCCTGCCCCTCTACCACGCCGACCGTCTCTGGTTCGGCGACGCGTGGCAGGTGGCAGACGTCACAACCGAGCGCATTCCCGAGTCCAGGCGTCTGGCGCTACGAGTCGTCCTCGAGCCCGTCTAGACGCGCAGCCTGCGCCTATTCAGGGCATCGCACGACTTGCGGGTGAGCCGCTAGGTGCAGGATCCGTCCCAGGACTTCGAGGCCACGTCGAAGACGAAGGCACAGCTCGCACCTGACGCATCGAAGCTCGTGTTGCGGATCTTCGAGCCACCGGTGGGCGTCACGTGGACGCGATAGGCCCCCTCGGGCACCTTGAGCTGACACTCGCCTTCGCCGCCTTCCCACGTGGCTTTGAAGCCAAGAGCCTGGGTCATGGTGACAGCGGCGCCAGCGGGCTTGATCGACAGGGTCACGTCGACCGTGGCCTCTTTGCTTCCCGGCTTGTCAATCGCGCAAGCCGCAGCCGGTGCGGGAGCGGGCGCAGCCGAGGGAGCGGGTGAAGCAACAGGTCCCGGCGGGGGCACGACGCTTGGTGCCGTGTCGTCACTCAGCGCATACCAGGCGCCAAAGCTGCCGACGGCACCGAGCCCCAGAAGTCCAAGCGTAGCCCCAGCGAGGACCGCGGCGATCAGTCCCGTCCGCGACTTGCCGGGTGGTTCGACGGGGGCGACGTCGGCGTAGTGCGCGGGAGCCGGTGTGACTGGCGAGCGACCCGAGGGCGGCGGCGGCGCAAAGCTATCCATGACATCGGACGACTGACCGAAGGCCGCAGCAATCGGCGCCGGTGCCGGATCGGATGCAGGCACGCCTGCGGCGCCAACCTTGAACGCGCTCGACTCGTCTTCGTCGATCGTGTTGCCGGTGAGTGGATCGCCAGTGCTCAGGTCCGGAAGGTTGGCCTTGGCCTCTGCGACGAGCGTGCGGCAGAACCGACGCAGCCCCATGTCGCCGGCGCCTTCAGCAAGGTTCTCGAACACGTCAATGAGCGACGCGGCAGAAGGGCGGTCGGCCGGATCGTAGGTCAACATGCCATTGACCGTGTCGCGCACGGACTGGACCCACTGTGGGTCGCCCTCGAGGGGCAGATCAGCGATTTTCTCGGCCACCTTGGCCTTGAACTTGTTTGGACGCGGAGGAATGCGGCCAAACGGCTTGTGGGTCAGCAGCTCGACAAGGGTGACCCCAAGCGAGAAGACGTCTGCCGCCGGCGTATCGTCTTCGCCCAGCATGCGTTCCGGAGCCATGTAGCCCTGGGAGCCGAAGGACAGCGCCTGGGTCTTGGCTTCGCGCTCAGCGAAGTTGGCGCGCGCAGTGCCAAAGTCGAGCACCTTCACGCCGCCGTTCACCGTGGCGAAGATGTTCGAGGGCTTGATGTCGCGGTGAATGACCCGAAGCGGCTCGCCGCCCTGCAGGGGCCGCCCGTTGTACGCCGCGTCGAGCGCCGAACAGGTCGCGAGGCTGATCTCGAAGAGCGCGTTTCGAGGAAAGACCTCGCCCCGAGCCTTCAAGAACTGCATCATCCACTTCAGGTCGACGCCCTCGAGGTACTCCATCACCAGCGCGCACTTGTTGTCGATCGCAGTGAGGTCTTCGACCTTCACGATGTGCTGGTGCCGGATCAGTCCTAGGAGACGTGCCTCGTCGCGCGTACGCTTGACCACCTCGTCGTGGCTGGACCACTTCGCGTGCAGAAGCTTCACCGCAACGATGCGGGAGAACCCGTCCGCCGAGAGCTGCTCTGCGAGGTAGACCTTGCCGAAGCCTCCCTCGGCAATCTCCTTGATGAAGCGGAACCGCCGCCGGGCGGAGCTCATTGGGCAAACCTCGTGTCAGGAACCACGGGACTATAGCAGGCGCGCAACCGGCCTACCCGCAGATGCCGCCCTTCTCGGAGCGCGCAATCTCGGTCATGACGTGCATGAGCGCGAAGTAGCGAACGATTTCGGCCTCGACCCAGCCGTACTCTGCAAAGACCTCATCCAGGCCCCAAGTGCCGCCGAAGCCGCGATCGAACGGAGCGTCACCGCTAAGTGCGAGCGACTCAGCATTCGCGAGAATGGCCGCAACGCCCATGGCCGTCGCGTCTTCGGGAGGAGCCTGATTCAGCTCCATCTCGGCGAAGACCTCGGCGGTGAGGCTGGCCGCAAACCACTCCTGCTCGAAGAACGCGGTCGCGCGCTCTCCCTTGCCCGCGTGGATGACGCGCCGCACACCGTCAGCGTCTTCTTCGACCAAGATGGCGAGGGCGGCAAACCGCGGCGGAAGCTGACGGCCGGTGCAGAGCACCTTGACCTCGTCGGCAGACTCCTCGATCACCGAACGAATGCGCGCCTCGCTCTTGTCGAGCTTCGCCGCGACGCCAACCGCCGCGCCGACCTTGTCGCCCAGCCCCATTGCCGTGAAGTTGGCGGTGCGCTTGGAGGGGATGAAGATGTAGTTGACCGCGCGGACGTTGTCCTGCAGTGCCGCGACCGTCGCCGGGGGGTCGATGCGCTCATACCAGAGCAGCGCGCCGTTTCCGATCATGGCGATCAACAGGAGCGAGCCGATGAAGATCATCCGCCAAGGCATTACTTGCCTCCCTTGGAGCGCACTTCGTCCGCGGACGGAATGCCGAGCTTCACGCAGTAGCCATCGCCCCGCGTGAACTTGACGTAGTCCTGAAACGCCGGCTCAGAGCCGTAGTTAAGGCCGTAGTAGCAGGCTGCAAGCATGTGCTCGGCGATGACGGTGTAGGCGTAGTGCTGTGTGCCGGGGCTGATGTTCGAGCCGCAGAATCCCTTGCGCTTCTCAGAGTCGTTATCGTCGCAGAGGATGTTCTGACCGTAGAAGGTGTGCAGCTCGCTGCGGTCCTTGCCCTTGGACCAGGACTTGTACGCCGGCAGCATGTTAAAGCTCTTGCGAACGCCGAACTCGGCGTCGTTGTAGCCGCCGTGGTGCGAACCGATTGCGATCTGCACGGCGGCGCCGGACGCGCGAAGGTCCGGGTCGTTGTAGGCGTCTCCAATTGCAGAGATGGCTGCGGCCGTGCTCGCTTGGAGGCTCGTGCGGGAGTCGAAACGACAGCCCTTCCGCTTCGGAATGCGGCACTTGCGTTCGTCGTACTTCGAGATCGACGCATCCTTCATGATGTAGTCCGCGTTCTTGAACACGCGGTTCGGCGGCGTCTTCGCGGTCGGCGTCCAAAGGAAGCCGTCGGCATCTCGGAAGGTGCACTCAGCCACACGGAAGTCCAGCCCCTGAGCCGTAAACCGCGGACCCGACTCAGGCATCCACTGCCACCAGCCCTTCGCGCACGCCCCCGACTGTTCCTCGGGCTTGTACCGGCTCTCGAGGTAGGGCACCGCCGCAATCGCGTCCGGAAGTCCAGCCTTTCGAAGCTGCGTGAGCACCGATGCGTAATCGTCGCGCACGTTGTCGAGGCGACGGAACACCGACCAAGACCGCAGGTGCACTTCAACGGAGCGGGTCGTGTAGTCGTAGAAGCGCCGGTCCCACTCTTCGGACTTCGAGAACGAGCGCCCGGAAGCCCGTGCGTTGTCGTCCATCACGAAGGCGCCAAACGCTTGCTCTAGGCCTTCGTACAGGACCGGGTTGATCTCTTCTTCCGGATCGAACTTTGCGAACTCGTAGTAGTCCTCGCCCTCTTCCTTGGGTCCGAGATCTTCGACGTCGCGGTTGCCGAGGAACACACCGGCGATGATGGCCGCTGCGCAGCCGAAGGA
This sequence comes from Pseudomonadota bacterium, assembly GCA_023954855.1. GTDB lineage: Bacteria > Myxococcota_A > UBA796 > UBA796 > M1803. Next base: position 18,239 of record JAGSGY010000007.1, on the reverse strand, counting down.
GCCCACGGTCAGACACCCGAGAGCGCCGAAGACCTTGCTATTCCCCGTGCCGACCCGACGGACTGCCCGGGCGTCTCGAGCCGCTGGTGGAGCGATACCACCCCCGGGCAGAGGAGCGTTTGCTGGAGCACCCGCGCCTTGAATCGCACCGACCATGGCGACGGGCGACTCTGGCTGCCCAGCGGCAAGGCCCCCAGGTAGAGAACCCGCCTCGGATGCAAGTCCGCCTTGCTCCCATACGCCAAGGCGCTGACAGCGATGAAATTGGAACGTGCCACCACGACCCACGGGGCCAAGGTGAACGGCACATCCCTCGGAGAGAAACTCCGGGCTCGACATCGGATCGATGTCTTTCCACCGAACATGGGGGTGCGGTGCCATGCGCACTTGGTTTGCGCCGACCGGAGCGATGGTCGCCTCACCCTCTTCGTAGGCCGAGATCACGGCGTGTCGCGCATCCAAGCCCCGGTACCCCGTCAGCTTGAAACCGCCCGGACCTGGATTGGACCCCAAGCGAACCACCGGTCCGCGGAGCGTCTGCTCCCCCATTGCCGCCATCGGTCCATCGAGGACTTCGATGACGACGTCCCACCTCTCCTGAGCCATCTAGCGCCTCACCGTGATGACATCGGCGTCTGCCGCCGCCTCGCCGAGCACCTGCGCGGCCTCGATGGCTTGATCTCCAGCATGCAGAGCCCATGAGCCGGCGGGAAGGTCGAGCCAGGACACCAAGTGACCCACGATGGAAGCCGCCGGCACCGCCATCCCCACCGGGGCGCGGAACCGAATCGGGGCATCGAGCCCCTCGACTTCGAAGGTCAGCACCCGCGACTCGTTTTGGATGAACACGAGGTCTGCAGGCTTTCCGGTATCAAGAATGGCCGCGAGCGTGGAGCCCTTGAGCCGCTCACCGCCCTGTTCGATGCAGTACCAGCCCGTCACCCGTCCCGACAGGTCGGTGGGGATGCCAACCGCCGTCGTCCAGCGAGCCGCCACATCGGCGACGGTTCGACCCGCGATGGCCAACGACAGCTCGGCGCCGCCCACCCGCACGGTGATCGCCTCGCCGGGAGCGTCTTCTCCCGCAGTTGCCGACACCACCGGAGGAGCCGCTGCAGGAGCGGGCTTGGCGGCAACGGCGGGAGCCGCCGGAGCGGGCGCCGGTGCTTCTGGAGTTGGCTCGGGAGCGTTGACGCCCGTAGCTGGCGGCTCCGGGGCCGTGGCGGGAACACCCGAACTCGAGCGCAGCTTCGCAAGCAATGCCGCGGCACCGCTCACCGGCGCTTCCTTGGCCGGCTCATCGCGACGGCGACGAGGTCGGTCCTGGCTCGCTCGAGGGGACGCTTCTTCAGAACCGCGGCTCCGGCGCAACCTCGGCGCCTCTTCGGCCTCTTCGCCTCGGCGACGCGGTCGGCTACGGGGCTCCTCCTTCTCATCGCGAGACCGACGAAGGCGCGAACGGGCATCTTCTTTCGAGGACTCCTCGGCGCGTCCGCGGCTCGGCGGACCGTCCTCGGAGCTCGAGCGGCGCAGACGTCTGCCACCGCCCTCTTCTTCGCCAGACGAGCGACGCAGACGCCCTCGTCCACTGGACTCAGCGGGCTTCGCATCATCGCTACCTGCGGAACGCCGCAGACGCCCACGCCCACCTGAGGGCTCTTCAGCGGCCTTTCGACCGCGTCGCGAAGACCCACGCGCTGGCTTGGGCTCGGGCTCTTCTTCCTCTTCTCCCCGGCGCCCACGGCGGCTGACTTTGCCCCATCGAGGTTGCTCGGCGGGTTCCTCGGGCTCGGCGTCGGAGCGGGGTCGGGTCGGCGCTGAAACACTACGGCCGTCCACATCGTCCATCTCTTCTGTCATCTTGCGGAGTTGCTCTTTGCTCAGCGCCGCAGTCTGCCCCCCCATGAGGGCCCGTCCACGCTTGGGAGCCCGCCGCACCGTCTCCATGACCTCCATCAGGCTCGGTCCCTCTGCATCCATCGAAGAGAGAATGTCGTGCACGTCATGCACGAAGTCGTTCGGGTCCTGGTAGCGGGTGTCCGGGTCGAACTTGATCGCCTTGCCAAGCACTTCGCGGACCGAGTCCGGCAGCTTGTCGCGCCACTTGTAGAGGGTGTAGGCCCCCTCCGCGCGGCGGGCCTTCTGGAGAATGTCGTCGACCAGCCCATCGTAGACGGGCTTGCCGGTCATCATCTCGAGCCCGATCAGCGCAAGGGCGAACAGATCAGAGGTCACATCCTCGGCCTGCCCTTCGAGCCGTTCGGGCGGGCAGTATCGGAAGCTGTCCTCGCGGGGCATCACCGACGGATCTTCGAGGTACTCGAGCACTTCGACCTGTGGAAGGCCGTAGCCGAGAAGCTGAACCTGGCCGTCGGCCTTGAGCAGCAAGCGCCAAGGCGTCAGGCCTCCGTGGGAGTAGATGCCCTGCGCAGGACCGCTCTCTCCGGCTTCCATCAGGACCTGACCCGCGACGTAGCAGAGCTCGAGGCCTGCGCGGATTCCGGGCACTCGGCCGGCATTCGACATGGCGCGAATCACTTCCGCGACCGACCAGACCGATCCTGTGGGGTAGACGAACAATCCCTCGTCGGGATCGCGGTGCACAAGCTCGACAAGACCCGTCACCATGGGCGACTCGAGGAAGCCCAAGATCACCGTCAAGGACGAGGTGATCCCGGGTCGTTCCCAGAACACCTCCTTGAAGGCAACCGCCGTGTGCTTCAGCCCGTTGTCGGCCTCGAGCTCGATTAAGTCGGACGCCGGTCCGCTGATCCGTCGTCCCGTGGGCTTCATGCCCGCGATGCTGTCCATGCACCTCTCCCCGCGCCAACTCTCCGCCGGCAGGTGCTATACCGTATCAAAGTAGAGCGGCGCGCACAGGACGCGCTGAGCAGGTGCTGCGTGGCTAGGCGGAACAATCAGGACGACGACCGAAAGAAGAAGTCCACAGTCGACCATGAACAGGAAGAAGTTCAGGAGCTAGAGACTAAAGAGCCGGAGCGCGATCGTCGTCAGGATCAGCTCGGGAATGCCGCGATTGCCTCGATGATCACTTCCGCTTCCGCTCCCCCCGGTGACCAGGGCGGAGGAGGCGGTGCCGGCCTCGCGATGCGGACCTCGACCGCCGAAAAGGAGGGAGTGGACTACGGAGGCGACGACGACGCAGCACCCGCCGACGTGCCGTTCGAAGAAGCGCTCATGGCCGAGGCCTGGCGACCGAGGACTCGCAAGTCGGAGCAACGGCAGCGCTTCACGGAGTCGATGCCCGAGGACGACCTTCCCGATGAGGACGAGGACTGGGTACAGGCCATTCGGAGCGCGCCGGCCCCGCAGACCCACTCTTCGTCCGCCATCGACGCGCTGATCCAACCCACGGCGGAGGTGGTGGCAAGCTCGCTCGCCGACTGGGCCCGCGGGGCGTTTGCCTGGGGCCCGACAGACTTGGTCTGGCGCACGTTGGCCCACGCCATCACACCCGCCGCACCGTCATTGGTCGACCCCCACGGCAGGGTGCTGCTGTCACGCGCCCGTGCAGGCGCGATCGGCATCCACGCGCTGCTCGCAAGTCCGACCCTCGCCGACGCCTCGGATCCCGCCTCGAGTGGGCTGGTGGTCTTCGACCTCGAGCTTCGCGCTCGCCGGCGACGTCTCATTGCCCACGCGAGTTCCGCTGGCGACCAGTTCGAGGGCTCCCTTCCGATCGCCCTAGGGCTCTACGACGCCCGTGCCCCGCAACAGGCGCAGCGACGCCGCCCACACCCCGCCGGGCCTGAAGCCGTCGCAGTCCTACGGCAAGCTGTCTCGGACCTCGTGGATCTGATCCACCCCATCGCTCTCGTCCCCAAGCTGGCGCAGATCGCCGGGTCCCAAGAGGAAGAAGAGGACGACCCACTCGGCATCGCCGCCCTCATTGCAGAGCACACGGGCGGCGCGAAGCCTCCCCCGCACCGCGGCGCGGCCGTGAAAGCCGCAGAGCGACTTGCAGAACAATGCGCGCTCGGGCGGGTCCAGCTGGCTTCCGCGGCGGTCGTGATTGGCGAGGTGGCCAACCGCTGGACCGTCGGCCCCCCTCATCCAGCTCTGCGCGCAGCTCTCGCCCAGCTCGATGCGGATGTGGGCGACAGCCTGGGTCTTCTCGTCGAGATCGCAAGGGCCGCTCAGACCGGTGCGGTCGGCCCCAAGGGCCTGGAAGCGGGCTTCAAGCGGGCCGCAAAGCGCATCCACGCTCAGAACCAAAGGGCCATCGACGCGCTCGCATCCGCGGCCGCATCGGTGCTGTCACCGGGCGCACACCTGACACTCCCGCCTGTCCAGGAGCCCGATCCGCTGGTCGATGCCTGGGCAGAGGGCCGCGCGCTCGATGCCATCCCCTGGCTCAGCACGAAGCTCGATGGGTGGGAACTCGAGGCGGCCGCCTTGCTCACCCGCATCGCCGCCGGAAAGCTCGGCCTCGCGGACGAACTCGCGCGTGTGGGATCCGCTGCGCCTTCCTCATTTGGCCCTTGCTTCGATGTACTGAGAGACGCGGCGCTCATCTCAGAGTCACGGCACGATGAGGTCGATCCCCTGCCCCGAGCCCACGAAGCCACCCAGCGGAGAAACGGCTTGGTCTTCGCCGAAGCCTCGCTCACGCGCATGGAAACGCGGTTGCATGCTGAGGACTGGGCCGATGCCGAGCACGCACGCACCCAAGCCGGCGTGCAGCTGTACCACATGGGCGCCTACGCGGGATTCTCACTGCTGGCCCGCTGGTCACCGCCAGCCCTGGGCGACGAGGACTAGCCGGGCTGAAAGCCACAGACGGCACAGCCGGTGCCTTGATGTACCGAGGCCCGCGCCTGGTAGCAGCCGACGTGAAACACCTGTCCGCAGTTGAAGTTGCACGGTGCTCGAACCGAAGGCTCGACCGGCAGACCACAGATGCCGCAGTTGTAGATGGCCTCGACTTCTTCCTGGATGGCCTGGGCGGACGTGCGCTCTGGGAGCCGCTCGACGGCGCCATACCAGGCGAGCCACCCGAGCAACACGCCCGTGCTACCCACGACCCAAGCCGTCACCCCGAATAGGGTGAGCTGATCCCCGGCAATATCGGCCCAGAGGACGGCGGGTGCAAACGCGAGGGTCATCAGCGGCCAGAAGACCAAGAACCCGATGACAGGGACCTTCCAGTCGCTACCGTCGCCACCGAGAAGGTGCCGAACGAAGCTGACGGAGAGGAGGGAGAGCCCAGCCGCCGGGAAGATGGCGACCGCCACATCCGGGCTGTAGAGCAGCGCAAGTGCCCAGCCGAAGGTCCAGAGGAAGTTGACCGCAAGGCCCGAGGCCATGTTGAGGTTGCCGGCCGCCGCATAGCCCTTGTTCTCAGGGTACTCGGGCGGGCGCTCATGCACTCCTGATCCCACCGGGGGCTGTGGAAGCAAGTGCAGAAGCTCGCCGGGAACCACACCGAAGTCTTCGAGCTTCTCGTGATCCTGAAGCACTCGTCCACGGGCACGGAGCCAGAAGGTTCGCCGGGTGCCGTCATCCCAGTACGCACCGAGACCCGCGTCTCGTGCCACACGCTGGGTGAGGTCCGAGGCGGGAAGATAGGTCGGCACAACCAGGTCAAGCGCGAACGGTTCCAAGTCGATGACCTGGACCCGCACTTGTACAGAGCCGGCGTCGCCTGGCGCTGTAGGGAGCTGACTCACCGCTTGGCCTCAACCGTCTTCTCGAGCTCATCACTGATGCGCTGGAGGGGCTGCAGAAGTCGTTCGAACTGCTGGAACCACTTGAGCCAGGTCTCGTCACTCTGCTCGGGTGTCGGAACCTCCGCGTGCACGCGACGAACGAAGTCCGTGAACTGCTTGATGCGGTCCGTGGTCTTCGGAAGCGGGTTGTAGAAGTCGTGCGAGTAAGCGATCAGCGTTCCAGCCGTGCGGTAGAGCACGCGGTCCGTGGTCCCCTCTTCGATGAGGACGAACTCGGCCGACACGAGCGATGAGTAGAAGCCAAAGGCGCCAATGCTCATCTCTTTGAGCACCGCCGTGCGGAACAAGGCATCCATGACCTTCTTCTGCAAGCGAATGAACTCGGTCACCCGGGGCTTGAGGTACGACTCGGCAGCGCGCGACTGGCGTCCAGCCCGCGGAACCGGCAGCTGGACCTGGACCATGCGGCCCAAGCGCACGTTGATGCGGCACAGCGCGACGCCGTCGGCATGCTCGGCTTCGATCGGGAACAGGCGCGGAGCCGCAGACTCTGCGACACGAGCTTCCTTCTTCTCTTGCGTGTCGAACACCGGGCGAGCGCTGTCGGCTTCGGGCGCCTCGACGTGGAAGAGCCAGAGCATGTACTCGCCGTCGGACTTCGGCACCTCGAGCGGCACCTTCACGTCCTGCAGAAGCTGCACGCCCTGGCCGTCACCGGTCAGGCCATAGCCGGACTTGATGACCGCCTGGTACTTCTTGCGCTGCTGCTCGAGCTCGACCTGAAGGCCCTGGACAATGCCGTGTCCGTGCATGAACAGCGAGTGACGCTGCAGGTTGCGGCGGTGGTAGAGCTGCTCGTCGAGCAGATCCGAGGCCGTGAGACAGAGACCCTCATAGGGGTTGAGCCGCTTTAGCTGATGGGAAAAGGCCATGTTGAGGCTCCGGTCACTTACGGACGTCGAACTCGATGGTGAAGACGACGTGGGTGGGCCGCTCTTGGCTCACGATCTGCACGATTCGACGTAGCACGCCTGGGGCGCGCTCACCGAACCGGCCGTGAAAGCGGTCGCGGGGTTCGAGAATGAGCTTGAAGAAGCTGGTGTCGGACCGGTCATGGGCCGACATGAGGTAGCTGCCGCCGGGCTCGGAGAGGTGGTAGCGCTCCACCACGTCTCGTCCGCCAATCAGCGTGCACTGGCCGAGCACTGCGGCCTTGGGACGAACGCGCTCACGGACGCGAACGGGCGCCGACGTGAGAACGCGAACCATCTCTTCCATGCCCTGGCGGGTGCCGCGGCTCCGGAACAGACGGATGGCGCGACGCACGAGCTCACGCTGTTGATGAATCGGCAGGGACTCATCGAGCTCAAAGCCCACCCAAGAGGCGAGCCACGGCAAGAAGCGAGAGTCACAGAGCAGCGGGTCGGTGAGGTCCGGAATCGCATCGATGCGATCCGTGACGCCACTCATGATGTGCTGGAAGAGGAAGAGGAAGCGCCGAATCGGATCCTCATCCACATCGAGGACGCGCACCTGCTCCTTGGCCGCCCCTCCCCAACGAACCACCGACGCGTCGCGAACGCGCAGCACCTCGCGCTGAGTCACAGGACCATTGCCCTGGAAGATACCCGGCAAGTACCGCAGATAGCCTCGGACCGGCACATGCAGGACGATCTCGTCGCCCTGAGACAGCACCCGTGTCTGGGCTGCGGCACCGTCGACTTGCGGTTCGATGGTGACCAGGTGGTCCGGAACGAAGAAGCTCGCAAGCTGGCCGTTGGCCAAGACGCGACGCCCTGACACCCAGCTGCGCTCGCCGGAGTTCTCATGACGGACTTCGACGCCGCGCACCATGCCGGGGGTCTCGCCGCGGCGAGTCTCAACAAGGCGGTAGCTGATGCGGTTGGCCATGTTGCGGCGCAGATAGGACTGCGCGGCCCGAATCGGGAACTGAATGCGCACGACGTCTTCGAGAAAGCGGTAGTCCGAGGAACGTGCCGCTTTCACCAGTTGGTTGCGCTTTGCGCCCCGTGTGGGCAGACGACGACGTCTCACTGCACACCCTCGGCGCGAACGCGGATGTTCCGAACCTGGAAGAGGTCATCGGACTCGAGCACCAGCGTGCGTGAGCCGCGTCCAGCCTCCCAGCCAGGCACCTTCTCGTCGTCGTCGGCGCCGACGGCGTAGACCTCGACGTCCATGATGTGCCGAACCTCGGGGATGTCCGTGACCATGCGGCCAAAGTCCTCGGCGTAGAGCGTGGCGCCGAAGGGCCAGCCATCCGCGTCGAGACCGCCGAAGTACGGATCGAGGAAGCGCGCAATCCAGGCCTGGGCCCGGTCCCTGACCTGAAGAAGATTGGTGTTGGCGCGAAGTCTGAGCACGATGCTCACGTCGACCTTCTGGAAGGTCGCGAGCCTGACCACCGGCTGTACGTTCACCAGGCAGCGACGGGCCAGGTACTGCTGTACGTGGTCCTTGAGGCCGCCGGCCAAGAACGGATCCGGTACCTGCTCGCCCTCGCGACGACGTGGAAGCACCACGACCTCGACTTCGCCATCGCCAGCCATCTCGCCCGAGCAAGCGGCGCGTGCGACCTCGGCGGAGGCTTCAGCCGCAATGACCTCGAAGTCGAGACGGGTGACCGCACGGTCACGACTGGTAAGCACCGACGGCGCCCGACGGATGATTTCCTCGATGGACTCCGAGTTTCGACCGCCCGTTGCCGGCAGCAGGTTCGTGACGTTGACCACGTCCGAGAAGCCATCACAGGAGGCCACTCCGCCGGGGGAGATGTTGCCCGCCGTGCCCGGAATGGTGTGGTAGACCTCGACAGCGATGTTGTAGGTGCCCACAGGCACCATCTTGCCGCGAATGCCATTGCCAAAGGTGATGGTTCCATCGACCGGATCGACGACAAAGACGCGGTCGTCCTTGCTCGCCATCAGAATCGAGTTTCCGGGCGCCTTACGCCACTCACGGCGCTGGCCATCCCCTTCCGTCACGAACAGACGAAGGTCCGGGAAGCGCTCCGGCCGGTCGAACACCTCTTCCTCGCCATCCTCGCCATGCAGGAAAATGGGGAAGCGACGGAGCTGCACCGACTGATGCGGAACTCCGAGACCAGAGAAGCGCTCCATCCGGAAGGCATGCAGGTTCACGGCCTCAACCGTGTTCAGCATCATGTGAGACAGCGGCGGCAGCGCCGGCGCGACCTCAGGGTCCTTGGGTGACCGGAACAGCACGCGCATCCAGTGCCCCTCGGGCGCCGGCTTCTTGGCGTCCGGGTAGGAGAATGCGAGCGAACCCGTTCGGTTCAGCAAGAAGGCCTCGCCGGCATCATCGTCACGAGTACCCGTCAGACGCGCCCACTTCGAGCGACCGCGTCCGCCGCTCTCGAGCAGCTCCCAAGAGACGTCCTCGCCCTCGGGCAGGAAGGTCTCGCCGCGACACTTGAAGAGAATCGCGTGACGCTGCGCGGATGGGAGGGCCCGATCAAACTGGAAGTAGACCGCTTGGTGTCCCACGGGGATGTCGAGCTCTTCCTTGGTCTTCGCCTTGGACTTGCCGGTGGACTTCGCCGCGGCATCCTCGATGTCGATGAAGGTGTCGAAGGGGTAATCCTCGGACAGACGTCCAGCGACGCGGGCCACAGAGCGGGTCAAGCGACGGTTGTGGCGGCGGTACTCCGCAGACACCATCTTCGGTCCGGGAAGCGGCTGCTCGTAGACATCCTTGCCCATCACGCCATCGACGCCGAGCTTGACCGAGTAGATCTTCAGCGTGACCGGGGTGGGCGGCGTCTTCTTGTCGACGCGCTTCGTCAGCTGCGCCTTGGTCAGCTCGAGGCGAAGCCAGGTCGTCTCTTGTCCCGCGATGATCGCGCGATGCAGGCCCTTCAGCTGGGTCTTCGGATTCAGCTTGAAGCGAATCTTGCGACGGCCCGCCTTGAGCGCCCCCTCTTCGTCGAGCTGCTTGAAGGTGAACTGCGTGTAGGTGCCCTTGCGGTCGTAGACGACGCGCCAGGTGTCGGCGGCGCGGTAGCACAGCTGCATGTGGTACAGCTCGTCCGGCTCGGCAAGAGACTCGTCCTGCCACTCGAAGTCGACCTCGATCTCGACCAACACCGGCTTCTGGGCGCGGTTCTCGAACAGGTCGGTGCCGATGAAGAACTTCATGCCCAGCAGCGGCGGAAGCGTGTTCGCCGGCTGGAACGGAAGCGTTGGCAGCTCGGCCGTGTCGATGGCGGCCGCTGCGGAGGTCTCGGGACCGGAGCCAAGGAACAGCTCGACCGGTCGCATCCAAGTGATGTCGAGGTCCAGCTCTGGGACGAACCCACGGAGGTTGACCGTCTCGATACGCTCGGCGCGCAGGTTGAAGCCATCCGTCGCCATGTCGGTCAGCGGACCGGTGAGAATCACCGAAGTGTCCTGGTGGCGAACGCGCTCGTGCGGGATCTCTTCCCATGAGTCGCCACGGCGGTAGAGCCACCGGTAGCGTGGAATGTACTGCCCACGTCCAGCCGGCATCGACCGGTCCACCATCGTGTAGTGGACGGTCCAGCCACCGCGAATGGGCGGCATGTCCTGGATGAAGAACTCGAGGTTGCGTCCGGTCGCGCGGACTTCCCAGTTGTTGATCGGACGCTCTTCGGCACCCCGGTCATCACGCCAAGCAATCTCGAGGTCTTCCTGCATGCGGTGCGCGAGCCAGCGCTCGTAGTCCACGGTTCCGCGAATCCAGTACTTCTCTTCCTGCAAGTCTTTGGGCACCGGGAATGGATCTGCGCCGTCACCGAGCTCGGTGACCTCGACCAGACCCGGCAGGTGCGTGTCGAGGGCGATCTCGGGCAGACCGAGGATCTCTTCCTCTTCATCGGACAAGCCGACCGCGAGCCAGCCGTCCTCTTCCCCGGCGTAGTACTCCCACTTGAAGATCGCGCCGACCGGCAGGTTGTCCGCCGTGGCCGAACGGATGCGCAGACGTCCAAGGGACTGGCCTTCTTCGAGCTCGAAGTCCATGAGCCGGAAGTCATCGTGCGCGACGTAGAGGTACTGCTGCGGGGTGTAGCTGGTTGGACCGTGGGCAATCGGGTCCATCTGGAGCAGGCGGATGCCGCGCCCGCCGTTGAACAGCAGGCCCTTCTCGTGCTCGGGATGATGGTCGAACGGGATCTCTCGCACCATCGGGTTGTTGCCAGCGTTGACCGAGACGATGCGGGTCACGTTCGCGCCATGCACCGTGACGTGGTCGGTCGTCAGGAACTGCAGTTGCTCACCGCCACCCTCGGCCTTGGCCGAGCACCGCGAGAAGGGCGGGATCTCTGCCGAGTCACGCTCGTCGCCACGCAGACCAAACGTCACCGGCAGCTTGGATGGACGCGCGCGGCGCCGCTCCTCACCGATGAAGTTCAGGAAGTGAACGTAGGTCTTGTCCGGCACGCGGTTGAGCCGGAAGATGGTCATCTCCGTCATCCACGCGAAGAGCTGGACCAAGGTCATACCGGGATCGGCATCACCGAGGTTGGTCCACTCCGGGCAGTACTGGGGGATGAGGGTGCGGGCCTCTCGAACGATGTCGGCGTACTTCCGGTCGTCGAGCTTGGGCGGGCGGATGGGCATAGATCAGGACCCCGGATTGAGCATCAGACTCAGGTCGTGCTCGGATTCGGTGCTTCGGATGGTGTACTTCACGGTCACGCGCATGTGGCCATTCGCATCGGGAAAGGCGTCGACGCCAGACACTTCGATGCGAGGCTCCCAGCGCGCGAGAGCTCGTCGTACATGATAGGAAATCGAGCTGGCAGTGGCCGCGGTGTTCGGCGCAAACATCAGCTCGTGGATGCGACAGCCAAACTCCGGGAGCATCTGACGCTCACCGGGCTTGGTTCCAAGAATCACCGACACACACTGTCGAATGTTCTCTTCGTACTCGCTCATGGCGATCCCACCGGTGGCGGGATTCACCTCGAACGGGAACTTGAATCCACGTCCGAGAAACTCCTTGCGCACAACTCCCCCCTGGCACGAGCCCGACCCTAGCTCAAGAGAGCCAGAGGAAGGCACCGCTTCGCGGTTCAGCGTTGGTGTCGTGCGCTCCTCGATGCACCACGCGGATGATCGCGAGGAGCGCCGGCCGATTGTAGCGGCTGCGGCCAGCCCGGCGGCACCAAGTGCCAATTTTTCAAAGCGGGCGCTGAGCCCACAGCACCGATCGCCGCATGGGGCCGTGCTGGATCGCTCATCAACGGAAGCCCACCAACCCGCGATCCCATCTCGTCAGGATCGCGCGGCGGCGTCGCTTCGTGCGCGAGCGACTCTATGCGGGGGCCGTGTTCCCGCAGAAATGGACCTCGGTACGGAAGTCGTCCGGCCCCGTGGTCACAATGTGGCGGCAGCTCACGATGTAGCCGGTCGGGTTGTGCTTACCGAACCCAGTCACTTCGATCTTCTGCCCGGGAAACGCCTCACCGGACCCATCGACAATGACCCGACCACGAAGGAAGTTGCGTCCGAGGCGCTCGAGCTCGGCCTCGGCCATGCCCTTCGCTCCAGCATCGCTGGTCACCAACACGTCGCTGACGTGGGACTCTTCCTGCCAGATCGCGCTGTTTCCGAAGGCGATCGCATCGTCGCCAGCGCCCATGCCCGTAACCGCATCGTGCTCACCGCTCACGAGCTTCTTGGTCGCGTAGTCCCAGCCATGCACCTTGAGCTTCGGCGGCACCCAGATCGGAGACCACGTGTACTCAAGGCCCTTGCAGGTCTTGTAGTCGAACTTCACGGCTTCGCCCGTAAACTCGGCCTTCTCGAAGTTGATCTTCCCTTCGACCGCACGGAGCAGAAAGCCGTTGCGAGCCGCGAGGCGCTTGAGGAAGTTTAGGTCGCTCTCGTTGCGCTGAAAGACGTACTTCGACTCGCCAGTCGTGTCAGTCACCGTGCCAGCATCGACATTCGCCTTACCGAGCACCTCGGAGACGATGTCGGAGTCCTTCACCGTCTCGCTGCCGGCGCTGTTGCCATCTGTCGGCCAGGTACGCGTGTGCCGAGACGAGGCCAGCTTCGCCATCGCATCCATCGCGATGACCGTCATCTTCGGCTCATTGCCCTGCAGCGTCATGCGGAAGCCGGTGATGAACCCGATGAACTGCCGCGAACTACCGCCCACAGCGATGGTGACGTTGTCACCAATCTTGAACGCAGAGAAGTCGACATTGTCGCTCGGGCGTATCGTGACCTGGGCCACGCCGACCATATCGAGGTGTTCCTCGACGGTGAAGGACTCGATACCCTGGCTCTTCTGCTGGGTGGCATCCGTGACCGCAGACCCTATGGAGATCTTGAAAGACGCGGTCTTATTGTGCTTTTCTGCCATCTGTGGCCTCCGAGAGCGCTAGCGCCATCGTGCTCGACTTGTGCGACTGACTACCCGCTGAACGCGTCTGTTACGGCCTTCTTTGCACCCTCGGCCGAGGTCGGAACCCCTGCCTCGACAGCCGCCTCCGTGGCCGTCGAATGCGCAGTGCCAGCGGCACTCGTCGCGGCAGCCTGTACGGCACCGGCGCTAGACGGCTTGTGCTCGAAGACACCCAGCTCCTGGGTCGACGTGTACGGCGTGTACTCGAGCCCCATCTCCTCGACTTCCTGCTCCTCGAAGATGTACTCACCGGGCGTGTTGTCCCAGTCACTCGCGAGGTCGCTGTCGGGGTTGAGCTGCGCCTGGTAGTCGGACCATGCGGCAGGACCATCGGACTTGCCCTGGTGCTCGAACACCGTCGCCATCACCGACGAGGACGGAATGACCAGGAGGGTTCCCGGCTCGAGCTCCATCGGGTTGTCGATGTTGTTCGCCTTGGCGATGTCCTCGTAGTCCGCACCCGTCTTCGCAGCGACGTCGGTCAGCGTCTCGCCTTCCTGAGTCACGTACGTCTTGGTGGGCTTGTGCTCATTCGCTTTGACCGAGCGCGACGTCTGCAGGTTGCCGGCGCCATTGGACTGGTGCTGACTGGTACCCGTGTTGGCCTGAGCCTTGGTCGGGTCGTCCGCAGCCTGGTCCTGGCCACTCGAGAGCATGGAACCCACGGTGGTGAGCACGATCTCCTGCTGGCTAGAGAGGCGAAGCTCGGTGTCCTCGCGCTCCTTGAGAGCCACTGAGACCTTGGCCCGCAAGGGACGGCCGTCAGGACGGAACATCAGGTAGCTGACGCCCAGCTTCTCGACGACGCAGGGGAACTCGAACTCGCCCCACTTGAACACGACGTACGGCGGACGAATGATGTCATTGTCCTCGCCGTCCTTGTCCGCGACGGTTGCCGCAACGAGCGAGCGAAGAGGCTGAATCCACTTCTTACCCACATCGTCTTCCGCAGAATCCGTGGTGTCGAAGACGAGCTCCATCGCGACCGTCGCCGGCTTGCCCTTGTCAAAGGTCAGGAAGGCATCCTTGGCCGTGTCGGTTGTGGCTTTGTCGTCTGCCGACTTGCCATCCGACCAGCCTACACTCTCATCGAGCTTGAACTCCTTCGGGTTGAACTGGACGTAGAAGTAGGCCTGATCCTCACTCGACGCTGGGTCGTTGATCTGGAAGAAGGCCTTCTTGTTGCTACCACCATCTGTTGAGCCCATCGGGGTCCTCCTGACGTCGGTTTCTGAGGAGATCGAGTTCTGTCATTACGGCTTGAAGCACATCACGCTGCAGCGCCCCGATGTCGGGAGCCTCATCGTCTGGGGCGCCGGCAGGACCGGTAATGCCACCACTGTCGGGCTTCTCTTGGGACATCCGCACCTGCGCCTGCGCGTCCTTGAGACGACGCTCAGACTCAGCGAGGTGGATGAGTTGCTGGAGCTTGCCAGCGAGCTTCATGACGCCGCTTGCCCCCACTCCTTCGCTGGACTGCGAAGATGAGAGGAACGATCCAGGCATGGACCGGACCGTCCGGGCCGAACGCGAACGACCTCGACGGGCTGGGGCGTTTCCGGGGAGGGTGTCGAGCTCAGGAGCTGCACTGGCGTTGTTCTGGCCGGGGCGCAGTACCTGATCGGTGTTCGCCATCTGCTGGCGTGTCCGCACGATACGTTCGACGAGCGCGGCAGCTGGGGCTCCGAGCTCCTTGCGAACCGCGGAGACACCGTCGGCGCGCTCGAGGATGACGCGAACGACATCCTCGGTAGAGTTGCTCTTCGCAAGTGCGGCGAACAAACCGGTGTCGGTACGAAGCGCCTTGGTGGCGCGAAGCTGCTCACGGCTCGTGGCCGCGGTGCCGTGAACGGCCCGCTGTGCCCAACCTGGCGACGCCGCACTTCCGGGAAGTGGAGCGGTGGCCGGGTCCATCTGACCGAGGGTGCGGTGGAGCGGACGCGCGGACACGCCCTCTGCCGCGCTCGGTCCGAAGGCCGTGGGCTCTAGGCTGTTCATGTCCGAGCTGCCGAAGCCGGCACCCTGACGAAGCAGCTCTTGCTGACCCGAAGCGCGGGCTGTGCGAGCGGTCCGAGTAGCACCGCGTGCTCGGGCCGTGGCCCGGTCGCGCTGCGGAACCGACACAACCGCACCGTCATCGCGAACCCGCGTCCACCGGGCGGAAGGCCGCGCAGAGGCGGTGTTCCGACGGAGAATGCGGTTCGCTGGCGTGGACACCGAGCGCTGCTGGCGGGCCGGACTCGCGGTACCGCGAGAGGCACGAGCAGGGCGACTCGAGGTCGCACCGAAGCCGGAGTCGACCGGAGCCTCATCGGCCACATCGTTCGACGCCGCGGAGACCATGGTCTGCGCCGGGGCCTGCGGGGCAAAGCGTGGACGTTGCGGAGACGGCGGCGCACCGAGGCGACTGCCCGCAACCTCAACCGGGCTCTCGGCCTGGAGGGTCGAGCGCACCCGAAGCGTGCGACGGGCCGCATCGAGGACGATGGTGGGCTCTTCGCCGCGCAGGGCGGCGCGAATGGCGGTAGTGACGCGTGCGACCACGGCATCGACGGACGCCTCGGTCTGGCGAGCCCGTGCCGCAGTGGGCACCCGCTGTTCGACAGCCGGTGCTGGCGCATCGAAAGTCGGAATCTCAAGCGTGATTGGCGCGACGGCGCGAGGAATCAAGGACCGGCGTGCGCCCGTACCCCGAGCCATGGCCTTCGAAGGACGACGAACGGCGGTCGGCGCGGCATCCGAAGAAGCGGCCGCACGGCGTGCAGGCTGCGTCGCCTGACCGGCAGTGCGAACCGCGGGAACCCGCTGAAGCTTCGAGGTGAGCGGACGTGCTTCGACGCCGGCATGGGCTGCTCGGCGCACAGCATGTGCGGCAGCACCCGCAGGGGCCACCTGCTTGGCGATGGCCTTGCGGACGCGACGCTCGACGGCTCCGGCAGCCTGGACCTTGCGGGGAGCGGCCTCAGCCTGCTCACCACCAGCCTCTTCCTGGGCCGACGACGCAAGGACGGTGTCGGGAACGGAAGTGCGGAGCGTGCGCGGCTTCGCGTCGAGGCGAGCCGACGCCACCGTCTGGGCGCGCACCGCGGTCTCAGGGACCAGAGGATCAGCCGAGTCCGTGACGTAGCGAGTGGGCTGCGGCGCCACCAACGAGCTGCCGCGTGCATCGACGCGCGCCACACTGGGTGCACTCGCGCGAGCGACAGCCCGAAGCGTGGGCACAACCTCGCGCTCAGTCGCCGCTCGACGGGCAACCGCCCTCTCGGTGACCGAAGCAGTCCGCGTTGGAGCGACCCGACCTTCGCGGGAGTCAGCGGTGCTCGAAGACGAGGCATCGACCTCGGCCTCGGCGACCGCGGGCGACACACTCACTGCTGAGGGGGCTACCAGTCGCGAACGACGTGCAACAGAGCGGGGCGCAACGGAAGGTGCGGCGACGCCGCGCACTTCGGGACGAGCCACGCGCTCACTGAGTACGCCGGAGACATGGGCGGTGGGCTTGCGAGCCACACCGACGCGATCCGTGCGCGCAGCTCCACGAGCCGCCGCGCGAAGCACCGGCGCACTCTCGGTGCGGGCCATCTGCGTACGGGCGGCCCGACGGGGCGCGGCCTTGGCCGTCACGCTGCGCGGAGTCGTTGCTGAGACCTCTTCGACCTCTGCTTCCTGCGCGGCGAACTGAATGGGCGTCGACGTCGGAGCGACCAGCCGCGAGCGCCGGGCCGTGAAGCCCCGCTTTGCGGAAGGTACATGCCCAACCGGCGATGGGCTGAGCAGCCCTCGGCCTTCGGCGTCACGCCTTAGCGTGGGCTCCGCACGCAGCACGGCGCGGGCCGCAGCGGGCGTGACCGACGGGCTGGCGGAACGACGAACAAGCGTCGACGCCACAGAGGCGGTCGGAGCGGGAACCGCCGAGGCGCGGGCCACCGGCGACACCGCTGAACGCGCAGCGGACACGCGGCGCGACACGGGAATCGATTCGACTGCGGCTTCGGTTGGCTCGACGGCACCAGGCGTGAGCCAAGACGAGGGCTCGGCCTGCACCGCGCGACTGCGACGGACGCGAATCGGCGACGGAGCGGCGGACTGACGGGCCGTCGGGCTTGATGCCGGGGCGGCCTGGCGTGCGGCGATGTAGGACGTCGCCGACGGAGACACCATGGGTGCGCCCGCACTCGTGACGCGGACACCGGCCTGCGAGCGAGCGGAGGCACGGCGAAGCGCATCGGGGCGAGCCGTCGGTGCCGAAGCCGCGATCGGCGACGGTGCACTCGCGGCGAAGCCACGGCGAACATCTTCTGCTGCTGCGCGGGGAGCGGCGAGGGTTCGTGCCATCGCCCGAGCCGTGGGGCGACGTCGCACCGGCCTCGCGGGCCCGGCGGCGATCGGGGCGTCTACAACCGTAGACGCGGTGTCGCTGGGAGGACCAGCCCTGCCGGTCTGCAGCTGGCTACGCGCCTCGCGAACCACACGGGCAACGGTACGGCGAGCGGAGGTGGGACGAACGCGCTCCACCTGTGCCGTGCGGCTGGTGCGCGACGGCGCCGGCTGCTGGCCCTGAACCTCTTCGGCCACGCGGGCCTCGAGATCGAGGGTCGCCATGGCAGGCGATGAGCCGAGGATACGACGCAGGCCCTTCTTGACCTGGGGAATGGCACGGGCGCGAGCGACGGCCGCGGGGGCCATGTCGACGCGCTCAACGGCGCGGT
The DNA here is from genome assembly GCA_023954855.1 of Pseudomonadota bacterium. Taxonomy (GTDB): domain Bacteria; phylum Myxococcota_A; class UBA796; order UBA796; genus M1803. Next base: position 424 of record JAGSGY010000007.1, on the reverse strand, counting down.
CCACTACGCTCGTGGCGATGCGGGCGGATGGCCCCTTGATCCGACGCACGATGCGGCGAGCCGCGTGGGTCTGCTCGGACTCGGGGAGCAGCTCGATCTCTTCGACCGCACGCTTGAGGGCGCGACGCTGTGTCGCTGTACGTGCGAGCGGCGCGAGCTCTGCAATCTGCTTGCGGACGAGCCAAGCGCCACGGCTGCGGCGACTCGGAGTCGCGGCACGAGGCTGGCGGGTCTCTTCTTCTTCGGTCTCGTCTTCGCCGAGGACCTGCTGTGCCATGACCTGGGGGTCGAGCATCTGCATGGAGTCGACATCAACGCGAGTCAGTCCAAAGCGGCCGGCCCCAGCGCTGCGCATGGGCAGGGAGGCGGCGACACCACCGGTGAGACGCGCAGCAAAGCCACGAACGGCCAGCGGCTCAGCCTC
>JAGSGY010000066.1 GCA_023954855.1 Pseudomonadota bacterium | reverse complement strand
GATGGCGACGGCGTCGACCCGACCGATCCGTGCAATGGCACCGATCCAGATCCGACCGACTCCGATGCCGATGATGACGGCCTGACCGACGGCGCCGAGATCGCGAACGGCACCGACCCGCTCGACCCCGACAGTGACGACGACGGGCTCTGCGACGGCACCCGCGCCGACAACGACGGCGACGGCATCGATCCCGCCGACAGCTGCACCGGCTCCGAGGTCGTCGAGGGCACTGACCCGAACGATGCGGACACCGATGACGACTCGCTGACCGATGGCGCCGAGGCGAGTGGCAGCACCGATCCGACCGATCCCGACACCGACGATGACCTGCTCTGCGACGGGCCGCGCTTCGACAACGATGGCGACGGCGTCGACCCGACCGATCCGTGCAATGGCACCGATCCAGATCCGACCGACTCCGATGCCGATGATGACGGCCTGACCGACGGCGCCGAGATCGCGAACGGCACCGACCCGCTCGATCCCGACAGTGACGACGACGGGCTCTGCGACGGCACCCGCGCCGACAACGACGGCAATGGCATCGACCCGGCGGACACCTGCACGGGCTCCGAGGTCGTTGAAGGCACTGACCCGAACGATGCGGACACCGATGACGACTCGCTCTCGGACAGCGTCGAGGCGAATGGTGCCACCGACCCGACCGATCCGGACACCGACGACGACCTGCTCTGTGACGGACCGCGCTTCGACAATGACGGCGACGGCATCGACCCGACCGATCCGTGCAACGGCACCGATCCCGACCCGACCGACGACGACGCCGACGACGACGGATTGACCGATGGCGAGGAGGTTGCCGACGGCACCGACCCGCTCGATCCCGATAGTGACAACGATGGGCTCTGTGACGGCACCCGCGTCGACAACGACGGTGACGGCGTCGACCCGAGCGATAGCTGCACCGGCTCCGAGGTGGTTGAGGGCACCGACCCCAACGACCCCGACACCGACGATGACTCGCTCTCGGACGGCGAGGAAGCCAACGGACCGACCGATCCGACCGATCCGGACACCGATGACGACCTGCTCTGCGATGGGCCGCGCTTCGACAACGAAGGTGACGGTGTCAATCCTGTCGACCCGTGCAACGGCATCGACCCCGATCCGACCGACGCCGACGCCGACGACGACGGATTGACGGACGGCGAAGAGGTCGCCGACGGCACCGACCCGCTCGATCCCGACAGCGACGACGATGGCCTCTGCGACGGCACCCGCGCCGACAACGACGGCAACGGAATCGACCCCGCCGACGCCTGCACGGGCTCCGAGGTCGTCGAAGGTACCGACCCGAACGACGCCGACAGCGATGACGACTCGCTCTCGGACAGCGAGGAGGCGAACGGCGCTACCGATCCCAACGACCCCGACACTGACGACGACCTGCTCTGCGACGGGCCGCGCGTGGACAATGACGGTAACGGCATCGACCCGACGGATCCGTGCAACGGCGCCGATCCCGACCCCACCGATGAAGACGCCGACGACGATGGCATCGCCGATGGTGACGAGGTTGTCGGCGGCACCGATCCGCTCGATCCCGACAGTGACGACGACGGACTCTGCGATCACACCCGCACTGACAACGACGGTGACGGCATCGATCCCACCGACGCCTGCACGGGCTCCGAGGTCGTCGAGGGTACCGATCCGAACGACGCCGACAGCGACGACGACTCGCTGACGGACGGCGCTGAGGCCTCCGGTCCGACCGACCCGCTCGACCCCGACACCGACGATGACCTTCTCTGCGACGGTCCACGGACCGACAACGATGGCGACGGCATCGACCCGACCGATCCCTGCGATGGCGTCGACCCGGATCCCTCCGATGAAGACGCGGATGATGATGGACTCACCGATGGCCAGGAAGTTGCGGGCGGAACCGATCCCCTCGACCCCGACAGCGACGACGATGGCCTCTGCGATGGCACCCGCGCCGACAACGACGGTGACGGCATCGACCCGTCCGACGCCTGCACCGGCTCCGAGGTGGTTGAAGGCACCGACCCGAACGACGCCGACAGCGACGACGACTCCCTGTCCGACGGCGCCGAGGCCTCCGGTCCGACCGACCCGCTCGACCCCGATACGGACGATGACCTGCTCTGCGACGGTCCACGGACTGACAACGACGGCGACGGTATCGACCCGGCCGATCCTTGTGATGGCGTGGACCCGGATCCGACCGACGAGGATGCCGACGACGACTCGGTCACTGACGGTGCCGAGGTTGCCCAGGGTACCAACCCGCTCGATCCCGACAGCGACAACGACGGCCTCTGCGATGGCGCTCGCGTCGACAACGATGGCGACGGCATCGACCCGACCGACGTGTGCACCGGTTCCGAGGCCGCCGAAGGTACCGACCCGACCGATGCCGACAGCGATGACGACTCGCTCTCCGACTTCGACGAAGTGAACGGGCCGACCGATCCCCTCGACCCCGACACCGACGATGACCTGCTCTGTGACGGTCCGCGGACCGACAACGACGGCGACGGCGTCGACCCGGACGATCCGTGCGATGGCGTGGACCCCGAGCCGACCGACAATGACGCCGACGACGATGGCCTCACCGACGGCGAAGAGGTTGCCCAGGGCACAAGCCCCGTCGATCCCGACACCGACGACGACGGCATCTGTGACGGCCCGCGTACCGACAACGATGGCGATGGCATCGATCCCACCGATGCTTGTGTCTCCGACGAGACCACGACGGGAACCGACCCGACCGACTTCGACTCTGACGACGACGGTCTCTCCGACCTCGAGGAAGATGGTGATGCCGACGGCACGGTCGGCAACGGCGAGACGGACCCGAACGACCCCGACACCGATGACGACCTGCTCTGCGACGATGCGCGCATCGACAATGACGGCGATGGCGTGGACCCTGCCGACCCGTGCGATGGCTCCGAGGTGGATGCCGGTACTGACCCGCAGAACCCCGACACGGACGGCGGTGGACGTACCGACGGCCAAGAGGTTCTTCAGGACGGTACCGAGCCGGTCAACACCCCGCTCGATGACCGCCTGGACAGCGATAACGACCAGCTCTCCGACTACTTCGAAGACAATGTCTCGCTGACCGACCCCTTCGACGCCGACAGCGACGATGACAGCCTGGACGATGGCGTGGAGTGGAACGGCACGACTGACCCGCTCGACCCCGACACGGATGACGACCTGCTCTGCGACGGCCCCCGTGTCGACAACGATGGCGATGGCATCGACCCCACCGATCCGTGTGACGGCACCATCGTCGACCCGGATCCGACGGACGCAGACGCTGATGACGACGGCGTTGACGATGCTGCCGAGGCGGCTGCGGGAACCGACCCGCTCGACCCAGACAGCGACGACGACGGGCTCTGCGACGGCACCCGGGCCGACAATGACGGTGATGGCATCGACCCCGCGGATCCATGCGGTGGCTCCGAGGTCGCCGAGGGTACCGACCCCCTCGATGCCGACAGCGACGATGACTCGCTCTCCGACAGCGAAGAGGCGAACGGCCCGACGGATCCGCTCGATCCCGACACCGACGACGACTTGCTCTGCGACGGTCCGCGCACCGACAACGACGGCAACGGCATCGATCCCGCAGATCCCTGCGACGGCGTCGACCCGAACCCGACCGACTCCGATTCCGACGACGACGGCATCGATGACGGCGCCGAGATTGCAGCGGGCACCGACCCGCTCGATCCGGATTCGGATGCGGATGGTCTCTGCGACGGCCTGCGCGTCGACAACGATGGCGATGGCATCGACCCCGCCGACACCTGCGGCGGCTCCGAGGTCGCCGAGGGCACCGATCCGCTCAACCCGGACACCGATGGCGGTGGACGCAGCGATGGTGACGAGGTGCTCATTGATGGCACCGAGCCCGTCAACACGCCCCTCGACGATCTGCTCGATACCGATGGTGACGGTCTCTCCGACTACTTCGAGACGACCGAGTCCATCACCGATCCCTTCGACTCCGACAGCGATGACGACGGCCTGAACGATCGTCAGGAAGCCTTCGGCATCGATGATGGACCCGCGACCGGTGACGAGACCGACCCGAACGACCCGGACACCGATGACGATGGCCTCTGCGATGAGGTTCGCGTCGACAACGACGGCGATGGCATCGCGCCCGCCGATGCGTGTGTGGGCGGCGAGGTCAGCATTGGTACGGACCCCAACGACGTCGACACCGACGACGACGGCCTGACCGATGCCGAAGAGGACTTCAACGGCGACGGCGTGCTCGACCTCGACGAGACCGACCCCACCACGCCGGACACCGATGCAGACGGCCTCTGCGACGACTTCCGCGTCGACAATGAGGGCGATGGCATCCTCGAGCCCGACAGCGACTGCGAGAACTCCGAGCTCGACCTGGGCACGGATCCGCAGAACCCGGACACCGACGAGGACCGTCTCACCGACGGCGAGGAGGTGCTGACCTACGGCACCGACCCGCTCGACGAGGACACGGACGACGGTGGTCGCAGCGATGGCGAAGAGGTGCTCGACGACGGCACCGAGCCCGTCGCGACGCCCCAGGACGACATGCTCGACACCGACAACGACGGGCTAACCGACTGGGATGAAGACCAGCGCGGCACCGACCCGTTCGATGCGGACACCGATGACGACGGCCTGCTCGACGGCGAAGAGGTCCTCGACCACGAGACCGACCCGCTCGATGACGACAGCGACGACGACGGCCTGCTCGACGGCGAAGAGGTTCTCGACCACGAGACCGATCCACTCGACGACGACACCGACGACGATGGCCTGCTCGACGGCGAAGAGGTTCTCGACCACGGCACCGACCCGCTCGACGACGACAGCGATGACGACGGTCTACTCGACGGTGACGAAGTCGATACCTACGACACCGACCAGCTCGATGCCGACACCGACGATGGTGGCGTGAACGACGGCGACGAGGTCGCTAACGGCAGCGACCCGACCGCAGGCTTCGGCTGGGATGATGTGCGTCCCGAGTACATCGGCAACTCGTGTGGCTGTAGCTCCAGCACGCCTTCGGGCGGTCTCGGATGGCTCGGCGTTCTCGGACTGGTTCTGCTGCGTCGGAGGGCTCGCGTCACCGATGGCGAGCGCCAGGACGGGGGTGCCTCATGCTGATGCTCGCTCTGTCGATGCTCGCTTCGGCGCAGGACATGTCTGAGGTGTTCCCGCTTCCGGAGATGAATGCGCAGCTCTACCGCTCGCCCATCGACGCACAGCGCACGATGTGGACCGATGACGCTTCTCGTGCTCCCCACCTGTGGGCCACCGGTCGGCTCTACGCCTCGTACACCCACGGCCCTGTGGCTGCGCTGTTCTTCAACGACCGCAAGGTCCAGGTCGTCGGCGATGTGCTCGGCTTCAACCTGGTCGGCGGTGTGCAGCTCGGCCCCGTTCGGGTCGGTGCGGATCTGCCGGTCTACGCGGTGGCGACAAGTGGATGGGAAGGGCAGGGCGGCGGCGGTCTAGGCGACGCGGCTCTGGATGTGAAGGCATCGATTCTCGACCCGAGCACTGCGCCGCTTGGCGTTGCGCTGGGTGCGCGCTTGGGCCTGCCCACCGCAACCGTAAAGGTGCCGCTCGGCAGTCCCAAGGTGCAGTCCGAGATCTCGGCCATCGTCGACAAGTCGCTGGGCGACGTTCTGCTCGCCATGAACCTGGGCGCCCGTTTTGGGCCGAAGGTGGAGCAGGACAACCTCCAGCTCAACGACGCCTTCATGCTTCGACTCGGCGCGGGGTACCTGATCACCGAAGACGCAGGTGCGAGCCTCGACGTGCAGATGCTTCGCGACTTCGCGCAGCCTGGTCGCACCGACGACGGCATCTCGCTCACCGGCATGCCCATTGAGGCCATGCTCGGCGGCTGGGGTCGAGTCACCGACGAGATTGTTCTGCGCGGCGGCCTGGGCCGTGGCCTGACTCGCGGCATTGGTGCGCCTGCGTTCCGCGGGGTCTTCTCGGTGGGCTACGAGCCTTCCCGTGACGACGACCGTGACGGTGATGGTCTGGTCGACGCCATCGATGACTGTCCAATGCGCGCCGAGGACTTTGACCAATACGAAGACACCGACGGCTGTCCCGAGCTCGACAACGACGCGGACGGCATTCTCGACGACGCCGACGCGTGCCCCATGGAGCCCGAGGACTTCGACGGCTGGGAGGATGAGGAAGGCTGTCCCGACCCCCTCACCATCGTGCGCGTGTCGCTCGTCGACAGCGGCGGCGAGCCGGTGGAAGGTGCGAAAGCCGTCATCGCCGTGGGCGAGACGGATGCCAAGACGGGTGGGGCTTCCTTCGAGGTCGAGCTCGCGGGCGGCGACTATGAGCTCGAAGCGACGGCCCCGGGCTACAACACCGTGTCCGCGTGGCTCAGCATCCCCAATGGTCCGCCCATCGACGTCAAGCAGGTCATGGAGGAGGCGCCGAACACCGGCACCGTCCTGGCGCTCATCGTCGATACTACGGGAGCCCCGGTCGAAGGGCGCGTCGCCTGGTCCGACAGTGACAGTGTGATCGCGGCGGCGGGCGAGGCACAGTTCGAGATTCGGGAGGGGCGCTACGCCATGACCGCCTCGGCTCTCGGCTACTTTGAGGACTCACGCAGCGTCGAGGTCGAGATCGGTGAGCAGTCCGATGTGACCTTCACGCTCTCCAAGGCGCAGGGCACGGTCTCGGTCACCGTCGTGGACTCCGATGGCAAGGCCATCGAGGGTGCCTCCTACACCTTTGGCGACGACGGTGTGGAGCAGGACCTCGAAGGCAAGTCCGCGACCTCTGACATGGCTCCAGGCCAGTACACCGTCATCGCTCGCGCCGAGGGCTATGCGCCCGCCCGGGCGGACGTGAAGGTCAGCGCCGGTGCAGAGTCGGCGGTGAGCCTCACGCTCACGCCTACCAAGGTGCGGGTCAGCGTCTCGAAGATCGAGATCCTCGAGAAGGTGTTCTTCAACACCGGCAAGGCGACGATCAAGTCCCAGTCGTTCGGCCTCCTCGACGAGGTGGCCCAGACGCTGAAGGACCGCGAGGACATCCGCGTGCGGGTCGAGGGCCATACCGACAGCCGCGGCTCCGAGAGTTCCAACCAGCTTCTCTCGGAGCGCAGAGCCGCGTCGGTTCGGGCATACCTCATCGAACATGGGGTGGACGGAGACCGATTGACGAGCGTGGGCTTGGGTGAGAGTCAACCGATCGACCCCGCGCAGAATGATGCGGCGTGGGCCAAGAACCGCCGCGTGGAGTTCGTCATCGAGAACTGATCCGCCGACGCTGCCCACAGAGACGGTGGGCGGCGAAGGGCGGGTTAGGCCGTGGTTGGAGGAGCTACTCTCATGAAGACCTCACCAACCGCCGCCGTTCGCCAGATGTATGAAGCATCGGCGGACCACTACGCGACCATGATGGACGCCGAGATCGAGCTCCCCGTCTACGCCGATACGCTCGGGCGGCTGGCGGGGCGTATTGCGTCGGTGGCGGGGCCAGTGCTCGATGTGTCTTGCGGTCCTGGTCAGATGCTCGAGCTTTATGGCCAGCGCTTTGATGCCGGCCGGCCGCTTGTGGGTGTGGACCTCTCGCCGCGCATGGTGGAGCTCGCCACGGCGCGACTGTCGGCAGAGGCTCGAGTCGTGCTCGGTGACATGTCGGTGCTCTCCGGCTTTGCGGACGCGTCTGTGGCCGCGATCATCAACTTCTTCGCCGTACACCACCTCAACCCGAGCGCACTGCGTGCAGCCCTAGCGGAGTGGCATCGCGTCCTCGCACCCGGGGGCCAGTTGGTGGTCGCCGCATGGGAAGGGAGCGGTGTGATCGACTACGGCGAGCACGCCGACATCGTGGCGTTGCGCTACGCCGCTGCCGAGCTGAACGCATGGTCTGAGCAAGCCGGCTTCGCGGTATCGCGGTGCGATGTCGAGGACGTGGCGGATTTTCCGATGGATGCTGTCTATCTCGAGGCGGGCAAGGCGTAGGGCGGGCACGGGGCTGGATGGCGCGCCTGGGGGCGTTTATCGCGGAGGTTGGCATGCAGATTCGGGAAGCGCGAGACGAGGACTTCGAAGGCATCTGGCCGATCTTCCGAGCCGTGGTCTCGGCCGGGGACACCTACGCCATCGACGTCGCGACCACCGAAGCTGAAGCTCGGACGCTGTGGATGGCCAAGCCCCGCAAGACCTACGTGGCCGTCGACGGTGAGCAGATTCTCGGCACCTACACCCTCAAGACCAACCAGCCTGGGCCCGGTGCCCACGTCTGCAACTGCGGCTACATGGTGGCGGAGGCGGCGCGCGGTCAGGGCGTAGCGAGCCGAATGTGTGAGCACTCCCAGCGCATGGCCGTCGAGCTCGGCTACCTGGCGATGCAGTTCAATCTGGTGCTCGCGAGCAATGCCGGCGCCGTGAGGCTCTGGCACCGCTTGGGATTCGTGACGGTCGGCACGATTCCCGGGGCCTATCGCCATCCTGAACTCGGCCTGGTCGACGCCTTCGTCATGCACAAATGGCTCGCCGACTAGGCGGCCTGCTCAGCGGTAGCCATCGCCTGAGAACCTCGGTGTGCCGCACGGTCCGAGGTAGGACTCACCGTGCCAGAACGCGGCTTCGGGACGCCAACCACTGGTTGGATACGTTCTCTCAAAGGCGATCAAGGCGAACCGTCCTCGGTATGCGTCTGCCATTCGAGTAAGCATGGCGGTCATGAACAGCCGCTCGTCTTCTGCCTCGACGGCGTGTAGGGACGAGAGCGCAGTCTCGATGGCGCGCTCACAGCTCGGGAGTCGACAGTCGAGCGCGGGCCAGATCGCGGTCGCTGGTGTGGAGCGGTGCCATGCGAGACAGAACTGCACGCGTACCAACGCCTGTGAGTACTCCGGCAAGCGCGACTCCCAGCGCTCGAGGACTTCGGTGTTGAGGCCTGGGAGAACCGGGCAGGGGTGCGCCAGGGCGGTGGAGAACAGCAGCGAAGTGAGCATGGCTATGTGGACCCTAGGTCCCGGCCGCGGTTCCCTCGACGTGCTCGTCAGAACTTGCCGTTTTCGTTCTTCCACTCGGCGCGGGGAGGGACGGCTTCCACTGTGTTCCAGTGTTCGACCACGCGACCGTCCTGCACGCGGAACAGGTCGTAGAAGGATGTCTTTGTGCCCTTCTGGCTGCCCTCGGTGACCGTCAGGACGAACGAGCCGTCGGCGAGCACTCGGTGCACGGTTTCGTAGACGATGTGGGGGCGCCCGTCCTCGTCCCGCAACAGCTCGGCCTTCCAAGCGTCCCAGCCGTCGGGTAGCGACGGGTCGTGTTGAATCAGGTCGTCGGCCACGCAGGTTGCCTGGTCGAAGCGGCGAGCGACAAACACCTCCTCGAGCAGCCTTCGCACGAGCTGTCGATGTGTCTCGGTGAGCGCCGGATCGGTGGCTTCTGTGGGGCCGTCGACCATGCTGCGTCCGGATGGGCTCGGACCGCGGCGTGGCTGGATGTTGTCCCAGTGTTCGACCGGTCGGTCGCCTTCGAAGCGGAAGACCTCGAATCCAATGCGCCGCGTCGAGAAGTCGTACTCCATGTGGGCGAAGACGTGGTCCCCATCCGCGAAGGTCCGTGCGAAGTTCACTCGGGGGTTTGTCTTCGCCAGGCGTGCGAAGAGTTCGGCGAGGCCGACAGCGCCTTCCTCCGTCTGGGGGTTGTGTTGGATGTACTCCGACTCGTCCACAACCCGGGCGGCTTCGGGGTCGCCGCTCTCCAGCCCCTTGAGGAGCTTGTGAATCAGGGACTTGCGGTGCTCAGCGACGGTCATGGCGAACTCACTCATTCTGCTAGCGGGCAGCGAGCGTTGCCGTTCCCCGCGACAGACCATACCCACCCCCATGGCTGAAGCCCTTCCAAATCGCGGAGAGGTGTACTGGTTGTCGGTTCCTCGGCCCGGGTCCGTGGACCGCGAGCACCCACACGTGGTCGTGCAGGCGGACGTGTTCAACCACAGTCGCATCGAGACGGTGGTGGTCTGTGCGCTGACGTCGAATCTCGGGCGCGCCAACGAGCCTGGCAACATCTTGCTCGATGAGGGGGAAGCGCAGCTGCCCAGGCAAAGCGTGGTGGTCGTCTCGCAGATCTCCGTGGTGCCGAAGCAGGCGCTGACGGCGCCGGTTGGACGGCTCAGCGCGGCGCGGGTCGATGCGATTCTTGCGGGTCTGCGTTTTCAGCAGCGGTCCGGCTTCTCGCGCTAGCTCGGTTCAAGATACGTCCGGGTGGGCACCTCGCGGTGGCCGTCAAACGTGCAATCGATCGGGGAGGGAGCATGGTGGGGTACGTCACCGTGGGGACGAACGACTTCCAGCGGGCGCTGGCGTTCTACGACGCCCTCTTTGCTGAGGTGGGCGTACAGAGGCTGTGGTCGCATGGAGGTATGGCGGCCTGGGGGCGGTCCAGGGAAGCCGTAGCCTTCTGCGTTGCCGAGCCTCACAACGGACAGGCCGCAAGCGTCGGCAACGGCTGCATGGTCGCGCTTCGGATGTCCGATCGAGGCCAGGTTCAAGTTCTTCACGCGAAGGCTCTCGAGCTCGGTGGTCTCGATGAGGGCCTTCCTGGCCCGCGCGGCACCCATGGCTTCTACGGAGCCTATTTTCGGGACCTCGACGGCAACAAAATTAACGCGCACGTGCCTGCGTCCTAGGCGAGGTCCACATGTCTTCAGACAAACCATCCCGCTCGCTCGAGTCCACGCTTGTCGCGGCTGGCAGGGACACACACCCTGGCGCGCCGCTCAACCGCCCGCTCGTGCCGGCATCCAACTTCGTGCTGGGCGCTTCGCGAGCCTATGCCCGTGACGGCGGAACACCGACCTGGGAAGCGCTCGAAGAGGTGGTCGGCGAGCTCGAAGGGGGGCGTGCTGTCGCGTTCGCGTCGGGCATGGCTGCGATTGCGGCGGTGTTCGACCAGATGCGGCTCGGAGCGCGGGTGGTCATTCCCGACGACTGCTACCAGGGCGTGGTGGGTCTCGCTGAGCGCGGCGCCGACAAGGGCTTCTGGTCGGTCGAGCGCATTGACCTGGAGGACACCGTTGCCTGGGTGGAAGCGTGTGCCGGGGCCGACTTGATCTGGCTGGAGTCGCCGTCAAATCCGCTCTTGACGGTGGCGGACCTGCGGACCATCTGCGCTGCGCCGCGAAAGCCCGGGGCGCTTCTCGCGGTCGACAACACCTTCGCAACCCCTCTCAATCAGCAGCCTCTCGACCTCGGAGCTGATCTCTCCCTGCAGTCCGCCACGAAGTTCATCGGTGGCCACTCTGACCTGCTCGCCGGCGTCATCGCAGTGCGCAGTGGTGAACTCGAGTCGGCGCTTCGGCGCTCCCGAACGTTGTCTGGGGCGACTCCGGGTGCGCTCGAGTCCTTCCTCGCGGTTCGAGGCGCCCGAACCATGGCTCTCCGACTGGAGCGCGCGCAGCAGAGCGCCGGGCTGCTCGCGCAGCGTCTGCAGACCCATCCGTGCGTGGCGAGAGTCCGCTACCCCGGCCTTGCCAGCCACCCGAGCCACGCCATTGCAGCGGATCAGCTCTCTGGATTCGGCACCATCGTGACCTTCGATGGGGTTGGCGATGCGTCCACGGCTGACGCTGTGTGCCGGCGTGTGCGGCTGATTCGACACGCCACCAGTCTCGGGGCGGTCGAGTCCAGCATCGAGCGTCGCGGAGCGATTCCGGGCCAGGAACACCTGCCGAGCACCCTGCTTCGGTTGAGCGTTGGGATCGAGAACGCCGAGGAGCTGTGGGCCGATCTGGACCAGGCCCTTCGGGGCGCGTGACCTGACGCTACGCTGTCGCTAGGGGCGTCGAACGATAGCCCTCGAAGACCTCGTCGTACTGGTCCATGTCCACGGTTTTCCCCGTCTCGATGTAGTACTTCATGCCGAAGAGGTGCTTCTTCAGCGACTGTCCCAGTTGGCCCCGCATCAGGTAGATCATGAAGCTGGGGAAGGTCGATGCGGACGACGTCATTCTCAACTCAGTCGTGCCATCCGGGTTGGGCGAGAGCTCGTAGATCGCGCTCATCTCCCGAAGAAAAGGGAGGTTGTGCTCGGTGGCGACGACGGTGAGACGGCGTTGGTCTACGGCGTCTGAGATCGCTTCGTCCAAGAACAGCTTGTCGCTGAACTCGGTGTGCCGCAGGCAGCCTACTTCGCCCTTCGTGGCGCCGTTCATGTACCCAGACGACTGCATGGTCGGGTTGTGAACGTGGATGTCTCCGTATTGATGGAACAGGACATCCCAGACGGCCTCGACGGGCGCGTGGATGGTCTCAGTGAACTCTGATTTGTTCGGTGCCATGAACCCTCTCCGGTAGCACCTAGGTATCCCTGTGTTGGTGTGTTGCGAAGAGGGCTGAATGCACGGCACTTGTGTTTGATGGACACAGTCTGGCCCGGCTTCATTCGATGAGTGCCGGTAGGCCGTCAGCTGGGGCGGAGGTCGGGCATCACACTCACCAGATCACACCGGCGGCGACGTGGAGCCGGTCGATGTAGGGTGCACCGGTCGGCGCAAAGGGCAGGGGAAGCGAGAAGAGCACGTGGGCTCCCGGGCGGTTCTCGCCACGGATCCGGAGGTCCATCGTGAACGCCCCGGCCGATCGCACACCAGTCGCCCCGTACACCACCGGCTCGTCGAGGGCCGGGATCGACTTCTCTTCACGGAAGGTGAAGACCTCGGCCCCCACGCCGAGCAGGAATGCACCGGAGACGCGTGTGTCACCTGTGTTCAGGCCGACCAGCGCAAGAGGTGTGAGGTGGAGGTTGTGCTTGGGCTTTAGGCCTATGGTCACCCAGTCGGGGGCCCCGGCGTATACGTCGGTCTCGAGATGCAGACGCCCTCCCACCTCGACGCGTGGCGTCGGGGAGAGGGTCACCTGTCCGGCGACGCCCGCTCGCATGCCCAGAGTCAGGTCGACTTCATGGGTGCGGGGCACCGCGGCCAAGGCCAGGCCGGTGAGTAGGGCAATCAAGGGCCCTCCAGCACGAACCGAAGGCCCTCTTCGGCTGAAGGTCGGAAGACATTGGTGTGGACCTTGCCTGGCACGAGTTGGGTCTGCACCGCGAGGCTCGGGTAGTCGCGGCTGGCGAGCGTCGCGCCCATAGCTTCGGTCAGCCCGGCCAGGCCGTGGGCCTCGAGCGCTCCTGCACCGAGGTGGACGCGAGCCGGAAGGTCCTCGTTCGTGGCGGCGACCTCTGCCTCCAGGTCGAAGAGGGCACCCTCGCCCAGGGTGAGTGAGGGGCTGAGGACCACTGCGCCAGCGAAGGTCTCGTTCGCGCGCAGAACCATGTGCATGGCGGCCGCCCCCCCGAAGGAGTGGCCGAGCACGACACGGGCGCTGGGGTTGGAGGCCACCGGGTACGCCTCTTCGGTCCACGGGACCAGTTCGTCGGCGAGAAAGCTGGTGAAGGCGTCGACTTCGCCCCACCCTGCGGGCACCCCAGGGCCCTCAGGGGTGAGGTCGCGGGCTCGCTTGTTCGGTCTATCGCCGTAGCCGATTCCGACGACGCGAGGCGGTGTTGCGCCCTCGTCGGCGAGGTCGCTCACGATCTTGGCGACCGTGGGGGTCCAGTTGTCCCCGTCGAAGAGGTAGAGGGTTTGTCCCCCGTCTTCCGCGGCATCTGGCTCGAAGATGGTCAGAGTGAACACCTGGTCGACGGCCTCGGCTTCGAGCTCGACGGTCTCGAAGGTCCCAGCGGGGGGAGGGCTGCAGGCGAACAGAGACAGAAGAGAGACAAGCATCTTGCTCTTCTAGCCCGTGACCGGGGTGCTCGGCAGTCCTCAGGCCGCCGTCCCCTGCGGACCAATGAGCTCTCCGGTGCTGAGGTGTTTCTCGAGCCCTGCCAGCACGGACTCCGTGACCTGGCGCAGCTTTCCGTTCACCGCGAGGGCTCCGAGCGCCTTCCCCAGGATCCCCAGCTTCATCTCGTACTGAATCTCGAATGTGACCTTGGTGGTGCCAGGCGCCACCCCGGGCTCCAGCAGCCACTCCGCCTCGACCTTGTTCATGGGCATCGAGAACTCGGACAGCTCGATGTGCAACCGGCGGTTGGGTTCAGACGCCGTGACCACCTCGCGAACGTCTGTACCGTCCGTGAAGTGGCAGCGACGAGCGGCCCCGCGACCGGACGCTTGTTCCGAGAGAAGGTCCACCTCCCACACCGTGGGGTGGAAGCGGACGATGGTGGTGACGTCCGAGATCAGTTCCCAGACCTGTTCGGTGGCGGCGCTGATGACCATGGTAGTTCCTGCTGCTTGCATGACACACCTCGTTGTTGGTGGTCTCAATGTAGGCATTCGGGCATCCACGCGGTAGAACCACGGGTGTTCCATCGTGGTACATTTTTGAAATGCTAAATGTGCGCCGTATGAACTGGGACGACGTGAGGGTGTTCCTCGCCACGATGCGAGCGGGTAGCCTGCGACAGGTGGCAGTGGATCTAGAGATCAGCCATCCGACGGCGAGTCGGAGACTCAGCGCGCTGGAGAAGCGGGTGGGGCTGACCCTGTTCCATCGCCGCTCATCTGGCCTGGAACCCACTCCGGAGGCCCTGGAACTCACACCTGCGGCCCAGGAGGTCGAGCGCGCGATGCTCGCACTGGAGCGGGTCGCCGCTGCGGCCGACCCGGCGCTTCGTGGCCCCATTCGACTTACAACCTCGATGGCACTCGCGACGGACCTGCTCATGCCCGACTTGCTCGCCTTTCAGCAGCAGTACCCGGAGGTTGAGCTCCACGTGTCCGCCGGTTCGGGCATTCAGGACCTTGCTCAGCGGGAGGCGGATGTGGCTATCCGGATCATGCCCATGGGCAGCTCGCCAGCCGAGGAGCTTGCGGGTCGAAAGGCTGCCGTGGCCTACCGCGCCGTCTACGGCTCCGGCGACACCTGGTTGGGCTGGGTCGGGGGCCCGAAGTCCCTGAAGTCCGAAGGCTCCGCATTCGGCGACCTGCCGGAGAGAAGTTCCATGCGCGGCATTGCGCTCCAGCGTTCGGCCTGCGCCGCTGGCTTCGGCCTTGCCTGGCTTCCCTGCTTCTACGCCGAACCACTCCTGGAGCGGCGTACTGAGCCCGAGCCTGGCGGGGAGGTCTGGGTCCTCGTGCACCCCGACCTGCGGAAGAACCCCCGGCTTCGCGTATTCCGCGATCGCATGGTCGAAGTACTGAGGACTTACCAGCCGCGTCTTGCTGGCAGGGGTTGACGGAGTCCGTCTCGGGGTACGACCAGTCCAGCGCTCCCAGCCCACGGGTGGCAGGGGGCCGTTACGGACCATATGCAACCATGCACCCACCTGCTCATCGAGCCTCCATCCTCGCATGGATTGCCCAGCTGCTGGTTGTGCTGTTCGGCTTATGGTTTCTTAGGCTTGGTAGCTCCTCCTCTGGATGTCCCTCATCACTCCGCGGCCCCCAGTTCTCGAACGCCTGATCGCCTTCTCGCGTGCCACGAAGCCGGTGCCGAGGAGCCGCGCCGTGTTTGAGCAAGTGGGCCAAATGTGGCGGGAGCCGGGCGGGAAGGCAATGGGCTTCACCGCTCGTCAGTGGACGGATGCGGAGACGGTGGCGTTCAACTGGCGAGCGCGCTTTCCGATCATGCCGCTCGCCTCACTCGTCGTGCAGGACGCCTACGGTCGCGACGGGGGCAGTCTCTCCGGTCGTCTGTGGGGATGGCTGAAGCTCTTCGACCAGCGGGGAGCCGCTGTGGACCGTGGACAGGCCCTCCGCTACCTGTCCGAGTTGGCGTGGGCGCCCGCCGCCTACACCACCAATCCGGCACTTCGATACGAGGAACGTGATGGTCGCCTGCGGATTTCGTGCGAGGTCGGCGACGAGGTTGTTTCTCTGGACTACGACGTCGATTCGGAAGGCCGAGTCGCCCGAGTTCGCGCAGACGCCCGACCGCGTGAGGTCAACGGGGCCTTCGTCGACACGCCGTGGGTGGGGCGCTTCGATGACTGGAAGGAGATGGGTGGCCTCGTCATACCCACCCGCGCCGAGGTCGCTTGGGAGCTACCGGACGGGTTGTTCACCTACTGGCGCGGACAGGTCACAAGGCACGTCGTGCAACAGCAGCGTTGAATAGCGGCGGGCCGCCAGGGAACATGGGTGGCCACGGGGGTGGAGGACGCCTTGCGATCTGACGGCTCACCCGTGCCTAATGTCCAGGTCTGTGTGCCACCGTGTACAGAGGAGGAGCCCTGACGCTCATCGATTTCCTGACTGGCCTTTTCTTGATGAATGCCATGCCGCACTTCGTCTTGGGAGTGTGGAAAGGCCGGATCCTCAGTGCCTTCGGCATGAGTCCATCGGCCAACATCGCGTACGGCCTGACGTGCTTCTGCATCTCGATCGGCCTGTTCTGGTACCAGAACGGCATCGCGGCGGTCCTTGAGAATGGGATCTACGCAGGCGCGTTGGCCATCCTGATCACCTACTTCATCACCGGCCGATTCTTCTACCGCCTCTTTCGGCTGCCTGACGAGGAGGAGAGCCCACGCAAAGGCTCGAATTCCGAGTGATGCGTGAAGGACGTCGAGCCGATCGAGAACACGATGGCGATGGCTCCCGGGATGTGGCGGCGGGCCATCGCGGATCATGTGACACCCACGTACCACGGAGGACATGGCCCTATGGAACTCTACGAACTGCGAGCTCTGGTCGGCGCCGCCGACAGCGGCTCGTTCAGCCGCGCGGCGGCGATCCTGGGGAGCTCCCGAGCAACCTTGCGAAAGCGCGTCGACGCGCTTGAGAAGAGGGTCGGTCAAGCGCTCCTCGTTCGTTCACCGGATGGCGTCGAGCCCACTGAGACCGGGGCGAGGTTTCTTCCTGAGGCCCGTGCACTCCTGGCGCAGGCTGATGCGCTGAAGTGCTCACTTGAGTCCAAAGACGATGTACACCTCGGCGAACTCCACATTGTTCTCCCTGTCGGCGCCTCGCCTCATACCGGTACTGCCATCATCTCGACGCTCCGAAGCCGCCACCCTTCGATGCGGATTCGCACAACGGTGACGGTCAACCCCCTACTCGACTTTCCTGTTGATGCGGACGTGGTCATTCACCTGGGCGACCGACCCCGGAAGGGACCATTCCGCGTCTTTGGCCGGCCCTCGGGCTTGGGACTCTACGCGAGCGGCGCGTATCTAGAGCAGCATGGAACCCCCACATCCCTCGAGGACCTCGCAGACCACGACCTCCTCGGGTGGGTTCGCCAGGGCACGGACGGACGAAGTTGGCCACTCAGGGGTGGTGGGACGGTGGCCATCGCACCGTGGTTTCGGTGCAATGAAGTGCACCGCCTGGTCTTGTTGGTGGCTGCAGGCCAGGGAATCTCACTGCTGCCGATGTCGATGATCGTCCGTCCCGTCGCAGTGGGCGCAGAGCTTGTTCCGGTCCTACCCCGTGTGGTGGGGGGCGATGAGTCCCTGTATGTCTTGACGCCTCAGGCGACGTCCCAGTCTGCTCGCAGTCGCGCGGTGGTGAGGGTCATGCAGGAGTTTGCCCAACGGCTGAACTGATGGTGGTGGATATCTGAACACCGGGTGGTGCCATTCTGACCCGCTCCGTGCAGCTAAGCTCCCGGTTTAGTGAGGACCGACCATGAAAGAGCCCCGTCAGCTAGCCATCTGGACCCTGGTGGGCTTCGTCATGTCTGTGGGCATGTCTCTTGGAGGCATGGCGCATGTGTCATCGCTTTACTTCTTCGATCCTTTCCAGACCGGGGAGAACCAGCGGTTCGACCTGGCGATGCTCATCCTGTTCTGTGCTGGGTTGCTCCCGACCTTCCTGTATTGGCAACTCTTCGGGAAGAACGCCGTTCCTTGGTTGGAGCCTAGGTGGCACCTTTCGACCAACCGGGACGTGGATCGCGGCTTGGTCGTGGGGTCGCTTATGTTCGGAATCGGATGGGCGATGGGTGGCTTCTGCCCCGGTCCCTCGGTGGCCGGAATGATCACCGGCAATCCGAACTTCGTGGCGTTCAGCTATGGAATGTACGCCTTCTTCGTCGTCCGCCACCTGCTCAACCCAGCAGAGGGCGATCGCCACTGGGGGCTGTCGCTGGCGCTCGGGCTCTGCCCGGCGGTCTTCTACGTGGTTGGGCCGACCCTCTTCCCGCTCCAGGACGCTCATCGAACGGTCTCGTGGCCGGTTCACCTCAGCATCGGCGGCGGGCTCGGAATTGCTCTGGCCTCGATTCTCATGCTTCAGTTCAACGGACGGGTGCTTGGCCTCTGCGGCCTGTGGCGGAACATCCTTGACGTCGATCAGTCGACGATCAGCCGGTTGCCCCATGTCCTGTTCTTCTCGGCGTTCTTGTTGGGCGGTGTGGTGACGTACCTGGTCGCACCCGAGTCGTTCGCGTATCCACCCCACTCTGAGCGACATCTGTTCTGGATCTTCCTCGGCGGCGTCATCACCGGACTCGGAACTACTTGGGCCAATGGGTGCACCTCGGGTCATGGCATCTCGGGGATGGCGCGCCTGAGTCCACGGTCACTGGTCGCCGTTCCCATGTTCATGGGAGGCGTGTTCGTGTTTCATCCAATCTTCAACGTCCTGCTGGGCGGATGACTTCTTCGCCGGGGCGTGACCAGCCTCGGTGTTCTCAACGTATGGGGTGATGACCATGCTCAAAGCCATTCTGTTTGACCTCGATGACACACTGCTCGGCAATGACATGGAGACGTATCTGCCGGCCTACTTCGGTTCCCTGTGCCGGTTCGGTTCCAGCCGTTACGACCCGGCCCTGCTGTCGGAGGCGCTCATGCGAGGCGCCGAGGCGATGGCGGTGAACATCGACCCAACTCGCACCAACCAGCAGGTCTTCTTCGACGCATTCGCCGATATCGTCGATGAGGATGTCGATGACGCTATCGGGTTCTTCGACGTGTTCTACCGAACGCAGCTCGACACGCTCCAACCGCTCACCCAATGCCGCCCGGCGGCTCGAGCCATTGTCGAGCACTGCGTTTCGCTGGGCCTCAAAGTCGTCGTCGCCACCAACCCCGTGTTTCCGATGCGGGCGCAGCAAGCCCGCTTGCGCTGGGCGGGCGCTTCCGCCGATGACTTCGAGTACGCGCTGATCACCGCCTACGAAGACATGCACGCGGCGAAGCCGAATTCTGCTTACTACACAGAGATCTTGGAGCGCATAGGGATTGGGCCACAGGCTGCGCTCATGATTGGCAACGACTGGGATCACGACATCGTGCCTGCTCGCGCAGCGGGGCTGCGTACCTATTGGATTGGCGAGGACACACCTCCGGACCCGGCCGTCTCACTGGTGGGACATGGCTCCCTTGATGCGCTGTGGTCGGACCTGCAACAAGGACTTCTCGCCGAGCAGTGAGGCAGTTGCGGGCCGCCTATCTCGTGGACGGCGGTTCTCACTGTGCCGCCTGTACGCACCGCCTTGAACTTCTGCCATCGCTATCCCCCCGCGGTCCGTCCAGCGCTCTCAGCCCAAAAGTGGTGGCGGGCAGCCACAAACCATAGGCGCTGACATGACTGATCTGATCATTCGGTGTGTGTGCGGAGAGGTTGAGATTGGCGTGAGGGATGTCGTACCCGCCGTGGCCAATCGGGTGGTGTGCGAGTGCGAGGGGTGTCGGACCTACGCAAATCGGATGGGGCACCCGGACATTCTGGATTCGGACGGAGGCACCGAGCGGTTTCAAGTCAACCCAGCCACGGTGCACTTCACGAGGGGATCGGAACATATTGCGTGCTTGCAGCAGACTCGCGACGGCGCGCTTCGGTGGTACGCACGCTGCTGCAACAGTCCGCTTGCTCTGACACTTGCGTCATCAACAGTGCCTTTTGTGGGCCTCGACGTCGCGCGCCTCGTAGACGCACCTGAGAATGCGCTGGGCCCGATTCGTGCTCGCGTCAACAGTCGGCTGCGGGGGGCCCGGGCCACCGAGCTTCGCGCCCGGACCCGTCACCTACTCGGCATGCTGGTCCACCTGATGCCCCTGACGTTGAGGTGGTGGTGGAGCGGCGACCAGCAACGTTCGCCCTTGTACACGCTGATACGGGCAGGCCTATCGTCGAGCCCGAACGGCTGTACGTGGACTCTTTGGTCCTGTACGCAACCGACGCAGCGCCGCCGCACACGGCGTGGTCCGTCCAGCGCTCTCAGCCCAAAGGTGGCGGCGGGCCGCCACGGACCATAGGCACCCACGTCGAGCGACTACACGACGACGCCCTTCACCGGCGAGTTCTGGAGGCTCCATGCGGACCGGCCGCGTCAGTAAGACCGCCCTCAAGCTCGCCCTGATCATCACCATAGTCGCCGACCGGGAAGACTGGGACGAGCCGCTGCCCGACGGGGCTGGAGCCCTCAGCGAGCGTCTGCTGCTCGCTGCCGACCAGCCGATGTACCGCGCGGGCACGATCCGCTTCATGAAAAGCTGGCTGGGCCGCCTCTCCACCAACGCATCACGCACCCCCTACTGCGGGGCGGCGCGGCGCCGGTGTTTCATGGACCGAGCGGTGCTGGACGCCCTGGAGCACGGGGCGACGCAGGTTCTGGTCCTCGGTGCAGGCTTCGCCACCCTCGGCCTGCGGCTGGCACCACGGTTCCCGCACGTGCGGTTCTTCGAGGTCGATCATCCGGCCACGTCCGCCGCGAAGAGGCGGGGTATCGACGCCGTCGGCAGACCCGCCAACCTGCGCCAGATCGCGGCCGACCTGGGGGAGTCCCGCCTCCGCGACGTGCTCGACCTGGCTGGAGGCTGGGACCCACAGGCACGCACGGCCGTGGTCGCCGAGGGCCTGTTGATGTACCTGACCCCTGACCAAACCGCCGATCTGTTCGCACAGCTGGCAGCGAGCATCGGGCCGGGCAGTTGCGTCGCGTTCTCCCACCTGCTGGACCTCGCCAGCCACGGTGCCGTGACGCTGTGGGCTCTGCGCACCTTTGGCGAGCCGTGGCTATCTTCGTGGACCCATCAGGAGCTTCCCGCCGCAATCGCGGCCCTGGGCTGGCGTGTGGTCGACCAGAGTCCTGAACAGACAGGCCTCTTTGAGGCCTTCGCTGTGGCAGAGGTCGACCGCTAGACGCAAAGAAAGCCGCGCTCATCCCCGCCCGCAGTCACCGACCCCGACGCCCACACCCGGGAAGCACTCGCCACCCGCTATCCCACCCGTAGCCACACTCCTGGCCAGAGCGCTGACCCACGCAGCGCCGCCGTGCGCAGTCCCTCGGACCTCCGCCACCGCTATCCCCCGCGCAGCCACACTTTTGGGCAGAGCGCTGAGGCGGACCGTGGCGTGGGCAAGAAGCCAGGAGGGCCGCGTACTCCTGTACGCAACCGACGCAGCGCCGCCGCACCAGCGGTGGTCCATCCGGTCTGTCGCCGTTGCGTGGACCGCAGTCGGGTGGACACCGGTTCGCTATCCCCCCCGCAGCCACACTTTTGGGCAGAGCGCTGAGGCGGACCGTGGCGTGGGCAAGAAGCCAGGAGGGCCGCGTACTCCTGTACGCAACCGACGCAGCGCCGCCGCACACGGCGTGGTCCGTCCAGCGCTCTCAGCCCAAAAGTGGCGGCGGGTCATGAGAATCGAACTCACCGAACAGAGCCTCTCGACCCGTCCCGACCGGTTTTGAAGACCGGGGCCAGCACCAGCTTAGCAAGACCCGCCGGGCCCCCCGTATCACGACGGTCGAAACGAGCCCGTCCACCGCGGTGATCCCAACAACTTCGCCGCGTTTGCCTTCATCCCGGCTAGACTGCGCTGCCGGGCTGAACCGCAAGCCCTCAGGAGCTCCATGCGCATCGTCTCTCTCATCCTGCTGACCGCTTGTTCCTCCGGCGTCGAGGCCATCGTCGATGCGGACCGACCCGAGCACTACTTCGACGTGCCGTTTCCGTCCGACGAGCTCATTACCGCCGACGGCACTCCAGACCTGACCGGCTTTCCCGAGCCGACTGGCGACGGGCTGCTGACCGAGGTCGTTCGAGGCTGGAAGGTCCGCGACGAGATGGCGTCCTTCGGCTTTGCGAACAACGGCCCGTTCTACTTCCGATTCGCCGACAGCGTGGCCTTCGAGACCGAGACCGCCGGCGATGTCGACGACGGCGTGCTGCTGATCGACATGGAAACTGGTGAGCTTCTTCCGCTCGAGATGCGCTTCTACGAGGACGCGCATGATGACCCCTTCGTCGCGCCCCACATGCTGGCGGCCGCTCCGGCACTCGGGCATCCACCTCGCAGTGGTGCTCGGCTCGCGGCGGTGGTCATGCGCAGCGCCGGCGTGAAGTCGCCGAAGGGCTACGAGCTCCCCGAGGGTGTGAACGACGCTCTCGACCTGGCTGGCGTGAAGGGAAAGGCCGCGGTGGCCACCACCTTCACGGTCACCGACGCCACCGGCGAGCTTCAGCAGCTGTTTGCCGCGTCTGACGAGTGGCTTGGCGACGCCCCCGACTGGTCTGGCATGACCTGGAAGCGGGTCACCCATCTCGATGTCACCCAGGGCACGACGCCAGTGAACGGTGAGGACGCGACCATCTTCACCGCCACCTTCGACGATGCCTCCACTGAGGACAGCTACCTCTCTGCGCTCGACGCGGATGGCGTGCACTCCCACGACTTCTCGGAGTGGCCGGTCGCGGTGTACCAGGCCTCGTTTCCCGTTCCCAACTACTCGGGCCTTGCCGACCGCCCGTACATGTCGCCGGGTATCGGCCACCTCTCCGACACCGACATCTTCTCGGGCTGGTTCGAGTTCGAGAACGGCACCTTCGTCGGCACGCCAGACGACGACGCGACGCGGGTGGTGCTGCAGATCCCCCTCGACGGCAATGGGGGCCCCCGGCCGATCCAGGGCATCGTGATCTACGACCACGGCACGGGCGGACACGCTTACAATGCCGTTCAGCGACGCAATGCGCTCGACCGCGGCAAGGATTTGGCGACGGTGTGGTCGGATGCTGGCTGGGCGGTGCTTTCGCATGACGCGCCGCTCTACGGCACGCGTTTCCCGCTGATCGACGAGGGCTACACCGATGGTTCGCTCGGCTACTACAACATCGTGAACTTGCCGGCCTTCCGAGACAATGAGCGCCAGACTGCCATTGAGGGCCACCTGTTGCGCCGCTTTGCCCAAGAGGGCCTGGCGGATCAGTTCCCGAGCATCGACTTCGAGAGCGTCGCGGTGCGCAAGATCGGCCACTCCCTTGGCTCGGTCACTGGGCACCTCTCCGTCGCTCCCGAGCCCGACGCGTACGAGTCCAACCTGGGATCCGGCACCGGCGGCATCTACGCGCACTACATCCTCAGCACGGGCCTTCTCAACTCCGACGACCCGGACAGCCTGACCAACATTCTGCTGCCGTTGCTCGGCTTCGAGGCGGATGACAATCCCGAGATTGGCCAGGTCATCGCGGCGAGCGTGGGCATCGAGGATGAACCCGCACAGCTGCAAGTGGACCGCCTCCATCCCACCATGCTGCTATTTCAGTGGGGCATGGAGCCTGCCGACCCGATGGCGGTCGCGCGGGATGAGACCACGCCCGAGGTGCTGTTGATGGGCATCGGTGACTGGCAGGTCCCGAACCTCACGACCGAAGCACTCGGCCAGGCCTTGCCGGATGCAGAGGTCGTGCCCTGCACACCGCTGGGCGACTACGACCCGCACTACTGCATGCATCGCGAGGACGAGGGCATTCAGATCGTCAAGGACTGGATGACACCGTAAGTCCTGGACGGCGCGCCCGTTCGCCAGGCGGAGGTGAGGATGGTCCTGCTGCTCTTGGGGCTGACGGCGCACGCAGAGATGTGGGGTGCGAGCCAAGAGGATCTTGCCGAGCAAGCGACGCTGATTGCCCGGGCGTCCCTCGTGGACGGCCGATGGGCTTCGGTCACTGTGGTGCGTGGTGACCTCGCGCAGATGCCCGCAACCGAAGAGGCGCTTCCGGACGGAGAGTGGCTGGTGATCTGCGACGATGTGCTCTGCCCGCGGGTGATCGGCACTCCGGTGGGCGATGGCTGGGTGCTTCGAGGACGACAGCCGATGAACGGTGCGGTGGTGCTTCCCGGACTCGTCTCGGATGCGGAGTTGGCGAGCTTGGGGGTCGGGGAGGGGTGTCTTCGGGCGACGACGCTCGGGCAGACCTGGCAGGGGCTCTTCGATGCCACCGGGCAGATCCGCCTTGAGGGGGATGCGCAGGGGTCGGTTCGCACATCAGACTGGGGGCCTGCGGTCACGCTCTCGGTACCTCGAAAGCAGTCCATGCTGACGCTTCACGGCGGGGTCGAGCGCCGTGAGGAGTGTTGGGAGCTGCAGGTCGAGGACACCCGACCGCCGCTTCGGGATGCCGGAGACCTGGCGCATTGGCTCACATCCGATGCGCCGCTTCCCGTGGCTGAGGGCACGCTCTCCTGGCAAGGCGACCGAACGGCGACAGTCGCCCTGGATGTGCACGGTCGGTTGACACTGGCGGTGGACGAAGGCGAGGCGGTGCCGTCGCATGGGGCGCGCTCCATGGTCAAGGCGGCGGGGACGCGGTGGATGTACATGGTGGACGGCGAGTCGCTCGAGGTGGCGTTCCCGAAGTCCTCGGACCAGGCGGGCCTACGGGGTCTGCTAGAGGCGCTCGAGCAAGGCCCGGTGACACTCGACGTCTACCGGGGTGACGGCAAGCTCGTGGAGGGCACACTCACGCTCAGCGCCGTGCGGTGAGATGGGATACCAGGCGGTCTTCACGAGGAATTCCGATGATCGAAGTCGTACTCGAAGGACCTGCCAAGAACGCCCTCGGCTCCGAGCTGATGGACGCGACCATCGCTGCTGTTCGCGCGGCGGACGGGTCGCCTCTGCTGATCCGCGGCTCGGGGGATGCCTTCTCGGCTGGCCTGAACCTCAAGGAGATCGTCGAAGCCGACCTCGATGGAATGAAGGTCTTCCTCGACAAGCTCGGCGAGCTTCTCGACTTGATCTGGCGCTACCCGGGACCCACGGTCGCCGCGATGAACGGACACGCCATCGCCGGCGGTGCGCTGGTGGCACTGGTCTGTGACCATCGCGTGGTGACCTCAAACCCCAAGGCGCGCATCGGCCTGAACGAGGTCGCCATCGGCGTTCGTTTTCCTCAGTTCATCCTGCGCTTGGTGCAGGCGAGGATTGGCGGGCAGCACCTGTCTGAGGTGGTGCTCGGAGCCCACTTGTTTGGTCCGGAAGACGCCGTTCGCGTTGGCCTCGCGGATGAGGTCGCCGACGATGTCCTCGCTGTCGCCAACAAGCGTCTTGCGACCTTGGCTCGGCATCAGCCGGCCATCTACAAGGCGACCAAGCTCTCCCTTCGTCCGAAGATGGAGGACAGTGCTGAAGAGCAGCGAGCCTTCGTCGAGGACGTGCTGCCCGTGTGGTGTGCGCCCGAACTCAAGGCCGGCATCCTCGCGATGCTCGGAAAGCGCTAGTCGCGGGCGGTCCGCGTCACGCGGAGTCCGTCGACCCAGAGCTCGCGAATGTCCTGCAGGGCGGAGAGGTCCTCGGTGGGATCGCCGTCGACCAGTAGCAGGTCGGCCTGCCATCCCGGAAGAACCGCGCCGAACTCTCCGTCCGGGTCGAGAAAGCGCGCGTTCTCCCAGGTGACCGCTGAGAGGACGTACTCGATCGGCACACCCGCCCGAACGAGGGCCTCGAGCTCGCGATGCGTCCCTGCCCCTGCAGCCAGTCCCGTGATGGGCGAGTCCGACCCCACAAGAAGCGTGGCACCCGCGTCGTAGAGCCTCCGCGCGTTGCTCTGTCGAGTGTCCTGTTCGCCAAGTAGGGCGCCCATCCACGGCTCTAGCTCGCCCTTCACAGGCGCCTTGCCCGCAATCACCCGGTCGAGGTCACGCTGCTGGGGGCGGGTGAGCGACTCGCGCTCCAGTTGGCCGTCGAGGGGGCGCTGGGCGTGCAGCAGGCCGTTGGCCTCGTAGACCGCAAGGGTGGGGGTGACCGGGATCCGCTGGTCGACAAGTGCTGCGACTTGGGCGTCGGTGAGCGCTCCGGCCCAGGGAAGGTGGGCGAGTGCATCCACGGGAAGCTCGAGGGCCCGCTGCACATCGGCGGGCTGGCCGACATGGGCAATGAGACGGTCGCCCAATGCGGTTGCGCCGAGTCGGAGTCGCTGGGCGGCCTCGTCGCCGAGGGTCGGGGACTCGCCCGGGAGTGCGTCGAGCACCACCTTCGTGAATCCGCTCGCGCCCTCTGCGGCGAGTGCGCCGTCCACGTCACCCGACGTCGCCACTTCATGCGTGGTGCCTTTGGTCGCCAGGCGAACGAGAAAGCCGGGGTACATCGCGAGGACCGTCGAGCGCGGATGACCCCCGGGGGCTGCAAAAGGCCGTCCTGAAGCGTACAAGGCCGGGCCGGCCTGTTTTCCCTGGGCGATGCGCGCGGAGTAGGTGTCCATGCGTTCGCGCGACTCGGACAGGTCGAGGACCGTGGTCACGCCCCAATAGAGCAGCTGGTCCAGGGTGTCGGCGGGCTTTGGAATGCGGAGCTTCCCGGGCACGGCGTAGGTCGAGCTCAGGTGCACGTGCAGATCGACCAGGCCAGGCATCAGCGTGGCGCCGCTGCCGTCGACCGTGCGCTCCACCGGCACGTCCCAACCGCGACCCACGGGGAGCAGCTCCGCCACCTTTCCCTCGGCGAGCACGACGTCGTGAATGCCCGTCAAGCGACCGTCGGGGCCGAGCACAGCGACGTTGGTGATCAACGTGCGGACCGGCTCGGACTCGACCTCGACCAACGGTGCTGCGGCGGCGAGGGCCGCGAGCAGCAAGATCACAGGCCCCCCGTGAGGATTAGGCCTGTGACAGGACCCGCACTTGTCCACGTCCGGCGCACCCCGACCTGAAGGGTCGCAAACTCGGTTTGAATCGCCATGACCGTGCTCATGTCGAGGGTGTGGATGGGGCCCAGGTCCGCCTGACGTGCCGGGTTGCTGACCCATCCAGGGCTGACAGCGGTAATCCAACTGAGTTCCGGCAAGATGCGCACGAGCAGTTGGTTTCGGATGTCGACGCCGATGGTGGGCGGCAAGTGGTAGTCCGGTGACCCGGGTGTGCCGTACATGTCGAACCAGAGATCGGGGCCATGCTGCAGCTGCACGACCTTCCAGTCGGGGCCGATGAACGAGCCAAGTCGCACATCCGTGCCCAGGGAGCCGGAGATCGGCGCGTAGATGCCTACGGCGCGTAGACGACTGCGGCCTGCCCACCACGGCCGGGGCTTGCGGTAGAGGTACTGCA
The DNA here is from genome assembly GCA_023954855.1 of Pseudomonadota bacterium. Classification (GTDB taxonomy): domain Bacteria; phylum Myxococcota_A; class UBA796; order UBA796; genus M1803. Next base: position 4,558 of record JAGSGY010000066.1, on the reverse strand, counting down.
GACCGACGATGCCGCCGGCTTGGGTCTGCACCACGCTCTGTCCGCCCACCAGCGCCGCGGTCGCGGAGAGGATCGGCTCGAAGTACGGCGTGGTCTCCCAGCCCTTCTTCGGCTTGGCGTCGGCGGCAGCGCCCAGTGCGAGCGCGGCAATCAGTGGGAAGGCTCTATTCACCCGATCAAAATAGCAGGCGTCTAGACGCGCACGTACTCGAACTGCGTCTCCTGGCCGTTGATGCCCTTCTTCGGGGCGGCAATCCAGTTGGCCATCTTGCCGGGCTCGTAGACGGGCTTCATCAGGCTCGCGACGTACTCGCGGTCGGCGGCGGTCGGCAGCCACTCATCGCGGTGCGCCTCGAAGGCCTCGGCGCTGATCGGGTTTCCGTCGATGTCGTAGCTGTGCGTGGCGTAGATGCCCTGGCGACGGTGGAAGCGGTTGCTTGGGAGCTTGATGCGCAGGTCGGTGTCGAGCTTCGACAGGGCGCGGTTCCACTTCTCGACGACCTTCACGCAGTCGGCGACGTAGTCGTCGCGCAGCACTTCGTTCATCGCGTTGCGGAGCGGGATCTCCTCGACCGTCAGACGGTCGTCGACGAGCTTGGTGACCTGCTTGATCTGGCCGAGAGCGGTGTGCTCCTCGTACTTGTCTTCGCGGTAGCGACCCTTGATGCCCGCTGCGAAGAAGTCGGCAGCGTTGCTGCTGACCTCGGAGCCGAACAGGTCGATGGAGTAGGAGAACCAGTAATTCACGTACTTCTGGATAATGTCGAAGGGAATGCCGCCGAGGTTCGTGACGTCCTCGTTCGGGTCCTGCTTCATGAGCTCGATGGTGCGGCGCAGCACGCGCTCGACGCCCATCTGGCCGACGAACAAGTGGTGGGCCTCTTCGGTCAGCATGAAGCGACACGTGCGCGAGAGCGGGTCGAAGCCCGACTCAGCGAGGGCGGCCAGCTGGTACTTGCCGTCGCGATCGGTGAAGGTCGTGAAGCAGAAGAAGGTCAGCCAGTCGGGGCAGAGCTGGTTGAAGGCGTCGAGAATGCGGGGCTTGTCCTCGTCACCGGAGCGACGGGCGAGCAGCTCTTCGGCCTCTTCGCGGCCATCGCGTCCGAAGTAGCCGTGCAGCAGGTAGACCATGGCCCACAGGTGGCGACCCTCTTCGACGTTGACCTGGAAGAGGTTCCGCATGTCGTAGAGCGACGGGGCGGTGGCGCCGAGGTAGCGCTGCTGCTCGACCGAGGCGGGCTCGGTGTCCGCCTGGGTGACGATGATCCGGCTGAGGATGTTGCGGTACTCACCGGGAATCGTCTGCCAGACAGGCTCGCCCATGTGGTCGCCGAAGCCGATCTTGCGGTCCTCGACCTTGTCGGCGAGGAAGATGCCCCAGCGGTAGTCGGGCATGCGCACCATGTCGAACATGGCCCAGCCGCCAGGCTCGGTGCTCACGGCAGTGCGAAGGTAGACGTCCTTGGCCTGCCAGCCCTCGGGCCCCATGTCCTTCCACCAGTCGAGGTAGGCGGGCTGCCACTTCTCGAGGGCGCGCTGAAGGCGGCGGTCCGAGGACAGGTCGACATTGTTGGGGATGAGCTGCGAGTAGTCGATGCCAGCCATGAGAGTGCCTCCGCAGGTGGATGTCGACGCGCAGCCGACGGGTCCCACGAAGTACCCCAGAACGGGCCATCTCGCATGGGGTCGTCGTCAAATTGACGGCGCCCCAATGGGGCTCAGGTACGACGCCAGTCGAAGGTCGGGCGCTCGGGCTGACCGAAGAGGGTCAGGGCACCGTCGTCGCCGGTGGCGTTGGGGCGCTGGAAGATCCAGTTCTGCCAGGCAGAGAGGCGACCGTAGATCTTGCACTCAGGGGTCTCGGCACCGACGAAGCGCAGGTTCTGCTCCATGCCGGTGAGCGCATCGGGGGATAGGCTGGCGCGCTCCTCGATGGCGATGCGAATCTCGTCTTCCCAGTCGATGTCGTCGGGAGCCATGGTCACCAGGCCCATGTCGTAGGCGTCGGGGCCATCGATGGTGGAGCCGGCCTCGAGGGCCTCGTTCACCTTCTCGGGCTCGCCAGCGAAGCGACACTGAAGGCGAGTCATGTTCGTGGCCATGGGGTAGGCGCCGCCGGAGGCCTCGGTGACCTGAACGGTGACCGCGCCATCCTCGTCTTCGAGCATGTACGACCGGTCGCAGGCGAGCGGAATCTCGAAGAGCGAGCCGACAAAGCAGCTGCCCTCGTCGATGAGCGCGAACATCGAGCGCGACGTGTTGTCGACGGCGCGCAGCGTGCGGGCTTGGTACCAGAGCACCTCGTCGGCGAACCAGTCGCCCTTGGCGGCGTAGAGCGTGGCGTCATGCGCGAGCACGGCGCTCGCATCGCCGGTGGTCTTGAACAGAATCAAGCCGAGGGTCGGGTGGTTGAAGCGAAGGTGCTGCAGGGCATCGTGCAGCTCACGCCAGACGCGGAAGGACCAGGTCTCGGCACCTTCGGCGCGCAGGGCTGCGGCGTCGGCGGGTGCGGCCTCGGTCGGCGCCTTCACGGTGATGGTGGCTAGGCGGGCCTTGAGGTCGAGGTCGAGGTCGACGGTCGTGTAGTGACGCGAGGTCTCGGTGACGTCGACCTTGAAGGGGGTCAGTGTCACGCCGGTCTCGGAGCGAGTGGCGTGGCGAGCCGAAGCCTCGGAGGCCTTTGCGGCGATGCCGGCGTCCCACTTCGAGCGGGGGAACGAACCGTCGACGATGCGGTACTTCACGGCGTCGCGGGCGCGGAAGCCCTCGGCCTTGGTGCAGAACACGTCGGCGATGTCACGACGGACCTTACGCTTGTCGACCAGACGGGTCAGGCCGCCGGTGCCGGGAAGCACGCCAAGAAGGGGGACCTCGGGCAAGCTGACGGCAGAGGAGCCGTCATCGATGAGGTAGATCTCGTTGCAAGCCTCGGCCAGCTCGTAGCCGCCACCCGAAGCGGTGCCGTTGCAGGCCGCGATGAAGGTCACGCCCGACTCGGCGGACGCTTGCTCAATGCCCACGCGGGTCTCGTTGGTGTACTTGCAGAAGTTCACCTTGAAGGCGTGCGTCGAGCTGGCGAGCATGCGGATGTTGGCGCCGGCGCAGAACACGCGCGGAATGTCGCTGGTGATCACGACCGTGCGAACTTCGGGGTGCTCGAAGCGAAGACGCTCGATGGCGTCGCGAAGCTCGATATCGACGCCGACGTCGTAGCTGTTGAGCTTGAGCAGGTAGTCCGAGCGCATGCCGTTGTTCTCGTCGATGCCCAACGTCAGTGTGGCGACCGCGCCATCGAAGGCCAGCGACCAGTGGCGGTACTGCGCGGGGTTCGTCTCGAAGGAGGGGATTGGCTGAAACTTCTCGTGCTTGCCCATGCGGCGGACTCCAGGGAGAACGGCCCCTTAGCCCGGTTGGCTCGCTTGGCCACGAGCCGACGGATCGCGTTGCGGAATGGTGACGAACCGCCAGTCGCCCTCAGACGACAAGACCCCGCCGAGCCGAGGCTGGACGGGGTCCCGGTGCGCTGCAGCGCGGTCTATCGGATGGTGACCGGCGTCTGCGTGCTGTTGTTCGTGTAGTCCGACTCTGCGACGTACTGCTCGGTGTTCACGCGAACGGTGAGTTGGTAGTCGCCGGGTGCAACGTCGGTGACGTCGACCCACTGGCAGTCGAGGTAGGCGCTGTAGGTGTCGGCCCAGTCCGCAGCGATGCCCTGGTAGCCGCAGGTGTACTCGCCCCGGCCTTCAGCACCCCAGGTCTCGAAGTCCATGAGGCAGAAGGCCTGCTTGTGACCCGTGGCGACGATGTTGCCAACGTCGTCGCGCAGGTCGTAGGCCGCGTAGGACTCGAAGTGGTAGTGGTTGTGGCAGTCGCTGTACACGAACAGGTCGCTGGCCGTGTTCGGGTCACCGAAGTGCAGGTCGCCCACGCCGGTGTTCGGGGTCGTGGTGTCGAAGCGAAGCAGCTTGCGGTTGCCGGCGGCGTTGATGCAGCCCTCGAGCAGCTCGCACGAGTCCGACCCGAAGTTCTTGGTCTCCTGGCTCAGGTTCCCGGCGAGGCGATCGCGCGCGACCCAGAGGTCGGGGAGGGGACAAGTACCGGAGACCGCTTCGGACCCGAGGGGACAGCACAAGCCATCCGCGGCACGCCGCTCGGGATGGCACTCGGTCGCGCAGGAATCGCCGAGAGCGGGGTGGGGGATGCACCAGTCGTCGCCGCACTCTGCGGTGCAGTCCGAGGCGGTGAGGATGACGTCGGTATCTGTGTCGCTGTCCGTGTCGCTGTCGGCATCGGTGTCAGCGTCGGAATCGGTGTCGGTGTCGGTGTCGGTCTCGGTGGTTCCGCTGTCTTGTGGGTCGACATCGAAGGAGCCGCTTCCACACGCAGGCGCGAAGAGTGCGATGCACAAGACGCCGGCGAAGACTGTCAGTGAGTTCTGGATGCGCATTCGAGCCTCAGGCCGGGGCGGGACCGATAAGAAATGAAAGGGATGGAGTACTCGCGAGACTATTTAGGGAATCTAGATGCCGGTCGCCGTCGAGTAGTTGTCATAGGTCCG
>JAGSGY010000161.1 GCA_023954855.1 Pseudomonadota bacterium | reverse complement strand
GTTCCGGCGCCGTCGTACTCACCCACACCTGTGCACCGAGCTCGGCAAGAACCGCCACCAGGCGCCCAGTGCGCGCCCTGTCGAGCTCGCTGCTCACATCATCGAGCAAAAACAGGGGCGTGACCCCGGCCTCCTTGGCCGCCAGCAGCTCGGCCAGCTTGAGGGAGATCACGAGACTCCGCACTTGCCCACGCGAACCGAAGGTTCGAAGGGCCTTGCCATCGAGCGTGAGCACGAGCTCGTCGGTGTGGGGTCCGACCAAGGTGAAGCCCCGCCGCAGATCGAGCTCGCGACTCGCCGCCATGGCCTCGCGCAGAGCAGCCGTCCGGGCCGATAGATCGTCGCCGACAGCCTTGGTGCGAAGCCTGAGCCCGAGCTCGCGCTCTCCACCGGCAATCGTGCGATGGACCTCGCGAACATGCGGAGTGAGCGCATCGAGAAGGGACGTGCGCCGCTCGGTCACCCGAGCTCCGAGCGAGGAGAGCTGCTCGTCGTACACATCGAGCAAGGTGGAGTCGCCCTGGCCCTTGAGTGCGGCAGCCTTGTGGCCGAGAGCTCGACGATAGGCGCGGACCAGAGCCAAGTATGCAGGCTGACGGGTGAACGTGGCCCGGTCGACCCAGGCCCTGCGCCTCGCCGGCTCCCCATCCACGATCGCGGCGTCCGATGGAGCAAAGGCGATGGCCCGCACTCCGGCAAAGTAGTCCGACAGCTCACTCGGCGGCTTGCCGTCCACCCGGATCTGTCGCTGTCCGCCGGCATAGTCGACCCGGTACCGCCTGGTCAGTCCCTCGTGGACGACGTCGAGGGCGACTCGAGCGGTCTCCGCCTCCCAGCCAACCAGCTCGCCGACCCGCTTGCCGCGCAGAGGCTTGAGTGTCGCGGCCCAATAGACCGCCTCGAGCGCATTGGTCTTGCCCTGGGCGTTGTCGCCGTGGAAGACCACGAACTGGGCGTCGGTGTGGAGCTCGAACGGCTCCAGGTTGCGAAAGCCCTCGGTGGCGAGGCGTATTGCGCGCATCTAGCAGGCTGCTGGAAAAGGCGGAGCGAGGCGACTGAGGGCCATCTCAGGGACTCGGGCGATCGCGGAGCGATTCCACGATTGTTGAGGAGGGATCGTGCTGAAGCACGCGACTGACGAGACGGCAACCGAGGACACGAAAGGGCTCCAGACGGCGACGGGAGGTCTATTCAGCGGCCCGCCAAGGAACTCCGCGCGCGGGTCCCATCAGTCCAGACGCATCGGCATGATGATGAAGAAGGCATCGTCGCTGTCGGGGTCGCTAACCTCGCAGGGGCCCAGCGGGTGGGCCATCGACAGCTGCACCTTGTCGCCCTTGAGCGCGCCGACCATCTCGGCCAGGTACTTCACATTGAAGCCAATCGTGATGGGCTCGCCCTCGAACTCGATGGGCAGCGCCTCTTTGACCTCGCCGCGATCGACGTTGTGGACCTGGATCTGCAGCTCGTCATCGGTGAACGCGAACTTCACGGCGCGGACCTTGTCCTGCACCAAGATGGCGACACGACGAAGGGTCGACGTCAGCTCGTCCTTGAGCACCACAGCCTTCTGCTTGCCACCGCGGGGCAGCTGCTCCCAGGCCGGGAAGTCGCCATCGAGCATCCGGAACCAGAAGGTCTCGCCACCGCGGGTCAGACGCATGGCGCCGTCACCGAACGCCAGCTCCACACTGCTCTCTTCGGCATCCAGCAGCTTCTTCATCACCGCCAGCGCCTTGCGGGGCACCAGCATGCGCGGCGTCACCGCCAGATCACCTTCGAAGCTGGACGAGGCGACCGCCAACCGGTGGCCGTTGGTCGCGATGAAGCGCATCCGAGCGCCATCGACGTGCTCGATCTGCTTGATATCGGCGCCGTTGAACCCGCTGCGGCTGTCGTCCGTGGAGACTGCAAACGCCGTCTGTTCGACGAGACGAAGCAGCTCGCCCTCACTCACGGTCACCGATCCGCGACCGTCGAAGGCCGGCAGGGCCGGGTACTCCTCAGCTGCGGTTCCCGGCAGCCGGAAGAAAGCCCGACCACTGGTGACTTCGAGGCGACTGCCCGCACCCATCACCAACCGGACAGTTGCGTCGGGAAGGGTGCGCACGACCTGGAAGAAGTGGGCCGCGTCGACGGCGATCTCGCCCGCCTTCTCGACATTGGCGGCAATGTCTCCGATGTAGGCGACCTCGGTGTCGGTTGCCGTCACTCGAAGGGAGCCGTCGCGGGCGCGCAGAAGCACGTGAGAGAGAACCGGGTGGGTACCGCGGCGCTCCACGATGCCTTGCACTCGCGCTAGCCCGCGAGCGAGAGCGTCACGGTCGATGAAGAGGTCCATGGAGGCTGCTCCTTTGGCCGGCCCTTCCTACCACCCCAGTGTGGATCTGGTTCTGGATCGCAGTAGTAGTAGGGGCTGTGGATGCTGTGAGTAACTGTGAAAAGCGAGGAAGGTCGGGCGAGATCGGTATGGATAGATCCAGGGGATGACCGCACCGACTCAGGGGATGGAGTTGGGGATGGCGCGTTCGAGTTCGCGCGCGGTCGATAGGCCCGCTGAGCATCCACAGTTTGCTCCCCGATCCGTCCCCTGGATCTCCCCAGGGTTGTTCCCCAGGTTGTCCACAGGGGTCGAGTCGAGTGAGGTGTGGAGGTGGCTCATCGTGCGCGGACCTTGAGGCTCTGCTCGATCAGCTTGATCTTGTAGGCCAGGTCGGCGTCGTCTTTGACCTGCTTTGCGACCTTCTTGAAGCCGTACTGAATGGTCGAGTGGTCGCGCCCGCCGAACTCTCGGCCCAGCTCTGGGAAGGACAGACTGGTGTAGCGACGCGCCAAGAACATGGCGATCTGACGGGGCCGGGTGAGGGTACGGGTGCGCTTGTCGCCGGTGAGGTCTGCGCTTCGCAAGCTGTGGAATCGCGCCACAGCCTCGATGATCGCCGGCACCGTCAAGATGGTCGGGGAGGCCCGGAAGATGTTGGGCATCTTGTCGCGGGCGAAGTCCAGGGTCAGAGGACGGTTGTAGAAGGTGTGCAGCGCTGCGAGACGGTTGAGGATGCCCTCGAGCTCGCGGATGTTGCCCTCGACCTGATTGGCGATGGCGTCTGCCAGGTCGCTGGGGATGGCCATGCCCTGCAGCTCGGACTTCTGCTGGAGGATCGCGAGGAGCGTTTCCTTGTCGGGTGCCGAGATGTCGGCGAGCAGTCCACCTTCGAAGCGCGTACGCAGCCGTGGCTCGAGCTTGTCGATGTCCTTTGGGTCCACGTCCGCCGTGAGCACGATCTGGCGCCCGCCGTTCACCAACGCGTTGAAGGTGTGGAAGAACTCGACTTGGGTCCGCTCCTTGCCCGAGAGGAACTGCACGTCGTCGACGAGCAGCACGCTTGCGCGCTTGCGGTACTTGTTCCTGAAGTCCTCCATGCGCTTGTAGCGGAGGCAGTTGATCATGTCGTTCATGAAGTCCTCCGCCGTCACATAGACGATGCGTGCGGAGGGATCGGTGGCCAGGATGTGGTTGGCGACCGCGTGCATGAGATGGGTCTTGCCGAGCCCCGTCGAGCCCCACACGAACAGCGGGTTGTACTGCTCGGCGGGCGTGTCTGCGACGCCACGCGCCGCGGCGTGAGCGAACTGATTGCACTCTCCGACGACGAAGTTCTCGAAGGTCTGGTTCGCTGAGACGCCGATCGCCCGGGGCTGCTCACCGCTACCGCGCTCCTCGACGCCGTCGTGTGCATCCTGAGTGATGAGCTCGACTCGGGTGGGACGGCCACGCAAGGCCGATGCCTCCCCGACGAGATCGGCGAGGTAGTTCTCGGTGATCCAGTCCCGGTAATACCGGTTGGCGACCTCGAGCCCGAGCACATCGCCCTCGAGCTTGAGTGGCCGCGCAGTGGTCAGCCAGATCTCGACATCCTCGCGGCCAATGCGAAGTTGCATGGCCTCGAGGAGACGGTCCCAGAGTTCAGAAGAGTCCATCGACGTCCCGTGCGCGTGCCGCTCGCCGGGCCCGGGTCTCGGGGGAGGCGCTTGGTGGGGCTACGCACGCTAACAGGCCCCGTCGACATTGGACAAGCGACTGAACACACCGCGATCAGGCGATGGGCAGCGATCCCGCTCGTAGGCGCCTTTGCAGGGGCTGTAGCGGCGAACATCGGCCGTCGGGATCGGCCGAACAATAGCGGATTGGTCTCACCTCAACGCGCTGATGGCGCCGTTTCCCGCCCGATTTGGGGCGCTCGGCAACGCTCGGCTAGTGCTTGCTTGGTCCACGACCGCGGGATAGTGGGCGCCGCCGTGCGTCCGAGCCACCTTTTCGGACCACCCAAGAATCTACAGCCGCACGCGCGCAACCAAGGCGCGAGGGCAGTACGGAGGCCCAGATGAAGCGCACTTACCAGCCGCACAACCTCAAGCGTAAGCGGACCCACGGGTTCCGCGCCCGCAAGGCCACCAACGGTGGACGCAACGTCCTTCGTCGCCGTCGGGCAAAGGGCCGCAAGCGCCTGTCCGTCGCCATCGCCTCTAAGAAGCACTAGCCGAGTCGGTGGCCGAGCGCGGCCTGGCGATCCGCGGATTTCCTAGAGCGGTGCGACTTCGTCGCTCCGCGGATTTTCGCAGAGTCCAGCGGCGTGGGCGGCGCGTCTCGACGGCACATCTTCGTGTCTGTGCGATGCCCAATGCCCTTGTCGGACCTCGCTTTGGTCTTACCGTCTCCCGCAAGGTGGGAAACGCCGTGGTGAGGAATCGGGTCAAGCGTCGGCTGCGTGAGGCCATCCGTCATGAGCGGGTGGGTCGTGAGCTCGGTGCTGTCGACTTGGTGTTCATCGCGCGACCTTCGGCGGCTCAGGCGGATGCATCGGTTCTCCGGAGCGATGTTCGACGAGCCATGGACCGCTTGGGGCGGCAGGCGTGATCGGGCGACTGCTGGTGGGAATCATTCGCTTCTACCGGCGGTACATCTCGATCTGGACGCCTCCTAGCTGTCGCTTCGTCCCAACTTGTTCGGCCTACGGGGTCGAGGCCATCACGGTTCACGGACCCCTTCGGGGCACCTGGCTGACCACCCGCAGGATCTGCTCCTGCCACCCCTTCAACCCCGGCGGCCACGATCCCGTGCCGCCCCTCGAGGCCTGATCTTTGGACCGTCGTACCATCACCGCGATCTTGCTGACCCTGGCGGTCTACTACGCCTGGATCGCGATGTATGGGCCGTTCGAGGGTACTGAAGCTGTCGTCGAGGGCGAGCTTCCGGTCGAGAGCGTCGAGCCCGTCGAGCCCGTGATCCCGGTGGCGACCGCCTCCACGTCGTCCCTGCCCGTTCAGCAGCTCGAGTTCGAGGCGTGTGACTTCGTCGCCAAGGTCTCGACCGAGGGCGGAGGGTTGCACGACCTGGTCCTGCCAGAGGTCGAAGCGCCGCTGGACATTCAGACCCTGTGGGGCAAGGCCGCTTCGTTCACGCCGTTCTACGACTCCTACCCGGGCTGGACCCCCTACGGGGATGCACCCGGACCGCTCACGATGGCGGGACCGAGGAGCACCGTGGCCGCGGTCGGTACTGGCGATCTCGAGGTGCTGCCGCGCTTCGGCGTCGAGAGCAACCGAGGCGGAGAGCTCGTCTTGGTGGGCGTCACCGATGACGGCGTTGCGATTCGCCACACCTACACCGAGGTGGCCGAGACCGAGGAAGTGCCCTGTCACCTCGCGGTCGATACCACCTGGACCTCCACCTCGGGACCGGTCGACAGCAAGCTGTGGATTGGGGTGCACGCCGAGATGAACCCGGGCGCTGGCTATTACGACAACGAGCTGCGGCCCTACGCCGTGGTCGACGCCGGCCAGGACTGGGAGACCGATCTCGGCAATGTCGAGACGGACCGCATCAGCGAGGGGCCGGTCGCTTGGTTCGGAATCGCCGACCGCTACTTCGTCGCCGGCCTGCTGCCCGAGGCCGAGTCCAACGGCGTGCTGTACTTCTCCCAGCGGGGAGAGGGCGAGGAAGAGGCGACCTACGGCGATCACTACGTCGTCGCGAACAGCCTGGCCGCCGGCGCTGTACACAGCGAGAGCTTCCGCTTCTATGTGGGGGACAAGACCCGCTTCAACCTCGATCGGCTGCACCCCGACCTCGGTGTGTTGCAGAACTACGGTTGGTTCGCGGTTTTCTCCAACCCCTTGCTCGCGTTTCTGGTCTTCCTGCAGGGCTTCGTGGGCAACTGGGGCTTGGCGATCATCTCGCTGACGGTGATTGTCAAGGGCGTGCTCTTCCCGCTCACTCACATGGGCTTCAAGAGCTCCCAGCGGATGCAGGCGATTCAGCCGCAGCTCACCGAGATCCGCGAGAAGTACGCCGAGCAGCCCGAAGAGCAGCAGCGCCGCACCATGGAGCTCTTCCAGAAGGAAGGCGTGAACCCGGTTGGTGGCTGCCTTCCCATGATCTTGCAGATGCCG
>JAGSGY010000091.1 GCA_023954855.1 Pseudomonadota bacterium | reverse complement strand
GACGCCGATGCGGACACGGACGCAGACGCCGATACCGACGCAGATGCGGATACCGACGCCGATGCGGACACGGACGCAGACGCCGATACCGACGCAGATGCGGATACCGACGCCGATGCGGATACCGACGCCGACGCCGACGCAGACGCAGACGCAGACGCCGACGCCGACGCCGACGCCGACGCCGACGCGGATGCGGACACCGACGCGGATGCGGACACCGACGCCGATGCGGACACGGACGCCGATGCGGACACGGACGCCGACGCCGACACGGGCGTTGAGCCGGATCCAAAGCGCTGTGGCTGCGACACACCCGGTGCGCCGGTCGGTTGGCTGCTGCTTGCGACGCCGCTACTGCTGCGTCGTCGTCGTTGAGGCTTCGCTAGGCGACGTCGACGGACTCGAAGGCGGCGATGGCCCACTCGCGATCCGCAGGCTGCTCGTAGTAGAAGGCGACCGCCAACAGCGAACCCTCGGTGGCGGCAAAGCCCTGCAGCGCGAAGCGGCTCATGCCGGGATCGCGACGCTCGATGAGCACGGCCTCGCGGCGGATCTGGTCACCACTGCGCGCGATGCGCTCGATGACGCCCTCGTCCTCAGAGGCGATCTGATCGAGAGCCGCGTCCGCGCTGACGTCGGTCTCGAAGGGGGCGAGGATCACGGCCTGATCGTCACGAACGAAGCCCGTCTGGCCGTCCAGCTCGGTCTCGACGAAGGTGTCGTCCAGCGACAGAATCCAGTGGGCAGCCATGTTCTCTCCTGCCTCTTCGGGCGGTCGCGCGCCCGATTGGGACGCGGCGAGGCCTTACCCTTAGCGTCTGAACCGTGCAAACGCCTCGCTACGGTGGGGGACCTGCTGTAAGCTCATCGGCGAAGATGCTCTCCAACGGCGCCGTCATCGACCGCTACATCGTCGACTCGATCATCGGGTACGGCGGAACGGCGGTGGTCTATCGCGTGAAGCACAAGTCCCTCGGGACCTGGCACGCCCTCAAGGTTCTCTCGGTCACAAGCCGGAGTATCCGCGAGCGAATGCTCCGCGAAGGCCGCGTGCAAGCCACGCTGGATCACCTGAACATCGTCACGGTTACCGACGTGCTCGAGGTCGATGGTCAGCCAGGCCTGCTGATGGAGTACATCGAGGGTCCGTCTCTCGAAAAGGCGCTCGAAGACTACGCGCTTCCAGTTCCAACCGCTGAGACGCTGTTCTTGGGCATCGTGGCCGGGGTGCGCAAGGCACACGACGCGGGTCTCGTGCACCGCGACCTCAAGCCCGCGAATGTCTTGCTCGCCGAGACTCCCGCTGGCTTTGTGCCGATGGTGACCGACTTTGGTCTGGCTAAGGTGCTCGTCGAAGAGGCGGCGAGTGGTGCGGGGCAGACCCGGCAAGGCGTTGCGATGGGTACCCCGGCCTACATGGCGCCAGAGCAGATCCGCGATGCGCGCAGCGTCGACGTGCGCGCCGATGTGTGGTCGCTCGGCTGCATCCTCTACGAGCTCGTCACGGGCCAGCGCACCTTCCCCGGGGATGACACTCTCGCCATCTACAATGCCGTGGTAGCCGGCGACATCGTGCCCCCCCTCGAGTACAACCCGGGTCTCGACCCGCGCTTCGATCTGGCCATTCGCGGAGCGCTCGCCATCTCCCGCGATGAGCGCATTCCCGACTGCAACACGCTGATCGCTGTACTTCGCGGCGAGCGAACCTGGAACGCCCCGGCGATGAAGCTGACGGGCGATGCTGAGCCCACCGTCGAGATTGGCGGTCCTCTCAATGCCCCCGCACTTCCGCTCGCCGCGCGAGGGCCAAAAGGCGAGACACCGCCTATGCCTCCCACGCGGATTCGCTCGCCCGGCTCGACCGGCGGTGGCATGGGACTGGCGACCGAGACGTCCCCTGGCCCAGGCGGCGACCCGCTGTTTGGGCCACTTCCTGGCGAGAGCCGCTCCGGAACCAGCGAGGTCGGGCATGTGGCCGGTCCGCTTGGCACGCTGACCGACGACCCCTCTGACGAGATCGTTACCCGTCGGCGTGGGCCGCTGTTCTGGCTGGTGCGCTTCTCGGCTCTGGCGTTCATCCTGTTCTGGGTGGGACTGGGCGGCCTGGTCTACTTCTTCGTGGCGCCCGTCGCGAAGCAGACCACCGAGGTGCGCGTCCCCGGTCCGCCGAATCCAGCGCCGCGGCCCGTGGCTCCGGAGCCCAAGGTCGAGGAGCCGGCGCCGGTGGAAGTCGCTGAGCCGGAGCCGCCTGCGCCCGCGCCCGTCGCCGCACCGAGCCCACGTCCACGGCCGTCGTCGTCGATTCGGCCGGCTCCGGAGCCTGTGGTTCCGCCGGGTCCGGTGACCGTGAAGCTTCTCTCAGCGCCGCCGACCGCCCATCTGACCGTCGACGGCAAGCCCGTCGGTCGCACGCCTCGAAAAATCGAGCTCGAGCCTGGCCTTCACCAGGTACACGCCGAGCTCGAGGGCACCGCACGTGACTTCGTAATTACGGTCCGCCCGGACGCTGGCTACCGCTGGTGCTACGTGTTCGAGACCGACCAGGTGCATACCGGCGACTGCCCCTAGCGGTCGTCTTCGGAGAGTTCATGAGTTTCGAACGCGCCGTGCGAGAGCGTCGCTCCGTGCGCGGCTTCAAGCCCGATCCCGTCCCCGAGGCCACCCTTCGCCATTGCCTCGAGCTCGCCCAGTGGGCACCCAGCAACTGCAATGTGCAGCCCTGGCGCGTCTACATGGTGTCGGGAGAGGCGCGTGATCGCATCTCGAAGCGCATGGTCGAGTCGTTCTATGCGGGCGAGTTCGACACGCCGGACCACCCCGTCGAGGTCTTCCACGACGAGTACCGGACGCTGCAGATCGAGTGTGCCGTCGAGCTGTATGGACACATGGGCGTGGCTCGAAAGGACATCGCAGCGCGCATGGCCGCCACCGCTCGCAACTACCAGCTCTTCGATGCGCCGCACGTCGCCATCGTCTGCATGGACAAGAAGTTTGGCGTAGGCACCGCGCTGACCGTCGGCATGTGGATGCAGACCCTGCTTCTCGCCTTTGAAGAACGCGGCGTGCAGACCTGCGCGATGGCGGCCTTGCGTGGCTTCCCCGACCTGCTGCGGAGCGAGCTCGACATTCCGGACAACCACACGGTGCTCTGCGGCATCGCCATCGGCTTCGGCGACGACAGCGTGCCGGCGAACAAGACCTTCGTGGGTCGCAAGCCGCTCGACAACAACGTGTTCTGGCGGTGATGCTTGCGCTGCTGATGTCACTGGCGCTCGCCGCCCCGGTGCATCAACTCGACGAGGTGTTCACCGGGGCCCGTGCCGAGGTCCCGCTCGAGCGAGGCACCTGGCTGGTTCCGATGGCCGTGGCCGAGCCAGACGGCGTCGTGCTGCTCAAGGGCGGGGCGGAGGTCGCTGAGATCACCTGGTACGACGCGGCGCTCGAGCCCGTCGACGCCACGCTGCTCGAGCTTCCCAGGAGCGCGCAGCTCGTCGACTGGCATCGCGACGGGGATGCGTTGTTCTTGCTCTTCGACGCGCGGGGCCCTCGCGAGGTGCTTGTCGTCGAGGTGCCGGTGCGTCCGGGCCGCGTCGGTCTGCAGCTATTCGACGGGGGAGGCCGAGTCGTGCCACGCCAGATCGTCGTCGATGGCACGGACGTGTATGTGCGAGCGTTGACGCCGAGCTCGTCGGTGATCTTGCTCGGCGAGGCCGGTGGTGGCGCATCGATGCGCACGGTCGGGGACCCCGACTTGCCCAGGCGACTTGGCTTTCAGCGCATGGTGGCTTCGGGCGCGGGCGGGATTGACGTCGTGGTTCACGATGCCCGTCGACGCCGGCGGACCTCCTGGCTGATGCATGCCGAGAGTGGTCTGCTGGAGCGGCTTGAGTCCGTGTCGCCACAGGAAGACGAGCCGAACCTGATCAGCGCGCAGTGGGTCGAGCAGCCCGGCGGACGCTTGGTGATCGGCACCTACGCGGCGGGTGCACGCTCGCTCGGAGCCCAGGGTCTTTACGTGGCCCGGTTCGGCGACCAGGGTCGGGAGTGGCTGAAGACGACGAGCTTCACCGAGATGCCGGGCTTCTTCTCGTACCTCTCGGATCGGGGACAAGAGCGCTTCGAGCGAAAGGCGGAGCGCAAGCGGGCGTCCGGCCAAGAGCTTCGGGTCGGCTACCAACTCATTACCCACGACCTGATCGAGCATCCGCAAGGCGTGTTGTTGGTCGGCGAGGCCATCGAGCCGGTGTACCGCACCGAGACGGTGACCGAGACGGTGACGGTGAACGGACGCATGCAGACGCGGACGGTGACCCGCCGGGTGTTCGCGGGGTGGCAGCACACCCATGCTTTTGCGACCCTGATCTCGGAGCAGGGCGAGCTCACTTGGACGCACAGCTTCGAGATGGGCGAGCAGCTCTACCCGACCGTCAGTGAGCGGGTCGCGGTGGGCGTCGATGATCAGGGGGTCACGCTGCGCTTTGCCTCGGGTGCGCGGCTGATCAGCAAGCGCATTGCGGATGGCGATGTGGTTCAAGAGCGCGAAGAGGAGCGTATCGTCGACGAGGACGTGCTGCGGGCGTGGGCGACGGGGGCGGCACCCTGGGGCGACGCCTTCCTGCTCTGGGGGCGCGAGCGTGTGGCCGGCGAACAGGGCCGGCGGAAGGTGTTCTTCCTGGCCCGCGTCGAGGACTAGGCGAGGGTCAAGATCTCCGCGCCGTCGTCGGTGACGAGGATGGTGTGCTCGGCCTGAGCCGACAGGCTTCCGTCTTGGGTGACCACCGTCCACTCGTCGTCGAGCACCCGCAGATCGGCATCGCCCAGACACACCATCGGCTCGATGGTGAAGCACATGCCCGGCACCATGAACGGGCCGGCGATCAAGCTCTTGTGGTGATTGACGTGCGGCTGAAGATGCATCTTTCGGCCGATGCCGTGACCGCCGAACTCCTTGACGACCGTGCAGCCTTGCGACTTCGCGAAGGCCTCGATGGCCTCGCCGATCACGTTGAGACGGGCGCCGGGTCGAACGGCGTCGATGCCAATCTGCAGAGCCCGCGAGGCCACTTGGACGACGTGTGCGGCTTCGGGGCTTGGCGTGCCCACCAAGACGGTGCGGGAGGTGTCTCCATGCCATCCTTCGAGCTCTGTGGTGACGTCGATGTTGACGATGTCGCCGTCGAGAAGCTCCCGCGGGCCTGGAATGCCATGGCAGATCACGTTGTTCACCGAAGTGCACACGTGAGCCGGGAAGATCGCCCCGTCGACGTCGTACAGGTACTGGGCGCAGCGTCCGCCCTCGGCCTCGGTGTGGGCCGCGACCACGGCGTCGATCTGGCCCGTCGTGGCGCCGACCACCGCGGCTTCGCAGGCCGCGTTGAGGGTGCGGGCAGCAGACTTGCCGGCCCGACGCATGGCGTGGATTTCTTTGGCGCGGAGAATGGGGAAGGGGCGTCGCATGCGGGCACTCTAGCGCTGCGTCCGCGGGCGGGGATGCCAGTTGTGTGCCGGATTAGACGCGCCAGCGCTTGGGCACCAGGGCGCCGAGCTGGGCGAGCGATGCGGCGACTTCCGGCTCGAGTGCGTCGAGGGTGCCGGCCTCGATCGCATCCGCCGCTTCGATGGGAAGGTCAAGCACGAGCAGGTCCTTGGCGGGCTTCGCGACGAGAACGGCGAAGGGCCCAGGCTCGAGGTCCTCGAGGCCACCGAGGGCATCGCCATCGCGGAAGATATCGCCGGCGTCCACCGCATCGGCGAGTGCGACGGGATCGACCTCGGCCCTCAGAATGCGAGCACCGTCGACCAGTTCGAGCTCAGCGTCGCCGCTTCCGGCGAGCACGCGGGGGGCGTCCGGACCGGCCTTGACCGTCGAGATCGCTGTCTCGAAGGCGATCAAGCCGGCGAGGGCTGGCTCTTGGGCTCGTGACCACTGGGCATAGCGCGCGGGCAGGGGCTCCCGGACCCAGGCGTCGGTGTCGGCGAATCGACGGGCGGTGTCGGGCTTGAGCAAGCGCGACGCGTTGGGCGCGGAGCTGTCGAGTCCGTCGCCGAGCTGCTCCCAGGCCGAACCCCAGCCGTCGACGAGGGGGTAGCCCACCCCGAAGACGTGGTCGGCGGGCGGCAACACGTACTCCTCGAGCAGCTCTCGGTAGTCGGCAATCACCTTGGCGATGCGGGCGTCGGCGTCGAGGCCCTCTAGCGTGCGGGTGGCGGCGATGCCGTCGGCCAGGTGGTCGACCATGGCCCAGAGCGCGTCAGCGGCCTCACCTTCGCACTCGTGCCAGACGGTGAGCAGGCGCCAGCCCACATCTTGCAGGCGCCAGCGAGCGCGGCCGGCATCGGCGGAGGGGGCGAGGGGTGGGGGCTCCGCGAGCCCGAGGACTCCGGCGGTCACGTGCAGAACCCGCTGCTCGAGGGCATCGAGGTCGGCGCTCATGCCGCCGCCCGCCACGGCGAAGCGCGCGGCGAAGTGCTTGAAGGCATCCGAGCGCAGGCGGCGACCGTGTCCGTCCGCGTAGGCCAGGCCGTCCGAGCACAGGTCGATGGTGGC
The DNA here is from genome assembly GCA_023954855.1 of Pseudomonadota bacterium. Lineage (GTDB taxonomy): Bacteria > Myxococcota_A > UBA796 > UBA796 > M1803. Next base: position 12,560 of record JAGSGY010000091.1, on the reverse strand, counting down.
CCACAGATTGGGGATGGGTCGGCCCTCGCGGCGGGTGCGCGCGATGGCGGCGAGCTCGCGGTCGATGAAGCGAATGCCGTCGGCGATGCGCTGCTTGGCGCCGGGGTCGTCGAGTCGTGGAGCGGCGATGGCCTCGCAGTCGGCGCAATAGGTGCGGAACAGCGCGCCGGCGCCTTTGTGGACCGAGCAGCGGTTCAGCATGGCCTCGTCGAAGAAGTACCAGAGCGCGACGGGGAGTGTCTCAGCCAGTCGGCTTGCGGTCGCAAGGGCGAGAGGGGACTGCGCCGGCCACCAGCCGAAGCCCACCAGGCCGTGGCAGAGTTCGTGGGTGCTCCACTTTGCGCGGTGCCCGGGGTTGAAGCCGCCAATCGGCAGGTCGTGGCGGAAGGACTGGTACTTCGGTTCGGGCAGCACACCGGCGGCCCACTCCGGTGCGAGAGCCAGCTCGGGTTGCTGGTCCGGAACCCAGTCCTCAGGCAGATCGCCGACGCTTCGGTGCTCGTAGTGGAACAGGTATAGGCCTGCGTCGTCGGCCATGCGGGCGACGCGGCGTGCCGCCGGAGAGCGCTCGAAGTCCCGCAGCGGCGCACGCGATGCGGTGGTGAAGGGAAGCGCGAGTTCGGCGCGAAGGGCGTCGACGGCGGTCTGTGGGTCGAAGGGCATGGGCGTCTCCACCCGGCGTCTATCGCGGTCGCTCAGTCGACGAGAAAGACGAAGCGCACCGTGTAGTCTTGGTACAGCGACTCACCCGTCTGCCACTGCCAGCTGCGCAGGGCGATGTCGGCGGGCAGCTGCCACTTCTCGGGGCACTCGGACAGGTCGATGTCGCTGGCCACGCCGCGGTCCGAGGTGAACCGGGTCGTGCAGATCACGTTGCCATCGGCCTCTCTGCGAAGCCGCTTCGGATTGCGGGCCGGGCCGAGGGGCATGACCAGGCATTCTGGGATCGAGGACGAGCGGAGCTTGTCGATGCTTCCGTCGATGCCGATGCGCATGCGTAGCTCGCAGCCTTCGACGTCGAGGGGCACGGGCTCGTGGGCGGCGATCACCTTGGCGAGCTCTTCGGGCGTCATCGTCGGCCACGCCGTGGACTTCAGTCGCCACTTGAATGGGACTTCGGTCGTGGTCGCCTCACCAGGAGCGGCGAAGCGCCACAAGGCGACGGACTTGTCCACCGAAGCGGCGAACGGCTCTGGACAGGCCTCGGTGCGGGGAGTCTGCACGTCAGAGACCGAGCCATCCGCGGCAACCTGAACCTCGGCGGTACAGCGCACGACCTCCACGCCTAGATCGAGCCCCGCCCCAGGGAAGGCGACGGGCACGCGCGTGGTGACGTCGAGGGAAGGCGCGGCGAAGGCCATGGAGAGCAGGAAGAGCACGTCCTGTTTTAGCCTGCAGCGACGGCCATTGCGCTTCTTGAGAGGACGATCGATGCCGGCTCGGGCGTTTTCGGGCTAGGACGGCGTCCCGGAGGTCCGTTTGCGCACCGCTCTTCTTCTCTCGATGTTTGTCGCCGCTCCCGCGTTTGCCCAGCAGGAGGTCTGCTACGAGCCCTACACGGCGGACCAGTGGGAGGCCCACCTCGACCAAGCCGAGGAGGCGTTCCGCGCCTTTGACCTGGGTGGCGCCAAGGAGATCCTGAAGGGAACGCACAAATCGACGCTCTGCCTCGACGAAGCCGCGTCTCCGGGCCGGATTGCCCGCATGTCTCGCCAACTCGCTCTGGTGTTCTTCTTTGAGCAGGACGACGAGGCCGTGCGCCGCTGGACGCTCTCGCAGAAGCACGCGTGGGACGGGCTTCCGTGGCCCTCGGACCTCGTCGACCACCCGTTTTACGAGGCGGCGATGGAGGCGGAGATGCCCGCCCTGTCCGGTCCAAAGGGCGTTCAGCTGGCACCGCCGAAGAAGACGACCATGTACGCGCACGGGCGGCCGATTCAGACGCCCCAGGCGCCGGCCGAGGTGCCGCAGTTCATCCAGTTCGTCGACAAGAAGGGCGTCGTCGTCGAGCAGTACTGGCAGGATGGTTCTGCCTTTCCCGAGAAGTGGCTGATCGAGGGAGGTGAGGCGCTCGAGCTACCCAAGAAGTGGGTCGAGGAAGATCCGCTGGCGCTTGGCTACACCGACCAGCCGCTGTTCACGCCGGCCGATGCCGTCGCCGATGCGGATGAGCCCGAGGTGGTTGAAGAGCCCGAAGTCGTCGAGGAGCCTGAGGTCGTCGAAGAGCCCGAGGTCGTCGAAGAGCCCGAAGTCGTCGAAGAGCCCGAGGTTGTCGAAGAGCCCGAAGTCGTCGAAGAGCCCGAGGTCGTCGAAGAGCCCGAAGTCGTCGAAGAGCCCGAGGTCATCGAGGAGCCGCCAGCACCGATGGTGGCGCTCCCGGAGGCGACCCGTCAGGTCGAGATCCCGACCTTCTCGGCGGTCGCCGACATGGACGACTACGTCGATCCCTTCGAGGATGCGCGTCTGCGTGCGATTGCCCGTGAGACCACCGTGCGGAGCGACGTCGACGAAGAGGGGCGTGAGCGCACGGTCACCACCGACGTCATCACCTTCAAGGTCGACGATGGTGAGGCTTCGGCCGTGACCTATGCCGAGCTCGCCGAGTGGCTGCCCTACAACCCTTCCTGGGAGCAGGCGGCCGCGCGTGAAGCCGGAGCGCCCAAGCAGTACCTGAAGGACTGGAAGGGTGGGGCGATGCCCGAGGCTCGTGGCGATGCGCCGGTCGTGTGGATCACCGCCGAGGTCGCCAAGGCCTACTGCGACGACTGGGGCAATGGCCTCGAGGATGCGCAAACGACCGGCGAGCAGATGGTGCGCGAGTGGCGTCTCGACGGCGACAGCTTTGTGGTGCGGGCTCTGGATGGGACCTGGGCTGCAGACGATGGGGCTGTGGGCTCGGACATCGGCTTTCGCTGTAAGTAGGAGGCGGTGCGTTCCACCCACTCTTCATGGCGGCGGTGGGTGAACCGGCACAGCCCACTTCGTTGAAGTGCGGCCTTGGGCGGGAGGGGCGTAGGCACGACAACTGCACGATGGGGTGTGGAGGGACCATGCCCGACGTTGCCCCCATCTTGTCTCGCCTCGCCCTGGGCGCTGTGCTGTGCCTCACGCCGAGCTTGGCCTTCGGGCAGCCGACCGGGAACGAGGTCTTTGTTGGCGCTGAGCCTGCCCCGGAGGTGGAACTCCGTCCGTCGCTGCTCGTGCGCCGCATGCCGGGAACGCGCAGCTACCTGGTGGGTGCGGGTGTGGCTGCGGTCGGTGTTCTGCCGATCCTCACCTTGGTGAACTTCGGGCGGCCGATCTCGGGGATGGGGGCCGGAGGTGCGCTGGGCTCGCTAGTGGCGCTCGGCCTCGGAGGTTTGGCCGTGGTGGGAGGGGTCACCACCATGGCGTATGCCCCCCTCCTTAATGGTGTGGCGTTCTCAAAGTCGGGCGTTCGACGAACGCCGATTCCTGGCATCCTCGGTGCGGCCAGCTTCACCTTTGGAGCGACCGCCTTTGTCTGGTCCCTCGCGGACGACGGAGTTGTCGGCTGGGCTCCGCTCATCTTCTTGGCTGCGGGTCCCGCTCTGGGGGGATTGCAGCTGCTCTCCGATGGAGAGGCTGCGCGGCGAAACAGGCCACGGAGGTCAGTGAGCGTGCTTCCGGTGGTCACCTCCCGTCGCGCTGCTCTCGAGGTCGTGGGGAGGTTCTGATGATGGCGAAGAGTGTGTGGCTGTGTGCAGCGGCATGGATGGTGGCCTGTGGAAGCAACAGGTCGGAGATCACAACGACGACCTACCCCGTGGGCGAGGTTCGAGTGGCCGTGAGCTCAGAGAGCGTCGAGGACGGGGACTTTGTGATCCCTGGCCTTGGCCTCGCGGCCGTGAGCAGCGCCCTCGAGAGTGAAACGACCCAGAGCCTTCCCGAGTGGACGACCTTTCAGCTCGGCGTACCCGGAGCTGTTCTCAGGACCACGGCCGTCGAGTGGCCAGGGCCAGAAGCGCCGACGGCTGAGTCGAAGGACATCGACTTCGTCTGGCCGGTCGAGGGCACCCCACTTCATGCGCTGGCCCCCGGCGGACACATCGGCTTGGACGACTACGAGGACCGGGGGGCGCTGTATATGAGTCTTGGAACCCTTGAGGCGAGCGGCTTCACAGATGGAGCCATGTTGACCTGGTTCTGTGGTGGGTTCGACGGCTCGATCGAGAGGTACGGGCCACTATCCGGCCAGATGGTGTTCACTCCAGATTGGCGCGGCGAGGATTGCGGTAGCTCCCCTCGAGTCGAGTTCGTCGTGTCGTGGGCCTTCGAGGAGACCGACGCGATTTTTGAGGTCTCCGGAGGGGCGAGCGATGGACGGATGCCGGTCTGGTAGTGCGCTTTACTCCTCGGTCGGGGCCTGTTCGGTCTTCTCGATCGTGATCGACTCGGCCCGCCGGGCAGGGGCGCCGTCCTGGCAGGGAATGCCACTCGATGGAATCGGATCGGTGATGATGAACTGAACACGCCGGTTGTTGGCGCGCCCCTCGTCGGTGCTGTTGACGTCGATGGGGCATCCTTCGCCGTAGCCCACGGCGCTCATGCGCTCGGCTTCGACCCCGAGTCCCGCCATGAACGAGACCACGGCGTCGACGCGCTGCTGGGACAGACGCTGGTTGTAGCGGTTTGAGCCCTTCGAGTCGGTGTGACCCTGCACCTGCACCGCCTTGATCTCGGGATGCGCGAGAAGGTTGTTCGCCACCTCGGTGAGCAGCTGCTTCGACTGGTCTTGAATCACGGCCTTTGCGAACTCGAAGTGCACCTGATCGAGGATTACGACCTCTTCGGTGGTCACCTGGACGATCGCCGGCTTCATCACCACTTCGATGATGATCAGCGAGCGCGTATTCGGTTCGATCGGCACTTCGCGGCGCTCGGTTCCGAAGGTCTCGGCGCTGATCAGCAGTGTCCAGTCTCCGGGTGAGAGGACGAAGATCTCCTCGCCATCCTCGCCGAGCTCTTCTGGCGCCCGCTTGTCGGGCCCGCGGAACACGACCACCGAGTCGACGATGGCGCCCTCCTCGGAGCGCGTGATCACCTTCACGGCGCCTGGCATCCAGTCGAGCTGGACCTCGGTCTGCTGTTCGCCGGGTTCGATGGTGATCGACACCGACTCCGTCGGCGCGAATCCAGTCTTCGGGTTGGTGCGTACCTCGAGCGTGTTGCTCTGCCCGGGAGGCAGGTTGCTTCGGTCGAAGGCGCCGTTTTCGTCGGTACGTCCGACGGACTCGCCGTCGAGGAACACCTCGGCACCCGTGAGCAGCTCTCCGTCAGGGTTGCGGACGATCAGCTTGTGGTCGCCGAGTGCGTCTGGACAGCCGTCTCCGTCCTCGAAGTCATTGATGACCTCGGGCTCGTCAGGGCAGCTGTCGTCGCGGTCAGCGAGGCCATCGAGGTCGGTGTCCTGCTGACCGTCCTTGCCCCAGGTGTAGCCGGCGCCGGCGAACAGACGGAAGGTCGCCGCAGATGCCCCGCGGGTGTAGGCCGTCGCAGCGCCTCCGGTCCAGCGAAAGCCGTTGTCCATCTTGCCGCGAACCGAGGCAATGACCTCGCCAGGACTCTCGGTGAGCTTGTACTGGTTGGAGGAGAGCGTGGGGCGCAACGTGCTCTCGAGGCGAATGCCGAGAGTGTCCGACGGAAGGAACGAAAGCGCTGCACCTGAGAGGAGCTGGGCCCCGCCTTGCAGGTTCTCGAATTCCATCGACGGGTTCGCCTGGAAGCCGAGGTTCAACGAGACTTGAATCGGTCCATAGCCGTAGCCGACCGCGCCGAGAAGACCGCCTCCGAAGCCGCCATTGCCGAGGAATTTACCCTCTGCGCCAGTGGGCAGATCGGCGAACGGAATCACCGACAGGCCAAAGTTGCCCTCGCCCGACGTGTCGTCTGCGGCGGCGATCAGCGTCACCGGAACGTACAGGCGTGCATCCCCAAGTGCGGCACCCTGACCACCGTCGGAGCCCGACGAAGTCAGGAACATCGGCAAGGAGAGCGCGATACCGACGCGTTCGTGGACGGCGTACTGGCCGCCCATGTTCAGGGCCACGACGTTGTCGAGTAGCGTCTCGGTCGTGTAGGTGTCCTCGCCTGTTGCGGTGGCCAGGACGAGCGGGCTCTTGGCGTATTCGAACAAGCCATTGGCTGACCACGAGCCCTTGACCTGTGCCTCGGGGCGCCAGACGGACAGGGGATCCGCCACGTCGAGGTCACCCGGAGCGAGCTCGAAGCCGTGCGCGTTGAATCCATCCTGCGCAGAAGCGGCAAGGGGAGCGAACAGGGCGAGAAGAGTGAGCATGCGCATCACTGCACCTCCACGGTCTCGGTAGAGCCATGGGTGGGCTCGCCCGCGCCCCTGCGACGGGCGAAGAGAGCACCGAAGGCGATGAAGGCCATCCACGGGGCGCCGCCGCCGGTCTGGCAGGCGAGTCCTCCCTGGGCCCACTGCTCAGGCGGCTCATCGACCGGGAAGTCATCTTCGCCAGTGAGTGGATCGGAGCCGCGGTCGACTTCGTCGCCGTCGTTCACGCCACCCCCATCGGTGTCTTCGTCGTTCGGATCGGTCTCGGTGTCGTCGACGCTGCCGTCTCCGTCGGCGTCTTCTTCACCGTCGGTGAGGCCGTCGTCGTCGCTGTCGTCGTCGAGTGGGTCGGTGGTGGTCTTCGGGTCGGTATCCGGCTCGCAGATATCGGTGTCCGTGCCCGTACCCTGGGGGCCGGTGACGCCGGACTCGAGGCCGTCCATCAGACCATCGTCGTCGCTGTCGGTGTCGTCGGGGTCGGTCTCGGTGGCGTCGACCGAACCGTCGGCGTCCAGGTCCTCGTTTCCGTCGATGATGCAGTCGTCATCGGTGTCGTCGTCGAGTGGGTCCGTAGTGGTTGTCGGGTCCTCGTCGGGCACGCACACCGTGGTGTCGGTGTCGTTGCCCTGCGGGCCGGTGACCCCGGACTCGGTGCCGTCTTGGATGCCGTCGCCATCACTGTCCGCGTTGAGTGGGTTCGTGCTGTCGGTGACTTCGTTTCCGTCGGTGATGCAGTCATTGTCGGTGTCGTCGTCAAACGGATCGGTACCGAGCTTTCCTTCCTCGAGGTCGGAGAGTCCGTCGCCGTCGCTATCGCGGCAGTCGAGGTCGTCGGTGATATCGAGCGGGTTGCATTCGCCGAGAAGCGGCTCGAAGGCGCCGTTGTAGTTGCTGTCTTCGACGCCATCGTTCACCGTTCCGGTGTCGGTGTCAGCCACCACAGGGTCGGTCTGGGTGCTGGTGTCCGCATCGGGCACGAACAGGCTCGTCACCGTGTCATCGCCCTCGGGCGTGTCGATGCCGGACTCGGTTCCGTCCTGGATGTTGTCGCCGTCACTGTCGTTGTTGAGCGGGTCGGTCTCGGTGCCGTTGACGCCGCCGCTCTGGTCTGCGTCCTCGGTGCCGTCCATCAGGCCGTCGTCGTCGGTATCGTCGTCGTTTGGATCGGTCTCGGTGCTGTCGACTGCGCCGTCGATGTTGGCATCTTCGACTCCGTCTTCGAGTCCGTCACCATCGGTGTCAGCGACCAGCGGGTTGGTGGTGTCCCCGGGATCGACGTCCGCGATGTAGACGTTGGCGCTCGTGTCGGTGTCGGTGGTGTTCTCCGGAGCAGTAAGGCCACTCTCCGTGCCGTCGTAGACGTCGTCGCCGTCGGTGTCGGGGTTGTTCGGGTCGAGCTCCACGCCCACATCGACGGCTCCGTTCGCGTCGACGTCTTCGCTGCCGTCGAGCAGGCCGTCGTCGTCGCTATCGGCGTCGAGAGAGTCAGTGGTAGTCGTCGGGTCTGCGTCGGGGACAAATACCGTGAGGTCCGTGGCGCCGTCCAACTCCGGCTCGGTGAGGCCATCTTCGGTGCCGTCCTGCACGCCGTCGCCGTCGGTGTCGGGGTTGAGGTAGTCGAGGCCGCCGCCGGTGAAGTACTCGGTGTGGTCGACGTAGCCGTCATTGTCAGTGTCGAGGCATGCGCTGATGACGGTGGTGCCGTCGCTGAGCAGGGTGCCGTCGACCGTTCCGTCGCAGTCGCCGTCGATGCCGTCGCAGGTCTCGGCCGCGGCCAGTCCCTCGAGGGCGTCGCACTCGACGCCGGTGCCGTCGGTCAGGCAGACCCAGTTGCCGATGGTGGCGCACTCGCCCACGCCGACGGTGCACTCGCTGCCGACGTCGGGGAAGCCGTTGGTCGGGTTGCCGTCGCAGTCCTGGTCGATGGTGTCGCAGAGCTCTTCGGTGGGCTCGATGACCACGGCGTCACACTCGACGGCGGTGCCGTCCGTGCTGCACACCGTGGTGCCGTCGGACTCGCAGGCGCCCTCGCCAATCGCGCAACTCTCATTGATGGTGAAGCCGTTCATCGGGTCGCCGTCGCAGTCCTGGTCGAGGTCGTCGCAGAGCTCCTCGCTCGGAGTACCGGGTGTGGCGCTGCACACGATGGACGTGGAGCGTATGCCCCAGATGCACTCCCAAATGCCGCTGTCGGCGCACTCGCCAACGCCATCCGAGCAGCTGTCTCCGACGATGGTGTCCTCGTCGACCGTGCCGTCGCAGTCGTCGTCGATGAGATCACACGGGAAGGACGGTCCGATGTTGCCAGCGTCGATGGTGGCCTGCACCTGTCCGTCGGGGCAATCGGGGTTGATGATGACGTCCAGCGGCTCTGCCACGACCGTCAGCAGGTTCGAGGTGTGGGTCTCCATGACGGTGCGAAGCGTCGTGGACGCGGTGCCTGTACCGCTCTCGTTCACGCAGATACGTGCGGTGTACACGTTGTTGAGGCGGTTGTTGCCATCGTAGGGCGCGGTGCCGCGGGGCTCCGCGTCGGTGATCTCCATCTTGCCGTACTCGACCGCCACCCATCGCACTTCGGCGGGCGTCAGTCCAAGGCCAGAGAGGGTGCCCGCATTGCAGACGTTGGCTCCGGTTGCGCACTGTTGCCATCCGTTGGCAGCCAGCGTCGAGGCATCTCCCCGGGCTGGCGCATTGCCGGTGTGAACCCACACGGCGATGGCATCGGGCGAGTCGGTCCTGCTGAACGTCGACGTGGCGGAGTTCACCGCCGACAGGGACGTCGGGTCGGCCTCAGTGGCGTCGGGAATCCACATGTACGACACACCGTCGTAGGAGGGTAGGCGGGCCCATCCCGGGTCGAGGGTCGGCGTGTTGCTGTTGTCGAAGGCGTGGCTATCGTGCTCGTAGTCGTAGCAGATGAACGTGGTCGGACCGACGGGGGATCCGGGACTCATCGTGGATGTCGTCTCTAGTCGCGAGACACCGCTGATGTCGTAGTAGCCGGGCATAAACGCAACGTCGTGCTCGATCGCGGAGCCCGCGGCATCCTGCCCCTGAATCTGACCCGTTCCGAGGGCGGAGTTGCTGTACCAGAACTGGACGCGCTCTTGGACTCCGGGAATGAAGCGGACCACCGCGTGGACCGCGATGACCTCCTCGGGAGCCAGCGTGAGGGTCGTGTCCGGGATGTGGACGCAGAGCTCGCCCGCGATGGTGCTGTCTGCGGTGTCGGGGGTCCACGTGTAGGAGTACTCGGAGATGTCGAGGAGCGTGGCGGCGCCGCTCGTATTCGAGCTCATCGGGCCCCGGGCCACGGCAGGCTTCCAGCGGTCGCCGCTGTCGACGACATTCTCGAACCGAACGCCTACGGGGACTGGCACGCACATGTCGACGGCGCCCGTCACATTGGGCAGTGTGCCCGCGTTTTGCAGGCCGAAGCTGAAGGTGCGCACATCGTTCACGACGGCGAATGCGCCGTTGTATCCACTCGTCCTGCATGCCGGTGGTTGGGTGTAGTTCGAGCCATTACCAGAGCCTGGGTAGACGCCGCACGGAAGGACTTTGGACTCAGTGGAGATCTCGCCCGTCACGGAGCTGAGTGAGGTCTCGGACTCGCCGTTGGTGAGGTCAAGGTCGAAGCGCGCGTTTACGCCCAGGGTGCTCAACGTGGTGTCGGTCTGGCTGGTGGAGCCCCCGTCAATGGTGGAGGGGGCGTCGGAGTGCACAGTCCAGTCGACCAGCACTTCGAACTCGGCGTTGTCGATCCAATCCTTTAGCGCCAGTGCCTGCGGGCGCATGTTCGGAATTTCGACCCTGAATTGTTCGACGTCAGCCAGCGGGTAGGCCAGCAGTGTGGCGTCGCAGATGACCGTGGTGTTGTCGGCGGCGCTCGCCGGGGCTCCGCACTCGGTCCAGGTGGTTCCGGAGGAAGGCAAGTCACGACTCGGTACGTCCGTGCTGACAGTAGAGCCGGTGTAGTCCGCGGGATCGTTGGTCACGAAGATGCGGATGTCGTCCGCGGCGTCGTTGCCGGTCATGAAGCCAGAGTTGGGGATGACCTGTCCTACGCCGACCAGGATCTTCGAGATGTCGACCACACGTCCCGAGACGGAATCTCCGGGTGCCTGGGCCTGAAACACGCCGTCGCCGGTCAGCGAGGTCAGGTTGTTGAAGCGGAACAAGCTCTTGCCAGTGGAGCCCGGCAAGTAGGGGTGGCCCTCATCTGTGCATGATGTGCCGTAGTTGCCGAAGCCGGGGCAGATCACGTGTCTGCTCGACAGGGGGTTGACTTCGTCGGCGGTGAGGGTGGTGGCGTCCGCGTCACACCAGTCGACGTCGCCAGCAAGTACCGCACCGGTTTGGTCTGACTCAACGCAGGTTTGAACAGGGATCTGGGTGTTCTCGACGAGTGCGCTGCCGGGTAGACTGGGGTTGTACGGGCCGTCCCAGCGGAGGCGCCAGTTCTGGTGACCGTGGTAGATGCCGAAGATGCTCTCTGAGGCCCACCAGGGTCCGAACTCACCGGTGAGAGTGTTGGTGTCGGGGTCGTAGATGATGTGTCGCCCGACATTGGGACCGGACGTAGGCGCCGTGAGGTCTCCGGGCTGCAAGTCGAAGGCGATGTCGGAGGAGTTGGTGTTTCCGAGGACCGTGAGTCGAGCGGCCAGGTCTGCCGGCGCGATGACGGGAGTGTGAGCGCTGGAGTCGAAGTTGTCGTCGGTCTGCCAGGCGGCCCCATCCCAGTACGGGAGGTGCACGCGAAGTCTTGCGTTGTCGTGGGCGTTCGCAAGGCTCGTGGCGTAGATGCGAGAGCCGCCGACGTAGTGACGGTCCACTTGGGAGCGGTCGATTGGGTGTGAGTCGACCGCCGGTCCGCGCTGGTCCCAGATGTGGGTGTGGACGATGCCCGAACCGTCCTCGGTGCCATTGATCGTGGCGATGACGCGCATCTCCGTGGACCCGGCTGGGAAAGCGAGGTCGGGAAGCACGCTGAACAGAATTTCGCTGGACGTGTTGTCGGGAATGTCGCCGATGGTGAAGGAGGCTGTTTGCGCTGCGTCATTCCAGCTTGGCTGGGGGCTGCCTGAGACTCTGCTGACCGCCCGAAACAGTTGCCACGTCTGGTTGTTCGAGTCCGCGAGCCCAGGCACGCCGTCAGGGAGTGCGGTGGCGAAGCCGGAGGTGGTCGCCGTGTCGACCTCAAACCGCACGCTCACGTTGGTGAGGTCCGCGCCGGAGAAGTTCGTGTAGTCGATGCTGCATCGACGTAGGCCCTCCCCGTTCGTCCAGCTTGTGGTGTCTCCGGCTGTCTCATTCGCGCAGGCGAAGCCGAGGTCCAGGGACTGGGCATTTGCCGTACTGGCCAATGCAAGGGGTGCGATGAGGGCGAGGCAGCGGATGGACATAGTGCTCCAGGTTCGCGCATTGACGGCTACAGAAGGGTGGGCTGTCAACGTCTAGGCGCCCGAGGGGGCACTAACGCCGTGTTTGCGGCTGTTCTTTTGGGGTCCGGAATCGAGCACTTCGGTGCGCTCGATGTGGCGTCGAGTCTTGAGGCGTCGGCACCTATCGGGACCGATTCAGCCAGGCAGAAATTGTGACCCAGGTCACAGCTCGCCCACGCTCGCTACATCAGCTCAAGAAAGGCGCGCGCCGCGGCGGTCGGACGACGGTCGGCCCGGCGAATCACCGCCAGCTCGCGCACCAGGCCTTCGGCACCCTCCATCGGCACCAGACCGCGCTCTTCACTGAGCGCGAAGCGGCTGACGAAGGCCGAGCCGATGCCCTGCGCGACCATTTGCTTGATCGACTCGATGGACCGAAGCTCCATCACGATCTCGGCCTCGACTCCGGCTTCGTCAAGCGCCGCGTCGATGACCCGGCGCACCGCAGTCCCGCCCTCGAAGAGCACCAGCGGTTCGCCGTCGAGCTCTTTCCAGCGAAAGCGACGACGCTTGCTCAGGCGGTGTCCAGGAGGCACGACGAGGCGCAGGTCGTCCTTTTGCCAGGGAGTGACGACGAGGCCGCCGCCACGCGTGTCGACCGGCAAGGTCACCACACCGAGATCGAGGTCACCGGCGAGAACGCCTTCGACAACGGCTGCCGATCCCTGCTCCCGTACGTAGAGCTGAATCGCGGAGTGGGCTTCGTGAAAGCGCCGCAACACCGGGGGCAACAGATACGTGGTCGCGGTGGCGCCGCCTCCGACCGAGAGGGTTCCGCGCTGGAGCCCACGCAG
>JAGSGY010000098.1 GCA_023954855.1 Pseudomonadota bacterium | reverse complement strand
TGGTGAACGGCGTCGGCGCTCCTGCGTCCCGCTTCATCTTCACCGTCAGCTACGAGCCCCCAGAGGTCCGTGACCGCGACCTCGACGGGCTTGTGGACCGCATCGACGAGTGCCCCTCCGACCCCGAGGACTTTGACCAGTTCGAGGATGAGGACGGCTGTCCCGAGCTCGACAACGATGGTGATGGCCTCGTCGACACGGAAGATGCCTGTCCTAATGAGCCCGAGGACTTCGACACCTGGCTCGACAGCGATGGCTGTCCCGAGCCCGAGGTGCCGGTCCGCGTGCGCGTCATCGAGCCCAGTGGCTCGTCGATTGCCAGCGCCAACACCCGCGTCAGCGGCGAGTACGGCAATGGCTACGATGGTGGTGAGTTCACCATTCCGCTTGTGGCCGGAACCTACGAGCTGAAGTCGACGGCCGATGGCTTCTCGAGTGGCAGCACCTCGGTCACCGTGGATGCGGTCGAGGGTGGCGAGGCGGTCATCCAGCTCACGCCGCACATTCCCCTCGGCGACCTCTTGATCCTCGTCACGGGTCCGGATGGCGCGCGCATTCCAAACGCGACCTTCAGCGCCAATGGCGGTGGAGATCTCGACATCGCCGCCGACGCGATGAAGATGCGTCCGGGCGACTACGAGTTCCTGATCCTCGCCGACGGCTACAAGCCGGTCAGTCGTCCGGGCACGATCCGCGATGGCGAAGAGACGCGCATCGAGGTCCAGCTCGCGCCGGCCCGCGTGGTCGTGACCCGCACTCGGATCGACCTGTCCGAGAAGGTGTACTTCGACACCAACAAGGCCACGATCAAGGCCGAGAGCTTCGGCTTGCTCGACGAGGTCGCGACGGTGCTCATGGACCATCCCGAGATCATCCGCATTCGCATCGAGGGACACACCGACAGCCGCGGCTCCGACAAGTACAACCTCGAGCTCTCGAAGTCGCGTGCTGCAAGCGTGCTCGACTACCTCGTGAGCAAGGGCGTCGAGACGGAGCGCCTCGAGAGCGAGGGCTTTGGCGAGAGCAAGCCGCTCGACACCAAGCAGAACGCCAAGGCTTGGGAGATGAACCGCCGCGTCGACATCTTCATCACCGAGCGCACCGAGAACTAGCCTCGGGCGAGGTGTCGCTCGAGGCTGACCAACTGCACGGGCTTGTCGAGGAACTCGATGACCCCGGCCTCGCGCCAGCGCTTGCGGTCTTGGACCTCGACGCTGGCGCTCATCGCGATGACCCGGGTCTCAGGCCACTGTGCCGCGATTCGGGTGGCGACCTCGGGGCCTTGCAAACCCGGCATCCACATGTCGAGGAGGACGACCTCGAAGCGGTGTTCCTCGAGTTGTTCGAGGGCCGCTTCGCCGCTGTGAGCGACGACCGCTTCGTGGCCGGCGTGGTTCACCATCATCGACACGACGTGGGCAATGGTCGGGTTGTCGTCGACAACGAGCACGCGCTGGGTCTGGCTCTCGATGCGAAGGGCGGGCATGGGCGTGGCCTGTTCGAGGCCGATGGCCCTTCGAAGGGTGCGCACGCGTGCCGGCCAGCGCAGCTGCGCTTCGAAGTCGCCGCGGGTCAGGCAAATGCTGTCCGCGGTGGCGCTCACTGAGAGGTCTGGTCCGACGCCGGCGGCCGTCAAGCTGCTGCGGACGCTGTCGTGGAGGTTCCCGGGTTCGATGTCGATGCGCGCAGCCGTGGTGGGGGACGGCGCTTGCTCGCCGGGCGAGGTCTGCACAGGGATCGAGATGGTGAACGTCGACCCCTCACCGGCGATGGACTCAATGTGGAGGCCGCCGCCGAGGGCCTCGACGAGACGCTTACTGATCGGCAGACCCAGGCCGGTGCCCGGAGTCGTGCGGTGCTGCAATCGGCCGAAGGGGGAGAGCGCTTCCGTGATCTCCGAGGGGCTCATGCCTCGCCCGGTGTCGGTGACGGCGATGACGAGCTCGCCGTCTTCTCGGCCGACACGAACGTCGACGCCGCCGGTCTCGGTGTACTTCACCGCGTTGCTGAGGATGTTGGTCAGCACCTGGCGCAGCAGGTCCTCGTCGGTGCGGACCTCTTCATCGGCGGCTGGGCTCAGTGTGAAGGTCAGCGCGAGTCCGCTCTGCCAGGCAGCCGGTGCGGCGGCGAGAACAGAGTCTTCGACGACGGTTCGCACCCAAGTCGGTGCTTCTCGAACCTCGACTCCCCGGGCCTCGATGCGTGAGAAGTCGAGCACCTGCTCGATCAGGTGCAGGAGCACGCCGCTGTTCTGGTGCAGGTCCTCGACCATGGCGCGCTCTTTCGGCTCGAGCTCGCCGCGAATCAGCAGTTCGCTCATGCCGAGCATGCCGGTCAGTGGGGTGCGCAGCTCGTGGGAGATGCCGGCGAGAAAGGCGGCGCGGGCCGATGCTGCCGACTCCGCGAGCTCTCGGGCCTTCGCCATCTCTTCGGTGCGTCTGTTGAGGGTGTGTACGACAGACGCGGTAGCGAGCGCTCCGCAGATCGCCGCTCCGGCTTGGCGCACCCACAGCTGCCAGCCCGACGCGATGAATTCTGCGGTGATGGGCGGCTCGGGCGAGGCGTGAACGAGGGTGAGAGCGCCGACCGAGATCGCGCCCCAGATCACCGCAATCCGCGCGCCGCCGAGAAAGCCTGCGAGTGCGGGTATGAGAGCGATCCACCAAAGGGCGTCCGAGGCGGTGTGGCCCGAGAAGAGCGCCGAGATGCTCAATCCCAGCAGCATCAAGGTGAGCGTCGCGTGGACCGAGAACGCCGGGCTCGGTCGCCCCCAACGGGCAGAGATGGCGGCGAGCGCCACGGCTTCACCACCGGTGGTCAGGGCATGGACGCTGTGGCCTTCCAGCACATGGAGCACGGTGAACACCGCCCACATCGCGGCAATCATACGGACGGGTCTGCCGTCAGGATGGTAGTTGACTCCGCCAGTGGACATACCTGGCAGTATAGGAGCCGAAACTGCGCGGATGGGGTGTCTGTGAATCTTGAAGCGGTCGACCTGAATCTTCTCGTGAGCCTGGGACACCTTCTCGAGCACCGCAATGTCAGCATGGCGGCCTTGCGGGCGGGCGTCTCTCAGTCGACGATGAGCTACCGACTCAACCAGCTGCGGAAGGTGCTCGATGACCCGCTGCTCGTGCGGGCTGGCCGTGAGATGACCCGCACCCCGCTGGCCGATGCGCTCTTGCCGAGGGTGAACAAGGCCTTGGCGGCATCGCGCGATGTGTTTTCGGCCACCGCCGAGGTGGTCGAGTCTCCGGACCGACTGAGCCATCGCATTGCGACCACCGACTTTGAGGGCATCGTGTTGCTCGAGCGGTACTCGGAGCGGTTTGGAGAGGGCACCGATCTGCGTGTCGTCTTCCCCGGCTGGACCACCTACGAGCGGCTGGCAAAGGGCTTCTACGACTTGCTGGTGATCCCCGAACTCGGACCCTCGTTGCCCTTGCCCGACGAGGTGATTCGCAAGATGGCCGACATGCGCTGCGAGGTGTTGTTCGAGGACCGTTGGGTGGCGGTCGTCCACCGTCGGTCGTCGTTGGCGACGCGTCCGGTCACGCCCATGGCCTTCGCGGAAGCCGACCACGTGTTGCTCACCATTCTCGAGCACGAGCGCAGCGTGGTGGACGATGTGCTCGAGGCCATGGGGCTCAACCGTCGCGTGGCGCTGACGGTCCCAACCTTCATCCAGGCCTATCGGGCAGCCCTCGAGATGAACATGGTGGCGATTCTGCCGCGCTCCTTTGCGCAGCGGATGGGCGACGCGCGAGCGGTGCTGATCGAGGCTCCGATTCCCGCCCCACCGCTGCGGGTCTGCATGTACTGGCATCCCCACCTCGACGAGGTCGATCGGCACCAATTGCTACGCGCTCGCATGCGGGCCATCGCCTCCGAAGTCAGCCAGCTTGGCGCATAACAGAGCCATATCGACGGGCTCGATAGCTGTTCGTCCAACGTTGAATAGGCCCTGATGCGGCCTGGCGGCTACACTCACGGCGTTTGTTGATTGTTTCGCGTGCACCTGTCGATCCGTCGAGGACCTCATGCTTCTTGTTCTTCTGGCTGCTCTCTCACACGCCGGCTGCGATGCCGAGAATTCGCTTCCGCAGTGGATGGCGTCGAGCGCTGCGCCGGTCTCGACGCCCCACCTCGTGCTCGAGAACTGGGCAGAGGCGGCGAGTGTTGCGGAAGGCGCTGGCCGTTTGGTGACGCTGACGGCTGATGTGCGCAACACCGGACCTGCCACCTACGAGAATGGGTCTGCCTTCGAGCTGTGGAATCTGCCTGCGGGCGTTGAGCTGCGTGCGCGTTCGCTCGCCTTTGGTGAGGTCGGTCCTGCCGCGGTGGCCTCGCCGATTCAGACGGTCGATGTCTTCGTGCCGACCGCGTCCGAGAGTGCGTTTCAGGTCTTTGTCGCTGCGGGACCCGACGGTGTGATGCGCGGCAAGGAGCGGTTGATGGGTGTGGTGACTCCGAAGCCCATCGATGACGCGACCCTCGACCTGTACCTGCGCAACGACGGGGACACCCTCGTGTTTTCGGGCAGCACGGCCTATCTCGACGGGCTGGCCGCGGGAGACTTCGTCGTGTCCTCCGACAGCACCGAGCTTCCGCGACCGGTGCCGGCTCCGTGTGCGCTGTTTCCCTTCGAGGTCGCAGCGGTCTCCTCGTTCGGCGACGAGGTCTTCGTCACTCCGAGCGCCGATGCGCCCCTGGTCTACGAGTCCGGTGACAGCGTGGTCAACTTGCAGATGGGCTTCGACGATGCGGTGCGACTGACGCGGGACGGAGGTACCGATGTGGTGGTCACCGCGTGGGATGAGGGACCGGCCGACGCATCCGTCGTGGACTTTCCTGGCGCAACCGAGACGAGCCCCCTGATTCGCTTTGCGGTGCCCGACTTCGAGCCGACGCCCGGAGTGGTCGTCTCTGGCGACATCCTGCTCGAGAAGCTTTCGATGCCGTCGGCGCTTCGTTTTCGGAACGGCGACGTCGAGTTCGATGCCGAGCCGACTCTCGAGTGGCGCTTCATCGGGTCGATCACGGCCGAGACCGAGGCTCAGCTCGATCACTCCGCTCAGCTCGGCAGTGTGCTCATCGACCTGGCCCGCATTCCAGCTGGCGTCACCAACCTGAGCCTTCGCCTCGAGCTTCAGCTCACGGTCGAAGTTCAGGCCGACGTGGTCGCCGGCGCGACGGCCGGCGTCGACATTCGAGGACGGCAGGCGGCAGTCGTGCACATCGACACGGGCGGCGGGTCTTTCTCGAAGTCGCTGCGCAGCGCGACTCGCCTCGACGCCACACCCCCACGACTTACCGAGGACACCTACGCGACGGCGGGGCTCGGCGTGGGCAGCTCGATCGGCGTGTCGGTTTCCGACACCTACAGCCTGCTTCGCATGACCTATGCCGTCGAGGGCAAGGCGATGGGCGAGGTCTCCATTGACCCGTCGGCCAACCCCGCCGTGCAGTCTGGAACTTCGACCTCGGTGGCGACCGCCCTGACCGCCACGATCGTGGGATTCGACGTCGAGCTGGCGCGGAACGAGCTCGTCGGCTCTAATCTCGAGCCGATTGCGGCACCTCTCGAGACCCCGCCGACAGGGGGGCCTGCGGGTCGTGGATACGCCCAGCGCTGGGCCACGGTCGTGGACGGCTGGGGAACGGGAGCTGGCATCCCCACCGACCTGTCCGGCGATCTTCTCGTTGCCGAGCGTGATGGTGCGGGGATCACCACCTACCTGACGGCATTTGACCGCGATGGACAGGTGCGTTGGGAGAGCACCCTTCCGGACTTCGGCGGCAACGTCGACGCACTCTCCGACGGTGGTGCGGTGCACTTCGCCGGTCGCATCCAGCGGGTGGATGACCAGGGTGAGCTGCTGTGGAGTTGGCAGCGTCCCGACTACAGTACGCTGTATTCGCCGGCGGTCGCCGTTGCCGAACGCGACGACGGCACCGACGACATCTGGACGGCGCATCGGTACAACACGGTGAAGAAGGAACGCATCGCCCGCCACGACCCCGACACCGGTGAACCCTTGTTCTACCGGGAGCTCACGGCTGATGGTGGGCTGGTCATTTGGAACATGCTCGCCGATGGGCACGGTGCGGTGCTGTGTGGCCGGTCGAACCAGGCTCCGTTGTCGCAGGGCCGCATCAACGACGCGGTCGTCATTCGACTGGATCGGGATGGCGAGGTGGCTTGGGCGCGCAAGACCTCGGGCGAGCCCTGGGGCTGCGCGGTTCGCCAGGATGGCAGCGGGAGCGTTCTGGTCTTCGGTCGAAACGCGCCCGAGTACTATGAGCCGCACGAGGCCTCGTGGGCCGCTGAGTACGATGTGGACGGGAATCTCGTCTGGCACCGGAGCTACGCGCTCACCGGCACCATTCCCGGGCAGGGAACGGTGGACCGCTGGAGCGGCCCCCACCTGCTGGACGAAGTGAACGTCGCGGCGCCGATGGCGGACGGGTGGATGCTCGCCGGAACGACCGGCTACCTCGAGGGTCAAGCGGTGTTCACGCTCGCGGTAAACCGCCTCGGAGATCCGCTCGCAGCCCGCGTGATTGACGGCGTGGGGGTCACCGAGGTGCGCGGGCTACACCAACGTGGCGATGCGTTTCTGTTGGCGCTCACAAGCCCCACGCCGGGTCCTTTGGTGCAGTCCGCCGAAGATGTGCAGGTGCTCGCGATGATGCCCCACGACGGGCGCATCGTCTTCGATCCAAGCGTGGGGCTGAGTTCCTATGCGGTCGATGTGGTGGCCGACGACTTTGGCGGTGATGCGGGCATCTGGGGAGTGTACGAGACCCTCGACTTGCCCCTCGTCGTCGCGATTGCGGACGTGGCTGAGCCGTGGACCGAGCGCAATGACAGCTTGCTCGCGCCCAGCGTGACTCCCGTCGCCGACGGCACCTGGGCGCCGCCCTGCGGGCTGCCTTGCGAGCCTGTCGACACCGGGGACACCGGGGACACCGGCATGATCGACACCGGGGACACGGGTGGGGCCGATACCGGGGACACCGGCGTGGTCGACACCGGGGACACCGGAGGGATCGACACCGGCGATACGGGACCAACGGACACTGGCGCGGTCGACACCGGGACCTCCGACACGGGCTCCTCCGACACGGGAAGCAGTGCTGACACCGGCGTGGCCGCCGACAGCGGCGGAGAGCAGGACCCGCCGGAGGACGACGCGGGTCCACGCTGTTCGACCACTCCTGGGGCGGCGTTCGCGTTGATGTGGGTGCCGATGCTCGCGCTGCGCCGTCGCCGCTAGCGCTATTCGTCGGTGACGCAGCCCAGCGACGCCGGCTGCACGTTGCGGATGTACTTGAACAGCGTGCCGCGCTTGGCCTTCAGCGGGGGCGCCTCGAATGCGGCGCTGCGTCGGGCGAGCTCGGCCTCGTCGACGTGAAGCGTCAGGTCGTTCGCCTCGGCATCGATGCTGATCGTGTCGCCGTCCTCGATGAGTGCGATGGGGCCGCCGACCTGGGCTTCGGGCGTGACGTGTCCGATGATGAAGCCGTGGCTTCCGCCGCTAAAGCGCCCGTCGGTGATCATCGCCACATCCCCGCCCAGACCCGCGCCGACAATGGCTGAAGTGGGGGTGAGCATCTCGGGCATGCCCGGTCCGCCCTTCGGCCCCTCGTAGCGAATCACGACGACGTCGCCCTTGCAGATCTCGCCGCGCTCGAGCGATGCGAGCATGTCCTCTTCGCAGTCGTAGCAGCGCGCGGGCCCGGTGAACGACAGGCCCTCCTTGCCGGTGATCTTCGCGACAGCACCGTCGGGAGCCAGATTTCCACGCAAAATACGCAGGTGGCCGGTGACCTTGATTGGGTTGTTGACCGCGCGAATCACCTCCTGGCCCGACTTCAGATCCGGCAGGTCAGCCAGGTTCTCGGCCAGGGTCTTGCCGGTGACCGTCATGCAGCTTCCATCGAGTAGGCCCGCTGCGAGCAGCACCTTCATCACCGCGGGGGTGCCGCCTTGCAGGTGCAGATCTGCCATCAAGAAGCGCCCGCTGGGCTTGAGATCCGCGAGCAAGGGCACGCGCTGGCTCACCGCCTGAATGTCGTCCAGACCGTACTCGAGGCCCACACTGCGGGCCATCGCGATCAAGTGCAACACCGCGTTGGTCGACCCGCCGAGGGCGGCGACCAAGGTCATCGCGTTGTCGAAGGCCGGCCGGGTCATGATGTCCACCGGGCAGAGATTCCGCTCGAGCAGGTGGCGCAGGGCGAGGCCGGCGTTCACGCACTCCTCGGCCTTGGCGGGGGAGGTGGCAGGGGTCGAGCTGCTGTACGGCAGGGACATGCCCAGGGCTTCAATCGCCGCGGCCATCGTGTTTGCGGTGTACATGCCGCCGCAGGCTCCCGCGCCTGGGCACGATGCCGCGACGATGGCTTGGCGCTCCTCGTCGTCGATCTCTCCGGCGATGAACTGCCCGTAGCTCTGAAAAGCCGAGACGATGTCGACCTTCTCGTCCTTGTGGCATCCGGGCTCGATGGTGCCGCCGTAGACCATCAGGGCGGGTCGATTGACGCGTCCCATCGCGATCAAGCAGCCGGGCATGTTCTTGTCGCAGCCGGGGATGGTGATCGCCGCGTCGTACCACTGCGCGCACATCACGGTCTCGATCGAGTCGGCGATGATGTCGCGGGACTGCAGGCTGTAGCTCATGCCGTCCGTGCCCATCGAGATGCCGTCGCTCACGCCGATGGTGTTGAAGCGCATGCCGACCAGGCCGGCCTCTTGCACGCCCTGTTTCACCTTCTCGGACAGTTCGAGCAGGTGCATGTTGCAGGTGTTGCCCTCCCACCAGACGCTGGCGATGCCGACCTGGGCCTTGGCGAGGTCGTCGCGGGTCAGTCCCGTGCCGAGCAGCATGGCTTGCGATGCGCCCTGCGAGGCTTCTTGGGTGATGCGGCGGCTGTGGCGATTCAGGTCGGACAAGGAGGCTCCGGGTCAGAGGGCTTGCTGTTGGTAGGCGATGGCGGAGTGATGGCGGCCGTTGTAGCGATCGAGCTCTGCGAGGAACAGGTCGCGCTGGCCTCCGAAGCTGTTCATGGGAATGAACTTCGAGGCGCCGCCTGGGTAACTGATGACGAGGGCGTCGCTGTCGTTCATGGTCAGGCCAGTGATCTCAGAGAAGGCGATGGGCTCGTCCCAGGTCGAGCTGTTCAGCCCGGTGTAGCTCAGTTCGAGTACGCCGAAGAGGGCCGCTGGGAAGAACTTCAGCACCAGCTCGGTCTCAGCCTCGTTGGAAGGGAGGTAGCGCCAGGCGAGCACCTCTTCGTGGTAGTCGCGAAAGCGCTTCTCGTAGGCGTCCCATTGGCTGCGCTCGAGCTCCTCGGCCTGTGGGATGCGACCGAACCAGCGGCCGTCCCCCGCGTCGGCGAGCAATGCCTTCGTGGAGTCGATGGCGATCGACACGCCGACGGCTTCGAGGCGCTGGGCCATCTTTGGATGGGTGTCGAAGGGGTGGCTCGTGGCCACCTCACCGAGGGAGTCTTCCGAGGCGAACTGCAGTGCGTAGCTCGGGAACCCGCCTTCGATCTGCTCGGCGATGTTCGCGTTCTCGAGGGCTTCTTCCTGCTTGAAGAGGTCGTTCTCGACGGTCCCGCGGTAGGTCGAGTAGGCGGCGATGCGCAGCAGCGCGCCCGCCATGGCGTCGGCGGACGTGGCCTCTGCAGCGACCCGGTCGGCGCGAAACTCCCGGTCCCGAGACAGCGATCGCAGCGACAGCTCGAACAGCGTGCGAAAGCAGAGCATGAAGTAGTAGATCGGCAGCGTAATGCCGCCGTCGGCCAGGGCCTGCAGGTAGTGAGCGTAGCGTCCGAGCAGCGGCGAGATCTTCTTCGAGTAGGTCGTGTCCTGGCCACTGAAGTGGGCCATCTCGTGGGCGATGACCGCGTCGGCTTCGGCACCATCGAGCTGCTTGAGAAGCGACAGGCTCACGTACAGCGTGCGGCCGGTGTGGGTGGTTCCGTCGACGGTGATCGGGTGCTCGGTCACGAAGAAATTGTCGTCGATGCCGGCGATGAGCTGATCCGGAGCTGCGGTTCCGACCTTCGCGCAGATGGCGTCGATGTCCTCCCAGAAGGGGGCGTCCTCGTCGCGATGAATGACGGCCCCCGCGATCGAGAAGTCGTCGTCGAGCTTGACCCACATCGCCTTGAGCATCGCGAAGCAGGCCATCACCGCCAGGGCTCCGGTGATGAACACCAGCTTCACCGAGTACACGTTCAGCGTCAGCGCAGTGACCCAGAACGACAGGGCGACGAGCAACACGCCCTGAATGACCACCTGAGCGGCGGCGTAGGCCCGCAGTGTGTGCCAGGCGACGTTGAGGCTGATGTATTGCGCCTGCTGCGAGCGGCGGGACGCGGCGACGCTGAGGCCGGCCAGTGCGAAGGCGAGCAGGCCGAAGGCGATGCTGCCGCCCGAGAGCCAGATCATCCACCGGAAGATCGCGTAGTGGCGGACGATGGTGCTATCGGCGCCGGCCGCCACCTCGGGGTCGGTGATCAGGCTCGAGTAGGGGGTCGCCGTGAACTCCTCGATGGCGAGGGCCTTGTCGGCCTCGCTCAGGGTCGCGTCGGTCTGAATCATGTCGATGACGAAGGCCAGCGCCTCGGCGTCGTACGAGCTCTGCGCAAAGCTGAACACGCCGAAGGCAATCGCCGGAATCAGAAACACCAGCAGTGCGGGCAGCACCACGGTCTTGGCCAGGCCCAGATTTGAGAAGTCGTCGTCTTGCATCGGTTCTCCCTTGCTCTTCACCGTGGCTACTGCGGCGCAGCGCGGGGGCCGAGGCAACAGACCCAGTTGTGACCTGGGTCTCAGGAAAGCATACGGCTAGGCCGCTTTCGGCGGGTGCGCGGCTTCGACGAACGGCATCATTTCGCAGGCGAACGGTCATCGGCTGCGTTTGCGAGCTGGACCTGCGCGGTGCTGACGTTAGATTTGGTAGCCTGCGTAGCAAGGATTCTTTGTCTCATCATGGCTTTCTCTGCCTGCCCCTCGCGTCCGTTCCTCACTTCGCCGATGGGCTTTTGCGTACGATGAAGCGAAGACAGTTCATCAAGATTGGGGCTGCCGCGGGTGCGCTCACAACGGTGGGGTTGGCTGGAGTGGTCGCTGCCATTCAGCCGCGTCGGTCGGTCTGGCCGTCCCTCGGTTCTGGAGTGCGATCGAGCCCCAAGCGTCCTCGGAGAGTGGCTGTCGTTGGCGGGGGGCTCGCCGGAATCTCGGCAAGCGCCGTCCTCGCCCAGCGCGGGTACGCGGTCGACCTGTACGAGCAGTCCGATGCTCTCGGCGGCAAGCTCGCTGGGTGGCCGATTCAGGTCGGCGACGAGACCCTCCCGATGGAACATGGATTCCACGGCTTCTTCAAGCAGTACTACAACCTCCGCGAGTTGCTCTCGTCGGCCGGTGCCGACCGACACCTCCTGCCTCAGGAAAACTACACCGTCCTGATCCGCGACCAGCCCGCTGAACCTTTCGGTCGGGCGTCTCTCCCGTTTCCCTTCGACCTCCTCGAGATCGTTGGACGTTCGCCGGGACTCGACTTCGCCCATGTTGGCGGGGACCGCCCAGGCATGCTCGAGCTGATGTCCTATGACCCGGTCAAGACCTTTGAGCGTTGGGATGGGATTGATCTCGACACCTTCATCCGCGAGACCAAGCTTGCTGGGCCTTTCGCGGACGTGGTCATGCGTCCTTTTGGCCAAGCTTCGATGAACGCGCTGTCGGGTTTCTCGGCGGCGGAGGCCATCCGCTTTTTCCACTTTTACATGCTGGGCAACCCCGAGGGACTGGGCTTCGAGGCCCTCGGAAAGGGCGTGCACATCAGCGTGATCGAGCCACTCACCGCGTATCTGAAGTCGCTCGGAGTCCGCATTCACACGCGCACGCGTGTGCGCCATGTGGCGATTGCGGATGGGCGGGCAACCGGTGTCGTTCTCAGTGGCGCTCCAGAAACGGACGACGCTTCCCTCGCGTTGAGCAGCGTTCCCGAGCACGGCTGGGTGGCGGTTGGCACGGCGGGCTTTGTTCGCCGTACGGCGACGGGATTTGAGGCCAAGTCGTCGCGGTGCACGCATATGGGCTGTCCCATCGCGCTTGCATCGACCGGTGGCTTCCGGTGCCCCTGTCATGCGGGCCAATACGATGGCGAAGGGCGACCGATCTCGGGCCCACCGCCAAGACCACTCGACCCACTGTCGGTCGAAGTCCGCGGGGAGGAGCTTTTCCTTCGCGCAACGCGTGCAATGGAAGACCAGACGGTCCCGGCAGATGTGGTGGTGCTGGCTGCAGAGGTTCGCGGTTTGAGGGCCATCGCGTCCGCTTCGGACTTCGAGACGCATGCCCCAGACCTTGCGGCATCGATCAAGGCAAGCGGTGAGGCCGAGCCGTACAGTGTCATTCGCTTCTGGTTTGATCGCCCGATTAGCGAGTCACATCCGGCATTTTACACCGTCGCGGGTTTCACGTGGACGGATGGGCTGGCCGCCTACTCTTCGTTTCAGGAAAGCGCCATCGACTGGGCCCGGCGCCACAATGGGTCTGTCATCGAGACCCACGCCTATGCGATTCCAAGCGAACTCCAGGGGGACCTTTCGACCTACCGAGACCACCTTCTCAGCGAGTTGCTCGAGGTGTTTCCGGAGTTGAAGGACGCGAACATCGTGCATGAGGAGGCCATGACCCAGTCGAACTTCACGCGATTTGGCCCTGGAGACCACGCGACTCGCCCTGGCGTGAAGACCGAGATCGCGGACCTCTACTTGGCGGGTGACCATGTGAAGCTGCCGTTCCCGGCCTTCTTGATGGAGGCGGCTGCCGCGAGTGGAAAGTTGGCGGCCAACCACATCCTTGCGGAAGATGGGGTGGAGGAAGCGCCGATTCCGACGGTCGCACTGCGCGGACAGCTCGCGTGAGGGGAATGCTTGCCTTCGCTCTGGTCTGCTTGCTGACCGCCTGTGGCGAGTCGCCGAGGAGCTACGGCATTCAACATGATGTCGGCCGCTTGTGTGCGGCCTGGAAGGCTTGCGACGGCTCGGACTGCACCAGGTACGCGAGTGAGCGCGGACGCATGATGTCGACCTGGGGAAAGGGTGTGCAGTCTCGACTCGCGGCCGGCGAGGCTGAAGCGCTCTCCGAACTCGCCTCGATGGTCGAACGGTCCGGGGCGGCTGAGATGAGTGCGAGCTGTAGTGCACTGCGCGCCGCCGTGCCCGAGGGCTGACGACGCGCACCTTAGACGGCTAGGCCGCTTTCGGCGGGTGCGCGGCCTCGACGAAGGGCATCATCTCGCGGAGCTTGCGGCCCACAGCCTCGAGCTCGAGGTCGGACTCAGCCGAGCGCGTGCCGTCGAAGGACGGCCTTCCCGCCTGGTTCTCGGCAATCCACTTCTCGGCGAAGCTGCCACTCTTGATGTCTGCGAGGATGGCGCGCATCTCGTCCTTGACCCCGTCGTTGATGATGCGGCGTCCCGAGACGTAGTCGCCGTATTCGGCGGTGTCCGAGATCGAGTAGCGCATGTACGACAGGCCTCCGCGGTACATCAGGTCGACGATGAGCTTGAGCTCGTGTAGGCACTCGAAGTAGGCGATTTCGGGCTGGTAGCCGGCCTCGACCAGGGTCTCGAATCCCGCTTTGACCAGCTCGCTGGCCCCACCGCAGAGCACCGCTTGTTCGCCGAACAGGTCGGTCTCGGTCTCTTCCTCGAAGGTGGTGGTGATGACCCCGGCTCGCGCGCCGCCAATGCCCTTGGCATACGACAGGGCGAGGGCGTCGGCCTGCCCGCTCGCGTCTTGGTGGATGGCGAGCAGGGACGGCACTCCGGCGCCGGCCTGGAAGGTCTCGCGAACGCGGTGACCCGGGCCCTTGGGCGCGATCATGCTGATGTCGATGTCGGCCGGCGGGGTGATCGTGCCGTAGCGAATGTTGAAGCCGTGCGCGAACATCAAGGTGTCGCCGGCTTCGAGATTCGGCGCGATGTCGCGCTCGTAGATCTGCGGCTGGCGCGTGTCGGGGGCGAGCAGCATGATCACGTTGGCGGTCTTGCAGGCCTCTGGAATCGACAGGACCTTCAGCCCGGCGGCCTCGGCCTTGGCCTTCGAGGCGCTGCCTTCGCGCAGGCCGACGATGATGTTCGCCCCGCTGTCGTGCAGGTTCAGCGCGTGGGCATGGCCCTGCGAGCCAAAGCCGATGATGGCGATGGTCTTGCTGCGGATGAGGTCGAGGTCGGCGTCGGAGTCGTAGCGGATCTGGGCCATGAGAGGCCTCCTTGGAAGAAGTGGGAAATCAGGCTGCGCGGTGTGCGCTGTGAGCTGGCGTGGCCGCGCAGCGGGTCATGGCGATGGCGCCGGTCTGGGCCATCTCGGCGATGCCGAAGGGTCGGAGCACAGAGACCAGGCTCTGGATCTTGTCGGTGCTGCCGGTCACCTCGAGCACCATCGCCTCGGCGCCGATGTCGACGACCTGGGCGCGAAACACCTCGCAGAGCTGCAAGATCTGGGGACGCTGCGCTTCGTTCGCGGCGACCTTGATCAGGGCGAGTCCTCGGTCGACGCGGGCGGTGTGGCTGACCTCCTCGACCGAGATGACATTGACCAGCTTGTAGAGGTTGGCCTCGATGCGCGGTGCATCGGCTTCGCCGCCGACCCAGATGGTCATGCGATGTACGCCGGCTTCGTGGGTGCGACTCGAGTTGATGTCGTGGATGTTGTAGTTGCGGCGTCGAAACAGCGACACGACGCGGTTGAGCACGCCAGGTTGGTCCTGCACGTGAACGATGAAGGTGTGCATCACTGGGCTCCGGGAAGGGGGCGGCGAATCATGTCGTCGACGTCGGCGCCGGCGGGCACCATCGGGTAGACGGCGTCCTCTTCGACGACGCGAAAGTCGATGACGAAGGTCTCGGGATGGGCCTCGGCCTCGGCCACAGCGGCGGCGATGTCTTCGCGGCGGGTCACGCGGCGGCCGGGCAGGTCGTGGGCGTCGGCGAGCTTGATGAAGTCCGGGCTCTTCATGGGCGTCGCGACGTAGCGCCCGCCGTAGAAGAACTCCTGCCACTGGCGCACCATGCCGAGGTAGCCGTTGTTGATGATCGCGATGTTGATCTTGATGCCTTCCTGCGCGCAGGTCGACAGCTCACAGGCGGTCATCTGAAAGCCACCGTCACCGACGACGACCCAGATGTTGTCGTGCTTGCGGGTGAAGCGTGCACCGATGGCCGCGGGCAGTGCGAATCCCATCGTGCCGAGTCCGCCGCTGGTTAGCAGCGAGCGCGGCTGGTCGTGCTTGTAGTACTGGGCCTCCCACATCTGGTGCTGACCGACGTCGCTGACGATCAGGGCTTCACCCTTGGTCAGCGTCCACAGATCGTGCAGCACGTGCGCGGCGTAGAGCTTGCCGTTGTCGGGCAGGCCGGCGATGTCGCGGGCCGCGGTGTCGGCCTTGAAGTCGGTGATTTCGCGCATCCATGGTGCGTGGTCTGCGGGCTTGACGTGCGTGAGCAATCGCTCGAGCATGGCCTTGGCATCCCCGAGGAGCGGGATGTCGACCTGCACATTCTTGTTGATCTCGGCCGGGTCGAGCTCGATGTGGATCTTCTTCGCGTGCTTCGCGAAGGCCTCGAGATTGCCGGTGACCCGGTCGTCGAAGCGCATGCCGATGGCGATCAGCAGGTCGGCCTTCTGCACGGCGCTGTTCACCGACGCGTCCCCGTGCATGCCCATCATGCCGAGGTTCAGCGCGTGGCTCGCGGGAAAGCCCCCCAACCCGAGCAGGGTGTTTGCGACCGGAATGTGGGCGCGCTCGACCAGCGTCGTCAGCTCGTCTGTGGCACCCGCAAAGATCACGCCCTGGCCCGCGAGGATCAGGGGACGCTCGGCCTGCTCAATGAGTCGGGCCGCTTCGATGAAGGCGTTCTCGGATGGGGTCTGGATGCGGCGAGCGGGTAGGGGAGCCGGCTCCGCCTCGGGGTCGTAGAGGCATCGACCGAGCTGCGCGTCTTTGGTGATGTCGACGAGCACCGGACCGGGCCGACCCGAGCGGGCGACGTGAAAGGCCTCGCGCAGGGTCGCGGCCAGGTCCTCGGTGCGGGTCACCAGGTAGTTGTGCTTGGTGACGGGCAGCGTGACGCCGGTGATGTCGGTCTCCTGGAAGGCGTCGGAGCCGAGCAAGTGCGAGGGCACCTGTCCGGTGATGCAGACCATCGGGATCGAGTCGAGCATCGCGGTGGCGAGACCGGTGACCAGGTTGGTGGCACCGGGACCCGAGGTCGCAATCGCAACGCCGACCTTGCCCGAGGCGCGGGCGTAGCCGTCTGCCATGTGCGAGGCGCCCTGTTCGTGGCGGGTGAGCACGTGGCGGATCGGGTAGTTCACCAGTGCGTCGTAGGTCGGCATGATCGCGCCGCCCGGGTAGCCGAAGCACACGTCAACGCCTTCGCGAAGCAGCGCTTCCCAGACGATTTCACTTCCGGTGAGCTCGCGGAGGTCGGCTTCGGCTCCCTCGATGGGGGCCTCGCCGGTGGTCTCGGGAGCAGAGTCGAGGATCATGATCATCCTTCAGGCCACGCGGGCGGTGGAGGCGTCGCCGACCAGGGTCAGCCAGCGGGCGAAGCTCGCGTCGCGGCCGTGGACGATGTCCTGGTACGTCTGCGCGAGCTCACGGGTGTACGGGCCAATCGGAAGGATGCGGTCGTCGTAGCGAGTGACCGGGGTGACCTCGGCC
The DNA here is from genome assembly GCA_023954855.1 of Pseudomonadota bacterium. GTDB lineage: Bacteria > Myxococcota_A > UBA796 > UBA796 > M1803. The sequence goes on along the minus strand of JAGSGY010000098.1, from coordinate 492 downwards.
GAGGTGCCGCAGAGCAAGATCTCGTCGGCGTCCATCAGCTCCTGGCGGGTGGCGGCACGCGACTCGGCGCCGGTGATCGCGATCAGCGCGTCGCGGGTGATGCCCGGCAGCATGTCCGGGTGCTCGACGGCGACGAACCGGCCGTCCTTCACGAAGAAGACGTTCTCGGCGGAGGCCTCGCAGATGCGGTCGCCGTCCAGAAACAGCGCCTCGTCAAAGCCGGCGCGGGTCGCCTCGAGCTTGGCGAGAATCGAGTTGACGTAGCCGCCGCACAGCTTGAGCGAGGGCATGGCTCCGGCCGGGTTGCGGATGTAGCTCGAGCTCATCAGCTTCAGGCCGCGTTCCTTGGCGCCTTCACCGAGGTGCGAGGTCCAGGGCAGGGCGGCGACCGCTTGGCGCAGCTCCATGTTCTCGACATCGAGGGACAGGCCGTTTCCGCCGAGCCAGGCAATCGGTCGCAGGTAGGCGTCGCGCAGCCCGTTGGCGTGCAGC
>JAGSGY010000114.1 GCA_023954855.1 Pseudomonadota bacterium | reverse complement strand
CGGCGTCAGTGTCCGCATCGGCGTCGGTGTCTGCATCGGCGTCGGTGTCTGCATCGGCGTCGGTGTCTGCATCGGCGTCGGTGTCCGCATCGGCGTCGGTGTCGGCATCGGCGTCGGTGTCCGCATCGGCATCCGTATCGGTGTCCGTGTCGGTCTCGACGACCGAGTCATCCCCCTCGTCTGCACCCGTGCAGGCAGGGGTGCCGATCAAGATTGCGAGGGCCAAGCCCAGGTGACGCAGGTGCATGCTCTCTCCCATCCTCGCTCAACCTGACACACCGGAGTGCGAGCGCCAAGTGGTGGAGTTTGGAGGCCCATCCGCTGGGCGTCTGGACCACTAATCTTCCGGCAGGACAGGGCTCTGTCGGGTGTCGGGATCCACTTCGTTGAAGCGCGCGGCGACTCCCACTACGTCGCCGTGGTGGTGCCAGTCCACGCTGAGGAGGTTGGGCCGAAAGCCGAGCTCTGCCTGGCAGTCCTCCGCCCGTTGTTCCAGCGCGGGGTTGCCTTCCTCGGAGAGGTGTTCCCAGGCGATGGGGTCGAGGAACGTGTGCACGAGCTCGAACAGCCCCCCGTCGAAGGCCGCAAAGCGAAGCTCGCAGTCCATCGCATCGACGCTCTCGTAGCCGTAGTTTGTGGCGAACGCAAGGTCTCGGACGTTGTGGTACCAGGGAGCCTCGTCGCCGCCGCCTGACCCCGCGATGATCAGCCGGGTGTCGGCCTCGATCATGGCTCCAAGCGTGGGCCAGGTGCCGTCGTGTACGTACGCGCGCTCGTGCATGCCAGCAGCCTCGAATGCGGCGAGCACCGACGGGAGTGGTGCACCGTCTTGCAGGTTCAGCCAGATGACCTCGCGCGGGTGAGCGTCCAAGAAGTCGGTAATTTCGTCCCAGACCTCCGAGAGGGGCTGGCTTCCCAGATCGCAGTAGCCGTGGCATGCCAACATCTCATCGTCTTCCTCATAGACGTCGACGTTGAGGGCGCGGATGCCGTCCTCGAGCTGTCTTGGGATTGGAAACACGTGGTTCGCAGCCGCTTCTTGGTAGTCGCGCTCGAGAGACGCGTGCGAGTTGTGGGTCTTCGGCAGCGTCACTTCGAGGAGTGTGCGTTCGCACAACGCCTCCCAACCATTGCAGGTCTCGGGCATTGGCTCGGTGGCGGTGCAGGCGGCGAGGAACAGGGGAAGAAAGGTGCGCATGCGCTAGTCTAGACTGCCTGCTTCGGAACGGCGATTGCGCCCCGAAACTGGCACAGTTCGTGCTCTGTAGAGGCTCCAATCTCACGCGAGGAGTTCCCATGGTTTGGTCCCAGCCTGTGCGCACCGTGATGGTCCCTGATCCCGTCTGTGTCACCGTCAGCATGACCCCGAGCGCCGTGTACGCGGTGCTCGATGCGCACACCTTTCATCACGTGCCTGTGCTCGAAGATGGGGCCCTGGTGGGGGTGATCAGCACGCTCGACATCGCCAAGGTCTCGCTCGGTGCGTGGGTGCACGATGCGGAGACCGAGGATGCGTGGATGGATCGGCAGTTCCGCATCCGCGACATCATGACCTGGGAGCCTGAGTTCGTCCGCGACACCGACAGCCTGCGTCATGCCGCCGATCGATTAGCGGAAGGCTCCTTTCATTGTCTCCCGGTGCTCGATGCCAGTGACAAGCTGGTCGGCATTCTCACCAGCACCGATCTTCTGCGGCTGATCGGCTCGACTTGAGAAGGGGTGGTCCCTAGCGCCCAGTGTGGTGTGTGAGACCGCCCGGCCCCAGGCGACGTGGATTGGGCGGCGACGGGTGCCGACGAAGGTTGTATGGTCGCTCGCATGAGTGATGCGCCGAACTATGCCCGCACCTTCACCGCTCTGTGGCCGACCCTGCGTGTCGACGCAGATCAGGCGGCGCCCACCGACACTATTCGTCCCTCGCTGAGTACGGCCAACGAGCAGGAGACAATGGAGGTCTTGCTGCCTACGCCCAGCCCGCACTCGGCGGTGCGAGGCTTTGGCACAACGCTAGGCGAGGGGGGCATGGGGCTGGTTCGGCTCGCCGAGCAGTCGTCCATGCAGCGACAGGTCGCCGTGAAATCGCTTCGAGCCGGGACGGTGAGACCCTCGGTGGCTCGGCGCTTGGTCCAAGAAGCATGGGTAACCGGCTATCTCGAGCACCCGAACATCGTGCCCGTCTACGACATCGCCGAGGACGAATCCGGACATCCGGTGATCCTCATGAAGCGCATCGAGGGGCGCACCTGGGAGCACCTACTTCGGCATGATGACGACGTGCGGGAGGCCTTTGCGGTCACTGACGTCCACGACTGGCACCTGCGCATCTTCCTCACCGTCTGCAACGCTGTTCACTTCGCGCACGAGCACGGCGTCCTTCACCGGGACATCAAGCCTGAGAACATCATGATCGGTCGCTTTGGCGAGGTCTACCTCCTCGACTGGGGCATTGCGGTGGGGTTGGACGACCGTCATGAGGGGCGTCTGCCGGTGGCGAGTCGCGAGCGTCGACTGGCGGGAACACCGCGCTTTATGGCTCCCGAGATGGCGATCGGCGATGGTGGCCAGCTGGGACCGTGGACGGATGTGTATCTGCTCGGCTCGACGTTGTTCAACGTGCTGACCGGCGAGCCGCCGCATCAGGGGCCCGACCTCGAGCGGTTGCTGTACGGGATCATCGAGTTCAAGCCGACGGCGCAGCTCGGGATCCCGCCGGCACTCCTACCGGTGCTGCAGCAGGCCATGGCCGCAGACCCCGAGGACCGCCTGGGTTCGGTCGAGGCCTTCGCGCATGAGGTGCAGCTCTATCTGGACCGTCGAGCCTCGGTGGATCTGGCCTACGATGCGGCCGTCTTGCTCGACGAGCTTGGCGCAACCCACAACCCCCAAGACTTTCGAGCGCTGCACGCCCGAATCACCTTCGCCTTGCAACGTGCCCTCCGAAGCTGGGACGGAAACACCGAGGCGCGCAACGCCATGGCGCGAGCTCACGAGCTCGCCGTCGATCACGCCGTTCAACACGACAACCTCGAGCTTGCCCAGTCCGCGCTTGCGGAGATTGACGACCCGGTGCGGCTCGCGGCGGTGCGGGAACTTGAGGCGCGCGTTGCGAAAGAGGCCGAAGAGCTCGTCGCCTTGCGGCGTGCATGGGACCCGAAGGTAGGCGTTCGAGCACGCATGCTTCTGCTCGGCATCATCTCGACCCTGTGGGTGGTGATGCCGATTCTCGGGATGATGCGCGGTGCACCCACCTGGACGTCTCTGTTCAACTCGTCCGCCACGCTGCTCGTGTTCATGTTCGGGCTCGGGTTCTGGCTGCGCGAGAGCCTGTTCAAGAGCGAGTTCAACCGGCAGACCGGAGCCGCGCTGCTCTCGATTCCGATTGCACAGCTGCTCATCGACGGGGTCGGATGGCTTCATGGCGTCACGCCGGTGGTGGCGTTCTCGTTCCGGCAGAGCCTCTGGTTCGTCGTCGCCCTGATGTACACGCTGTTGGTGACGAGGGGCCTCTGGCCCGCGACGGTCGTCATCGGCGTCATGGCGCTCGTGGGTGCTGCGGATCCGCCGAATGCGTACGCCTGCAGCCTGGTGTCCAATGTCGCAATGGCCATCAACGGAATCGTGATCTGGGGACCGAGCCTGCGGCGTCGTGCCGACGCGACGTGAGGCCGCACGCGAGGGGGCTGCAGGGCAAAGAAAGCCGGATCTGTGGCGCAGACGAGGTCATGGCGCGATAGCGGGCGGCTCCCCTCTACCGAGTCGAGCCATGTTCACCCGCGCCAGCGCCTATCTCCTCGCCGTCAACGACGGCAAGATCCTGCTCACCCAGCTCGCGGACTACTGCACCAATGCGGGTCACTGGGGCCTGCCGGGCGGCGGAATCGACCACGGCGAGCAGCCCGATGAGGCCGTCACCCGCGAGGTTTGGGAGGAGGCCGGCCTGAAGGTCGAGGACGTGAGACTGCTGTGCGCTCGCACGTTCAGCGAAGTCAGCTCACGCGGGGACTTCCTCGGTGTGCAGCTCGTCTACGAGGCCGAGCTCGAGGGCGAGCCCCGTGTGCTCGAGGTCGGCGGATCGACGGCCGATGTGCAGTGGGTGCCCCTCGAGGAACTCGCGAGTCGCCCGGTCCTGCCGGTCGTGGCCGCGGCGCTCGAGGCCCGTGGCTGAACACCCTCTTGCGGAGCGCCGGGCCGGCCTACCGTTCGCGTCTGATTCGACGGGTATGGCGTGCTTGGCAAAGATCGGCCAGGGAACGCGTTACTCCGGGCCGTATCACTAGGGAGAACACATTTCATTCGAATCCATGGGCCTCGCTGACGAAGTCCTAGACGGCCTCCGCGACATGGGCTTTAGAGAGCCCTCGCCGATTCAGGCCAAGGCCATCCCGCTTGCAGTCTCCGGCAGGGACCTGATCGCGTCCGCCTCCACCGGCACTGGCAAGACCGCCGCATTCCTCATTCCCATCCTCCAGCAGCTTGTCGGGACCGAACCCGGCACGCTTCGGGTGCTTGTGCTCACGCCAACCCGTGAGCTTGCGCTGCAGATCGACGAACAGGCGCTCGCTCTGGGCTACCACGTGGGCGTGTCCAGCGTCGCTATCGTCGGTGGCATGAAGATGAACCCTCAAGAAGACGCCATCCGTTCTGGGGTCGAGATCATCGTGGCCACTCCGGGCCGCCTGAAAGACCACATGAAGCAGAAGTACATGGACACGAGCCACGTCGAGTTTCTGGTACTCGATGAGGCCGACCGCATGTTCGACATGGGCTTCATCGACGATGTGCACCACATCGTGTCGCGGCTCCCGAAGGACAGGCAAACGCTCCTGTTCTCGGCGACCATGCAGCCGAAGGTGAAGAAGCTCGCAGACTCGATTCTTCGCGATCCCGCAACCGTCGCTGTCGACCCGAGCAAGCCGGCGGAAGGGCTGGTTCACTGCGCCTTCAGCGTCTCGGATCGACGGAAGAGCGCTCTGCTCGGTCGGGTCTTGTCCTACGACAGCCTCGAGTCGGTCATCGTCTTCGTCAAGCGCAAGAAGGAGGCCGACTCCTTGGCGCGGGCTGTCCGTCGGATCACCGGACGCGAGGCTGACAGCATCCACTCAGGGCGCAGCCAGAAAGAGCGCATGCAGGCTCTCGAGGACTTTCGCAAGGGCACGTGCCCCATCCTGATCGCCACGGACGTAGCCGCCAGAGGCATTGACGTGGACTGTGTCTCCCATGTGATTCACTTCGACGTGCCGAGGTCCTCCGAGGACTACATCCACCGAAGCGGCCGCACTGGGCGTGCCGGTCAGTCCGGTGAGGTCATCACCTTTGTCGCGCCCGCCGAGGAGCGGGACTTCGCCAAGATCGAGAAGGCGATCAAGTCGAAGATCCAGCGGGATGTGATGCCCAGGTTCGACACGGGGCTCGGCCGCAACGACTCGCGACGCTAGCTTCATCTCGGCCGCTCCGGAGCGGGCCGTTGCACGCAGCGGAGAGCGTCGATGGCGAAACGAAAAGAGGCCAGGAACCGAAGTTCTTGGCCTCTTTAAGATGGTGCGGAAGGGGGGAGTCGAACCCCCACGGGTTTTACCCCACAGGATTCTGAGTCCTGCGTGTCTACCAATTCCACCACTCCCGCGGAATTGCTCCCGGCGCTTATCCGCGCCTATGGGTGCCGTCAAGGAAACGCCTTGCCTGTGATGCTCTGGTGCGTAACTCAGCGCGCGGTACCGGAGGCGACATGGGCCTGTTCGACATCTTTCTCTCTGAAGACAAGCTGATCGCGAAGCACGCGCGACGCATGACTGATCGCGATGCACAGCCAGAGGATCGCGAGGCGAGCGTACACTTCCTCGCTGAGAAGGGGACCGAGCGATCGATTCTCGGTCTGCTTGGGCGCTTCGATCTCGCGCTCGATCATCAGATGAAGGACAACACCGAGAAGGAGTACACCTTCGACGTGCTCCGCTCGCTCGGCGACAAGGCCATCGCGCCGACCGAAAAGTGGCTCAAGGTCTGCAAGCAGACTCCGTGGCCTCTTCGGCTCTTCGGCGCGCTAACCAGCGATGCTCGGGCTCTCGAGCTCGCCTACGAGCTGCTCCAGGCCGAGTTCGATCGCGATGACTTCAAGCCCGCCAAGAAGAAGGCGCTGCTCATCTGGCTCGCTGACCGCCGCGACGCCCGCGCGATCGCCGCTGCGGCGCCGTTCCTCAAGGACTTCGATGAGGCCGTCCGCTACACGGCCTCCGAAGTGATCATCGGCCAGGCCGATGACTCTGGTCGTCAGCCCCTCCTCGACGCGCTGGTCTCGCCCGAAGAGGAGTCGAACCGGCTCCGCCTGCGCATCGCCGAGGTGTTTGCCAAGCGCCGGTGGTCGGTGGCGGGAGCGGATCCAGAGCAGCTCGCGACCCTGGCCGGATTCAAGGTCCACAACGACGTGCTCGTCGCCAGCTGAGGCCTCTCGGCCGAGGCCCAGCCTGCCAACCCCCCGTCAACGCCTCGCAGTGCGGGCGTGTATCGGATAGGGTTCGGCGCTGAACCGGAGGAGACGATGCGTCTCGCGTTGCTCGTACTGCCCCTCGCAGGACTCTTGGCCGCTGGCTGTGGTCCCACCTGTCCTACGACCTGTGCCAAGATCTACGGCCAGGCCGCCGATGGAAACTGCAATACCGCGATCCCTGGTCAGACGAACGAGGCCAGCTTCGATGCTTGCGTCGACATGTGCGAGGACGCTCTCGCCATTCCGGGTGATCTCGGCGGCTACAACCCGAATGAGCGCGTGCTCTCGGGAGAGCTCCCCGAGCTCGAGAACGAGAAGCAGGCAGCGGCCTGGATGGACTGCATCGACGGAGCGTCTTGTCAGACGCTGAATGATGGGTACTGTGCACCACTCTTCTAGTGTGCTGGCCCTCGCGGTCGCCGTTCTACTCTCGGCCTGTGCGCCGACCTGTGAGCGCACTTGTCGCAAGCTCGACAGCTGCGCGGCCGATGGATCCACCGTCACCCGCATCGAGTGCGAGAGCACCTGCACCGCGCTTCTTCAGTCCTTCGCCCGCGATGACGACGAGATTCGCAAGGAGTCCTTTGCGGCCCACCGTCGCTGCGTGGTGAGCGCCAGCTGCGATGAGATCGACGATGGCGTCTGCTACGACGAGACGCTCTACGCCTTCTGAAGTGCCGCGCGCAGTGCCCGTGAGCGCTGCCTGGCCTCGGCTGCCGTGACCTCGAAGAAGAACCCGCTCACCGCGAGTCCGTAGGCGGCGAAGGCGGTGGCGGTGGTGATGCCGCCGAGCGCGTAGACCGGTCGGTCGGCAGCGCCGTCGAGGAACGGCTGTCGCCCGAGTGGGGTGCGGCGGTCATCGGGCTTCGATGTGGGCGCAAAGACCGGCGAGAGCAGGGCATAGGCGGCCCCGCGAGCAAAGGCCGTGTCGAGGTCGGCGGTGCTGTGGCACGAGACGCCGAAGGTCCGACCCGGGGTGGCTTCCGATCCGCGAATGTGCAGGTAGTCGGCCTCGGGACGATCCGCGCAGCGGCTGTGCACGTGCACGTCGAGCCCTCGGGCGGCCACGTGCGCAGCAAGGTCGGCGACTTTCGCTCCTGGCTCGCGAAGCAAGATCGCGTCGATGTCGAGAGCGTCGATCCACGGGCGAAGATCGCGGCCGTCCCCCGGCGTGATCGCGAGGATCCGCGTCACACGAAGCGTCCGTCGAGTGGGGACGAGGCCGTGGCGTACAACTTCATCGGCATGCGGCCGCTGTCGTGGGCGAGCTTACCGGCCTCGACGGCGAGCTTGAAGGCCGACGCCATGGACACCGGGTCGCCAGCTCCGGCAATGGCGGTGTTGAGCAGCACGGCGTCTGCACCGAGCTCCATTGCCGCCGTCGCGTCGGATGGGGTGCCGATGCCCGCGTCGACGATGACCGGAATCTCCACGAGCTCGCGGATGATGCGCAGGTTCGTGGGGTTGCGCAGACCGAGGCCGGAGCCGATTGGCGCTGCGAGTGGCATGACAGCGGCACAGCCGAGGTCTTCGAGGCGCTGGCACAGGACCGGGTCGTCCATGCAGTAGGGCAACACGGTAAAGCCGTCGGCGACGAGCTGTCGGCAAGCCTCGAGGGTGCCCTCGGAGTCGGGGAAGAGCGTGCGGTCACAGCCGATGACCTCGACCTTGATCAGGTCGGTGCCGAAGGCCTCTCGCGCGAGCTGCGCCGTCATGACAGCATCTTCCGGCGTGTAGCAGCCCGAAGTGTTCGGAAGCAGCTTGATGCGCTCGCTATCGATGAAGTCGAGGATGCTCTGGCCCTCTGCAGCGGCCAGATCGACCCGCCTGACGGCGACGGTCACCATCTCGGTCCCCGAGGCTTCGTGGCAGGCCTGCATTTGCTCGAAGGAGCTGTAGCGGCCGGTTCCGACGATGAGGCGGCTCTTGAAGCTGTGGTCACCGAGCTTGAGCATGGACCCTCCGGGTGGTGGGGCCGAATAACCGGTGCCTGCGCATGCGCCCGCGCGCTATGGTTCGGCCATGTTTCGGAGATTCGTCGTGCTCTCGCTCTTCCTGTCGGCTTGCGGCCTCAAGAAGATGCTCCCTGAAGGCCCTGCCGTCGACGCCGCCCAGCGCGCCACCTTCGTCGAGGCGCCCTCGGGCGCGGCCTATTCCGGCGAGGCTCTGACGACGTTTCCGGTGCTTCCGGTGCTGGCGTTTGGCTTGGCCTATGACCTCGACCTGGTGATTGTCAGCGAGCATCCCGAGTGGAACATGCACGAGTACGCACGCCTGCAGTCACCGGAGGGTCCGATCTGGTTTGCCAAGGACGCGCGGGAATCCACCATGTCCCAGTCGGCCGTCGCCGACATCGCCGACATCGACAGCGTGTTTCCCGAGGTGCAGTTTGAGCGAAAGTCCTGGCCCGTCGTGGTTGAGGACAACTCCACCGAGGACTGGCTCGACATCAGCCTCGCGTACGAGAATATCGACGGCGAGGATGTCGAGGTCACTTACCAAGGCAAGCCCCCCGGAAAGCTGCAGAAGAAGCGAAACGGCAGCACCATGGGGCACTCGCGCGACAGCGTGCTGGTCGCGCTCGATGTGCCGCACCGCACCTTTGGCAAGCGGGCCACCGTGCACATCAACAACGAAGAAGTCGCGGTAAAGCGCATCCTCGGGCTGATTCCGTTCCGCATGGTACTGGTACAGACCCAGGGCGGCATGGCCACGGGACAGATTCGGCTCGAGCCGACCCGTGAGGAGGGCCTAGAGCGTCCCGAGACGGCGTTCGCGCCTCCTGGTGAGGCTGCCGACGCCAACGAGCCTGTGCCGCCTGCTGGGCCCGACTTCGACAGCATTCACCCGGTGGGCGAGAACTACGTCCGGCGTGGGTGGCAGGTCGAAGAGTCCGAGGGCTTTGTCGAGGCCCGGCAGGTCTCTGAGCTTCGCACCCTGATCTACCGCTTCCGACTTGGCGAGAAGGGGGAGCGCGAGCTCGTCTCGGCGCGGGTCGAACAGTATGGCCGAGACGTACCCACGACGAACATCGCGTTTTCGCCGGCGCTTCCCGACTTGGGTCACCGCTTTCACGGGACCGTGCGCTCACGCTTCGTCATCGACATCAACGGTCAGCCGGGCAACGCGGTGGGCGAGGTCGTCAGCACCTGGGAAGACAACGGACCCGTGCTCGAGGTGCTGCCTAAAGCCCCCTGGTGGACGACCGACCGCCCGCTGAAGGCCACCTTCGAGCATGCCGACGGCGGTGTCGACATGGCGATTGTGGTCAGCCGCGAGGACTGACTACCAGCTGTAGAAGCCCTGACCGCTCTTCTTGCCGAGCTTGCCGGCCTCGACCATCTCGCGCATGAGGGCGGGGGGCTCGAAGGCGCTGTTGCCGAGCTCCTTGGCCAGGTACTCGCCGATGTGCATGCGCACGTCCAAGCCGACCATGTCGGTGAGCTTGAGCGGGCCGACGGGGTGGCGGTAGCCAAGCACCATGGCCTTGTCGATGTCTTCAGGCGAAGCCACTCCCTGCTCGACCATGCGAATCGCCTCCATGCCGAGGCAGACGCCAAGACGCGAGGTCGCGAAGCCGGGGAAGTCCTTCACGACGATGACTTCCTTGCCCGTGCGCTGGCCGAAGTCGCGGATGTTGGCGAGCACGTCGTCGCGGGTCTGCTCCGTCACGATGACCTCGAGCAGCGCCATGATGTGGACGGGGTTGAAGAAGTGGGTGCCGATGACGCGGCTGGGGTCGGCGAGAACCGACGCGATGCCCGCCACGGACAGCGACGAGGTGTTGGTCGCGAAGATGCAGTGCGTGGGCGCGTGCTCTTCGAGGCTCTTGAACAACGCCTGCTTCCACTCGAGCTTCTCGGGGATGGCCTCGACGACGAGGTCGGCGCCAGCTGCAGCCGCACCGAGGTCCGTGGCGGTGGTCAGGTGGGCGAGTGCCGAGGCACGGGTCTCTTCGGTCACCTTTCCGCGGGCCACGCCCTTGTCGAGGTTGGCGGCGATCTTGTCGGCGCCCCGTTCGACGGCCTCGGCGTTGCTGTCGAACAGCACTGTGTCGTAGCCCGCCATCGCCGCGATCTGCGCGATGCCGTGTCCCATGGTTCCCGCGCCGACGACTGCGATCTTCTGCATCTGCCCTCCGGAAGGGGGCGCTTAACGCGACCGACGTGGACTGGGCGCAAAGCCGCGCCGGAGGAGTCGGTTCGCGCGCACCGAGTGAGTTATGGCGCCTGCTTCCCCGAGGAGTCCCCACCATGGGTCAGCCCGTCATCGTCGATGCCCTTCGCACCCCCATTGGCCGCTTTCAGGGAGGCCTGTCCGGGGTCCGTCCCGACGACCTCGCCGCGCTGGTCATCGCCGGTGTGGCCGAGCGAGCCGGTATCGACACGAGTGACGTCGGCGAGGTGTTCTTCGGCTGTGCGAACCAGGCCGGCGAAGACAACCGCAATGTGGCCCGCATGGCGCTGCTGCTCGCGGGCTTTCCGCAGCACGTGCCTGGCGTCACGCTGAACCGGCTGTGCGCTTCGGGGCTCGAGGCGGTGAACCAGGCCTCCCGGATGATCTTGGTGGGTGATGCCGAGCTCTGCATCGCGGGCGGGGTCGAGTCGATGAGTCGGGCGCCATTCTCGATGCCGCGCGGCCCGCAGCACCCGAAGGCGGGCAACATCACCGCCTGGGACACGTCCTTGGGCTGGCGCTACCCGAACCCGAAGCTCGAGGCACAGTTCCCCCTCGAGGCCATGGGCTGCACCGCCGAGAACATCGTGGACCGCATGACGGTCTCGCGGGAAGACCAGGACGCCTTCTCGCTGAAGAGCCATGAGAAGGCGCTCGCTGCGCAAGACGCGGGCTGGTTCGACAACGAGCTGCTCCCCGTGACCGTGAAGAGCCGTCGCTCGGAGACCGTGGTGTCGGCGGATGAGGGACCCCGCCGGGGCAGCACGCTCGAGAAGCTCGCGAAGCTCCGCGCAGCTTTCCGTGACGGGGGCTCTGTGACCGCCGGCAACAGTTCGACCCTCAACGACGGAGCTGCCGCGCTCGTCATTGCCGATGAAGATTACGCGAAGGCCCATGAACTACGCATTCGCGCGCGGATCCTCGCGCAGGCGTCGGCGGGCGTCGACCCCGAGGTCATGGGCCTCGGACCGGTGCCAGCCACACGAAAGGCGTTGTCGCGGTGTGGGCTTGGCGTCGATGACATCGATGTCTGGGAGCTCAACGAGGCCTTTGCCGCGCAGTCGCTTGGCGTCATCCGTCAGCTTGGCCTTGATGAGAGCAAGGTGAACCTGCACGGCGGTGCCATCGCCCTAGGACATCCCCTCGGGTGCAGTGGCGCCCGCATCCTTACGACCCTGTTGGGCGCGATGGATCGCACCGATGCGACCCACGGCGTAGCCACCCTCTGCGTCGGCGTGGGACAGGGTGTGAGCACGGTCATCGAGCGCATCCGCTAAGGGCGCCCACTGAAGTCCGAGACTAGTTCTCGTCCCAGGGAGAGCCGCCACCCTCGGGGAGCTCGTCCCACGGGTCTTCTTTCGGCTCGTCCGGGTCGGGCTTGCTGACCTCTGGCGCCGGCTTGCTGACGTCGGGCTTCGGCTTGCTGACCTCGGTGGAGGCCGGGGATGTCGAGGTCGGCTTCGAGGCAGGGGGGCGCGGTGCGGGTGCTGCTGAGGCCTGTTCGACGATCTTGAACTCAACCCGGCGGTTCCGGCTGCGGCCGGTCGCGGTGCGGTTGGTGTCGATCGGCTCGCCTTCGCCAAAGCCCTTGCTGGTCAGGCGGTCGGCGTCGACCTTGCCCTTCTCGATCAGGTAGCTGCGCACGGCCTCGGCCCGGTCATTCGACAGGCGCATGTTCATGGCCTCGCCGCCCTGGCTGTCGGTGTGGCCCTGAATCTGGACCTTGCGGATGCGATCGGCGCTGTTGATGAGCGCGGCGACGTCGTTGAGCAGTCCGAAGGACTCGCTCTTGATGATCGCTTTGCCAGACTCGAAGTACACCTTGTCGGTGATGACGATCTTGGCCTCGGTGATGTACACGCGCTTCGGGCAGCCGTCAGACTGGGCGGGGTCCTCGTCGGCCGGAATCGGATCGTCGGGACACTTGTCGCGGAAGTCGGGAACGCGGTCTTCGTCGCGATCGGGGCAGCCATTCAGGCTCTCTGGACCAGGCTCGTCGGGGCAATCATCAGCCGAGTCAGTGATGCCGTCTTCGTCGCGGTCGCCGTCGGGACAGCCGTCGTTGTCGACGAGGCCAGGGACCATCGGGCAGCTGTCGTCGGGGTCGAGCACGGTGTCGGCGTCGTTGTCAGTGTCGGGGCATCCGTCGTCGTCTTCGAAGCCGTCTGGATCTTCGGGTGCCATGGGGCACGCGTCGTCGCCGTCGAGGATGCCGTCGCCGTCGTTGTCGTACTCGGGACAGCCGTCGGTGTCCTCGTAGTCGTCGTAGTCCTCAGGATCGTCGGGACAGGCGTCGATGGCGTCGTTGAGTCCGTCGTTGTCGCGGTCGCCCGGGCCGCCAGCCACGCGAGGTGCGTACGACAGTCCGAGGAAGAGGCGGTACTCAGGGGCGCCGACGCCGGGGACGATGCCGGTGCCAACGCCTGCGGTCAGGCCCACGCCCTCGTCGGAGACCGAACGGGCGAACAGGTGGCCCGCCGCGTGGCCGTTACCGCGGCGGTCGGCCCACTTGAAGCCGGCGCCGTAGTTGAACTCGCCGCCAAGGCGTAGGTGGTCGTCGACCCGGTAGGTCAGGCCGCCGGAGATGTCGAAGGTTCCGCCGAGCGCGACTTCGCGAAGGGCCTTGGGCTGTGCCCCGACCAAGCCGAGGTTGGCGGTCCAGTCGAGACCAATGTCGGTCTGGCCGCCAAGAGCGACGGTGAGGCCGCCGTGAAAGCCGCGTCGGGTGAGTGCCTTGGCGCTGCCGGTGGGCAGGCCAAGCTTGGGCACGAGGGCGAGTGCGAAGGTGCGGTCGACTTCGACGAGGGGAATCGTGCCTTGCAGGCGAAGGTCGCCTGTCGCCGGGCCGCTGAAGTCGCTGACCGGTGCGTCGACCCAGGGGTAGAGCGGAATGAGCAGGTCGACACGGGCTGCGGTTCCGAAGGTCCAGCCACCGTGCAGCGTGGTGCCCACAACCTGCGAGACCAGCGGCGTGTAGGTGCCGTCGGCGTGGTGGAGGACGGCGGTGTCCTCGGCGATGGTGGCGTAGGCGCCGAACAGGGCGCCGCTCCCTGGGAGAAACGGCGACTCCACGCTGAGGGTGCCAGAGTCTCCCGCGTTGGATGCGGCGGGATCGAAGGGCTCGACGTCTTGGGCGAGGGCCGGCGCGCTCAGAAGCACGGCCAGCAGTCCACTGATTGTCGGGATCCAGGGGCCCGCGCTTCTACGCTGCATGAGGGATCACTCCTCCGCTGGTCAGGCTACCCGATGGGGGTGCCTTCGTCACGAGAGACGACAACCGGCTGCAATCAGCGGCGCGGCGGGTACTTGCGAAGCTTACGCTGGAGGCTCTGACGATGCAGGCCTAGCCGTCGTGCGGCCTCGGAGATGTTTCCGCCCGTCGCAGCCAGCACATACTCGATGTATTCCCGCTCGTGGCGGGCCAGCGAAGGCGGGTTGTCGGGCATGTCGACGGTCGGGTCGCCCTCGTCCTTGAAAAAGGCCTTCTCGAGCTCATCGGGATCGATCGGCTTGGTCAGGTAGTGGGCGGCACCGAGCTTGATGGCCTCGACGGCGGTCGCGATGCTTCCGTAGCCGGTGAGCACGACACAACGCGTGGCGGGCAGGCGCTCGGAGATGTCGCGTAGGACCTCGAGTCCGCGCTCTCCGGCGAGGCGTAGGTCGATGACGGCGAACTTGGGCCGATGCACCGCGGCGAGGCCGAGTGCAGTGCGGTGGTCCGGCGCGCCGAGGACTTGAAAGCCGCGGTCACCAAACTCCAGCTCCATGGCCTCTCGGAATGCGTCGTCATCGTCGACGACGAGCAGCTTCTTTGCGTGCTTCATGCATTTCTCCGCGTCGCTTCGGGGAACCACCAGACGGCGTG
>JAGSGY010000152.1 GCA_023954855.1 Pseudomonadota bacterium | reverse complement strand
GCTGGAGTCGATGCGTCGAGGGGTCGTGCCGAGCACGCGTGGACTGGTCGAGCCGGGGCCGAGCATTGCGCCGATTCGGCTGCTCACCGAGCCCCGTGAAGAGCGCGTGCAGCGGGTGCTCAAGAGCAACTTCGCCTTTGGCGGCGTGAACAGCGTGCTGCTGCTCGGGTCTGGGGAGATGGTGTGAGCGAGCTCGAAGGAAAGACCGCGCTGGTGACCGGCGCGAGCCGTGGAATTGGTCGTGGCATCGCCGAGGAGCTTGCGCGAGCCGGGGCCTTCGTGATCGTCGGATACCGCTCGCGGAGCGCGGAAGCCGAAGAGGTCGCGGCGGCCATCGGCGGCGTCGCGGTGTGCGGCGATGTCGGCACGGCCGAGGGCTGCGCGGCCTTGCTCGAAGCGGGCGCTGAGCGCGGCGGCCTCGACATCCTCGTCAACAACGCCGGCGTCACCCGCGACAACATCGCACTGAAGATGAGCGACGCGGACTGGCACCACGTGCTGGACGTGAACGCCAGTGGCACCTTCCGCCTCTGTCGCGGAGCGCTCGACCAGATGTTCAGGCAGCGAAGCGGCGCCATCGTCAACATCGTCAGCCTGTCGGGCATCCACGGCAACATCGGACAGGCCAACTACGCGGCGAGCAAGGGCGCGGTGATTGCCCTGACCAAGACCCTGGCCAAGGAAATGGCCCGCCGCAAGATTCGGATCAATGCGGTGGCACCTGGCTTGATCGAGACCGACATGCTGCTGTCGGCGATTCCCGACGAGGCGCTTGCGGCCGCCAAGAAGTCGGTGCCGATGCGTCGACTTGGAACCCCGGCCGACATTGCGCCGCTGGTTCGCTTTCTGTGTGGGCCCGGCTCGGCCTACATGACCGGCCAGGTCATCACCGTGGACGGCGGTCTGGCCGTCTAGCTCGCCTTCTCGGCGAAGCGGGTGCGGACGTACTCACGCACATCGGCGACGGTCCGCATCTTCACGAGGTCGTCCTCGCTGATGTCGACCTCGAACTCCTTCTCGAGCAGCACGGTCAGGTCGAGCGCGTCGAGGCTGTCCATGTCCAGGTCCTCACGCAGCGTCGCCTCGGGGACGAGCTGAGCGGGCTCCAACTCAAACTCTTCCAAGAGCAGCTGGTCTACGCGGGCAATGACGCCATCGATGTTCATGCTTCTTCCATGCGTCGGTCGGGACGGGAGCTGGCTTTCCTAATCCCATTGGGATGCGCCAACAAGCCGAACGCGCAGACCCTTCCGCGGGGGCCCGCTGCGAGCGGATCAGCAGTCATCGATGGACCCGGCCTCTCGTCAGCGAACCGGGCAGTTCGTGACGGAGCCGGTGAGGGTGTAGCTGTTGATGATGTACGAGGTCGAGCTCTCGTGCGCGCGGACCTTGATGTAGTGGTCGCGAGCCAACTGACCCACCGTCGGGGCGGGAATGCTGATCTCTTGGAAGTCGTCGTTGATCGAGTCGGAAATCCACTCGTAGATGATCGGCGGTGGGCCGCTGGACCCGCCCTCCTGAGGGCGACGGCCGATGAGCAGGTCGAGGGTGCCCTGAGTGCGGTCGAACTCGATGCGCGCGGTGAAGGTGCCGCCGTTGCAGACATCATCGAGCACGAAGGTATCGGGCGACTCCCACAGGCTCGGGGAGCTGCGGTAACCAGGTCCGTGCACGACATCGAGGGGGTGCGAGAAGGTGCCGTCGGTGTTCGAGGGCTGCTTCTCGATGGCGTTCGAGGCGCTGTCGTTCGGCTCGTAGGCGTGGCCAATGAAGTCGCAAGCGTCGCAGAGCGCTTCGCCGTCGCAGTCTTCCTGGGGGTCGATGACGTCGTCGCCACACACGTGGGGAATGCCCGCCTCGAGCGCGCAGCTAGAGGTGCAGACCTGGCAGCTCACATCGCCGTAGTCGCAGTGGCCATTGTCGGAGGGCACATCGCAGGCCTCGTAGGTGCTCTGCTCGACGCCGTCGCCGCAGTAGGACACGGCACCCGCCTGCTCTTGGCAGTTGCTGTTGCAGACTGTGCACGAGGTCAGGCCGTAGTCGCAGGTCTCGGTGACCTGGTTGTTGTCGTCGCAGGTCTCGCCGGTCTCGGGCACGCCGTTTCCGCACTCGGGGTCGGGGGTGGGCTCGACGCAGGTGTCGGACTCGCACTCGAGCGTTCCATCGCAGACGCCGCCGCTGGTGCACTCGCAGCCTTCGGAGCCGACGGGGCAGGGCACCTCGACGCAAATGTCGCCATCGCAGGTCAGACCGTCGTTGCAGGAGCCGCCGCCGGTACACGCGCAGCCCTCTTCCGCGACGGTGCAGGTCTCGGGGCCGGTGTCGGTGGTCTCGGTGGAGCACCCGAGGGTGAGGAAGACGAACGCGAGAACGCGCATGAACGGCATGGAGCCTCCTGGGTGCCCATCGTTAACGGGTGCACAGGCGGTGGCGAGTTTCGGAGTTGGGTTTGTGACCTAGGTCACGCTCGGTCCTGCGGATCTGCACGCGAGGCCGGACGATCACTCCTCGAAGCGCCAGGTCCCAAACACGTCCCAGAAGGTGTGGGGCCCGATGATGTTGAGGCGCACATCGGTGCTCCAGGCGGTCGGGCTGACGCCGTGCATGAGCCAAATCGCATGCACCTCGGAATGGGCAGCCGCGTGCAGGACATGCGCCGCGTCCTGGTACGCCCGGTCCGTGGAAGAGGCTTCCATCGCCGCCATGGCGCTCTCGGTTGCGGGAGAGGTTGTGCCGAAGGGATTGAGTGCCCCATCCGACGCGAACAGGGGGCGCGCGTGCTCGGGGTGCGTCGAGACCCATCGCAGCAAGGCAAGGTCGAGCCCGCCTGCATTCGACGCGTCGATCTCATCCTCCAGCTGCACGACGTCGACGGTGAGCCCTCGCTGGCGCAGCTGTGCGGCGATGGCGTCCGCGAGTCCCGGAACCAAAGCTTCGTGGGTCGCGGAGACTCCGAGTCGCAGGGGCTTCAGCTTCAGTGGCTCCTCGGAGAGAGGACGTGGCGTGACGGAGCGGTTGTTGTAGGGGCTCGCTCCAACGTACGGGCCTGTGATCGGCTCGGACCCGCGGAACTCGTCGGCGGGTCCCCACAGTGGCCGTAGTGCGTCGCGGTCCACCGCGGCATCCAGCGCGGTTCGGGTGTCGAGCCTTCGCAGAGCGCCCCGTCGTCGGACGGCGACGAACCACACATCGCGACGGTCATAGTGCTTCAACGCGAGGGACTCGTCTTCGACAACGGCGCCCCAGTCTTCTAGGCGTACCAAGCCGTGCAGTTCGCCCGCCTTCAAGGCCTCGAGGTCACCCTCGGCGCGCCACTCGAAGTGCGAGATGTGCGGTGGCGGTCCGCCAGGATGACGGAAGTGGGCATGTTCCTCCTCGAGGGTGGCACGCATGCCGTAGCTGCCGAAGGCTTCACGCGAGAAGGGGTGGTCCTCCGGGATGGTCGTGCCTGAGAAGGCGTGCTCCGGAAGCATGGCGATGGACAGCCATTCACGCGGGTTGTGGACCTTCCGGAGGTAGTGGACGGTGGCCGTCGTGCCGTCATCCGAGGCATTGCAGCCCGCTAGGACCCGGCGATGCTCGGTGGCCCAGGGTACGGGGTTCGCGGGGTTGAGCACCGCGTCGATCGAGAAGCAGATGTCGCCGGCGTCGAAGGGTTCGCCATCGGCCCAGCGCGCCTTGGGGTCGACGTGAACGACGAGGCCGCCCTCGTGGGTGCCTTCATAGCGGCTGACCAGCCGCCCCTTCAGTTCTCAATGGACGGGGCTGCTGTAGAACAATCGGTCGTAGATCAGCTCGTGGGCGCGCGCGTCTGCGTCGGTGCGTGCGTACAGGGGGAGCAGCGTGGTCGGGAGTTCGTCGGCGAACACCAGGGTGTCGTCGGCGGCGAGGGCGAGGCTAAAGGCGAGTGTGAGCATGGCTCATCATACCGGTTGGCTCGGCGAAGTCTGGATTCGACACTCGGACTCTTGGGGGCGGTGGGGTCGAATCGGGCGGGCGGTTTGGTGGCGGCGCTTGCATTTGTTGTCTCTCGCCTCCATCCTCCCTGCCAGGAGGGCCGAATGTGGCTCATCGCGCTTGTGGCCTGCTTCGACCCGGCTGCACGTCCCTACGAAGACTACGGCGAGGACCTTCGCGACGTCACGGACACCGCGAGCGCCTTCACGGCATGCTCTGAACCTGTCGGTCAGGGGCGCAATGTGCTGTTTGGCAACGAAAGCGAGGGCCCCGTCGAGCTTTGGTACGTCCTTCCGTCCTGCGACGCCGAGCACCGCGCGGACATCGACGCCGGCGACAGGGCTGAGACGTCGGCCTCAGAAGGGGATGTGTTCCGCTTTCGTCTGCCAGGGGAGGCCTTCACTCAGGAGGTCGTGGTCGACGGCGTGGCGCTCTACTACGGCTTCGAACCTTGAGGTGGCTTCCACTCTTGATGCTGTGTGCCTGCTTTCCCAGGTTCGAGCCCATTCAGGACGCTGTGAAGGGTGACCGGAAGGGGCCTGAAGGCTCTGAGGATCGCTGGCGAGCGGTTCTGGACCACTCGCTTGCGCGGTCCGAGTACGCCATGGCGCACCGAAGACTGTGTCGAGCGCGAACCGAGCGCATCGCGAAGCGGGTGTCCGATCTCACGCCAGCAGATGCGGACTTCGATCAGGTCCGACAGCACCGCTCGGAGCTCCAGCACTGTCCCGGCGTTCCCGAGACCCAGGCCCGGCTGCTCTGGCTTGAAGAGAGCTTGGTGGTGGCAGAGCTCGAAGCGCTCAAGCCTCGTTCGACCTTCGAGCACGTCTTCCAGGGCTACCCTTGGGTGCGACTGCTCGATGAAGAGCACGAGTGGCGGGCGACCTACGCCGGCTGGCTGGGTGAATGGGTGGCTCATCTCGAGTCCCTCGATGTGGGACCGGTCACCGCTGAGACGGTCGACACCCTTCTTGCTGAAGCTCGGGGCGGCGAACCGGCGCAGGCTGTGGCGGCAGAGTCGGCCACGCGCGTCCAGCTGGGAGAGCTTCGGGCCACTGCGGATGCATCGTGCCCGGGCCTGTCGGTCCCCACGAGCCATGGCGAAGGCGTGGGGCCCAAGGTCCAGCTCGAGGTGGTCCTATCGAACTGCCGCTCTTCCGAGACGAGCGGGTTGACGGATGTCGCCTACCAGGTGGAGCGTCAGCGGTGGGAGCAGCAGGAGCAGATGGTTCCGTACACCACCACCGTCCGCGTGCCGGTCTCGATTCCCGGCGAGACGCGCTGCTACCAGGTCTCGGACACGCGGCAGTCCTGCTTCACCGACCAGCGCACGGTGTACAGATCCGAGCAAGAAGTCGCCTATGTCGCGGAGCTCGTGGATGTACAGGTGACCTACTACGAGACCGAGATTCGCCAAGAGATGCGCTACCGCCGTACCGATCAGATGTCGGTGCAGGTCACCGCGTCCTCCGCCACCGGCACACGCACGTGGACTCGCGAGCTGTCGGAGGAGAGTGTGCACACCTCGGCCTCGACGATGGCGGACTACGCGGCACTCTTCGAGGATTCCCGTGAGGATGCCGTTCAAACGGCCCTCGGGGCAGCCCGGGAGGCGATGGTCGACCGGCTGGTCGCCGAGGCGGACCTTCGCACCCTTGAGGGCGTGGAGATGCGGCTGACCGCCGCTGGTGTGGGGCGAGAACTCACGGATGCCGAGGAGAAGGCCATCTCGGTGACCCTCGGTGTTCCTCGGTCCGTGTTCGAGGCCGAGCGGGCCCAGCTGCACGTGCTCGACGTAGCGCCTGTCGAAGTCGATGCTGCGGGTCGGCACAGCATGGGTTTGGGAGACGGCATCCTGCTCGGTTTCCCCATTCGCCTCGGCACCTATGGGCTGGGCTGGCATGACGGCTTCTTAGACCTGCCCCAGCACAAGGCGGCCCGCGGCTACACGCTGACGGCGAGGCTCGACGTCAACGTTCCCCTGATGCTCCAGACGCCGATTGGGGGCTTTGGCCTTCATGTGGTCACGCACGGACAGGGGCACGTGGGCCTTCGTGGTCATCGCAGCCACGTCTACGTCGAGGAACCTCCGGAAGGTGGCGCGGTGGGCCGGGAGAGCTGGTTCGCGGTCGGCGCCGAGGGGTCGGCGGGTCTGCTTGTGGGCCACCGCAACGGCTTGTTTGGCGTCTTCGCGGGTGTGCGTCCGCGGTCCTTCTTCGCGAAGTCCGGCCACGCGAGCATGGGGGGGGCTTCGGTGCCGCTCGCTGCACGCTTTGAGCTGCGACCCGTGCCGCGGAGAGCCATCATCGTCTCGGCCTGGGGCTTCGCCCTCGATGAGGCCGACCCGATGAGCGTGATGGGCGCGAGCGTCGTGTACCCCGTGTTCGAAGGGGGGTTCCTCATTGGGGAGTTCGCCCGGGACCCGGCTCGCGTTCAGGTGCGGGGCCTTCACCGCGACGATGTCTTGGAGGCTGGCGAGCATCCCCATCAGCGGGTTTGGGCTGGCTTTGGCGGTGCGTTCTGAGGGTGTGACAGCGGTCCCTCGTCCCAGCGCCATGAGAGGCCACGCGAAGTTCGAGGTGAGCGCCTGGCGGGCTCAGGCGGTGTCGAGCGCCGGGTCCATCGCGGTCAGGACCCAGGCGAGTGCCTCGAGCTCTTGCGCATTGAGACCGCTTGGCCTGAACACCAGGCTTCGCTCGCCTTCCCGAGTCAGCTCGATCACGCCCTCGTTCACCGCACTTCGCCAGCCGGCGCGCAGGTCCAGCTGGTCCCTGCCGATGCGCAGGGTGTGGCCGTTTCGAATGATGCGCAGACGCCTGCCAAGACCGAAGCTGATGGCCGCCATCACAAACACGAGCAGGGCAAGTGCACGGCCACTCATGTGCAATCTGCGCTCGCTGTTCCGAACGAGGACCTCCAGCTGCTGCTGCTTGTAGTGCTGCTTGTAGGCATCGCGCTCGACCTGCAGTTGTTCGAGTTCCTGGGCGATGGCCTCGGCTTCTGGCTCGGTGCGAAGTCCCAAGGCGTATCGGGCCTCTCTCACGGATGCTTCGTCGGTCGAGGGCGTATCTGCCAGGGATGGGGTGTGCAGTCTCGCCAGGGCGTCGAGCCTCTCGGGGCTCGCTTCGGCTCCAGTGGCTCCTCCGTCCTCATGCTCGGCGAGATCAACCAAGATCTGGCGCACGTAGACCATGCCGCTCCACGGCTCACCATTGGTTCGAATTGGCAAGCCCGCCCGATTCCAGCGACGCCACGGGCTCCTTTGCAATCCCGGGGGTGGCTCCTCCCGAGAGTATGGAGGCAGCCGCTCCTGCAGGGCGTAGTAGGACAGCAGCTTCGAGTCGTGAGGGAGGAACTGAGCCTTGATCTTGCTCGGTCGCCAGTCCGGTGACGAGGCACCCATGCGACGCTCTCGGTACAGCTGGCGCACCTGCGCAGCCGACGGAATGTCTTGGGCGGCGATGCCTTCGATTCTCTCGTCGGGAAGCGTGATGTCTTCAGCCATGTAGGAAGGCGAGGGGGGTTCGACCAATCGCTCGGGGAGTGGGATGGCCCAGGCCGAAGCCCAGAGCACGACGACTGCCGTCCAGGCGACGAGCACGCGGCGGCCTCGGCGTACGGGAAGGTTCGTGTCGAGCGTGCG
>JAGSGY010000166.1 GCA_023954855.1 Pseudomonadota bacterium | reverse complement strand
CCCCGACCCATCTTGTGTTCGCCGGCCACGCTGGTGGATAACCATGGTTCCTTCGATGATGAGGCGCCTCGGTAGCCGTCCTTACAAGACGTAGCCGAGGCCCTGCGCTCATCGAGCCCAGGGCCTTTTTTGTCGCTCGGCAAGGACACCTGTCGTTGCCTAATGCACACTTATGCATTCTTTTCACCACATTCCTTCGGTTCGAATCCGAAGGAGCCCCTGCGAGAAAGCGGCGTTCCTAGGCTCTGCCCATGGCCGTTCCGCGCATTGCTTTCGGGGGTTGAGGCCTGGAAAACCTCGGGTACGACTATGTAGCTCAGTCTGGTAAGAGCACCAGAATCACCCTCTGGCTGTCGTGGGTTCGACTCCCATCATAGACCCCCTGCCTGAAAAGCAGACCCACCCAAAAACGCGACGCGAGCGGCGGTCAGCCGACTTCTCGAAGCCAGCAACAGAGACGTTCGTGGGCTCGCCCACGCGCTGGAGCCAGCCGGTTCCTGCGGCTCGTCTTTCCGCTAGTGGCCCGCACTCCCGCACGGTGAAGAAGCCATTCTCTCCTCTCCCGTGCACGGCGTTCGGTGTCCCCGCGCGCAAGCCGCAGCGCCTCTGGGCCGTCGCTCGTGTCCGTTTCCACTTCTATTTCCCTCTTGAGCTTGTGCTCATCTTGAACCTCGACCCCAACAGGAGGGTGTCTCATGCGCGTCATTCACGTCCCCCGTCACGAGCGCGTCGCGCTTGTTCGCCACGGCCGCTTCGAGCGTCTGCTCGAGCCTGGCCGCCACTGGATCCTCGATCCCTGGCGTCTCGTCGAGCCCATCCGGTACGACGTGCGCGAGCTCGTACAGCCGATCACTGAGGACGAGCCCTGGATGCTTCCGGGAACCCGACTCGTGCGCGTCGAGGCCCATCAGGTCGCGACGGTGCACGCCGACGGCCTCGTTCGGCAGGTGCTCAAGCCTGGCCGGTACCGCCTGTGGGAAGACCTCGAGGGCGTGACCCTTCGGTGGTTTGATGTCCGTCAGGCACCCGTTGCGCTTCTCGACGACGACCGGCTCCAGCCCGATCGGGCCGAGTGGTCCGAGAACGTTGCCAGCCGGGTCACTGCGCTGATCTTGTTCCACGATGGCCAGCCCGTTCGCACGCTCGCTCCCGGTCGCTACCGCACCTGGGAGGCCGGACCGTGGCAGATCGTGTCGGTTCCCCTGGCACTCCTGGGCATCGAGCTCGCACCTCAGGACCTCGTCACCCGCGACCGCATTCCGGTCCGAGTGCGAGCCGCCGGTTCCATGCGAATCGCGGACCCTCTGGTGCGAGCAGGTGAGCTGCAGTGGAACACCTCCACCTACGCGGCCATCCAGCTTGCGCTTCGCGAGGTCATCGCCGAGCGGACGCTCGAGGCCCTGATCACGGACCGTGACGCACTCTCCACCGAGCTGCTCACTCGTGCTCGCACGCACCTCCCTGAGGTCGGAATGAGCATCGAGGGTGCATTCGTAAAGGATGTGATCCTGTCTGCCGAGGTCAAGGCCCTGGTTGGACGGGTGACACTCGCTCGGATGGAGGCGGAGGCCCAGAGCATTCGCCGCCGCGAGGAAGTGGCCTCGACCCGTCAGCTCGCGAACACCGCAAAGCTGCTCGAGAAGAGCCCCATCCTGCTTCGTCTCAAGGAGCTCGAGGCGCTCGGTGAGCTCGCACAGTCGATCGACAAGCTTATTGTCGTCGGCGGTGCAGACATCGCGCAGCAGATCTTGCAGCGCAGTGTGATCGACGAAGCGCACTGACCACAGCCCGTCCAGGACCTCCTGGGCGGGCGTTTTTTCTCAGAGCTGCCGAAGAGTGTGACAGCGCACGCCGCCGTCGATCACGCCCACTTCGACGTAGAATCGACTGCCCTCTGTGACGCGCATCCAGCGCGCTTCTTCCACATCACAGCTGCCGTCCGCATCCCCACCAATCTCCTTCACCAGCATGCGATAGACCTGGGTCCGTGACCCCTCCCGTGTGCAGCCCAGCGACGCGCAGTTGGTCACCGAGACCCCGGGCCAGTGCGGTCGATCCGCCTGGGTGCCACGGGCGGTCTCCCAGTGGTCTGTTCCCCATCGATCCACCGTGTACGAGCACCATGTGTCGTAGATCGGCTCCTCGCGATAGGTGGTCGTGCACACCTCACTCTGGGTGTAGGTGCCATCCCCATTGTCGCTGTTGACCGTGGAGCAGGACTCCCCATCCGGAATGCTGTTCGAGCCGCGCTGCCGCTCGGACCGGGACACGCTGTACGCGTCGTGGGGCATGGAGTCGCACCAGTCCCCGTCCGACCGCGACGCATACTGCTCGATCTCGATGGCACGCTCCCACTCCCGTCCGACGAGCTCGACCTCCCCATCGCGTGTCCAGAACACCGTGATGCAGCAGCAACAGAAGAAGGTGAAGACGAAAAACGCCAACACCCCGAGCACCGTCATCCGAGAGGGCAGCCGCGACGGTGGCGGTGGCGTGTGCTTGCCCAGTTCCTCGAGGGCGTTCTCGCGAATGAGCTGGACCTCGGGATCATCGCCATCCCCGATGGGTCCGCCGCAGTTGACGCAGTGAGCGGCCGCCGCGCTGTTCGGGGTCTCGCAGTGGGCACAGATGAGGTCGACGCCCACGAACACATGGTCGTGGACCGCGACCTTTTCGTGCTCAGGCGGAAAGTAGCGACGCTTCGGGTCTTGGGCCGCCCCGCAGGAGGGGCAGTGGCGGTGACTCTTGCCGAGCAGCTTCCGGGTGCCGCAGCTGGGACAGTCCCAGAACATCTCGTAGACGGCCACTCAGCGCTCCCAATGCCTCGACCTCGAGCTTATCAAGAGAGAGACAATGGACCCGATCCACCCAAGTGTGTCTTCCATTCCAGCGACTTCACCCGAGACACCGCAAAGTCCAGGAACGCCCGTCGGCGGGGAGACGGAAGCCGACTCGCCGGCCAGAGCAGCGACAGGGCCGCCGACGGCAGGCTCCACTCGGGCAGCACCCGCTCGACACGGCCCGAAGCGACATGATCGGAGAGCATGGGCAGTGGCATCACAGCAATGCCCACGTCCTCGAGCACCGCCATGGGCATGAACGCCATGCTGCTGGCCCGAATCGTAGGCTGGATCTCGACTGCTACCGTCTCGGCACCACGCAAGAGCGGCCAGACATCCAGGCCAGGCGACACCTTCATGGACACACAGCAGTGGCCCGACAGATCTGAAGGCACCTCCGGTCGGCCGCGGGCATCGAGGTAGGCCGAGGACGCGAAGAGGCCGATGGGAACGGTGTGCAGACGCCGCACCTTGAGCACCGAGCTGTCATCGAGCTGCTGACTGTGCGCACGGAACGCGAAGTCGAAGCCCTCACCCACCAGATCCACCATTCGGTCCGAGATGTCCAAGGTCAGCTCGACCTCTGGGTAGGCCCGCCGAAACTCCGCGAAGATGTGCACGAACGGCGGAGACACCGCCATGTCGTGGGGCAGGCTGATCCGCAGCTGTCCACGAATGGCCGTCGCACCGTCCCGAACGAACTGCTCAGCGCTGCGAAGATCACGCACCGCCCCCACGGACTGGTGGTAGAGGGCGTCCCCCGCTTCGGTGATCTGGAAGAGGCGAGAGTGGCGAAGCACCAGCTCCTGGCCAAGGGCCTCCTCCAGGCGGGTGACCCGGCGGCTCACGGTGGACTTGGGCACCCCCAGAATGCGCGCAGCACCGGCAAGACTGCCTTGGTCCACGGCCTCGACGAACGTCGCAATCTCTTCGAGTGACATGCGTTGGTTGCTCCCACGCAACCTATAGTCCACTTTTCACGACCTGGTTGCATATGGGCACCAGTCTTAAGGTGTTCTCAACAAAGGACACCACCATGACGACCCAGACCCTCGCCGCTCCCCAGACCAGCAAAGCCCTCCACATCGGCCTCTGGGCCGTACAGGGCCTTCTTGCCGCAATGTTCCTGATGACCGGCGTCATGAAGCTCACCACGGGACAAGAAGAACTCGTCGCCCAAGGCATGGCCTGGGCCGGGCGCGTGCCCCCGGAGCTGATTCTGTTCATCGGCGTCTCTCAGCTACTCGGCGCAATCGGCCTCATCCTTCCCTCCGTGCTGCGCATCAAGCCGGTGCTCACCCCCATCGCAGCTGCCGCCCTAGGCCTCGTGATGGTGCTTGCAGCCGCTGAGCACTCCATGGCCGGAGAGTTCAGCTCGGTCCCCGTCAACGCCGTGCTCTTCAGCCTGACCGCGTTTGTCGCTTGGGGCCGCGGCATCCAAGCCCCGATCCACTCGCGGTAGAACACACCATGCGCACACCGACCGTATACATCCCCCACGGCGGAGGGCCCTGGCCCTTCGTCGACATGCAGACCCCATGGGGCGACATGCGTCTGCCGACCTTGCGCGCCTACCTCGAGGGACTGACCGAACACGTCGACCGCCCCAAGGCGGTGCTCTCGATCTCGGCACACTGGGAGGCACCTGTCGCCACGGTCCAGACCGGTGACAGTCCACCGCTGCTGTTCGACTACTACGGCTTTCCCGCCGAGGCGTATCAGCTGACCTGGCCCGCACCCGGAGCCCCGGAACTGGCCGCGCGAATCGGCGCGCTCCTGAGTGCCGCCGGACTGACCTGGAAGGCCGATCCCGACCGTGGCTTCGATCACGGCACCTTCGTGCCCCTCAAGCTCACCTTCCCCGACGCCGATGTGCCCACGCTGCAGCTGAGCCTGATCCAAGGACTGGACCCAGCCGCACATCTTGCCCTGGGCCGTGCGCTCGCCCCGCTGCGAGAAGAAGGCGTTCTCATCGTCGGAAGCGGCATGAGCTACCACAACATGCGCGGCTTCGGGGCCTCCAACGCACTCGCCGCTTCCAGGGCCTTCGATGGCTGGCTTCAGGAGACGACGCTGCTTGGCCAACGGGAACGAGACGCCCGCCTCACTGCGTGGAGCTCCGCACCCGGTGCCCGCGCTTGCCATCCCAGAGAGGAGCACTTGCTGCCGTTGATGGTCGTGGCCGGCGCCGCTGGAGCGGACCCCGGCAGCGTTCCGTTCAGCGACACCCTGATGGGTGTTCAGATCTCAGCGCTTCAGTTCGGCTGACCGCGCCACCGGGTCGAACGGGATAGGCGGCCCGGCATGAAAGACGCACTCATCGTCAGCGCCCTGTCCGTGCTGCCTCGCAAGCGAGGGGCGCGTGCCATGGGTGGCTTCGCGCGAACCGGCATCTCGAAGCTGTTCGTGCGGCTGTTCGTCAAGGCGTACGGCGTCGACCTGGACGAGTCCGAGGGAACGGTCTCGGACTACCCCACCCTCGAGGCGTTCTTCACCCGTCGCCTGGTCGACGGGGCCCGGCCCATCGACGCCGATCCAGCAGCGCTGGTGAGCCCAGTGGACGGCACCACAGCGGTCGCGGGTCGCACGGTGAACGGACGCATCGAGGTGGCACCCGGCCGGTTCCTAGATGCCGGCGAGCTGCTCGGACGCCCGATCGACGGCGAGCTCGACGTCGCGGTGCTGTACCTCTCCCCGACGGACTACCACCGGGTCCACGTGCCCCGAGAAGGCCGACTCACCCGCTGGTCCTACACCCCAGGCGACCTCTGGCCGGTGTTTCCCGCAGCGGTTCGGCGTGTCGACGGACTGTTCGAGCACAACGAGCGCATGGCCGT
>JAGSGY010000033.1 GCA_023954855.1 Pseudomonadota bacterium | reverse complement strand
CTTCCTCTACGCGGCAGGACGCGCTGAGCGTGCACGCGAGCTCATCGACCGCGCCATTCAGTTTCCCGACCGCGCTGGCTTGACCTCCTCGGACCCGCTTCAGGCCGAGGGCCGTCATGCCGCTCTTCGCCTGGCCGTGCGTCGCCTCGAGCAGGAAGCCGCTGCGGAGCACCGGGCGACCCAAGGCCTGTTCACCCGCACCTCGGAGTGGCTCGGTTCGTGGCTGCCGGACAGCGGAGTGTGGGAGGACCGAGCCACCCTGCGCGCAGCCCTGATCGACGACCGTCGAGCTCGGGCGACCTTTCTCGTCTACATGGAGGGCGGACTCGGTATCGAGCCCTGGTCGCTGGCCTTGATGTCCGAGGATGTCGGCTACGGCGTGTTCGTCACCGAAGTCGAGCGAGCGCGGAGCACGGATGCCAAGGCCGCAGCCGACCTCCCGTCACTCGCGGGCCTGGATGCGTACTACGACGCGCTCACCGCGAGTGCTGCGTTCAGCCACGGGGACTGGAGCACCGTCGACGAACTGGCGGCGTCTGCCTTCGCGGGTCTGCCGGCGGACGAGGTCTTGCTGCGCGCCCAGCTGGCCGCCATTGTGGCCGAGTCAGCGTGGAGGTCTGGGCAGAGCGACGAGGCCCTCCAGTGGTTCGCGACGTCTCTCGAGCTCGATCCCGGGGCCGTCCGCCGGCTCGGCATCGCCGTACCTGCAAAGATCAGCGCTGCCGGTTCCGATGACCTGTCGAGCTACGTGGGCACCATGCTCGGACGCTCACCCCGCCTCCGTCATGCCACCAACGGCTACGACGTCGTCGTCAGTGGGATCGGTCGAGCCATCAGCATCTGTCTGCGGGACAGGTTCGGGACCCAGCTCTCCTGCTCGAGCGCGCCCTCGCTCGACGTCGAAGTCGACGACTGGGAGCTCGCCGGGCACCACGTGCAGACCTGGACCGAGCGCACCTTCGCCTTCTCGACAGGTGCGTCGTCGTTCGACCTCGACTCACTCGACGGCAGCACCTTGACGCGCGGTGACGACGCGGGGCGAATCGACGACATCCTCGACGGGCTCTAGGCGCTGTCGAGAGGGCTGAACGCCAGCGGACGTCGCTCCAGCTCGGCGATGGTCGCCTCGTCGACGCCCTGGTAGCCAGCCATGATGGTGATCCGCGGACTCGGCGCCAGCCGGCCCAGCCAGCCAAGTCCGGCCTCATGAACAGCGCCGTAGATCGGCGCTTCAGGGTCAAGATAGAACTGACCCCCGCTGACACCGTGGGCGAAGCACGTGTGCTGAACCAGCCGCATGAGGTCGATCGGCGAGTCTCGGAAGAAGGCGTTCCCGCACCACACAGCCGCGTGCGGCCGGAGGTTCAGATACGGATGCACGTGCTTGAGCACCGGGTTCATCCGGACGAGCAAGCGGCCATCAAGTCCGGGGAGATGCGTGATGTTCAGCCGCTTCTCATGGGCCTGAACGCCGGCAACCGCCTCGCCGTTGCGCTCGAGGACCCAGTAGGCCTCGGGGTCGATGTGCGTGCCGCGGCCCATTCGCGTCAGGTCACTCTCGAAGCCGATCAACTGAGACCGAACCCCATCGAGGTCTGCCTGTTCGAGACGACGAGCGCCCTCCGCCCGCCGCGTACGAAGCCAACCGAACTGGGTGGCCTCGAACTCTCGAAGGGGCTGGTACCCGAGTCGCTCTTGGACCCTCATAGAACGGGCATTTCCCTGCTCGATGAAGCCGTAGAGCATCGTGGGCTCGGTCGCCTCGAGCAAGAAGTGCTGGCGTGCCGCCTTGGCGATGCGGGAGCCAAATCCACGCCCCATGGCATGCTTCGCGACCCCAAGGAGAGTTCGGTAGTACGCCTGAATCGGCCCGCTGCGCGTGGGCACGGTGCGGGAGCTGAGCCCAAACACCGCCACCACGACGTCGTCCTCCCGAAGCGTCAGGCAGTGGCTTCCGGTGAACCGGTCGACGTCCTTATCCATCGAGAGGACCGTGTATCGCAGCCCATCCGTGCCGAACTCCAGGTCGCGCAGGAGCTCCCGACCATCCTCGTCCCAGCTGGAAGAGCAGGTCAAAACAAGAGCACCTTCCCGGAACAGCACCCTATCGGTCGAGCACATGCACGCCTCGATCAAGCGAGAGTGGGCAAAGGCTGCCTAACAGCCGCAGCAGAGCATTTCGGAGCTGGCCCGGGTCACGCCGTCGGCGTCTTGAAGCACGGCCATGCACTCACCCTCGAGAATCATGTCCAGCCGACCGTCGCCGTCGATGTCGCGGCCCGCGGCGGGGTAGCTGTAGCCAATGTAGCTGTACACATCGTCCATGCGACCGACCTCGGCGGCCTTGCCGTCCCGGTAGACCTGGTAGTCGCGGATGCTCCACATCGGCATGTCTTCCTCTTCGGAGACTTTCTCCCATCCGACGCGGACGCGAACCCCGTCGGCGTAGGCCGCGGCGTGGAAGGCGTATGCGGGTCCCTTCGGCAGGAGTTTGCGGACCGCGGCTTCTGCGGCGGCGGTGTCCCGACTGGGTGCCGGCTGCTTCCACGACTTCGGAGCGTCCTCGATGGTGTAGGCGATGGCGTGCTGGTCGGAGGGCAGCTCAGCATTCACGATGAGCACGTACCCGAAGGTGCCGCCGCACTCGTTGAACAGCTGCATGCGCATGCCCTGGACCTTGCCCTGAACCGCGGGGCCTGCGTTGGGAAGCACCCACACCGGATCGCCGACGTTCACGCCGCGGCTGCGCATCTCGGCGGCGCTAAGGTCGCGGTCCTCCATCTCGTCATCCGCGCGCATCTGCTCGTACGATTCCCAGGGCACGGTTCCCCACTCGAGCACGATGGGACTCTGCCCCGCCGAGGTGTGGTCGCCGGCGAGCAGGATGTTGTCCGGCCACTCGAGCTGTGAATCGATCCTGGCCGCGGTCTCGGCATCACCCGACTCTCGGTACGCTGCCGCGAGGGCCTCGAGCGCACCTCGGTGACGGAAGTCGAGCGCTGACGCTCGCTGCGTCCACGCGAGCCTCTCTTTGGCGGTCGCCGCCGCCTTCGCCTTCTCGAGCGCACCCGGGATGTGAATCGGCTCGGGGACGAGGAAGCTCATCGGAACCCATCCCTCCTTCCCGTTCTGCACCCGGATCTTCACGTTCTCGCCGTCCTCTTCGAGAATCGTGACTGGCGAGTTGATCTTCAGTCGGCCCACCTTGGTGCCGCCCGGCTCCTCACGCAGGTTCAGCCTGGAAGCCAGCACGTAGCGTAGCGAGGCATCGGCTTTTGCCTCCGCGACCTCAGCGGGAGCTTCCGGTTCGGCAGGCACTTCGGTCTCGGCCGCCCCGCAGCCTGCGAGGGTGAGAACGAAAGCAAGAGCAGTCAGATTGCGCATAGCGTCTCCCGGCGGTGACGAAAGTCTAGACGCGCGGTGCGCACATCGATTCACCGAGCTTACCCCTTGGCGGAAAGTGCGCGTTAGCATCGGACATGCCCCTGACCCGACGCACCATCCTCAAGTACGGCCTCGCTGGCGCAGGCCTGCTCGCGGTGGGGGGTGTGGGACTCTCGCTGCGGGGCACGATCTACCGCGACCCGAGGCGTCCGCTTCAGACGTTGAGTCCGCGCCAGTTCTCGACCCTCGCGGCGATTGCGGACCGCATCTCCCCAGCATCGGGAGACGCACCGAGCGCCTGGGAGGTCGAGGTACCCGAGGGCATCGATGAGCTCATGTCGACCAAGGCCCCGGCTGACGCGGAGGAGCTCGGAATGGTGCTCGACCTGGTCGAGAATGCGCTGGTCGGGCTGATGTTTGACTTGCGCGCGACCACCTTCACCGGTTCCTCTCCAGCGACACAAGATGCGGTGCTGGCTGGTATGCGCACCTCATCCATCGCTGCCCGGCGCACGATGTTTCATGCCCTACGCGGCCTGTGCTGCGCCACCTATTGGAGCCATCCGCGCGCGTACGCCATCACCGGCTACCGGGGTCCGCCAGACTTTGGAAACGTCGGCGTACCCGCCCCGATTGTGGCCACGCCGCCCGCACCAGAATCCACGCCCGAGGCCACACCATGAGCCAGGTCATCGAGGGCCACAGCCACACCAGGGATCTGGTGGAATCCTGCGACGTCTGCATCGTCGGCTCCGGAGCCGGTGGGGCTGTCCTTGCGGCCGGACTCACCGAGCGAGGCCTGGACGTCGTCGTTCTCGAAGCGGGCGGCGCCTTCACGAGTGCTGACTTCGATCTGGACGAGTCCAAAGCCTACTCGCGCTTCTACCAAGGGCGCGGAACCCAAGCGACGGACGACCTTGCGTTCTCGCTCCTACAGGGGCGAAGCGTCGGCGGCTCAACCACCATCAACTGGACGACCTGCTATCGAACCCCCGACCGCATCCTCGCGCACTGGGCCGAGCACCACGGCGTGGAGGGGGTCGACAGCGCGTCGATGCGACCGCACTTCGAGGCCGTCGAAGAGCGACTGAACATCCACGACTGGCCCGAAGAGCTGGTGAATGCGAACAATCGGGTCGTGCTTCGCGGCTGCCGCGAGCTCGGCTGGGAGGCCCACACCCTCCGGCGCAACGTGAAGGGCTGCGCCAACAGCGGCTACTGCGGCGTTGGATGCCCGGTGAACGGCAAGCAGGCCATGCACCGCACCTATCTGCCAGACGCGCTTGCAGGTGGCGCACGGATCTACGCCGACGTGAGTGCGAAGGCGATTACGTGGTCAGGGCGCCGGGCCACTGGAGTCGACGCCGAGGTGCTCGATCGCCGAAGCGGCCGTCCAAACGGCATCCGCGTACGCGTGGACGCCAAGGTGGTGGTGTCCAGCGCGGGAGCCCTGCACGGTCCCGCCCTTCTGCTTCGGTCGGGGCTCGACGCCGGTGGCAAGGTCGGAAAGCGGACGATGATTCACCCGGTGTGCGCGGTCACGGCCGTCTATCCAGACCCGATTCGCCCGTGGGCAGGGGCCCCGCAGAGTGCGGCCAGCCACCAGTTCGTGGACCGAGGCGAGGGCAAGGTCGGGTTCTTCATCGAGACGCCGCCGATTCAGCCCATGCTTGGCGCCACAGGGCCAAAGGCCTTCGGCGAGGACATGGTCGCGTTCATGCGACACCTCGAGAATGCCTCCACGACCCTCGCGCTCTGTGTGGATGGCCTGCTACCCGAGGACGATGGGGGCGTGGTCACGCTCAGGGCCGACGGCCGGCCGAGCTTGAACTACCCGACCCGGCCGTTCCTCATCGAGGCGATTCGCGAAGCCCACATGCGCATGGCCGAGCTGCATGTGGCAGCCGGCGCCACGATGATCTCCACACTGCACGCCACGCCGACGGCACTTGCGCCAGATGCCATCGGTACTCTCGCAGACCTGCCGTACGGGGCTCTCGAGCACACGATGTTCAGTGCGCATCTGATGGGTGGCTGCACGATGGGCACTGTCGTCGACTCGACGCACCGATTTGCCGAAATGGACAACCTCTTCGTGGTCGATGGAAGTGTTTTTCCGAGCTCGCTCGGGGTGAATCCCAGCGAGACGATCTACGCGCTCGCACGCCGTGCAACGTCGTTTGTGGCGGATGGGGTAAGTTAGGCGAGGAAATTTTTGCGACAGCTGGTGAAAATTTATTTGCGCCGGTGTTCCCTTTCGGGCATAACCGCTCCCTGAAAGGGAGAACCCATGCGCCACCACCCGAGCCATCGTCGCGGTACATACTCCGCAATCTTCGGCATCACGGCTTCCGTGATGCTCGGATTCACGGCGATCGGCGTGGATGTCGGTTGGCAGCGGCTCGCCATGACCCAGCTGGCGAACGCAGCAGACGCGGGTGCGCACGCAGGCGCGATGCTCCTCGACGGTACCGACGCAGGTGTCACCGCCGCGGAGCTCCGCGCTCTCAGCATCGCCCAGGCGAACAAGGTGCACGGCTCGAGCGTCGCCCTCGACTCCGCCGACATCGTGGTCGGACGCTACGACGTGGTCGGCGAGAACGACTGCACGAACAACGATGGCTGCTGGACCGAGATGGGCGGCACTCCGACGGGCTACGCCAGCGGCACGAACCACCCTGCCGTCACCGCGATCGACGCCAACGCGGTTTACGTAGGCGCGCAGGAAGACGTCACCACCATTTTCGCCGGCTTCCCCTTCGGTAAGTCGTCGGTGACCGCCGCAAACTACGCCATTGCCCGGTTGCCCATCGTCGAGCAGCCAGGCATTCCCTGCGCATTCCCGATGAGCATTCCCGAGTGCTCCATGACCGACTGGATGGACGAAGCCCCTTGCGGCTCGCTCATTCGCATGCAGTGGTCCCCGGCCGGAAGCGACAACGTCGGCTGGAGCTATACCGGCGGCGGCGGCGCGAACACGATCAAGAACGCCCTCGCAACGGTGGACGGGGACTGCACCAATGCCCACGACGCGGACGACATCGATGACGGAACCGCCGCGATGACTCTCCAGAACGGCAACGTTGCATCGGCGCAGGCCATCATTGCCGCGCAGCTGGCGGGAGGCACGGCAACTGTCAACGGAGTGCCCTACGACTACTCAACGCTGCCGGAAGGCTGGCAAGCCGAGTGGGGAGCCTGCCCAACAAACGTGTCGGACGTCTGCGACACCAGCACCCAGGGCAACCACTGCCCTGCAAACCCGCCCGACTGCGATCCCAACGGCTCCGACGTCATGATCAAGCGCGCGATCACCGTGTTCAACCGCAACGACTTCAGCTGCGACAGCTACGGCAACGTCACTTCAGGCGCGCAGTTCAACCAGTCCGCCACACCAAGCGGCTACGTCAACATGATCATCTACAACATCGAAGAGGTGAGCAGCGGCTCGCCGAGCAACCGCTACGGCTTCATGGACGCCTACATCTCGTGCACCGACGAAGACGGCAACCTCCGGGACGAGAACAATGACGGCATCGGCGACGTGGTCCATCAGGGCGAAGCCGACCCCGAGATTGACGAGCCCGAAGAGGGCACCCTCGCCATCGTCGAGTAGTCGTCGACTCAGCCACGATTCCGAAACACGCCTTTCGCGAGGCGGACGCAGTGCTACCGAGCCCGCCACAACGCTGGAGGGCCCATGCCTCGAATCGGTACCGCGACGACCCGCACTGCTCTGAAGCTCCTCATGCTCGGGAGCGGCGAGCTCGGAAAGGAAGTCGTCATCGAGGCCCAGCGTCTCGGCATCGAGGTCATTGCCTGTGACCGGTATGCGAACGCCCCCGCGATGCAGGTGGCTCATCGGTCGTACGTGTTTCCGATGACCGATGCCGCGCGCCTACGCGAAGTGGTCGAGGCCGAGAAGCCCGACTTCATCGTGCCCGAGATCGAGGCCATCGCCACCGACACACTCCGCGAGCTCGAGCTCGAGGGCCACCGAGTCATTCCGACGGCGCGCGCCACGCAGCTCACCATGGACCGCGAGGGCATTCGTCGCCTGGCCGCCGAGGAACTCGGGCTGAAGACCTCACCGTACCGGTTCGCCGATTCCTTGGAGAGCTACCGCGCCGCCGTCGAAGCGGTGGGCATGCCCTGTGTCGTCAAGCCGGTCATGAGCTCATCCGGAAAGGGCCAGAGCACGGTGCACACCGCCGCCGACATCGATGGCGCTTGGACTGAGGCCATCGAGGGAAGCCGCGGCGACTCGGCTCGCGTCATCGTCGAAGGCTTCGTCGACTTCGAGTACGAGATCACGCTGCTCACCGCCCGACACGTGGCCGGAACCAGCTTCTGCGCGCCCGTCGGTCACCGCCAGGTCGGCGGCGACTACCACGAGTCCTGGCAGCCTCAGCCGATGACGCCGGCCGCTCTGGCCGAGGCGCAGCGCATGGCCGAGAAGGTCACCGAGGCCCTCGGCGGCACCGGGCTGTTCGGCTGCGAGTTCTTCTGCAAGGGCGACACCGTCTGGTTCTCGGAGATCTCGCCCCGCCCCCACGACACCGGCATGGTCACCATGGTCAGCCAGGAGCTGTCGCAGTTCGCGCTGCATGTACGGGCCATCCTCGGACTCCCGATTCCCGAGATCCGCCAGGTCGCACCCGGCGCTTCTGCCGTCATCCTCGGCGAAGGACACAGCGAGGCTCCGGCCTTCGACGGCGTCGCCGATGCCCTCACCGAGCCGCAGGTTCAGGTCCGCCTATTCGGCAAGCCCACCATCGGCGGCCACCGCCGTCTCGGTGTGGCGCTGGCCACAGGCGTCGATCTCGACCACGCGCGTCGTCGCGCCGGCGAGGCGGCCGCAAAGGTCAGCCCCGTCCTCGAGTAGAGGCTATGCCACCGCTCCAGCCGCTTCGAGAAGCGGCTTGAGCTCGGCGAACTCGCCAGTCATGTGCTCGAAGCCAGCGAGCTGGTCGTTCGCCACGGCCAGCTGCTGCGACAGCGCGCGGAGCATCGCGCGACGGAACGTCGACGAGTCGAGGTAGGGCCCCTCGGCCAACGCAGCGTAGTTGGCGCGGTCGAGGGCCAAGACGACGACCTTCGAGCGCGCGATGCACGAGGCCATGCGCGGCTGGTCCTGAGCGAGAGCCAACAGTCCGAATGCGGTGCCAGACCGTAGGGTCGCAAGACGCTGCACGCGCGACCCCTCTACCGCCACGACCACCTCGATCTGACCCGAGACGATGAGGAACATCTCCTCGCCCGGCTGCCCCTCGGTACACAAGAAGTGCCCCGCAGAGAAGGCTCGCGCGGTGGTGTGCTTCGCGATCGCTTCGAGGGCCTGAGGCGGAACCCCGCCGAACAGCTGGCTCTGGGCCAGCGCCGCAGTGCGATCGATCGCCGGAAGATCAGCCCCGCCACCAATGCCGAACAGCCGGGCGATGGCCGTGAAGAAGCCCGTCGCAGGGGGCCGAATCTCGGCGACGGTCCCTTCGGCCAGGTCGGCGATGCGGTCGCTGACGCGCCGCAGGTTCTCGATCTGGGCGTAGAGCGCATGGCGCTCCAGGTTCATCGCCATTGGATGCATCGTGTCGCGCAGCTCTTCGTAGCCAGTGCGCGTCAGGACCAGGACGCGGGTGCGCGACTTGGCCACCACATCGGCCGTGCGTGTGCCCTGCTGAAACAGCGCCATCTCGCCGAGCACACCACCGCCCTCGGCCGTGCCGACTTCCACACCGTCCACGTCGATGCCAAGGGTTCCTTCGACAATCAGAAGCACCGCCTCGGCGGGGGCGCCTTCGAGAAACAGCACATCGCCGGCCTCGAAGACACGCTCCTCACAGCGCCGGAGCGCGGTGGCTTCGTCCACATCGTTCATGCCCAGAAACAGCGGGTGGCGGGCTGTACTCAACGGTCCTCCTTCGCTGGGCCCAGGCCCCGCGAATCGGCTTCTGCCCGAACCTACCGCACGGCGCCCATGCAATGCACGACGCGGAGGCCAGCTCTGGATACAATGCCGCCGAGGAGAACCACAGTGGCAGAGAGCGGATCCCGAGGCTGCGCCGTACGACTGGCCTTTTATGCGGCTCTCGCCGTGCTGAGCCTCGCGCTTGGCGCCGCGGCAGGCGCCGCACTCGCACACTTCGACCAAGACCTCCCGGTGGCGCAGTGGCTCGCCGAGCAAGGCGCGCCACTGCCTCCAATCTACGCCCCGTGATTCACGGGCTGCGCCTGGCAAGACTCGTCGGTCGCCATAGCTTGCCCCGCTTCTCACGCGCGCTTGCGCCCACCGGCATTGGCCTCGCGTTGATTGCGGTCCAGGCCGACGCAGTGATCGACTGGCACATCGTGCGCTCGATGATCGCCGAGTGGAGCGCGAGTGAACGCGTGCTCGCCAGCACGGTCATCGCGGGGCTGTGGGGGCACAGTATCGCGGCGCCGATGACCCTGGCCCTTCGCAGCGACGAAGACCGGTGGCGGTGGCGTGTGCCCGTCGGTGGCCTCGCAAACGCGCTGGGGCTCGCGCCGGTCTGGCTGACCGCAGTGCTTCCCCTCGCGTTGATCGGCTGGCTCTTCGCACATCCCCTCGCCCTGCCTGCGGCCTCGACGGTCACGGGTCTCGCTCTGGCCTCGAATCGGAGATTGCAGGCCCTAGCCGGTGTCATCGCCGGCGCAGCAGTCCTTGGCCTGGCCGAGTTCGTCCCGATTGGCGGCTTCGCCCTGTTGGCTGGAGGAGCGATGGGTTGCCGCTTGGTAGCCCAGTCCCCTCCTCCGTCCGGTGCCGCACGGAAGACCACTGCCTGGCGAGCCTGGAGCCCCTCTTCGGCGATCGTGCTCCGCGACTTGCGCGCGCTGTGGCGGCTAGAGCGCGGCGTGGTCCTTGGCGCCCTGTTCATCTCGGCCCCGGCCTATGCCGTACAGCGGGCTGCGGTCGCAAACTTCCCTCTGACGGGGGAGAGCGCGGTGCGCGGCGGCCTTCTGATCGCCACCCTCGCGCTCACCGCCTCCGCTGCGGGCATTCTCGCGCTGCCCGGCGCCCTCGGACCGGCTCTGGACCCTCGCCGGGCACCCTTGTCTGCGGCACGACGCGGCAGCCTCCTCATCGGCATTGGCGCAGTGCTGGCCGTGCCGACGGTGGCGAGCGTGCTCCATGCCGTGCTCGCCGGAGGCACAGGTGGCCTGTTTCGGCTGGTCTTACATGCTGCCGCCATGCTCACCGGCGCCGCCTGGTTCGCCGTGGGTGTGGGAAGACGCACCGACGCCGACCGAGGCAGCTACCTCTGGTGGGTGCTTGCCCTCGGAGGACTCGCGCTCACGCCGCTTCCGTTCAGCCCGCTGGGGGCCGCGTGTCTCGCTTTGGCAGGATGGTTAGGCACCACCTGGACCCTCGCCCGCGCCCGGAACGCCCCATGAAGCTGAGCGTGAACGACCTGCGTTACCGCTATCCGGATGGCACGACCCTCGGTCCCCTCACCCTCTCGGCGACGACGGGCGTGGTCCACCTACAGGGGCCGAACGGGTCAGGCAAGACCACGCTGCTGCGAGTGGTGGGCGGCGTGCTCGAGCCCTCGTCGGGGTCCGTGCGACTCGACGGGAGCGACCCCTTTCACCATGCGCCGACCCGAGCGCACATCGGCGCGTGTGCACCCGCGGCCGAGCTCCCCGGCTTTCTGACTGCGACCGAGGCCTGGCGACAGTGGGCGGCCTTTCGCGGGGCCCCGAGCTGGAATGGCGCGCCTCTGCTGGCCGAGCTCGACCTGCCCGCGCATCTTCGCCTGGACCAGATGAGCAGTGGTCAGCGGCGGCGCGCAGAGCTGATTGCCGCCCTTGCCGGCGACCCGCACCTGATCTTGCTCGACGAGACGTTCACGCACCTCGATGATGCCGGCGTACACTGGCTGATCGACGCGATCGGACGCATGCGGGGGCAGCACCTGTTCGTGCTCTCACACCAC
This sequence comes from Pseudomonadota bacterium, assembly GCA_023954855.1. Lineage (GTDB taxonomy): Bacteria > Myxococcota_A > UBA796 > UBA796 > M1803. The sequence goes on along the minus strand of JAGSGY010000033.1, from coordinate 42,847 downwards.
GGTGAGCTTCCGCTCGAGGCCGACGTCACGCTGACGATGCCTCAGGCCCAGCGTCCCGCCTAGTTCTCGGGCTCGGGGCGCTTGTGAGGCTCGAGCCGCAGGTCGAAGTCTCCGTTCTCGGCCGCCGTGAGCACGGTGTCGAGGCGCGTCAGCAGGTCCTCGTCGTTCCACTCGCCACGCTCGACCAACGCGAGTGCGGCACTGTTCACCCCGGCACGTCCGGCGAGTTCCCGACGATTCCAGCCCAGCGCCTTGCGTCGCTCTTTCACAGCCATTCGGCCTCCCCGTAGAGCCTACCGCACGGCTAGTCGACGACCACCACGACCGCGTCACTCTCCACCCCGTCACGCGACACCGTCGCGAGCGCCCAGCGCCCAGAAGCCAGCGAAATCGACTGTCCTGGAGAGTGAAGCGTGTCGGGAGTCCACGTTCCATCCACGTCGCGGTACACGGTGACCACGCGCGCGCCCACGCCGTCGTTGTGCTGCACCGAGGCGACGCCTTCGGTCACCATCACCGTGGGCGGACTCGCCACACGACCGGTCGCCGAGGCCATCACCGGAGTCAGCGTGCGGTTCGGAAACAGCTCGGTGCCCAGCACATCGCGAATCCCGTCCTGGTTCGTGAGGATCGGGTCGACGTTGTAGAAGATGTGGCCGCTGGCGTTCTCTTGGGCGCGGACGAGCCCAACCTGCGTGCGGAACTCATCGATCGTCCACGAAGAGGAGCTGCCGAGCTTGGACAGGTAGTCCCCCGCAAAGATGGTCCGGTCGCCTACCGCGTTGTCGGACCACCACTCGATCAGCGGACCGTAGGGCTGTCCGGAGCTGGTGCTCACCCAGTAGAGCTGCGGTGCGAGGTAGTCGACCCAGCCCTCATCCATCCACTTCTTTGGGTCTGCGTAGAGCCCCTCGTACTGGTCGAAGCCGACGACTCCGGCGGGTTGGCCAGGCCGGTAGATGCCGAATGGGCTGACGCCAAAGCGCACGGCGGGGTCCGTCGCAGCGACGGCCTCGGACACCTCTTGCATGGCGGTGTCGACGTTCTTGCGTCGCCAGTCGGCGAGGGACAGCGTGCCACCGTCGCCCTGGTACGCCGCATAGGTCGCCGAGTCAGGGAACGGACCGTCCGGGTAGGGATAGAAGTAGTCGTCGAAGTGAATGCCATCGATCGGGTAGCGGTCGGTGAGATCCGTGACGACGGAGACGAGCTGCGCACGAACGCCGGGCTGACCCGGGTCCATCCAGTCCGACGCGCCGTAGTCGAAGACCCATTCCGGGTGCGCGCTCCCCATGTGGGTGCTGGCAAATGCCGGACTCGAGGCCTTGGCCCGATACGGGTTGAGCCAGGCGTGCACCTCGATCTGACGCGCGTGCGCGGCGTCGAGCAAATAGCTGAGCGGGTCGTAGCCCGGGTCCTGGCCTTGTGTGCCCGTGAGTACGTGACTCCACGGCTCGATGTCACTCGCGTAGAGCGCATCCCCCTCCGGACGCACCTGAAAGAACAGGGCGTTGAGGTGGGCGCCATCCGCAGCTTCTACGAGCGCGTCCAGCTCGGCCTTCTGCGCCGCGACCGACAGACCTCGCTCACTCGGGAAATTGATGTTCCAGACCGTCGCGACCCAGCTTCCGCGCAGCTCGCGAGGCCAATCCACCTCAGCGGTCTCTACGGGAGCGTCCACAGGCTCGCTGTCATCGCCATCCGTGGGCGGGGTGCGCACAGCCCCACCGGTGCACGCGGTGAGCAGGAGGAGCGACAGCCAGTTCATTCGACATCCAGAGGTTCAGCGCGCGGAAAGCCGGCGCAGATGCTAGGCACTATCGCGCTCGGGCACCCCTTTCGCAACGCAAGCTAGGAACTGCCGTGATTCGCATCGCCATCATCTTCATCGAACGCGAGGACGGCGCCCTGTTCGTGCACCAGCGCCGGCCCGACAAGCGCGTGTTCCCGAGCCTGTTCGGCGTGGGTGCCGGCGGACGCATCGAGCCCGGTGAGACGCCGTTCGAAGGGGCTCAGCGTGAGCTGCGCGAAGAGACCGGCATCACCACGCCCATCGCGCCGGTCGCGGACTTCCTCTTCGGGTCCCCGATCGGCCAGTACGAGGTCCACATCTTCCACGTGCTCGCCGAGCAGGTCCCCAGTCCTTGCACCGAGGAGTGGACGCAGTGGAGCTGGATGCCACCCCATGACGTGGCCAAGCTGATGGCCGACGACCTGTTGTGCCCCGACACCGCCGAAGGCCTGCGCCGCTGGCCGGGCTACGCGCCCATCGCCTCGAGCGAGTCGTAGACCGCCTTACAGAGCATCACGGTACGCGGTGAGCGAATGCGCCAATCCATGCGGTTCATCACGTAGCCGATGGCCAGGCCCGTCTCGGGATCCGCCCAGCCGACCGAGCCGCCAGCGCCTGCGTGACCGAACGACGCGACGTTCGGCGAGAACACACCCCGACGGTCCTTGAGGAAGCCCTGCGACCAGCCGAGTGGCTTGTGCAGTACCCGGTCACGCGTGGACCAAGACTGACGCAGCTTGATCGGGCGCAGGCTCTTGTCCGAGACCAAGCGCACCCCATCCACTTCGCCGAGCAGCGCTGCGTAGGCCTTCGCGAGCCCCACACTGGAGCCGACTGCGCCCATCCACGGAAGGTCGAGGCGCAAGATCTCGGGCTTGTTCAGATCTCGGAAGTCGATGGATGGATTGCCGAAGGCCCGGCGTGAGTAGCTGCTCTTGCGAGCGAGCCGTCGGAACAGCCGCCCTTCGGGGGTGCGCCGCGTCAGAGCCGTCGGAATGTGGTTCCGCATCAAGTCGCGTCCGCCGATCGGCAGCAGCGTGCCGGCCCTGGCGATCACGTCATCCGGAGCACCACTCCACACGTCGATGCCGAGGGGCTTGGCGATCTGGCTGTCGAAGGAGGCGCCAAAGCGCTCACCGGTCAGGCGGTAGAGAAACTCGCCCGCGTACGGCCCGTACGAGATGGCGCAGTAGCCCTGATGGGTGTCGGGCTCCCACATCGGCTCCTGCTCGATCAGGGCTTCGTGGACGCGTCCGGACGGATCGGCGAAGTCCTCGAGCTTGAGGGGCATGTCGAGCGCCGAGAGGCCGGCCCGATGGTTCAGCAGCATGCGCCCGGTGATGCCGCTCTTGCCCTTACGCGCAAATTCTGGCCAGACCTCAGCGACCGGAGCGTCCGGATCGAAGAGCCCTTGGTCGAAGAGCTGCAGAAAGCGCATCGCGACCAGGCCCTTCGTCGCCGAGAACATCAGCATCGGCGTGTCGCGCTCCCAAGCCCTCCCCGTGTCGGGATCGGCCACACCCGCCCACAGGTCGACCACCAGCTCACCGTGGCGGTAGACCGCGAAGGAGGCACCGATCTCGTCGTGCTTGTCGAAGTTCGTGCGAAAGGCGCGCTTGACAGGCTCGAAGCCCGGCGCCACGGTTCCGTGAATGGCAGTCATAGCAGCGCAGGTATCCCCCACTCCCAGCTGAGGCGACGCGGTCTGCGGGATTGGCAAGACACCAGAAGAAAAAGTCGCGTAGTGTGTGTCCGCAACTGGAGGACCTATGAACCGACGTCACTTCCTTGAAATGAGCATGGCCACCCTTGTCTTGCCGATGACCCTCGTCGCTTGCGGCGAGCCCGACGCCGACGACGACAACACTGGCGATAGCGGTGACAACACAGACAGCGGCACCGACACCAACGACGGCGGCAGCTGCAACACCGCCGGTGACGGCACGGGTGACAGCAACAGCCACGGACACGTGATCACGGTCTCGGCCGCCGACCTCGCCACAGGAACCGGCGGGACCTACACCTCGACGGGCGACCACACCCACGACGTGACGCTTACCGCCCAGGACATGACCGACCTGCTCGCGAACTGCACGGTCACCGTGTCGAGCACCGCCGGCGGCCACGAGCACACCTGGGTCATCACGCTGCCTGCGACGTGATCCCGACGGCTGCAGGTTGACGCGCTAGAGGGTGCCCCAGTCACGGGGAGCCCGCATGCACATCTCAGCCGCCTTCGACAGTGGAAACATCGAGGTCCTCGACGCGAGCGACCCTGCAAACGTGCGCCTGAACATCCGTATGGATGCGGGCGACGAGCACATGCAGTGGTTCCACTTCCGCGTGGCTGGTGCTGCCGGCGAGGACTGCACCTTCAAGCTCGAGAATGCCCACAAGGCCAGCTACCCCACCGCCTGGCCCGGCTATCAGGCCTGCCGCTCCATCGACGGCGAGACCTGGGAGCGCGTGCCGACCGCCTACGAAGACAAGGCCCTCGTCATCTGGGATACGCCTCCCGCCGACCTGACCTGGTACGCCTACTTCGCCCCCTACCCGCTCGAACGGCTAAACCAGCTGCTTGCGACCGCACAGCATCACCCGCTGGTGCACGCAGATCGACTCGGCGCGACCCTCGACGGACGCGACCTTGACCGCCTAGTGATCGGCAATCCCGACGCCCCCCTCAAGCTCTGGGTCATCGCCCGGCAGCACCCCGGCGAGAGCATGGCCTCGTGGTGGATGGAGGGCTTTCTCGGACGCCTACTCGACGAGAGCGAGCCCCTGGCCCGCAAGCTGCTCGAGCGTGCCGTCTTCCACGTCGTGCCGCACATGAACCCCGACGGGAGCGTTCGCGGACACCTGCGCTGCAACGCCGGCGGCGCCAACCTGAACCGCGAGTGGCACGCCCCCACCGCCGAGCGCAGCCCAGAGGTTCTGCACACCCTCACCGCCATGGACGCGACCGGCGTGGACTTCTGCTTGGACGTACACGGCGACGAAGAGCTGCCGTACAACTTCATTTCCGGGGCGAAGGGCATTCCCGGATGGACCGACCGTCTCGAGCAGCTCGAGGCCCAGTTCCAAGCCGCCTACGAGCGCGCCAACCCCGACTTCCAGCGCGTTCACGGCTACCCCGAGAGTGCTCCAGGCGAAGCGAACATGACCATGTGCACGAACGCCGTGGCCGAGCGCTTCGACTGCCTCTCGATGACCCTCGAGATGCCGTTTAAGGACAACGCGGACATGCCCGACGCCATCGTGGGGTGGTCGCCATCGCGCTGTCAGAACCTTGGTTCTTCGGTGCTCGATGCGATTGCTGAGGTCGTAGACACGCTTAGATAGGGCGTTTGTGGGATCCGCGTTAGATGCGCTGGCCCGGCAAACATGCGACCAAAGGGCCCGCACCCGGAGGCCCCCATGTTCATTCGCACCCTACTTCTGTCCACCTTGGTCCTCACCGCCTGTGGCGGTACCGACGAGCCCGTCACGGACGACACGGACACCGCCGAGGCCGACACCGATACCGACACCGACACCGACACCGACACCGACACCGACACCGACACCGACACCGACACCGACACCGGGCCGTCTGTCGTCGGCAGCTGGAACCTCGAGATCGAGACCGTCACCACGAACGGTGTGCCGACCACCACGCAGTACCCGTACGAGGTCATCAACCCCGATGGCATGACCGTCTACCACTACACCCTCGACTTCCTGGCCAACAATGCCGGGAGCTACTGGGCCTACACGGACTACATCCCCAACGCGGATGCCCCGTTCTTCGATCATCAAGAGACGGGCTTCACCTGGTCCGAGACGGCGGCGCGCACGTTCTACGTCGACTTCACGTCACGGCTCGACCTCCCCTGCGAGATCACCGTCGCCGACGACGACGTCATGGAGTGCACCGCTATGAGCGGGCGCGGTGGCCCACCGACGACGTACTTCTACAAGTACAAGCGGGTGCAGCAGAGCCGCTAGTCGCAGTCCCGCGGCTTGGGCGTGCCCTTGCCGTAGCGACCGATGACGCCGAAGTTGTCGCCAGCCGAGAACAGGTTTCCACCGAGCCAGAACATCTCGTCTTGGTGCTGCACCACGGCGTGAAAGTGCTCGGAGGTCAGCGGCGGCGAGGGTGAGGCCCAGCCGTCGTCGGTCTGACGCGCCATCGTCCCGAAGTGCCCAGCGACCCAGACATCCTCGTCGGGTCCGGTCCACACGCCGTTGAGACCGCCGTTCAGCCCGGTGCTGTCCACGGCCTCGAAGTCGCCACCGTCCGAGTGCATCACCACCGAGTCGGCGAGCCCACCGACGGCCCAGACATCGGTGCCGGACCGTCCGCGAACCGTGAGAAGCCGCTCACCGCCCGCATCGACCGGCACCAACAGGTCGTCTTCGAGGGTGTAGGCCACGCCATCGCCGACGACGAAGCCGTCCCACATCTTGAAGAGCACGCCCGGAACATCGGTGTCGATGGCCGTCCACTCACCATTCTCGCGGGTCCAGATCTCGCCGCGGTTTGCGCCACCGCCCACCTCGCCACCGACGGCCCAGGCCCGGTCTCCGTCCATCCAGACGCCGAAGAGCGTGGCCTCGGTGTCGACGTCTTCGCGGGTCTCGACCCCATCGACGGTGTGGAGGATGGTGCCTGCCTCGCCGACCGCGAAGGTCTCACTGCCCTCTCCGGTGATCCACCACAGCGCGCGCTCGGTGACCTCGGGCTCGGTGCAGAGGCGCTTGCCGTCCCAGGTCACGCGAACGCCAGCGCCACCGTCGAGGTCGCCACCGACGATGTGCAGCGTCTCCCCATCAGACCAGCCGGAGAGCAGCATGCCCTGGGAGACGCTCTCGGAGAGGAGCGAGAAGTCCTCGGAACCGCAGGCCGTGAGCAGGAGCGTCAGCGCAAGCGCCGACCTCACGGGACTTCCACGGCGAGGGCGCGGTCGCGGCGGGCCTCGGAGACGGGGCCGGTACCCGGATGCACCCAGTCGGTGATCGGGTTGCCCTGGTCATCGAGGAACTTCATGACGTCCACCGGTGGGCCATCGGGATGCGCGAGCATGAACTCGCCGGTGCCGAAGCCGTACACCCCCTTCACCCGGTCCCATTCCGCGGGAGTGTCCTCGGTCCGGTGGCAGGTCGAGCAGTCGCGCGGCTTGGCCGTGGTGGTGTGCTGGAAGAACGGGTTGAAGCCGACATTCGCCGAGGCGGTGTCCGTCTGGCGGAACACGCCGAGGGTGTTGCCGGTGGGCTGTCCATTCGTGTCGAGTTCATCGGCGCCAACGAGAAGCTCGCCGTCCTCGCCGAGCACCGTCAGCTGCAGCGGAGAGCTCATCACGACCGACTGGACGCGCCCATCAGGTGCTGTGCCGAGAAGCACCTGCTCCATGCTGTAGGTGTCGCGCTGCCCGCGTACCAGGCCGGTCGTCGACGTGCCGGTCTGGTGGTCGAGCTGGTCGAGGCGCATGTCGTAGCTGATGTGGCAACCGACGCAGGTGAGGTTGTACGAGGTGTGGCAGGTGTCGCAGGTGAGCGAGTCGGTGTGCGACCAGTCGCCCGAGTCCGGGGCCATCGCCAAGTGCATGGCCGCGCTCGCGACGCCGCTCGAGAGCATGTCCGCGGGTTGCGGAACCTCATGAATCGCGCCATCGACGCGGCCGGTGAGCACGACCTTGCCATCGTCATCGGTGGAGAGCTGCGGGAGGTTGCGGCCGGTCGAGGTCAGGTAGCGACCCGACGCGTCTGGACGGGCCTTCTCGCGCACGGTGCCGTGGCAGTCCTCGCAGCGAATGTCGACCTGCTGCTTGGAGGTGCTGTAGATGCGGCCGTCGCCGTGCACATCGGAGCCGACGTGGCAGTCCGAGCAGTGCATTCCGGCAGCGAAGTGAACGTCCGGAGGCGACTCATCCCACGTGTTCGTGGTGTCCTCGTCGAGCAGGTAGTAGCCGGCGGTGTGGCCGTACGCGGACTCGTCCCAGATCTCGGCATTCTCGGGCGGCGCGCCGAAGCCATGCTCGCGAATGCCACGGTAGAGCAGGCCGATGCGGCCCCCCTGGAAGTGGCAGGTCGCGCACTGCTCGGTGGGGATGGCCGTCGTCAGGCGGTGCTCTTTTGGATACACCGGCACGTTGTTCGGCATCGCCTCGTCGTTGCCCTGGTACACGCCGTTCTTGTCGTAGAGCATGTGGCAGGACGAGCAGCCCGTCGACCGGTACAGGTGCGGGGCGTTGTTCTTACCAAAGCCCGCGGCGTGGCAGGTGGTGCAGCTCTTGGCCAGGTAGTGGTCGATGGCGACCTGCTCGAGATCCGCGCTGGACCCACTCGCAACGGCCGCATCAATGTCAGACTGGGATGGCGGAACCAGTGCTTCGAGCGAGCACACCGAGCCCTCGATCGTCGGGTCGCAGTCCGGGTCCGACACCGGGTAGGAGCTGTAGATCGCCAGGTCATCCTGCAAGCCAGCGAGGTAGCGCGTCGGCATGAAGTGGCCGGCGTTGGTCGTCATGATCGAGCGCGGCTGCGTCTCGGCCTGGCTCGGGTGACACACGCCGCAGGTCTCGGGAACCGCGCGCAGGTCGCCCGGGTTGATGAAGCGCACGTACTCGGTGCCAATCGCATCGAGCTGGACCGGCGAGAAGTCGCGGATGAAGCCCTCGGCGGCCGGAGGTAGCGCATCACCGCGGACCTCCCAATAGTTGTCGGGTACCGGAACGTGGGCGTCCTCTTTCTGACGCGCGTCGGGGTCTCCGCCGTGACAGATCACACATTCGTCCGCGGGAATGGAGCCGTGGATCTGCTCGATGCCGACGTGACAGCTCACGCACTGGTCTCCGGTCGTCGGACCCGAGCACTTGCCGCAGCCAGCGACCAGAACCAGAAGCATGAAGCGGAGGATTTTCACTGTCCCACCTCGATGGTGACGGTTGCCCGGCCGACGGCGGCGGTGCCCTCTTCGTCGGTCGCAGTGACGACGAGATCGACCTCTTGCCCATTCAACGCGAGAAGATCATCGTTGGTGGAGTACACCGATGAGTCGAAGCCCACGACCACGCCCCAGAGCAGTCCAGTCCCGTCGTCCTGGCAATACAGCGGCACGCCCGTCGAGAGGAAGGTGCCGACGTTCTCGCCGTCGATCTCGGTGTCGAGAAGCACGTCGACACTGCCGACGAGCACGCCTTCGGTGCTCGCGCGGACCGACACGCCGAAGCCGCCCTGAGGAGCGACGTCCAGGCTCACGCCCTGCCCTTCGGTAAACGGCACGAACTCACTGCCCGCCCCTTGACCGAGAACGAGACCGGGAGTGCCGGAGGGTTCACACGTCTCTTCGCCTAGACAGCCAGCGAGGAGAAACAGTAGCGCGGGAAGGAATCGGGTCATCACATCATTAGTTACCACGTCCCGATGCCCGCTCGCCCGCCGCAAGCCGATGCGCCCATCACGCACTCAAAGCCCTGTCCTTTCGCGCCTGTCCCGGGATACGCTGGGGGTGGAGGCACCATGCCCGAACAGAAGCTGCGCGCGACCCTCACCCAGCTCCAGGCCCAGCTCGACGCTGCACCCGAGCTGAGCGCCGATGACGCCGCGATGCTCGTCGAGGTCCACGACCGCATCGACCGCATGCTCGAGCAGACGCAGGAGACGCGCAAGGTCGAGGCCCCCGTCATCCAGGCACATGTAGGCACCGCGCTGGAGCGCTTCGAGGCTGAGCACCCCGAGCTGACGCGTATCCTCGGCGCGATTGCGAACACGCTGTCGAGCCTCGGAATCTAGAGCTCGCACCGCTCGCGCATGGCGTCGGCCCACTCGCACCCGTAGCACCCGCTCTGGCAACAGTCCCGATCGGGCTTCGGCATTGGCGGAAGCGGCTTCTTCTCGGCCGGCTTGTCCGTCTTCTTGGTCACGGTCGGCACCCGCGGGGTGGGCTGTGGATCAGTCGAGGTCATCGTAGCCCCCAACGCGTGGCAGGCGAATGGCTTGTATCGCGGCCATCGCACCGCCCGCTGCAAACAACCAGCTAGCTGCCAAGAGGGTCCAGAACACCGCGAGGGTACCGCTGAGCCAGCTCACCGACTCTGGCAGAGGTATCAAAAACCCAAAGCACGGGACGAAGAAGCCAACCACCAAGCCCGTCCCGTAGATCAGTCCCGGAGGCACAATCGGCGGCTTACCTGCGCGGGCAGCCCCCTCGCACGCCACCGCGTTCCCCACTAGTGCCAGGCTCATCGACACCAGGCCTACAGCCGGGTTGATGCCAAACACGGGCGCAAGCATAAGCACGCCCCAGGCGGTGACGATGCAGATCATTCCAAGCGCAACCCACTGCGCACCGGTTCGGTAGCCCTTGACCCACAGCGCAGCCGCGGCGAGCAGAGACAAGGGTCCACCCGCAAATGCAGGCAGGGCAGCACAGAGGAGGAAGAGGAACACACCCTCCCCATAAGCCGAGTTGTTGGCGGGGCACCGTGTCGGCGCTAAGCACAGAGCGGAGGACGACGTGAACGCCCCTCGCCCACCGCGCATTCTCGACGCTTGGTACGTACTCGCCTGGTCCCACGAGGTCCGGGCCGAGCCCCTGATCCGCAAGCTCTATGGCGACCCCATCGTGCTGTTTCGCAGCGCGAGCGGCCAGGTCGGAGCCCTCGAGGACCGCTGCCCCCATCGCGGTGTGCCGCTCTCGACAGGCACCGTGGTCGGCGAACGCCTGCAGTGCGGCTACCACGGCTGGGAGTTCTCGTGCGCCGGACGCTGCGAGGCGGTCCCGAGCTTTCTCGGAGAGGCCGATCACGTCGGTCGACGGGTGCCGAGCTACACCGTCCGCGAGCAGCAGGGCATGGTCTGGGTGTGGGGACGTCCGGGAGCCGAGCCCACCACCGAGCCCTTCGACCTCGAGTACGCAGACGCGCCTGGCTACACTGTGATCCGCGAGGATGTCCGCGCAAACGCCACCGTGCACGCCGTCGCCGAGAATGCCCTCGACGTGCCCCACACCGCCTACCTGCACGGCGGCTTGTTCCGTCAGGCCACCGTCCGAAACCGGATCACCGCCGAGGTCAAGCGCTGGCACGACCACGTGGAGTGCGAGTACATCGGTGAGCCTCGCCCGACGGGCTTGGTGGGCCGCATTCTGTCGCCCTCGGGCGGCATCGTCACCCACTACGACCGGTTCTTCCTGCCATCGATCATCCAGGTCGAGTACCGCATCGGCGACGAGAACCACATCATGATCACCGCCGCAGGCACCCCCGTCGACGACTACGACACCCGCCTGTACGCCGTCGTCGCGCTGAAGACCCGCATCCCCGGCTTCATTATCAAGGCGCTCAAGCCCCTCGGACTGAAGGTCTTTCAACAAGACGCCGAGATCCTCGACCGCATGACCGAGACGACCCAGCACTACGGTGAAGAGGTCTACGCCTCGACCGATGTGGACCTGCTCGGGCCACACATCCTCAAGCTGATGCGCCGCGCGGCAAAGGGCGAGCTCGGGGACCCCCGCGACGAGCCGTGGACCAAGTCCGTCGAGATGGACGTGTGATCCCCGGCCTACGAAAGTGGGTACGCCAAGTGCGTGGACAGACGGTCCCCGCAGTCTGGTACCACCGCGACTATCGGCTGCCGATCCCGGCCATGGCCACACGTACCGGGCTGGATCCACGCCGGGCCGACCTCGCCCGGCTCGCACTGCTTCAGCTCGGAGCCCTGCGTAGCTTCGACGTGCACACACCCCGCCGCATCGCGCTGCCCGATCTTGCGCGCGTGCACACCGACTCTTGGCTGGCTGAGACCACCGACCGGGAGGTGCTGGCCGACGTGATCGGCGCCCCGATCGAGGATGTGAACGTCGCGCACGTGCTGCGAACCTTTCGCCTGGGCTGCGGCGGCACCCTCGAGGCCACCGAGTGGGCCCTCGAGCACCAGCAACCCGCGCTGAACCTGCTAGGCGGGTTTCACCACGCCAGCCCGGAGCGCGGCTCGGGACTGTGCGTCTACAACGACGTCGCCGCGAGCATTGCCACCGTGCGCGCCCAGGGCTTCACCAAGCCGATTGGTGTGCTCGACCTCGATGCGCATCCCCCGGACGGTATCGCCGCCTGCCTCGCGGACGTCCCCGACGTGTTCATTGGCAGCATCTCGGGCTCGGACTGGGGCGAGCTGGAGGGCGTCGACGAGACCTGCATTCCAGGCGCGGACGACGAGACCTACCTCGAGGCCCTTCGCGCCCTGCTCGAGCGGATGCCGCGCTGCGACCTGGTCTACGTGCTTGCCGGCGGCGACGTACTCAAAGACGATCACTTCGGCTTGCTCGAGCTCACGGTGCACGGCGCACGCCGTCGCGACCAGGCCGTGCGAGGCGCCATCGCCGGTGCGGCCTCGGTCTGGATGCCGGCCGGAGGCTACTCAAACCAAGCCTGGCGCGTGCTGACCCACACCGGGCTCACCCTCGCCGGCCTCGACCGCGTCTCGATTCCGGGCGGCGCCATCACCACGCTCACTCGCGAGTTCGAGCGCATCGCGAACACGCTCACCGACGAAGAGCTGTCGGGCCCCCTGTTCTCTGAGAGCGAGATCATCGCCATGCTCGGCGGTCCCGGAGGAGAGCCGCGCCTTCTCGGCACCTACACCGTCGATGGGGTCGAGGCTGCACTGCAGGCCTACGGCTTTCTCGAGCCGATCCGCCGCCTCGGCTACCGCGACCTGGACGTCAAGCTCGAAGTGGGAGGCGCCTTTGACCGCCTCACCCTGACCGGCGAAGCCAAGGGTCTTCGCCATGTGTTGGTCGAAGCCTCCGTGGCTCGCGAGCACCTGAACGGGCACGTCTTCCTGCTGGTGAACTGGTTCACCCTCCGGCATCCCATCGGGCAGTTCTCGGAGCGTCGCCCCCGCCTGCCTGGCCAGGAGGTGCCGGGTCTCGGGCTCTCTAAGGAGGCCGTGCTGCTCTTTGAGCGGGTCGCCAAGCGCTTGGCCCTCGATGGCGTGTTGATCCGCCCCGCGGGCTTTCACATCGCCTGGAGCGCGCGCCGCGCCTTCGTCTTTCTCGATGCCCACCGCGACGGGCGCTTCGTCGCGATGTGCCGGGACCTCGTCGAAGCCCAGGGACACTCGGTGCTTCAAGCGAGTAAGGCGACAGCCGAGGGCCGCGTGCGGCTCAATGGCGAGGCCTACGCCTGGGAGCCCACGGCGATGGTGTACTGGCTCGAGCCCCACGAGCGCGACGACAATGCCGTCCTGCTCGAAGCCGAAGCGAGCAGCTTCACGATCGTGTGAAGTCGGCGATCCGCACGAGGTCATCACCAGGGGCGTCGGCGTCAGGCGCGCACTCGGTCTGCATCCACACGTGAACGGCGTCGGGAAAGGCCTCGGCGAAGAGGTTGGCGTTTCCGGGGTCGTTCTCGAAGGTCGCCACGACCGTGGCCAGGTGCGAGCGCACATCGTCCAGAGCGGCACGCTTGTACTCGCGGTCCCCGAGCGAGCGTGTGGGTTTGAGATGCAGCACGACCCGTCCACGCCAGAGCGGGAAGCCGAGCCGTCCAAGGCTCTCGACCGTTCCCTGGCCCATGTTCGGGGCATCGCGGCCGGTGAGGTAGTAGACTAGGCCGCCGGCCTCGTGCACCGCGGTGGCGAACTCGACCGCCCCCGGCACCGGAACATCATTCGCGAGCGACGCACCATTGAAGAAGCGCGTCGCCCAGAAGTCCATCAGGTGCTGCAGCACCTTCTCGTCCTCGCAGCCCCGTGCCCGGAGCGCATCCGAGACGAGCCAGCCCATCTCGTCGGCGGTGACGGTCGCAAGCTCAGCCACACCCGGATGAATCGACCCTCCGAGCTTGGCAAACTCGCGGGCGATGGCGGCGTTCCGCGGCTTGGTCGAGACCAGCGTCGAGTCGATGTCGAACAAGACCAGCGCCACACGGCCGGCTTGCCGCTCACTGCGCACCCGGTCGAGAATGGAATCGAGAACGCTCATTGGTCGGTCTCCTGCGCAAGCACCCACGCTTCCACATTCGCACGCAGCACCGGCAGAGTCACGGCACCACTCCCAAGAACCACGTCGTGGAAATCGGCGAGCGCGAAGGACTCGCCCAGAGCGGCTTCGGCCTTGGCGCGCATATCGAGAATCTCGAGTTGCCCCGTCTTGTAGGCAAGTGCCTGGCCGGGCATCGTGATGTAGCGGTCGACCTCATTGTCGATGTTGTTCTTGGCCAGCGGGGTGTTCTCTTCGAGGAACGCGATGGCCTGCTCGCGGCTCCAGCCCTTGTGATGGATGCCCGTGTCGACGACCAGTCGAGCGGCACGCCACGCATCGAACGAGAGCATGCCGAGCCGGTCGACATCGCCCGAATACAGGCCCATTTCGTCGGCAAGACGCTCCGAGTACAAGCCCCAACCCTCGACGAAGGCCGTCTGCCCCATGTGCTTGCGGAACATCGGAAGACCCGGGAGTTCCTGGCTGATCGCAATCTGCAGATGATGACCCGGAATCGCCTCGTGGAACGCGAGCACCTCGGCTTCGTGTCGCGGGCGGGTGTCCGGCGCGTAGGTGTTCACGAAGTACTCGCCGGGCTTAGAGCCATCGGGATTCGGGCGACGGTAGTAGGCGATCGTCGTGTACGGCGCTTCGTAGTCGGGGACTGGACGCACGATGCATTCGGCCTGCGGAAGAATGCCGAAGGCCCCGTCCATCGCTTCGGTGGCGCGGTCGAGCGCTTCGTCGGCCTTGGCCTGCACCTGCTCTGAGGTCTCGAAGTACAGAGACTCGTCGGTGCGAAGCTTCTCGAAGATGGCGGCGAGGTCGTCGATTTCGTAAACACGACCGCCAATCTCGCGGAACTCATCGTGGATGGACTCGAGCTGCGCAAGCCCCACGGTGTGCCGGTCTTCTGCGCTCACGTCGAGGGTGGTGAAGTTGCGCACCAGCGCCGCGTAGCAGGTCGCCCCATCCGGCAGGGTCGACAGGCCGCTCGCGTCGTTCGGGCGGGCGTTCGGGAGAATCTCGGCCTTCAGAAAGTCGACATAGGCCTGAAGCGCCGGGCGAATGCCCTCGTCCACGCTGCCCATCAGGTCTTCGGCGAAGGAGGCGGCATCCTCGTCCGAGAAGGCCTCGACCTTGGCGAGAGCCGGTGAGTACAGCACCCACTCCGCGGTCGGCTTGGCGAGCTCGCCCTCGATCTGGGCAATGACGCGCTCGGTGGACTCGGCGTTGGCATACCAGCCATCCGCAGCGCCGCGCTTGAGCGCCTCGATCGACTGCTCGATGCTGCCTGGAATCGCGTTCCAGCGCTGCATCAACACCTCTGCGTCGTGGATGTTCTCGAGCGGCTGAATCTCGGGAAGGTAGTTGAGATCGACCAGTGGATTGGACCGCGGCGAGAAGTTCCACTCGTCGAAGCGACACGCCTCGCGGGCCTGGTTGTTCTCGATCGACGTGATGAACAGCGCCAAGGTAAGCGCATCGCTCTTCGAGAGGGAATCCGCCGGAATCGCTCGGGCGGCGGTCAGCCAGATCGCCGCCTGCTCACGACGAGAGGCCACGGCCGCTTCGGAGTTGTCGGTGAGCTTTTCGTTGAAGCGGTGATCGCCCAGACCCGTGGCCCAGGTGGGGTACCACTCCATGCTCGTGTCCCAGTGCTCGGCCAGCAGCGCCTTGAGCGCCGTATTCTCGACGCCCTCGATCGCCGGGTTCGCGGCCTCGACAGGGACAGACTCGGTCACAGCGGCGGTCTCGGGCGGAGCCTTTGGACCGCAAGAGACGAGGGCGAGCAGAGAGAGCGACATCAGACGCATGGGTCCTCCGGAGAGGCGGTCTATCGCGAAACGCGGTCTTCGGAGACGACCTGTTCGCCAACGGCCTGACAAGTCGATAATCGGCCGCGTTCGTCAGGAGACCTCATGCTGCTGTTCTTGCTCGCTTGTGCATCGCCCACCCCAGAGCCCGCCCCCGAGGCGCCGACCACCGAAGCCTCGGCCCAGGTGAAGCTCTCGCCCAAGAAGGTGACCCAAGTCGAAGGCACGGCGGATCGCGCCACCGACGACTCCGGCGCCCGCGTCGCCGGCACCCCCTACTCCTGGGCCATGACCCTCGAGGCTAGCACTACGCTGCCCGCCGAGAAGGACCTGCACGCGGTGTATTCGCTTCGCGATGGCAGTCCGCTCACCGCTTGGATTGCGGAGGGTAACGGACAAGACGCGGTCATAAGCTTTACGCCGAACGAGCCCACTCCCTGGCCACGTGAGATCGGCATTGTCGGTGGCTTCGCGCAGAACGAAGAGACCTGGGCCAACCACGCTCGACCCGTTCAGATCGAGCTCCGCTTCAAGCAGGTGCTTCGAGTGACCGGTCAGCGCGTACCCGTCTGGAAGACGAGCCACCTCAACTTCCCCGCCGACGCTGAGCCGCTGAAGCCCGTCTACTTCCGCATCGACAACCCGTGCGGTGACGACCTCACATGCGCGTCGATGTTCCGCGACCTCGAACTCAAGGTCACCAAGGTGAGCGAGGGCGACAACCTGGCGATCTCGGAAGTGCTCTTCTACTGAGGGCTACAACAGGGTCCACGCCACCAACGCGGCGATGACCACGCAGGCGAGGTTCAAAAACAGCCCCGCCACCGCCATGTCTGCCCCACTGACACCTCCCGCCTCGGAAGCGATGGCGTTCGGGGCGGTCGCAATCGGCATCATGAACGCGCATGAGGCGGAGAGCGTCGCAGGCACCATCCACAGCAGTGGGTCGACGCCGGCGACGGGGGCCGCCGCGACGAGCAAGGGCAGGACGATCTGTGAGGTGGCAGTGTTGCTGGTGAGCTCGGTCACGAAGGTCATGCCGAGGCAGAGCAGCGCGATGCCCGCGAGAGGCGGAAGATTGCCGAGTTCGGCCACGGGCCCAGCCAGATAGGCCGTGAGGCCGGTCCGTTCGATGGTCTTTGCGAGTGAGAACCCACCGCCTAGCAGCACGATGACGCCCCAGGGAACGGCGGCCTCCGCCTCGCGCCAAGTGACCAGAAACGGTCTCTCGGACGAGCCTCCGGGAAGGGTAAACAGCAACATCGCCGCACCGATCGCGACCCAGGCGTCCTTCACGCCCTTTGGGTTGGGCAATAGCGAGGACCAGCCGGGAATCTCGACGACACCGAGGTCGATGGGTGCCCGCGTGAGCCAGAGCAGCATCGCCAGCGCCACGATGCCGAGCACACTGCGCTCTCCTGGGCGCCACGCCTCGCGCTCGAGGGCTTCAACCGCCTTGCCGCCCTCTGGCAGCATCCACCGACTGACGATGAACCACGCGACGGGCAGCGCGAGCAGCGCAAAGGGGAGTCCCAGCGTCAGCCAACGGCCAAAGCTGATGTCGACCAGCCCCGCGAGTACCGCATTCGGGGGTGTGCCGACGAGTGTTGTCGTGCCGCCAATGCTCGCGGCGTAGGCAAGGCCGAGCACGAAGCCTGCGCGCCCGCGACCGCCGACACCCGCGACCTGGGACAAGGCCACCGCCACCGGCAGAAGCATCACCATGGTGGCGGTGTTGCTCACCAGCCCAGAGAGCACCGCACACGCCACCATCAGCGCGAGGAGAACCCGAGCCGGCTTCGCGCGTACCCACGATGAGCGCAGCAACACCTCGGTGAGACGGTGGTGCAGTCCGACCGTCTCCATGCCGTGTCCGAGCAGAAAGCCGCCGAGCATCAGGAACAGCACGTGGCTCGCGTAGGGGGCCGCGGCCTGCCCCATCGTCGCCACGCCCAACATGGGGAATGCGACAAGTGGAACCAGGGCTGTGACCGACATCGGCAGCACCGCAAGCACCCACCACAGCGCCATGCACACGGCCACGGCCCCGGTGAGATGCGCATCTCGCGACAGACCCTCCGGAGTCGGTAACCAAGCGAGGCCGACACTCAGGGCGAGCCCACCCACCACACCGCCCACGCGGTACCCAAGGGTCCGCTGAGCAGCTTCCCATCGCGCGAGCGCATCGGTAATGTGGGTCAGCCGCGACATGGGCGGGAGCTTAGCCGAGGGGTTCCCTCACACCACACCCGAAGCCCATTCACGCGCCAAAGGACGACTGCATCGCGACCTCCCCTGCCCTGTTGAGCCGCCCAGACACGCTGCCCGAGCGCTGTGACGTGGCCGTGATCGGCGGCGGGCTGGCGGGAGTCGCCACGGCGCTGTTTCTGGCGCGCGAAGGCGTGGACGTCGTACTCACCGAGGCCCGCGAACAGCTAGGCGGCGGCGCCTCGAGTCGGCTGCTCGGACACGTGGAGAGCGGGGTCGTCGAGCACCCGTATCGAACGATCCAAGCCCTGGGCGAACATCGTGCCCGCGCCTTGTTCGCGTGGACCGACCAGGGCAAAGCCGAGCTCGACCAAGCCGGGCTGCTCGCGCGTTCCGGCGTACTCTGGGCCTGTACGGACACCCGCGAAGAACAAGACATCGAGCTCTCGATTGCCGCGCTTCACCGCCTAGGCCGAGCGGCCGAGTCCCTGTCCGCTGACCAAGTCGCGGAGCGAAGTGGGGCCACAAGCCTGGGTCCCGCCCTGCTCCTACCCGACGACGGAAGCGTGGACCCTGTCGCCTCGCTGCTGGCCCTGGCTGGCCAGGCGCGCCAAGCAGGTGCGAAGCTGGTGGGTGCGGCTCGCGCTGAGCTCGACGATGACGGCGGCGACGACGTGCTGATCCGCGTGGGTGCGCGAGAGATGCGCGCCAGTATCGTCGTCATCGCAGCGGGCGCCGCCTCGGCCCAGGTCGACCCGTCGTTGTCGCGAATCGGTGCGGTGCGCGAACAGGCCCTTCGCACCGAGCCAACCTCCCAGCACTTCCCCGGCCTCAACCGAGCGGGCCAGGGGTGGACGAGCTGGCGCCAAGATGCGAGCGGCGCGTTGATCGTCTCTGGCGCCCGCTGGGCATCGCCGCACATGGGCATTGGTGAGACGCGTCCCGAGGTCGAACAGCGCGTGCAGCAGAAACTCGAGGCCTTCCTCGCCGCTCACCTCGCCCCCCTCGCCGTCGCGGATCGGTGGGCGAGCGTGGCCGCGACTAGTCCCGACGGCTTGCCCGTGGTGGGCAGGCTGCCTGGCGACTCGAGGCGCATGGTCTGCGCGGGCTTCGGACTCGCACCGGTCACGATGTCGATGGCTGCGGCTCGAAGCCTGGCCGACGGCCTGCTCACCGGCGACAGCGGTGTGCCCAACTTCCTCTCCGCACGCCGCATTGCCCGCTGGCGGCGGTAGCTATAGCCAGCCCAGCTTGCGGTATCCGTCAGCGGTGCGATGCATGGCGTCGTCGAAGCCGACCGTCGTCGCCCACCCGAGATCGGTGCGAAGCGCCTCGCTGTCGCAGACAAAGGCGGGCGCCCTCATCTGGGCCACCTGCTTGTGATCGAGCTGGTTGTGAAGCCCGAGCACGGCGGAACCCCGCGTCGCGACGCTGGCGGCAAGGCTGAGCACCCAGCCCGGCAATGGGATCACGAGAATGCTGCGGTTCAGGGCTCTGCGCAGCGCATTCCAGAGCCGGTCGGTGTCCACGACTTCCTGCGAGGAGGTGTAGTAGGTGTAGTCGCCATCTCGGGTGTCCTCGGACATGCGCACGATGGCCGAGATGAGATCGTCAACGAACACCCAAGAGAGGCGCTGGGCGGGGCCGAGCACGCGCACTCCGACGCGTGACATGCCCGCCTTGAACAGCGTCAAGAACGCCGGATCTCCCGGCCCGAGCACAATCGGCGGACGGAAGCTAGTGACCGGGAAACTCGCCCCTTTGAGTGTCTGCTCGGCACGCATCTTGGCTTCGCCGTAGGGTTCGATGGGTGCGAGGACGTCGGCTTCGGTCCAGGCACGGTCGGCCGGTGAAGGACCCGCAGCAGCCAGCGAGGAAGCAAACAACAGCCGCTTCGGACTCCACGCCTGCCGTTCGAGGCAGTCCATCAAGTCGACGACCGCGGTGAAGTTGATCGCCTCGTATTGGTCGGGGTCCTGCGCCGCGACGACGCCCGCTAGATGCACCACCACGTCCACGGGATCGAGGTCGACTTCATCCGCGAACAGGCTCAGATCGCCGGGCAGCAACGTCACCCCGAGCTCCTCGAGTCGTTTTGCCTTGTGCGGGCTCCGCACCAAAGCTGTGACGGCGTGCCCTTCAGCGACGAGGCGCTCGATCAGGTGCCCCCCAATAAAGCCCGTTCCGCCCGTGATCAGGTAGCGCATCGCGTGTCCCTCCGGCTCGCCGATAGCCTGCTCTCTCCAGACAAGTGGGCAGTGTCACACCAAGGTCGCTATACTCTCGATGGGCGCAGGGATCTCTCGACCGATGTTCGGGTCGCGAGTTCACCTGGAGTACCCCTATGCGCGTCACTTTCGCCTCTCTCGCCCTCGCCGTACTGCTTGCGCCCTCCTCTGCGCTCGCCGCGGAGTGGAGCGACTACGACGACCTGTTTCAGACCTTCCCCTGCCCCGACGGCTGGGTGGGCTGCATGATCAAGGGCAAACGGGTCAGTCCCGAGCCCTCCCGAGTCGCCAGAATGCCGGTCCCGAGCCATGCGCGGGTCGACTTCTTGAGCCTGTCGGCAACCCCGGTGTTCGATCCCTTCGTGGGCCTCTCGGACTACCCCATCGAACCGGCCAAGCCCGAGAAGGTCGCGGTCATCGCTCCGGTCCAACGGCCCGTTGCCGAGACGCCCGCGGGCCCGCCCATGACCGAGGGCATGGTTGTGCACGAAGTCGAGGAACGCGAGGTCGTCGACGAAGTCCCGGAAGTCGTTGAAGAGATCGCGGAGGTCGTCGAGGTCGTGGAGGTCGTGGAAGAGGTCCCGGAAGTCGTGGAAGAGGTCCCGGAAGACGTGGAAGAGGTCGCGGAGGTGACCGAGGAGACCGATGAAGGCGCCGAAGAGGTCGCTCAGCTCCGGCCTGTCGAGGAGGAGAAGATCGAAGAAGGCCCGGGAGATGGGCTGGTCGTCGCCGATCGTGGCCCCGTCACCTGTGAGGATCTGCGCGCCCTCGAGCCCTCGGCGATGATGGGTCGCTTGAGTGTCGACCAGCGCTCGTGCTTGCAGGCCAGCATGGACGCGACCAAGGTCCAGACTGAGAAGAAGGCAGTGTCGTTGCTGCTCATCCAGAACGCCTGGACCCAAGACAAGACCGCATGGGGAAAGCTGGTCAAGCAGCACCTCGAGCGTATCGACCAGAGCGACCCAAACCTTTGCTACAAGTACGCTCAGCACCTGTACAAGCGGAAGAGCCACGCCTCGACCATCCGCTGGGCCGAGGTCGCCCTCGAGAACAAGACGCGCTGGAGCGGCGAGACCTACACCTCACGGGTCTACGACCTGCACAAGCTCAAGGCGGCCGCACAGCAGGCCATCTGGATGGCCGCGGAGGATGCGCACAAGACCGCACCCTCAGCCGAGACCGATGCCAAGCGCGAGTCCGCCCGAACAGCCACCAAGGTGTACGCACGTCAGTGGCTCGACTACGCCCGCAGCGCGTCCAAGGACACCACCAAGGCGATGATGGTGTGCACGTCTGCAGCCGGAACCGAGACTTACTGCGAGTAGGCGAAGGGCCAGCGCAGCCCGATCCGGATAGCATGAAGCATGCTGCTCTTCCTACTCGCCTGCGCTGGTCCCCCCGAAGCTCCTGTCGCCCCCGCGGCCGAGAAGCCGACGCCGGTCGAGGTTCCGAGCGAAGGACTCGATGCGGACCTGGAGCACACGCTCGCCTTTCACGCGACCCGGCCCATCTACGAGCAGCCGCACGGCGTTGGCCTCAAGGTCCCCGAGGGGCTGCCCAATCTGTCCGCAGAGACCTGTGGTGCCTGCCACACCGAGATCTACGCGGAGTGGTCCCAGTCCACCCACTCCAAGGCCTGGGTCGACCCGCAGCTGCAGGCCGAGATGGCCAAGTCCGGCAACCGCTGGCTCTGCGTACACTGCCACACACCGCTGTTGGTTCAGCAGCAGACGTGGGCCATCGGCTTGGTCGAAGACGACGTCGAGGCCCCGCAGCTGGTGACCAACGCCAGCTTTGACGCGGAGCTGCGCGAGGAGGGCATTACCTGCGCCGCTTGCCACGTGCGCGACGGCGTCATCGTCGGACCCGGACTCACGGACTCCACCGCTCCCCACCCGGTTCGCGCCGAAGAACGGTTCACCAATGAGGACCTCTGCCTGCGCTGCCACCAAGCCGTGCAGACCTACCCGGGCAAGACCTTCGTCTGCACCTTTCAGACGGGCGAGGAGTGGGAAGCTGGGCCCTACCCCGGCGAGGGCAAGGGCTGCCGCGACTGCCACATGCCCGAGGTCGAGCGCCCGGTCGCCGTCGGCGGGCCGATTCGGAAGGTACGGCGTCACGGCTGGCGCGGAGCCGGCATCGCCAAAGTCGAGGGCATCCAGCCGCCCATCTCCGCCAACCCTCCAGGACTCGACATCGAGGCGAGCTGGAGTGGCCAAGAACTCGCCCTGACCCTCACCAACGCAAGGGCCGGACACAAGCTGCCGACCGGCGATCCGGAGCGCTGGGTCCAGGTCGACGTGCACTTCGAGGACGCAGCGGGCACGACCATCGGAAAGCCCTGGTCAGACCGGATGGGCCAGGAATGGGAGTGGTGGCCGACCCCGAAGAAACTCGGCGACACCCGCCTGGCCCCGAAGCAATCGAAGGTCGAGACCCTGGACATTCCGAAGACGGCCGTGCGCGCGGTCATCGAAGCCTCGAGCCACCGCATGAGCGAAGAGACGCAGAGCTATCACGAGCTCGAGACCTACCCGATCTCAGTCGTCACCCACCGAATGACCGTCAGCGAGACCGGCTCCGAAGGCGGGCTGCTTACCGACTGAGCCGGCATGCGGTAGAGTCCGACGCCGGAGGTTTCATGCTCGTTGTTCTGTTCGCACTCACCGCTTTCGCCGATATCCCACCGCCACCGGGGTACGTCGAGTCGTGCACCGTCGAGAAGATGAGCACCGCGTCGACAGAGTGCGTGAGCTGCGCGGGCTACCACGGCGGCCGCGAGCCCTGCGAAGCCTTCGAGGCGGAGGGCTACACGAAGTCCTGCAAGACGCGCGGCGCCTCGGTCTGGGATGAGGTCATGTGTCGCCCCAAGGGCGGCGCGGCGCCGACCGAAGAGCCGGCCGCCAATGAGGGCGGCGAGGCCGAAGGCAGCGAGGCAGCGAAGGCCAAACCCGAAGAGCCGGCCGCCGACAAGCCCGCGGAAGGCGCCACAGAAGAGAAGCCCGCAGAGGCCGAAACGACCGCCCCTGCAGCCGACGGTTCGTCCAGCAAGTGTGACTCGACGGGCGTCGGCGCCATCACCGGCCTGGCTTGGCTGCTACCCGCCCTTGCCGTGCGTCGCCGTCGGGCGTGAGCTCTCCGGTCGACCGACTGCACGCGTCGACCTGGCGTCGGCTCGAACGGACCGCCGTGGGTGCGCGACTCTGGGATGACCCGAGCCTTCGGGCAAGCTTCGTCGCCGCCGGGTTGGTGTCCCTCTGCGTAGCGCTGACCCTCGTCGGACCGCTGTGGTTGCTGCTTCTGGCGCCGCTGGTCTTTGGTGTGCCGCACGTGGCTTCCGACCTGCGCTACCTCGTGTTTGCGCCACCCAAGCCCCTGCCTGCGGGACTCGCACCCGGGCTGCTGCTCGTGCTCGGAGCGATGACCTTTGCCCGCGCCAGCGCGATGGTTGGAGGCCCAGCCCTGCCGCGCGTCGAGCTCGCGCTGGGAGCGTTGGCGGTGGTGATGTCGATGGCTTTCGCACGCCAATCCATGCGCACTTTTGCACTCATCGGCGCCACGCTCGTGCTCGCCGCGGTGGCCCTCGCCTATCCCAGAAACGCCGCCCTGCTCATTGGGCATGCGCACAACTTCGTGGCCGTCGCGATCTGGTTCGCGTGGACCCGAGGCAGAGCGCGTTGGTGGGCGGTCGGCCTGCTCACCGTCGCACTCGGCCTGGTCACCAGCGGCGTCCTGGACGACTGGTGGTTCCAGCTCGCGTCCTCAGATGCCGCCGGCCTGACCTTGACGGGCATGGTCGCGGCATTGGCCCCCGACCTACCCGGCCCCTGGGGTCTGCGCGCGGTCATCGCCTTCGCCCTGATGCAGGCGGTGCACTACGCCCTCTGGCTCGGCGCAATTCCGGCCACCCGAGCGCGAACTCAGCCCTCGCCTCCATCGCGGGTCTGGTCGCAGTGGGTGGACGACCTCGGGGTGCCACTCATGGCACTCACCGGCCTCGGCACAGTGGTGCTGTTGAGTTGGGGGGGGCTGCACCCGACCGAGGCGCGCTCTAGCTACCTCTCGCTGGTGCTGTTTCACGGCTGGCTCGAGCTGGCAGTGATGGGGCACCTCCTGGCCCGTCGATGACCGAGTGGCTGCCGGCCTTTCTCATCACCACGGCCGTGGAAGTGCCGCTGGTCACCTGGCTCTTGCACCGCCAACTCGGCATGGCCCCTGCCGCTGTTGTGGCCCTGCTCGCGCAGCTTATCACCCACCCGACGCTGTGGTTCGTGGTGCCCCAGTTCCAGCCCTACCTGCTGTGGGTCGCGGTGGCCGAGACGGGGGTCATCGCGGTCGAGGCCGCCTTGTTCGGTGTCGCCCTCAAGCGCAGTCTCGACCCGCACTGGCTGCGGCGGGCCGCGCTGACCTCGGTGCTTGCAAACCTCGTCACTACGACAATCGGCCTAGCCATGCTCTAGCTGGACAGAGTAGAAGGAACAGCCGGAGGCCCGATGCGAGGTTCGCGCAAGCGCAGAGAGAACAAGGCCGAGAAGGCCGCACGCCGCGACGCTCTCGGTGTGCCCCTCGTCGCCTACTTCGACGCCCACCTCGCCGACAGGGTCGAGGACGCAGCCCTGTGGCGCAAAGCCCTCAAGCTCGGAGCCCAGCGCTTCGAGCCGCTGCTGACGATGGCCAGCGTGCGGGTGCTGCGCATCTGGGCCGGCGACGCCCCGCCGCCTGCGATGTGGATTGGAACGCTCGAGGCCCACGGTCAGCGCATCGATGTGCTTCCACCTTGGCATGACGGCCACCTCCGCGCGGGGAGCACCCCCGAGCAGGTCCAGGTCTACCTCGGTCTCGTCGCGTCGTGCACGCTGGCGTCCGCCGCGGGCATGGCCGGCGATGAAGCCGCCACCGAGGCGCTCTGGACCCAGTGGATTGACGAGGCCGCCTCAGTGCTGGGACCCGAGGGCGCCGACACCCTCACGGACCTTCGCGAGTGAGCTGGCTCGACGACCCGCTGTTCTGGAGCTTTCCGGTCGCAGCCTGGCTCGTCAGCACCTTCGCTTTTCCCGTGTTCGCCATTCCGCTGACCCTGCTCGCGTGGATGGACCCGCCGAGCCTCAGGCACCGCCGCATTCAAGGAAGTCGCGGCAAGCCGCAGCGCTGGATTGTGCCGGGCATCGGCCACTGGGCACGCAACAACGCGATCATGGGCGTGGTGACCTTGGCCGCCTGGCCATTGCTGCGCTTGTCGGGTGTGCACGACGGTCCGCTTGACCCGTGGTGGCAGATCGCCGCCTCGGTGGTGTTCTTCGTGTACCTCGACGATGCGCTCTACTACGTCATGCACCGCACGCTGCACCATCCACGGCTCTACAAGCACGTGCACGCCGTCCACCATCGCGTGACCACCCCGTGGGCCGGCTCCGGCCTGTACATGCACCCCATCGAGTACTGCCTGACGGGCGCGCTCGTCCTCGTGGGACCGCTGCTGCTCGGCAGTCACGTGGTCACGCTGTGCATCTGGGTCGGCATCCGGCAGTGGATCGCAGCCGAGGGCCACTGCGGCTACCGCATCCCCCTCAACCCGAGCCACCTCTTCCCCGGCTACAGCGGCAACGACTTCCACGACGCCCACCACGCGAAGTTCACCGGCAACTACTCGGGCTTTCTGGGGTACATCGACCGCTGGCTCGGCACGAACTCGAAGGGATTCCCCGCCGATCACTGAGTTCTATGACTGAGGCTCGCCGAAACGCAGCACAATCGCGGGCTCGTCTTCATCGGCCGGCTCCATCGGAATCGGACCCGGGTCTTCGTCCTCTGGAACATTGAGATCGACCCGACGGGTCGCGCACTCTCGCTCGTCCATGACGTAGTAGCCCTTGGGCTTGAAGGCCTTGAGAAGGTCCTCTCCCAGGTGGTCGGCCAGGCGGATGAGTGTCGGGTCTGCCATGCACATAAGAGAACACGCGGATAGGGCCGTCCGCCACCCTCGAGGTTCGATGCAACCCTTCAGCCTGAAACTCAGCTCGCGCGGATACGAATGCGACACCAGCGGCACGGTGTCCATCGCCCACATCCTCTCGTACTGCGAGCACCAACGCTGGGAGACCATGCGTGAACCCGAGCTCGGGCTGGTGGAAGCCGTGCACGACGGCCACTTCTTCGTCGTGCTCGAGCAGCACATCGAGCGGCTGTGCAGCTTCGGAATGAGCGTGCCCCTGCGCATCGAGATGGTCCTCGACCAGGTCGGCCGCTCCTCGGTCTGGGTCCGCCACGCCTTGGTCCGCGAGTCCGACAATCGGCTGCTCGCCATCGCCAAGGTCCGCGGTGCCTGGCTCGGCCCGAACCGCCGCCTCGCGCGCATCCCCGGCCGACTCCGCGACGTGGCACAGCTTCAGGCCGGCGTTCCCTTCCACGAGCACGCCGGTGAGCACGGAACCGGCGGAACCGAGGGCAGCTGGTTCGACCCGCCGACCAAGTCCCGCGAAGCCCAAGGCATGCTGGCACCACCCGCCGTCGCCGACGGCCCGATCGTCGAGCAGCGCACGGTGCGGCACCGCGACACGGACGTCTTCGGCCACCTCAACGCCGCGACCTGGCTTCGTTTCTTCGAGGACGCCGCCACGCCCGAGCATCACAGCTGGCGAGCGTCGCTGAAGTACATCCGCGAGGCCCTCCCCGGAGACCACCTCGACATGCACGTGGTCCACATCGACGGCGTCGCCTGGTGTGCGGCGACACGCGATGGAGAGCTGCTCGCCACGGCGACCATCGAAGCGACGAGCTAGAAGCGCAGCATGTCCGAAGCGCCCACCAATCTGCTCGACCTCGACCTCGACGGCCTCAAGTCCTTGCTCAAGGAGCTGGGCCAGCCGGCCTTTCGCGCCAAGCAGCTCCACAGCTGGATCTACGAGCGAGGCGTGTCGAGCTTCGACGACATGAGCAACCTGCCCAAGGACCTGCGCGCCAAGCTGGCCGAACGGACGACGCTCGGCGCCCTGTCGACGGTCGTGGGCCAGACCTCCAAGGACGGCACGCACAAACGCCTGTACCGCCTCGCCGACGGCCCGCTGATCGAGTCGGTGTTGATGCCGTACAACGACGGCCGCCGCACCGCGTGCATCTCGTCGCAAGCCGGCTGTGCGATGGGCTGCGTGTTCTGCGCCACCGGCCAGATGGGCTTTCAGCGCAACCTGACCGAGGCCGAAATCTACGAGCAGGCGTGGCGCTTTCACACCGAGCTCAAGGACAAGGGCGAACGGCTCTCGAACGTCGTGATGATGGGCATGGGCGAGCCCTTCCACAACTACGACAACACCATCGCTGCCGTCCGCCGCATGATGTCCGAGCTCGGCATTGGCGCACGACGCATCACCATCTCCACGGTCGGATTGGTGCCCGCGATTCAGCGCTTTGCGAAAGAGGGCCTTCAGGTCGGGCTCGCGATCAGCCTGCACGCGGCCACCAACGACATCCGCTCGGCGCTGATGCCGGTGAACCGCAAGTACGACCTACAAGAGCTGGTCGGCGCGTGCCACGCCTACGTCGAGGCCACGGGCCGCCGGGTCACCTTCGAGTGGGCGCTCATCGCCGGCGAGAACGACTCGGCCCGCGAAGCCCACCGGGTGGGCCGCCTGCTCAAAGGCCTGAACTGCCACGTGAACCTGATTCCGCTCAACCCGACCGCCAGCTACGAGGGCGAGCCGACCAACGACGTGAACGCAGCCATCTTCGTCGAGACACTGGGCATGCATCACATCTCGGCGACCGTTCGGGTCCGCCGGGGCATCGACATCGACGCAGGATGCGGCCAGCTTCGCGACCGCGTGGAAGAAGTCCAGCCCTCGTCGTGAGACACTGGGGCATGCACCGCCTGCTCCCCGTCCTGTTTCTTCTTGCCTGCGCCAAGCCACCATGCGGTGAGAGCACCTACGGAGGCGGCGAGCTGACCGTGTCGTTCGACGGCGCCCTCGGCGGAAGTGTGAGCCAAGCCGGCATCACCGAGCCCGGCGGAACGGGATCCTCGATGACCGTGCCCGAGGACACCAGCCAATGGGTCACCGTCCTCGCAGCGATGGGCGCCCCGGACTGGGACCTGTTTCCCAACGCGACGGACGCCGTGCTCGAGGTCGAGCTGAAGCTGGGACGAGAGCCGCAGCGGGCCGAAATCATTCGCGTCGAGTGGATCGACCCCGCAGGCCCGCGACAGCATCTCGCCGTCCGCGACGTCCCCGTGTTCACCTGGTCCGAGACGCACGCTGGATCCCTCGTGTTTGCCGACATGCCGTGGGAGACCTGTCCCAACGATGTGTGTGAGGACGTCGCCCAGGGCACCACCACCGTGACCTGGAGCTTCGACGCAACCCCAGTATCGAGTGACGAGACCTGCCCATAGTCCAAGAAGCACCCAGGACTCCGGATAAAACGGCTCCGGTCAGAGTTTTCGCCCGTGGGTCGTGCGCGTTTGGCCCATCGGGTTAGCCGTGCCAGCGTTCTTCTGGAGCTCTGGTGTCTGACCCCCTCTACATCCTCATCCAGGGTGGCCCTATGGCCATGGCAGCCCTGGCCATCGGCTTGCTCGGCATCCCCTTCGCCGCACTCATGGCGTGGGCCATCGGCTTCATGAAGTGGCGCTTGCCGGCGAGCATTGGGTGGCTGCCGTCGACGCTCGCGATCACGACGGCGTCGCTCGGCGTGTTCCTGTTCACGAACCACGCGTACCAGGCCATGAGCGCGTCGCCCGAGATGCGCATGACCCTTCTCGCATCGGCGATCGCCGGAGCGCTCAGCACCTTGATCGTCGCCACGGGTGTCGCCGCGCTCGGCTTCGGAACCTACGCCCTCGCAGCGCCCATTCCGGCGATCTTCGCCGTGGGTCCGGGCGGCCAGTTCAACCTGGCGTCGCTCGTAAGCTCGCTCGGCGGAGCGGTCTTTGGGGTCATCGCGAGCAGCGTCGCCCTGTTCGTTCTCATCGGTACCGACGGCCTCTGGGACCTCGGCCC
Organism: Pseudomonadota bacterium; assembly: GCA_023954855.1. Classification (GTDB taxonomy): domain Bacteria; phylum Myxococcota_A; class UBA796; order UBA796; genus M1803. Next base: position 13,841 of record JAGSGY010000033.1, on the reverse strand, counting down.
GGCGCTGTTCATCATGCCCCCCATCGCCGGGCTGTTCACCGTCGCCATCTTCTTCTCGTCCCTCCGTGAGAGTGACGAGCGCGAGCACCAGGGGCGCATCGCCGGCGCGCGCACGGCCATCGTCATTGCCGCAGCCATGACCCTCGTGCTGCTTGGCCAGTGGTTCCAGGCGCGAGGCATCCAGCAGGCCTTCGAGGCCGTCGCGATGATGCCTCCAGAGATGAAGAGCACCGCGATGGCGGCCGGAATTGACATCGCCCGGGGTGCCGGACGTCTCGGCTTTGCACTCACGCTGATGCCGTTGCTTGCAGGGCTCGGCGGCCTGCGTGGCGTGCTCGGCCGGGTCGATACCCCCGAGTTCGTCGGCGCCGCGCTCGGCGGGCTGCAGATCGTCGTCATCCTGAGCGGGCTCGGAATCGCGACGGGTCGGCTGCAGTCGGTCTTCGACCTGCTGATGGGTCAGCTCTAGACGCGTCGCTCGCACCACGAGCTCCCGAAAATCTTCGAGGCCACGATTCCTGGCCTTGTCCGGGTTATCAGGGCGTTTCACCGCAGGCCTAGCACTGGCGGTGCCGGAGCCCCACACGTGACCCTCGAGCGCACCCTCGACAACGGCCTACGCGTCGTCGTCGACCCCTCCCCCGCAGCCCCCCTCGCCGCCGTCTACCTGTGGTTCGACGCCGGAGCATCGGCCGAGCGCCGCGGTGAATACGGCCTCGCCCACCTTCTCGAACACATGCTGTTCAAGGGGACCGAGCGGCGAGCCGTCGGAGAGGCCGCAGCCGAAATCGAGGGCCTGGGCGGCGACCTGAACGCCTACACGTCCTTCGACGAGACCGTTCTGCACGCCACCGTGGCGGCATCGGCCTTCGAAGAGGCGCTCGACGTCGTGGCCGACATGGCTCGCTACGCGACCATCGATCCGGCCGAGTTCTCCCGCGAGAAGCCGGTCGTGCTCGAGGAGCTGCGCGGCTACGAGAACGACCCACACAGCGTCGTGGCCGATGCCTCTTCGGCGCTGCTGTTTGGCGACCACCCATATGGCCGACCCATCCTCGGAACCGTCGCGTCGGTGACCAACCTGAACCGCGAAGACCTCGTGTCCTTCGTGAAGCGGGCGTATTGTCCGGACCGCACCGTGCTCGCCATCGCCGGAGACATCGACCCCGAAGAGGCCTTCGCCGCCGCCGAGCGCAGCCTTGGCGACTGGACGGGAACCGCCTCGCCGCGCGATGTCCCCATGGTCGAGAGCCCGACCGTGCCCCGAGTTCAGTCGGTGCAGCGGGCCTTCGAGACCACCGTCGCCGAGGTGAGTTGGGTGGTGCCCCCCCTCGGCCATCGCGATGTTGCCGCGCTCGACGTGCTCGTGCACGCGCTGATTGACGCCAGCTCGTCTCCGGTCACCGAGCGGCTGAAGCACGACGAGGCCCTGGTGCTCGAGGTCTGGTCCTCGATGAGCTTCCGGGTCTCCGGCGGTCAGTGTTCGGTAGGCCTGCTCCCGCTGCCAGGCAAGAGCGAGGCCGCCATCGAGGCCCTGATCGACGAGCTCGGAAAGGCCAGGCTCGGACGACTCTCGGCAACCGCCATCGCCCGCGCCCGCAACGCCATTCTCGCCGACTTCTTGTTCGCCGGCGAGACGGTGGACGGCCGCGCCAACGAAGCCGCCTGGTACACCGCCCGAATGGGTGGCCTCGACGCCCGTGAGCGCTACCGTGCCGCCGTCGCTGCGGTCACTAGCGAAGACATCGCCGATGTGGCTCGACGTTGGCTCGATCCAGGCACCGCCGCGGTGGTCGTGCTGGCTCCGAAGGTCGACGAGGCACGAATCACCAAGTGTCTGACCTCCGCGTCCCCCATTGCCCGGCCCTCCTACGAGCCGGTCCACAAGGTGCTCGAGGGCGGCACTCGCCTCTGGGTTCTCCCCGAGGACAGTCCGATTGCCGCGTGCAGAACCGCCGTTCTCGGTGGCGGGCTCGCTGAGAACCCCCGCACTTCGGGCATGTCAGCAGCCTGGGCGCGCATGGCGGCTGCTGGAGCGGGTGAGCTCGGGCCGACCGAGTTCGCCGAGGCCGTCGACGACATCGCGGCAACCCTCGACGCCATGTCTGGACGCAACAGCATCGGCGTGCGGGCAAGCTTCCCCGCGGCCGCCACCCTCGAGGGGCTCGACCTCGTCGGCAGCGTGCTCTCCGAGCCGATGTTCGACCGGGACGAGTGGATCCGCGTGCGCGACGAGATCACCGAAGATCTGCGCACCGAGTCCGACCGCCCGAATGCCGTCGCCTGGCGCGCCTCCGGTCCCCGTCTCTGGCCCGGCCACCCGTGGCGACTGCCCATCATGGGCACCGCCAGCTCCATCGCTCGCCTCGGCCCGCGCGGTCTGCAGCGTTGGCACCGCGGTCTGTTCACCCAAGATTCGCTCGTGGTGGCGGTGGTCGGCGGTGTGAATGCCGCACTGGTCGAAGAGGCCATCACTCCATGGCTCGAGCAGCTTCCGAAGGGGCCGTCGAAGCTGGCGCAACGCGAAGCGCCCTCCCCCTTGAAGCCCGGCGTCCTGCACCTGCGCGCGGGGCAAGAGCAGGCGCAGATCAGCCTCACCGCGCGAATGGGAAGCTTCACCGCGACGAACCGGCGCGACCTCGAGCTCGCTGCCGCCATTCTCGGCGCGCAAGGCGGGCCGCTCTTCCTCGACCTGCGCGAGAAGCGCTCGCTGGCCTACCAGGTCTGGGCGTCAGCCGTGCCCGGGCTCGACGCTGGAACCTTTGAAGTCGGCCTCGCCACCGACCCTGCCCGTCTGACTGAAGCGCACGACGCCCTCAAGCAGGCGCTGTGGAGCTTTGCCGAGCGCGGTCCGACTTCCGATGAGCTCGAGCGCTACCGCCGCATGACGCTCGGCCACGCCGCGATGGCGCTGCAACGCACCACCGGTCGTGCCGCACACGTCGCGCTGTGCACGGCCTACGGCCTAGACTGGAGCCTCGACAGACTCAAGTCCGAGCTCGACGCGGTCACGACCGAGCGGGTCGCCGTCGCCCTTCGCAGCTGCCTTGACGGGGGCATGCTCGAGACGCTGATCGCGCCCATCGAGTCCTAGGTCCGCTACGCCGCAACGGCCTCTTGCTGCAGGTACTCTTTCGGCTTGTAGATGTAGGCCACGCCGATGTAGAGCACAGCGGCAACCGCCATCAGGCCGACGAAGAACCAGTAGTAGTCGGCACCGGTGAAGGTCGAGTTGCCTTCGGCATCCATGGTCACCAGGTTCACGCCCGCGGTGATCAGGTTTCCGGCCGAGACCGAGCCCAGGTAGGTCGCCATGACCAGCGACTTCATCTTGGTCGGAGCCTGGGTGTACGAGAACTCGAGGCAGGTGATCGACACCATCACTTCGCCGGCGGTGAGCACCACGTAGGCGAGGATCTGCCAAGCGATGGAGGGCGTCTGACCGGCGTCAATCCACTCCTGGCAGACCGCGGAGATACCGAAGGCGAAGACGGTCAGGAACAGTCCCAGGCCAATCTTGCGGACCGGCGTGAGCGGAAAGACCTTGTTGATCATCGGGTAGACGACGAAGGCGAACAGCGGAATGTAGGCGAGGATGAAGAGGCCGTTGATGGCCTGAACCTGGCTGGGGAGCCACTCGAAGCCGAGGAACACTCGGTCCATCTCTTTGGCCTGCTCGACCCAGGTGGAGCCTGACTGGTCGTACACGGACCAGAACACGGCCACGAATGCGTAGATCGGGAGCAGCTTGAGCAGCACGCCGAAGCCTTCCTTGGAGAACACTTCCTTGATGAACTCGGTGCCCTTTGCCGGGATGTGCACGAACTCGTGGCGGCCCATCCAGAAAGCGAAGGTCGCAATCGCCATGAGCACACCGGGAATGCCGAAGGCGACGCCGGGTCCGAACCTGTGCAGCATGATGGGAATCATCCACATCGAGATGGCCGCACCGAGGTTGATCGAGAAGTAGAAGCCCGAGAACACCCTCTCGAGGAGGTGCTTGTTGCTCTCGCCGAACTGGTCGCCGACGTGGGCGGACACGCACGGCTTGATGCCACCCGCTCCAACCGCGATGAGGAAGAGTCCCAGGTACATCCAGTTCCGCGGCGCCATCGTCGCCATCAGGGCGGTCTCGGGCATGTCCATCAGGGCGAGACAGAAGTGGCCGAGCACGTAGACCGACGAGAGGTAGAGAATCGTGCGGTACTTTCCGAGGAAGGCATCTGCGAGCAGAGCGCCCAGGAACGGGAACGCGTAGGCCGCGGACTTGAACAACGACATCGCCACCCGGGTCTCGGGGTCGGTCATGTAGTCGGCCTGGCCATCGGCCGTCATCAGGTGCTCGGTCATGAAGACCTGCAGGATGGCGAGCATGCCGTAGTAGCTGAAGCGCTCAGCCGCCTCGTTTCCGATGATGTACGGAATGCCCTTGGGCATGTCCTTGGTGGCGACGGGCGCGGTCAGATGCTGGGCCATTTACTCTCCGGGACCGCCGCATAACCCCGCGACAAGCACTCGGTGTGAGAGGCCGGTCAGTCCGTGGGAAGGCCCCAGCGCTCGCACATCTCGAGAAGCTCGGCTTGGGTGATCTTGAGCGCACGAGCCGCCATGCCGTGGTCGCCGTAGAACACCGCGAGTGCATTCTCGATCGCCCTGCGCTGCACCTCTTCGAAGGGAACGACGGCATCACCCAGCCCAACCGGCATTGCCGCTCTAGGGGGTGCGAACACAGGTGTCGTCGCCGCACCGACGGCCTGAATCGCGAGCTCGAGCACGTCATCGGCAGGACCGACTTCTTCACTCGGGGGCTCTTCGAAGAGCGAGGTAATCGACGCACCCGGAGCCAGGGCTAGTCCGGAGGTCAGGTCGCCCTCGAGCAACAGCATCTGGCCGCGCTCCCACTTGCGATGACGCACGTCGGCGATGCCGCCGGGAAGGCCGACCATGCGCGCGGCGCGGCGACCGTCGAGCACACCCTGGAGCTGGTCGCCCCCGGGAATCTCGACGAGCAAGCGACCGAGCATCGACCGCGGCTCGCTGTCTAGCCACCAGCCAGCGTGGCCATTGGCCACCGCGACGGCCCCGTCCGCGTCTAGCATCAGCATGCCGGAGTCAAGCGCCTCTGCCGAGTGCTCGAGGCGAAGCCGAAGGTCGAGTGCGTGCTGCCGAAGCGACGCAAAGTCCATGGCCAGTGCGCCCACGCGACCAAACACGCCAAGTGGGCCGAGGGCCTCGAGCTTCATGCGGCCACGTGAGGTCGTCCGAGCGACCGCCAACGCGCGGGCTGGCTTTCGCGACACCGGAACCACCAAGAGTCGCCCCTTGCCTTCCCGCGGGCGTGGGTCCGGTCCCTGAAAAAGACGTGCCCTGCCATCGGCCAACGATTCGGCGATCGCGGCGCGCATCCAACGCCAGTCGGTGCCCTCCAGTGCTCCGAACTGCCCGATCACCTGGGGCTGCGACGCGTCCTCGACGAGCACCGCGACGTCGGCAGGCACCAGGGACAACGCCACTCTCGGGATCTCAGAGCGAACCTGCTCCGGGTCGCGCAGTAGCAACAAACGTCGCACGGCGCGTGAGAGTGCCTCATCGATGAGCTGGGTGTCGTGCATGGCTGTGGAGGATACCGCGATGGCAGGTCAGGAAGGCGAAAGGCGCGAACAACCGGTCAGCTAGGCAGGGGTGCTACGTTGCCTGGGAAGCGGAGAAACATGAGCGACACCGACATCGAGACCCCAGCGGACGACGCCCCAAAGGGCTCCACCACGCGCAAGATGGGCATGGGGTGCGGACTGATTCTCGCAGCGGCCTTCCTGTTGCCGATCGGGGGCTACTACGCCTATTCGAGCCGCCAAGAAGCCCGTCGTACCGCCGCAGAAGAGGCCCAGCTCGCCGAGGCCAACGGCACCTTCAAGCCCGCCATGGACGCGCTCAGCGCAGGCGCGAAGGACCCCGGGTACGACATCGACGCCACCGTTCGCGTCATCCACGAGCTCGACCGCGCCCTCGAGAGCAAAGAGTCGCTCGATGAGTACATGAAGCATGTCGCGATGCAGGACTACCGCGATGTCGCTCCCGAGGTGCTCGAAGCCCGCAAAGAGCTGATGGAGCCCCTCCTGCGCCTGTACGCCAAGCAGGTCGAGGCCGGCGACCAGGACGCCATGTGGGAGATGACCTCAGAGCTTCTGCTCTCGACGCTGTCCGTGGTCTCGGTCTCGGGTGAGGTGAACCTCGCAAGCCCCGCTGGCACCTTCGCCGTCGACAAGGAGCAGGCTCAGCAGCTGTTGAGCGATCTCAAGAGCGAGCGGGCCGAACGCAAGCAGCTCGTCCGCGATGTCGCGCAGCTCGAGACGGAATTGCTGCGAACGATGTTCGACTACGGTGACACCTACTACAAGTACCTCGACGAGTGGGACCGACTGTCGATCAAGCGTGACCGGGCCTACCTGGCCGTGCACAACGGTGACTGGGACGCGGCCATCGCCGCCGCGGATGAAGCCATCGAGGCGGCCCCAAAGGAGCGGGAGGCCCACCTGCTCAAGGCCTACGCGATGATCCAGCGGGGCATCGTCGAGGACGACCCGGAGATTGTGCGCCTGCTCGACGAATACAAAGAGCAACACCCGGACAGCACCGCGCCCGCACTGCTCCTCGAAGGAACGCTGCAGGCCAAGCGCGGCGAATACGACAAGGCGGAGCTCACGCTTCAGCAGTCGGCGGCCTACTTTCCGCGCCAAGCCGAAGCGCTCAGCGACATGACCGACCCCTACCGGGCCCGCTCGTACCTACGGAAGTCACGGGAGGGCAGCTTCATCCTCGAGTTGTACGAAGGCACGATGCTCGGTGCCGGTGGCTTCTCTCCTGACTTGCAGATGGCCGCGATGCTGTTCGAGCAGGGCGACATGGACGCCGGAAACCAGAAGGTGATGGACCACTTCGCCCGCAGGCGCGCGCAGAAGGAGTGGGGCTTCGTGCTCTCGGACCTCACCTTTTGCCACGACCTGCTCGGCCCGCGCTTTTGGGACATCTTCCCCGAGGACGCTTACCTGGATCTCGACGTGTCGGCCCCATTGGTCGGAAGCGGCGTGAACATCTCGATCACCAACCGCAGCCCGAAGACGCTGCACAACGCCACCCTCGTGCTCGTCGTGCAGTTCACCGACATGTACCCGGATGACTACGAGTCCTTTGCCGCGCCCGAGACCGTGCCCGCGGTGCTCGCCCACGACAGCACCCCGTTCGGCAACGTGCCGATGACCGCGACCGTCTTCGGCCAAGAGAAGGACCGCGACGACGTCGTAAGACACCGGGCCATCGTGATCGCGGACGAGGCGGTGACCTGGGTCGAGACCGAGGAATACAAAATCGCCGAGGCCGAGGAGTTCCGCGAGAAGCGGCGCGTCGCGGCCAAGCGGGACGAGGTCGTGGTCCACCCCACCGTCGAGCGCCATCCCGAGTTCGAAGAGACCGTCGAAGAGGCCAAGCGCGAGGCCTTCAAGAGCGCTTCGCTCGCAGTGGAGTCCAAGTACGGCAACGACAACGTGCTCATCGAGCTTCCGCGCGAACTCTCGATCCTGCGGCCGATCTTCAAGCTCAAGTACGGCGACCAGATCTACTCTGCCGAAGACAATGTGATCGAGGGCGACCGCATCCAGCTGCGCTTCGCCGGCATCGACAACTTCGATGAAGAGGGGCACGACCCGGACGACCTCGAACTGCTCATGTCTTCGCCCTTCGGCGACATCGAGCTCACTTGGCTCGGCGATGGCAAGCTCACCTGGCGCTACGCCGGCGACCCGGAGACTCCCGAATGACTCCCTCCACGTTTCAGGCCGAGCGCGACCGACAGCTACGCGAGAGGCTCAGCCAAGAAGCCAGCATTCAGCGCGTTCTCGAAGCGCTCGCTCGCCAGCCCGAGAAGCTCGGCACACGGCGGCACTTTCTCTCACGAGCGCTGCGGTTGACGCCGACCATTGCCCCCGACCTGCACACCATCCTCGAGCGGGGCCGCTCCATTCTCGAGGTGCCGACTGAAGTCGAGCTGTACGTCTACCCAGCCGCCGAGTTCAACGCGGCCTGCGCCCGTCCCGAGCGCGGACGGGTCTTCGTGTTGTTCAGCTCCTCGCTGCTCGAGGCCTTTGCCCCCGACGAGCTCGCGTTCGTGCTCGGCCACGAGCTGGGACACCACGTCTTCGATCACCACGGCCTGCCCCTTGGCGCGCTGCTTCACGAGTCTTCCGGCGTGCCGGCGCGCACCGCTCTCGACCTGTTCGCTTGGCAGCGCTACGCCGAGATCTCCGCAGACCGCGCCGGATTGGTGGTGGCGGGCTCACTCGACGCGGCCGCGCGGTCGCTATTCAAGCTCTCGAGCGGACTGCGCACGGCCCCCGGTCCCGAGCAGATCAAGGCCTTCATCGACCAGGCCCACGAGCTGGTCGAGGAAATCGAGGGCACCGAGTCGAACCGTTCGGCACCGAGCACGGACTGGATGGCCTCACACCCCTTCTCGCCTATCCGTCTGCGCGCGGCCCAGGCCTTTGCAGCCTCCACGCTGATGCAGGGCCCGCAGCCCCTGGCCCTCGTCGAGACCCAGGTACAGGAGTCGATGCGGCTGATGGAGCCGTCCTACCTGGACGAGGACAGCGACGCTGCCGAAGCGATGCGCCGCTACCTCTTTGCCGCGGGTGTGGTGCTCTCGGGCATGGACGGAGAGATCACCAAGAGCGAGGTCGCCACGCTGCGAAGCCTGCTCGGAGCGGCGCGTGTCCCGGACACGCTGAACCCCGTGCTACTCCGAGACCACCTGCAGGAGCGAGCTGACAAGGTTCGCACTCTCGTCGGCGTCGGACGACGCGCCCAGCTCGTGCGGGACCTGTCGCTGATTGCCAAGGCCGATGAACACACCCACGCTTCGGAGCGTGCCTTTCTGCGTAGCTGCGCCGAGGCCCTCGACGTGCCCGAATCCACCGCCGACATCGCGCTGGGTGAGCCCAAGGCCCTCGACTAGGGCGTCTTGAGCAAGTCGACGCGCGACTGAATCGCCGCAGCTTCCTTCGGCTTTCCGGCCTCGATCAGCACGCGATGTAGCTCTACGAGCACGGCGGCATCGTAGGGGGCAAGCTGCGCCGCCCGACGGAGGGCCCCCTCGACCTCGCTGGAGTCGCCACCGGCCTCTTTCGCGCGACGCTCAGCAGCGATGGCGAGTCCAAGCCAGCCCTCGGTGCGCTGGCCATCGAGGCGAATGGCCTGCTCGAAGAGCGCGTAGGCGTCGTCCAGTTGGTCGCGCTCGAGCTCGACGCTTCCGAGCCAGACGGCATGAGTGAAGGTCGGACGACCGGCGTGAAGCCAAGCGAGCTCGTCCCGAGCCACATCGAGTTCACCCGCCTCCCAGGCCGCAAGTCCACGCAGGAGGTGCAAGTCGGTCTCGAACGCTCCCGGCTCGAGCTCCACGCCCTGCGTCGCGAAATCGAGCGCCACATGGGGCTCGCCGTCCCGTCGGACTTCGGAGACCAGCGCGGCCACGAAGGGCCGGTCTTCGGCGGGAAGCCCCGCGTAGGCCACCTCGAGGTCGGTCGTCGCCTTCGCAATGTCGCCGTTCATCAGGTGGGCCCAGCCGCGGTCGAACTGCATCGAAAGCGGAAGCTCTCCCAAGGCCTCCGCCGCCTCGCAGCTTGCGAAGACCCGCGGCCCATCGGTCACTTCCCTCGCTGCGCGGCTCGTCTCCACCAGCCCCGCTCTGGCCTCGGCATCGATGAGCGCCAAGCTGCGGTGACGGTCGACCGTGCCGAGTGCCCGTGCCGCCTGTAGTGCCTCACCCTGGTCCAGGTGATGACGGGCGAGTGCATGCGCAGCCCGGCGGCGCTTGCCCTTCGACCCCTCACTAAGGTCGAGCTCCAGGGCGGCCACATCCACGGTTTCGGTCGGGTTCGCCGGGGCGGCAAAGCCCGTTCCCAGCAGACAGAGAAGCAGAATGGAACTCACGCAGGCGACCTCGAGTCTTCGGGGCTACCATAGCGCGCGTAATGAAGGGTGGCCTCACGGCACAGAGCCCCTCATGGAGGCCCCCTGCGATTCCTAGCTCCCCTTCTTCTTCTTGCCTGCGTCGGTGGCGAGGTCGTCGACGACGACCTGACCCAAGACTCCGCCGCAGATTGCGAGTACCCGGCGGCCGCCGAGCCCATGGCCGTGGGTCAGCCCCTGGCCGCCTACTCCTGGCCCGACGCCCGCCACGCTGACGGACGAAGCTTCCCGCTAAGCCTCGCCGCAGCCTTCTGCGACAGCGACCCGAACATCGACTGGAGTCCTCACGACTACATGCTGTTCATCTCGGTCCCCGCGTGGTGACCCAGCTGTAGGACCCACGCCGTGAGCGTGGCCGACGTTGAGAACGACATTGTGGCCGAAGGCGTCGAGCTGATCTGGGTGATCGAAGACATCACCTTTGGGGTCGACGGAACCGCCGAACACTGCGCCGAGTTCGCCTCGGACGTAAGCGGCTCTTCCCAGGGTTGGTGTGTTGGCGACGGTCAGACCCAGCCTGTCGCCGAGACCTTCGACGACTCGCCTTTCTCTGAGGGCCGTGGCTTCGACATCCTCGTGGACCGGTCGACCATGGAGGTGCTGTTCACCACCAATCACGGCACGCCCACCGGCAACGAAAACGTCACCGGCCAGGAGCTGCTGACGATGATTCGCGGCTACACCCAGGCGGGACAGTAGCCGCTAGGTGAAGTGGGTCTCGTCGAGGCCCACAAGACCGAGACTGCGCGCCCACACGGCCTGCACTGCGTTCTCATCTGTGAGTTCGTGGGGCAGCGGCATGGGCGCGTCATCCTTGAAGAACTCACCCGAGACGCCGTCGAGCTCTGTCGTAGCGAGAAAGACCACCCGCGGCGCGGCCTGTGCGGGCGTGAGCGCAAACCAGCTCTGCATGGCCGCGACGGCCCGCCAGACCAAGGCGTGCCGGGGCCAGATGTTGGTGGCCACGTGCCCCGGGTGGACCGCGTTGACCGTGACGGCTGAACCCTCGAGCCGAGACGCAAGCGCGCGTGAAGCCATGGCCTGTGCGGCCTTGGAACGGGCGTAAGCATCGAAGCCGAACCGGCCGTAGGACCGGGTCATCTGCAGATCGGAAAGGTCCGGCTGGCTGTGCAACGCCGCCTCGGACGAGACATGAATGATGCGAGCTTGGTCGGCCTTGCGAAGCAGGGGCAGTAGCAGAGCGGTGAACAGAAGCGGGCCAAGATGGTTGGTGCCGAGGGTGCGCTCGAATCCGTCGGCGGTCTCCGCCCGGCTCGTGGCAAAGGTCCCCGCGTTGTTGATCAACACGTCGATGTGCGAACAGCGCTCCACAAGCCCGGCCGCACTCGCTCGCACGGCATCGAGGGAGGCCAGGTCGAGCGCGAGGACCTCAGGTCGATGGCCGGTGCTCGCCTCGATGTCCGCCTGCGCCACCGAGGCCTTCTCGGCATTTCGGCACGCCAAGATGACGCGGGCGTCCAGCGCCGACAGCACCCGGGCCGTCTCGAGGCCGATGCCGCTGTTGCCGCCGGTCACCACCACGACCTTGCCGTTCATCGGTCGCTCGCTCACCACGCCTCCCTAGGCGAGAGACGTAGCCCACAACGACAACGGCCCCCGAATCTCTTTCGAGATTCGGAGGCCGATGGTGACATCCTGAATGTGGTCGAGACGTTCCTTCACAGGTTCGCGTTCTAGCCAATCTCCCGTCGCCGAAGCGCCGGGGCATCCCTCGTGATGTTGGACGGACCCTCGAGATAAGCGAGCCGAAGCTCGGGTCCAGTTCCGTAGCAGCTCTTGTGGATTTGCTGCGTCCTTCTTGCCCTTCCCACGTTGCCGTGTAGGACTTCAAGGTCTTCCGGTTCTGGACTGCGCAGTTGCCTTTGTTCGGGTTGAAAAAGACGCGCCTTCCTCCTGATCTTGCCCTCACCTTCAAGGATTTCAGTGGCCAGCCGGGATGACGCTAATCATCCGCCTGTCTTGAAATTCGCCCGCGTGAATGTCCTGCTTCCGGCACCGCAAACAGTGGCCCGTTTCTCATCGAAGATTCCACTCTTCGACTCGTGCAAGTGACTCCCATCACTCGCCCGTTCCGTCCTCGTGGTTTCGCACCACCTCGACGGCTTAAGCCCTCTGCTTGTTGTGAGTCTATTTCGCCTCACAGCCAGACAGGATTCGCTGTATTTCCGATGACCTGCGACCCGCATCCGAAGATGCAGCCCTACAGGCCCCTTTCCAAACAGCGCATTCACCCTTCGAAGAGTTCCCCTCATTGGTAGCCGTGCCGCATCACTACGGCCGTTGCCCCCTCGACGTTCGCCCCGATTGCGCGCCCCCCGGTGACCTTTCAGCCGCCGCAGCGTTCGCAACCCTTGGCTCGGACTGCGTGACCCGGTCCGAAGACCTTGCCAGCACCTCCCGAATGTCGACTCTCACTTCATCGCTGAAGTGAACTCGACATGGACCGTCCTTCGGCTGGACACACACATCCTTGCGGATGGCCTGTCTTCCCCGTGGCACCTTGCACACTCCTCGCTTCGAACCTCCGCCGCCTTTCAGCGTCGAAGACCCTCAAACTGCACTCCCGGATTCGTCGCCGAAGCGATGAACCGGCCCGTTCTTTCACACGTTCGCCAGATTGGAATCCGGTGTGGCGTGTTCCCCGTAGGGGCCTGATGAGTGAAGCCGCTCGCCGTCCGCATCTTCAGGGTTGCCCCTGTCGCTTTGTGACGGTGAACGCGAACTGTGGTGACATCGAAGCCGTGAAGCATCGATGAGGTCTCTGCAGAACCTCCCGCATGAGTCATTGGTTTCCCAATGCTTTGTCCATGCGTTGAACATCCCTGCAGTTCACCGGGCCCTGTGAGACAAGTCTCATGCCCGATGGAACCCTGACCTCCAGCAGAACGGGGGTTCGTCCCTGTCTGCCTTTCGTCGCGACCGAAGTCGCTCTGCATCCGCGTCACAAGTGACGTGAATGGGTCTCACGAAGCAGCTCGAAAGCCGCTCCTGCGCGGTGAAGCGCTCCGCAGGTCGCAGGCCCTTGCGGGTCCTTCGTACTCTGCGTCGCCGCTCGGCCGACACCGACTAGCAATGTCCCTCTCCGAAGAGAGAGTGTCTTGTCTAGCGCGCGTCCTCGAGGCTTTGCTCCACCAATGAGTCCGTTGTTCCGGTGACCGTTGCCAGCCAGCGGAACCCGTTTCTTCCTTGGGTTTGGTTCCCCTCCAAGACCTTACTTGCCGCACTCGCGGGTGGACCCGTTGCCGGGTCGGCCGATCCCGCGTTCGATTTCGATGGAGCCTGATGCAAGCATCTGACACATCGCTCGACCGCGTCTGTCCGAGTGTGGAAGCTGCCTTCGCCGAAGCGTTGGCTGTCTTCTTGGGGTTTTTGACGTCAAAGAGCAGTTCCGACGACCGAGGCCGAAGCCACCGTCTTGTCGGTCACACCGGTTTCCCGGATGTCGTAGAGAGCCTATGCAGGAGGCGTGCCAACTTTGGCTCCACGGTAGAACCCCTATTTTCGGCGAATCGAATGGGAAATGGTTTACTCACACCTCGTTCACCGCACTTCCCAGAATGGCCGCGGTACGTGGGACCACTCCCCTTCCTCCTCGTGGAACAGCACCTCAGCGGGTCCGATCGGAAGACGGGATCAGGATGGGAAACGGCACGAGGCCCTTCACCCGATGTCGATGACGACCTTTCCGCGGATGCGTCCCGTCTCTCCATACTGGTGCGCCTCGGCGATGGCCTCGAGGGGAAACTCGCGGTCGACCACCGGGCGGACCTGACCGGCCTCAACCAGCTTCGCGAGCTCAT
>JAGSGY010000120.1 GCA_023954855.1 Pseudomonadota bacterium | reverse complement strand
GGCGGCCTCGGCGGCAGCGGCTTCTTCGGCGACCCGAGCTTCAGCGGCAGCGGCCTCTTCCGCAACGCGGGCGGCCTCGGCGGCAGCGGCTTCTTCGGCAACCCGAGCTTCAGCGGCAGCAGCCTCTTCCGCAACGCGCGCGGCCTCGGCGGCAGCGGCTTCTTCGGCGATGCGTGCGGCCTCGGCTGTGGCGGCTTCTTCTGCAGCGATGCGTGCGGCCTCGGCTGCGGCGGCTTCTTCTGCAGCGATGCGTGCGGCCTCGGCTGCGGCGGCTTCTTCTGCAGCGATGCGTGCGGCATCGGCAGTAGCGGCTTCTTCAGCGACGCGGGCGGCCTCGGCTGCAGCGGCTTCTTCTGCAGCGATGCGCGCGGCCTCGGCGGCAGCGGCCTCTTCGGCAACGCGGGCGGCCTCGGCGGCAGCGGCTTCTTCGGCAACGCGGGCGGCCTCGGCTGCGGCGGCTTCTTCGGCAACGCGGGCGGACTCGGCGGCTTCTTCTGCAGCGATGCGTGCGGCCTCGGCGGCAGCGGCTTCTTCGGCAACGCGGGCGGCTTCTGCAGCAGCAGCTTCCTCGGCGATGCGCTTGGCTTCGGCGGCCTCGGCAGCAGCGGTAGCCGCAGCTTCGGCAAGCTGCGCCGCCTCAGCGGCCGCCTGGTCCTCTTCGGCGCTCTCCATCTGGCTAAGCAGCGCGTCTGAGAGCTGCGGGGTACCGGCGGCGGCCTTGTCGGCCCGAGAGCCACCCATCACTGCCGGCTGCTCGCCCAGCAGACTGGAGCTCACGTCACGGCGTGCCGCAGGCATCGGGGTCGCTGCGAGTCTCGAGAGCAACCCTCGTCCGAAGGTCCCCTCCTCTTCGGGAGCCGCGCCAATCGGTGTATCGAGCGGCTTGGATACATCCGCGGGAACGTCCTGTTCGGCGGCTGCATCGGCCTCGGCCTGGAGGCGGCGGGCTTCTTCGGCGGCCTTGGCCTCAGCCGCAGCCTGGACCGCAGCAGCGGCAGCAGCGGCATCGTCTTCGGCCTTTTGTGCGGCTGCTTTCTCGGCGGCCGCAATCTCAGTGAGGCTTCCCTGGTCTCCGTCCTCGTCCACAATGTGGCCAACGAGACCGTCCAGCCGCTCGGCGGCCTTTTCACGGCGTGCCTCGATCCCCGACGCCATCGCCTTGCCCCACTCAGCGAGGTCGGCGCCTGGAGTGGTACTCGCGAGCTTGTCGGCAAGGGAAGCCACTCCCTGCGGGAGCAGACGGTCACCCGGTGAGTACGCAATCATCTCGGTGATGAGAGACGCCACCTCGTGGCCCGCAGCAGCGATGAGCTTGCCATTGGCTCGGTCGATCTTGCTCGCGTGCCGGTCGGGGTTCGCCGCCGCCGAGCCAAAAGCCCGCCCAACCAGCAGCCCGTAGGCAATGACGCCAATCGCATAGACATCGGTTGCCATGCTCGGGCCACCATGCAGCTGCTCGGGCGCGGTGTAGCCCGCGCTCGAGAGCGAGACGAAGCCCCCCGAGCTGGTGGCCTGCGCGGCCAAGCCGGCGTCGAGAATACGCACGGCGCCGTCGGGGAGCACCAAGACGTCCGACGGCTTGAGGTTCTGGTGCGCAAGCTTGTCGCAGGCACGTGCCAGCTGCACGATCAGCTGCAGCACCGCCTTGGCGGGCTGCGCCTCACCACGTGGAAACCCTCCCATGTCGAGACCGGTGATAATCGGCGTTGTCAGGGCAGGCCGTCCGCCGAGCATCTCGACGCCGCTGGGGACGACGTGCCACTCGCCCGCGCTGGCGAGCGCAGCCACACCTCGCCGAAGTGCCTGCACGTCGACGCCCGCGTCTTCGTTGAACCACTTCAGAGCGACCTGTTCACCGTCCGTAGAACGGTTCGCAGAGTAGACCCCCGCACGTCGGCCGCGACCGAGTACGCCATCGATTTCGTAGTGTCCAGACACGCGCGAACACTAGCACGAAAAACGACCGATTCGCCGTACGTCAATTAGCGCGCACACGTCGTTTACAACGACCTATTCCGCGTCGAACAGTCCGAGCTGATCGTCCAAGGTTTCGACGGCCACCGGCCAAGCGCCGCCAAGGCAGCCTTCACAGAATCCAGGCCCATCCGAGCCCCCGAGCAAAGGCCGCAGTGCGTCGCGCTCGAGACAAAGAACCGACTCGGCGGAAAGCACATCGGCGAGCCCCTCGGCGCTCGTGCCCGGTCCAGCGATGAGTTCCTCGCGCGTGGGAGAGCTGACCCCGTAGGGGCACTTGGCCACAAGAGCCGGTTGCGTCACCCGAAGGTGAACCTCGGTGGCGCCCGTGCTGCGCAGGAGCTGAACGATGCGGCGGACGTCTTGGCCATCCCCGAGCGTCGAGAGCACCAACACCACGCGCTTGCCCTTCACCACCGCAGGCACCGTCCGCCAGACGAGCTCGGCATCGCCGCTGGGCACCGGCGCAAGCGGATCGCTCCACGGCGTGCGTTCAATGCCGGCGTGAAAGGGCACGCCAGAGATTCGCGAGAAGCCGAGAGCGGCGGGCAGACTTGACCCCGGAAGCCCCAACACGACGTCGGCCCGAACCGGAGCCTCGGCGGCGAGTCGCTCACCGAGCTTCACCCGGAGCGGGTAGACGGGCTTGCCAAAGACCGTCGCCTCATGCGCGGCAAGGGCCGTCGCCTCCATGGTGCACCGACTGATGGCGCGGCGCTTGAGGGGGCGCACGACTGTCGGGCCACTGGCGTCGAGAATCAGCATCTCGCCAGGCTGCAGCTCACGAAGCTCGGAAGCGCCGACGAGGCGGAGGGCGGTGTCCTCGGTCGCGACGCCCACCGCCGACCCGATCTGCCCTGCCCACAGCGACCGGAATCCGCGAGGATCTCGGACAGCGACCACGAGGTCCTCGGTCATCAACACCACCGAGAAGGCGCCCTCGACCTTCCAGAGCGCATCGACCAGGCGGTTCACCATGGTCTGCTGGCCGCTTCGAGCCATGAGGTGGAGCAGGAGTTCGCCATCGCTCAGTGTCGAGAACAAGGCGCCGGATGCGGTGAGCTCGCGCCGCAGGGTCACACCGTTGGCGAAGCGCCCGACCATGGCCACGGCAATCTGTCCGTCCTTCCAACGGCCAACGAAGGGATAGTTGGCGACCACCTGGGCCTCGACCTCGGCCTCGTCCGCACGCTCACCACCACCCCAGACCTGGCCGAGAGCAGAGGCCGCACGCAGTACCGAGAGGTCGCGTCCAGAGAAGATGTCCTCAGCCCGTCCATGCCCTTGAACGGCGCGAATCATGTGCCCGTCGGACGCCGCAATTCCGGCGCCCCGAGCGCCGCGGTGCTGCAGCCCACGCAGTCCGAGCACGGTCAGCTGCGCGGCCTGGAGACTGCCCGAGATCGCAAAGATGCCCGTCTCGTCGCGCAAGCCTTCCACATCACCTCCAGATCCACCCTACGGGATCCGCGGCCATCGATGTAACCCGATCCCCAAGCTTGGAGAGGCCGCTGCGAGAGCCTACTCGCACCAGGCCCGAGCATTGCGGAACATCCGCATCCACGGTCCGTCATCGCCCCAGTCTTCGGGGAACCAGCTGTTGGTGACCGTGCGAAAGACGCGCTCCGGGTGGGGCATCATCAGGGTCACGCGACCGTCGGTGGAGCACAGCGACGTGATTCCCCCGACCGATCCGTTCGGGTTGAGCGGATAGCGCTCGGTGGCCTGCCCGTGGTTGTCGACGAAGCGTCCCGAGACGATGCCAGAAGCCACGGCGGCCTCGCGGGCCTCCGCTGTGGGCCAGACGGCTCTGCCCTCTCCGTGGGCGACGGCGATGGGAAGGCGTGAGCCCTCCATCCCCGAGAAGAACAGTGACGGAGAGGCCTCGACAGCGACCGTGCAGGTGCGCCCTTCGAACTGTTCCGACCGGTTGCGCACGAAGCGGGGCCATTGTCCAGCACCCGGGATGATCTCGGCGAGCTGGGACAGCATCTGGCAGCCGTTGCAGATGCCGAGCGCGAAGGTGTCCTCGCGAGCAAAGAACTCGGTAAAGGCGGCGCGCAGCCCTTGCAGGTGCAGTACGGACTTCGCCCACCCCCCGCCCGCGCCGAGGACATCGCCGTACGAGAAGCCACCGCAAGCAACGAGTCCTCGGAAGGTCGCAAGGTCGACCCGACCCTCGACGAGGTCGGACATGTGGACGTCAATCGCCTCGAAGCCAGCTCGGTCAAACGCGGCCGCCATCTCGATCTGCCCGTTGACTCCCTGCTCCCGAAGGATGGCGACCCGCGGACGTCCAGACAGCTCCCTCGCGACGTCGTCGCTCGGCTCGAAGGTCAGCACGGGGCTGATGCCAGGGTCATTCGTATCGAGGATACGGTCGTACTCGGACTGGGCGCAGTCTTCCTGGTCACGCAGCGCGGCCATTCGATAGCTGGTCTCGGACCAGAGCCGATGCAGGCCGACACGCTCCTTCTCGAGCAGCATCTCGCCACCCTGCCGGATGCGGACCGTGCCGTCCGACGTGGGACGACCGATGACGCAGACCATGCCGCGTAGGCCCGCCTCTTCGAGTCGAAGCAGCACGCTCTCGACGTGCTCTTCGGCCACCTGAAGGACGCCGCCGAGTTCCTCGGAGAACAGCGCCGGGACGGACTCTGCGTCCACCGGGAGGTCGATCTCGAGCCCGGTGCGCCCCGCGAAGGCCATCTCGCAGACGGTCGCGAACAAGCCGCCATCGGAACGGTCGTGGTAGGCGAGCACCAGGCCGTCGTCGGCTAGCGCTTGTACGCCGTTCCACATCGCCTTGAGCCGGGCCGCATCATCGAGATCGGGAGGGGTCGCGCCGAGTTCGCCGAACACCTGGGCGAGAGCCGAGCCACCGAGGCGGTTCTTTCCGGCGCCGAGGTCGATCAGCAGCAACGACGTCGGTCCACGGTCGGTGCGAAGCTGGGGGGTGAGGGTCGCTCGGCCGTCCGAACAAGGCGCAAATGCGCTGATCACGAGCGAGAGGGGTGACGTCACCCGACGCTCCTCGCCATCCTGCTGCCAGACCGCACGCATGGACATCGAATCTTTGCCAACCGGTACGCAGATGCCGAGCTCGGGGCACAGCTCCATGCCCACGGTGCGCACGGTGTCGTAGAGCGCGGCGTCTTCGCCCGGGTGCCCGGCGGCGACCATCCAGTTTGCCGAGAGCACGACCTTCTCGAGGGCGGGGACGCGGGCGGCGAGCAGGTTCGTCAACGCCTCGCCAATGGCCATGCGCGCGGAGGCAGGTCCGTCCAGCAGCGCCACCGGCGTGCGCTCTCCCATCGAGAAGGCCTCGCCCGCGCGGGTGTCGAAGGTGGCCGTCGTGACCGCCACGTCGGCACAGGGAACCTGCCAGGGGCCGACCATCTGCTCACGCGCCACGAGTCCCGTGATCGACCGGTCGCCGATGGTGATGAGGAAGCTCTTGTCCGCCACGGTCGGAAGGCGAAGCACACGGCTCGCGGCCTCGGCGATGTCGATGTCTGCCGGGTCAAAGGCCGTGTGAACGACGTCGACGTGCTCGACGTCGCGGTGCATGCGAGGCGCCTTTCCGAACAACACGTCGAGCGGCAGGTCAATCGGGGTGTCGCCCAACAGAGAGTCGCCCACCTCGAGGTGTTCGGCGTCGGTAACCTCTCCGACCACGGCGTAGATCGCGCGCTCGCGCTTACAGATGGCCTCGAAGCGAGGAAGGTCCTCGGAGGCCACCGTCATGACGTAGCGCTCCTGGGCCTCGTTGCACCAGATCTCGAGAGGCGCCATGCCGGGCTCGGCGTTCGGAACCTCGCGAAGCTCGAATCGCCCGCCGCTTCCCCCGTCGTGCACGAGCTCCGGAAACGCGTTGGACAGACCGCCCGCGCCCACGTCGTGAATCGCCAAGATCGGGTTGTCGTCCCCGAGGGCCCAGCAGCGGTCGATGACCTCCTGGCAGCGGCGCTCCATCTCCGGGTTTGCCCGCTGCACGCTGGCAAAGTCGAGATCTTCGGCGCTCTCGCCCTGCCCCATCGACGAGGCGGCCCCGCCCCCCAAGCCGATGAGCATCGCCGGGCCACCGAGCACGACCAACTTGGCCCCGCCGGTCGCCCAGATCTTCTCGACGTGCTTCTCTTCGATGTTGCCCATGCCACCGGCGATCATGATCGGCTTGTGGTAGCCGCGGACCTCGGTGCCATCCGCCGACGGGACCTCGAGCTCGAAGCTGCGGAAGTAGCCAGCGAGGTTGGGCCGCCCGAACTCGTTGTTGAAGGCGGCGCCTCCAATCGGTCCTTCGAGCATGATGTCGAGGGCAGACGCGATGCGGTCGGGACGGCCGTGGTCGACCTCCCAGGGACGCGCGGCACCCGGGAGGTTGAGGTTCGACACCGAGAAGCCGACCAGGCCGGCCTTGGGCTTTCCGCCGCGTCCCGTCGCGCCTTCATCGCGGATCTCTCCGCCGTTTCCGGTCGCCGCTCCGGGAGCGGGACTGATCGCCGTTGGGTGGTTGTGCGTCTCGACCTTGATCAGCATGTGCAGATCGGTCTGGCGCGTTCCGTACACACCCGACTCGGTCGCCGGTGCAAAGCGCCCGCCCGCGCTGCCTCGTGTCACCGCGGCGTTATCGGCGTAGGCCGTCAGCACATCGCCGGGATGGGTCTCGTGCGTGTTGCGGATCATCTTGAACAACGAGCGTTCTTGGGGCACGCCATCCACGGTCCAAGAGGCGTTGAAGATCTTGTGTCGGCAGTGCTCGGAGTTCGCCTGGGCGAACATCATCAGCTCGACATCAGTCGGGTTGCGCTCCAAGCCGACGAATGCCTCGAGCAGGTAGTCGATCTCGTCGTCAGAGAGCGCGAGCCCCAGCGAGGCATTGGCCGAGACGAGGGCCTCTCGTCCCCCACCGAGAACGTCGATGTGGCCCAGCGGTCGTGGAGCCTGCTCGACGAACAGGGCCGTGGCCTCGGCCGGATCGGCGAGCACCGTCTGTGTCATCCGGTCATGCAGCAAGGCCCGCACGTCTGTGAAATCGGCGCCTTCCAGTGTGAACAGAGTGCCGCGTTCAATGCGCTCGACCGCGTCTAGCCCGGCGTTTCGGGCGATATCGGTCGCCTTTGACGACCAAGGCGAGACCGTGCCGATGCGGGGAACCACGACGCACTGGCCCGGTGCCGCGGCGAAGTCCCGTGGCGTCGGCGCGACCACTTCTCCGTCTTGCTCGACGGTGCCGTAGGTGAGCAGCGCATCGAGGACTTCCCGCTCGGTTGCATCGAGCGGCCTACGCGTGTGCACAAAGTGCAGATGCTCCGCACGCACGCCGGAAAGACCTGGCGAAGCCGCTCTGAGAGCCGCAGCCAGCTTGTTCATCCGAAAGCCCGAGAGGGCAGGACCACCGAGGAGAGAGAGCATCGAGCGACCCCTTCGCGACCCAGCGTCCGCTTGACGCCGGCGCGCCGGGTAACCCCGACCCTATGCGCATGCATGCGGGTGTCACCTGCCCGTTTCAGCCGCCGCGAGAACGATGCTTCTGGCCGCTCTCAGCGGTAGTAGTCGTAGGCCCACAGTAGGGACCAAGAGAACGTGTGTGCGTCACGGTCCCAGTCGAACTCGGCGCGGGCGGGCAGCGCGTACCAGCCGCCGCCAAAGCCATAGCTGAACATCACCGCCGGGAACGTCGTCGCCTCGGTGCTGTAGGACGGGTTGTAGCCAAGCCCGCTCGGGAACGTGCCCACGCCGTAGTAGTACCCGCTCTCGGGGTTGGTGAAGTTCACCCAGTAGTCGCACTCGGGACCGGTCTGTTCAGACGTCGGCGACGTGACCAACGTCAGGGCCCACTCGCAGTCGGTGCAGGTCAGAGACGCCGAGCTGCCGCTGTTGTGGCCCCAGGTGGTGCTGCAGATGATGTCGCCGATGCTGTACAGCCCGCCGTCATTGTCGGCGACCTCGACGAACAGCGTCTTGGTGCCGGTGTAAGTGGTGTTCGTCTCGTTGAGCTGGGCTTCGCCGCTGATGTGCCAGCGGACGCCCCCCTGGCAGCGGGCCTCCTGCGCGCAGTCCGCGTCTTGGCAGTCGACGTCGCCGTCGAGGTCGTTGTCGAAGCCGTCGAAGCACTCTTCGACCACGCAGTGGGGCTCGGTGAAGCAGTCGACGTCGTCGCAGTCCACGATCCCATCGAAGTCGTCGTCGACGAAGTTGCTGCAAAGCTCGGTGCGATCGGCCTCGTCACACCCCGGATCAATGAGCCCATCACCATCGTTGTCGATGCCGTCACCGCAGACCTCGATCTGCGCCGGCACACAGCCGGCGAAGAGGACAAGGGCGACCACCGAACGAAACATGAACCATCCAGGAGAATGGCAGTATGCCCCAACCTCGGGCATTCGCCACCTCGATCAGCGCGCGAGTGAAGACTCGCAGTCTTCCTGGGCCCACCACAGTGCAAAGGTCTGGCGCGCGGGCCGTTGAAATGCCTGGTGCTCGAGCAGCCACTGAAGTCGCGGAGCCTCGGCCTCACAAGTCTGTGCGGGGCAGGGCGCCTCGCAAGCGAGCACCACACCGGGCCGTCGGTGGGTCAGGTTCCGGGTCGGCTCAGACGAGAGCTCTCCCATCTGAAGCTGCTGGCCCTCGCACTCGGCCCACCCGTTGAGCTCGCGGTCCTTGCAGCGGGCAAAGGTCCGCACCGGCGTGCAACTCGCTTCGAGCTCAAAGCGGTCCAGCGCGTAGGTCGCCGCCTTGGCATCGACCTTCGACAGCACCATGGGCCACGCCCGACCCGGACGCGACGGCCGAGGCTCGAGGCCCAGCTCGGTGACGGCGGCGCTCAGCGGCTCGACCAGTATTCCGCCGGCGTCGAGGTCGAGTCGCACCCAGCTGCGAACCTTCTCGCCATCGCGACTCTGCTCGACGACCTCGGCACGCCCAGTCAGTCGAGGGCCCTCGGGCAGCCAACTCCCAGACTGCAAGCTGACCTCGACACAACCCCGGCTGCGGCTCTGAATCAGGTTCGGATTGATCCAGGCACGGCGCGCTCCGCCGATCGCCTCACGAAGTGCAGCCTCGAGGGGTGCTCCATTGCGAAGCGGCACGTAGGAGGCCTGTTTGGTTGCGTTTGCAGGATCCGGGAGCGACAGGCACTGACCGACCTCGCACACCCCGACGGTCCCCTTCTTCTTGGGATCGGCAGGGCAGTCGATGTCCGCCGCGCAGCCCGTCGCCGGCGTCGTCCAGTCCCGCGACGCTTCGGTGAGCTGAAGGACACCGTCGGTCCAGACCCGATGCTCCGACCGAGCCGCGTCGAGCGGAAGTCGCTCCTCGACCTTGTGTCCTCGGGCGTCAAAGCGCACCTCATAGGGGTTGCCGCCGAGGCCGCGAATGTCGCTCACCCGCTTCGACCGCAGCCGCCCGATCTCGTCGTAGGTCTCCTGTGCTCCGATGGACCCGTCCGCGGCATAGAGCGAGCGCTCGCGCAGCTGGCCGTTGGGCCACCACAGCTCCCCTTCACCGACGACACGATCTGCCGCGTATTGCTGCCGACTGACGAGCGCACCGCCCTCGTAGAGAAGCGCCTCGCCGCTGCGCTTTCCGTTGAGCACCGTCTCGACACTGAGCAGCTGCCACGGTTCGGGCTGAAAGGTCGCCACGATGGCGTGCGCGCCATCGACGTCACTCCACGCACAGGACTGCGTGAGTCGGTCACCCAGAGTGGTGTCGATGGTCGCGCCCGAAGGACAGCGATCGAGTTCGTCCACATGAAGGACTCGCCCGTCCACCTCTGTGAGGGTGCGCGCCTGCCAAGGGGTCGACTCGACCCGAACACCACGGGCATAGCGGATCTCCCGCACCATAGGATGCCCATCGGGGTGCGACGCCAGCCAGACGCCGTGACGCAGCCCCTTCTCGGTAGGCCCGCCATACGACGAAGTCGGCGTGCGGGCGGTCGCGGCCTCCTTGAGGGCCACCCACTTCGGGCTCTTCTTGAGCCCCCCCGAGGCCACCGCCCGCCAGCCGTCCTGGTCACTCACGGTGAGGCCGCCGCCGCGAACATCCATGGATGCGTCCGACGCGGCGAAGGACAAGCCGTGCTCCGAGCCCGACTCGCCCATGCCGAGCACGCGACGCACGACTGCGCGATTGCCCACTCCACTAAAGCACACGCGCTCGCCCGAGCACGGTGCCGGTAGAACCCACTCATTGGCCCAGTTCAAGATCGGCTCGACCGGTTCCTGCTCAGGAAACGAAACCTCGCCGACGCAATCGGGCTTGTAGTACCGCAGCCGCTCCTCGACGACACAGACGCCCTTCTTGCAGCTGAGTTCCACGGAGTGGGACTGAAGCTCGCACTCAGCGGTGGCCACTTCGTAGGTGGGAATGCCCGCGAAGGCGCTCGCCAGGATCAGCCAGATCATGTTTCCTCCGCGCTCACCATACGCGCTGCGTCACCACGGGCGGCTCGTCAGTCATCGACGGCCGCGGCGGGAGGCGCCGGCACGTGCCAGCACCGGTGATTTCGAAGCTATGCGGAGCACCGAAACGGGTCCTCCATTGCCGCCTCGTAGGCTACTCCGCCTCTTCTTCGGCGTCAGGGCGCGGGCCATCGACGGCTTCGTCCCAGATGATCTCTTGAGGGCCGGCAACGAGTCCGACGAGATCGGGGTCAACACCCTCATCGAAGGTGGTGCGGTCCATGCGAGCTGCGTCACGGGCAGCCTTGCGGGCGGCTTTGATCTGCTTCTTTTCGTGGGCTTTGGCTTCTTTGATGCGCTTCTGAACGCTGGGGCGTGCTTTAGCCATGGGGGCTCCGGGGTGTGAAAGACTGCACATAGGCCGTTTGGGCCCCACCGTCCGTACGAAACGCGCGTCTCTTACGATTCAAGACGTGTAAGGCCGGGTCTCGACACCTCGCCTGACCTGTGCATCCCATCACGCCAGCGCAAAGGTGAGCCCGGCCGCCGCCGTCACGAACAAGCCTACGAGAGCAACCCGCACCCGCAGCCCGGGCGCGAGCACCAGCACAATCCCCACCTTCACGAGGGTGTTCGACACGGATGCAATCAGGATTCCACCGACCGCGATGTTCGCGTCCAGACCGGACCCCACCTGCTCAGCGAGCGACAGGGTGATGGCGTCGACATCCACGAGCCCGCTCACACCCGCGACCAAGTAGAGCCACGCTTCAGGCAACTCGGAACGCACAATCTCCACAGCCACCAGCACCAGCGCGAAGAGCCCTGCAAACTGGATGGCCGGGAGCAGCTCGAAAGGGTTCGCGATGTTGAGTTCGCCCTCGGACCGCTCAGCGTGCCGTACCCGCCAGGCAAAGACGCCGACGCACGCCAAGCAAGTCACCCCGAGCACGCCCAGCGGTAGGGCGAGCTCCCAGAGCAGTGACGGTCGCACCACCGCCACCTCGACAGCCACTCGGATGATCATCACCACCCAGGCCAGCAACAACCCGAGCATCGCCGCATCGGGCTTGAGCCCTTCGTCGTTGGACATCCGCGCGATCGACACCGATGCTGCGGTCGAAGACACCAGGCCTCCAAGCGCACCGGTCACGGTCAGTCCTCTTCCGGGCCCAAGACGCCGAATCGCGACGTAGCCAGCAAAGGACAGGCCCGAGATGAAGATGACCATCAACCAGAGCCGCCAGGGACGCACCACGCCCCAGGGATCGACGGCCTGGTCGGGCAACAGGGGCAACACGATGACACTCGCGACGAGCAGCTTCAGTCCGCCGATCACATCGTCTCGCGACAAGCCGCGAATCATGCTGTGCAGGGGTTGCTTGAAGGCCAACACCACAGAGCTGACAACGCCGAGCATGACGGCAAGATCGACCGCCCCCATCGTGGTCATCGCCCCAAGAAGAAAGGTCACGAGCGCACCAAACTCGGAGGTGACGCCCAGCGCGTGACCCTGGCCGCGCATGCCCAGGAACGAGCTCACGCCGACGAGAACCAGTGTCGCGATGATGCCCGCGGCGATCGGCATCGACGAGGTCAACGCTACGGCCAGCCAGCCACAGATTGCGCCAGCCTCGGCGATGAGGATGAAGGTCCGAATACCTCCGAACTGCTCGACATCCGTGTGTTGGCGGTGCCGCTCGCGCTCGAGCCCGACCAGTCCGCCGATGCCAAACGCTGCAGCGAACTGCATGAGCACAGGGTCGAGGGTAGCGGGAAAGTCCATGGCGACAGTCTATCGCCTCGGCACCGTCGGCGGCCGCACCCAAACGACGCACAGAAGCCCGCGCCGCACCACGCGAGAACCGCATCACGACATCTGACGTTCAAAGCGGTTATATGAGCAATATGGAGGTTTGAGATGTCTCCACAAGTGGACCCTATTGATGTACCCGCAACCCTTCAGAAGGCCGCGGAGATGTGTGCGAGTGGACGCGACCGAACGGCCTTCGACTTGCTCGAGGCCGCCGTCGCCAGATCCGACGACCCGAGGCTCGCCCTTGCGGCCGCCAAGATCGCGCTGGCGTGGGACAGCGACCGGGCTCTACTGCTCGCCGAGCTCGCCGTGTCCCGCGGATCCGCCGACCAGGACGTCTACCGCGTGCTGGCGACGGCCCTGGACTCGAGCGGTGAGTGGACCCGTGCCCACCGCCTCAGAATTGAGGCCGACCTCTCCCCCTCGCGTGCGTACAGGCGACACCGACGTCGCCAGGTGTTGGGGATCGTGGCCGGCACCGCGGCGGCGGCAGCCACGCTCGCAGCCATCGCAGCTATCGTGCTGTGGCCCTCCATCTCCTTGGATGGGTGGGGCGAAAACGCGACGCACATCGTCGCTGACCGCGCCGCGCTCAACGCACCCCCCGGGGCCTTGGAACTCGAGCTCACCCCCCCGATGTTGGCAGTGTCCGGTCGCACGGTCT
>JAGSGY010000070.1 GCA_023954855.1 Pseudomonadota bacterium | reverse complement strand
CTTCGCGATGCATCGCGGTCCTCGCGGCGGTGGCAGACCTACGGCGTGCGCTCTGGCTTCTCGGCCGTGCTGCTCGTCGTGCTCATGCTGGTCATCTGGACGGTGGTCAACGCACCCTTCGTCGACCCAGCGAATCTGTCGTACCTGGGCCGCGGCATGTTCGTCGGCTTTGCGGTGCTGCAGATCATGCTCACCACCGTCATCGCGCCGCTGACCGTCGCCCGAGCGGTGATCGAAGAGCGCGAAGAGAACACCGCCGACCTTCTGATGCTGACCCGCCTCACGCCAGGCTCGGTGCTCGGCGGCACGTTCATGGCCCGCGTGCTGCAGCTGGCCATGGTGGTCGCGGGTGCGATGCCGATCCTTGCGCTGCTCGTCACCCTCGGTGGTGTCTCGGTGGTCGAGGTCGTGGCCGTCACGCTGCACGCCTTGATCTCGATCGTCGTGCTCGGTGCGCTCGGCGCCTTCTTCGCGATGTTCACGCGCAGCCCGGTGCTCGCCGCCGGTGCCGCGTGGCTGTACGCCTTGCCGTCGTTCCTCGGGCTTCCGCTGCTCTACGCCTTCGCTGTGGCTCGTCCGGATGGCGCCGCCCACGTCTCCCCGCTGTACGGCACCGCGGCCCGCGACTGGACCGCACTGCTCCCCGTCCTGATGTACCTGCCGGTCATTCACCTGGTGTTCCGCATCACGACGCCAGTGTTCGAGCTGCGCATGGCGCGGGCTCGGCTCTCCAGCGTGTTCACGGGCAAGGTCTGGGTCAGCCGGTGGATGCTCGCCGTCTTCGTGATGACCCTGCTCTACTTCTTCACGGTGTTCCCGCTCTCGGCGGTGGGGGCCTGGTCGGTTCACTTTGGCGGCGGCGTGCACTGGACGGTGACGGCTGCGGGCGTGGCCGGCGTGTGGCTGTTTGCCGCGGCGGTCAACTACATCGGCACCTGGGCCTACATGCGCATCGGCATGGACATGGTCATCTCGACCGACGCCTACATCTCGCGGCCTCGACAAGAACGCGAGCGCAAGGGCAAGGTGAAGGTCGGCCGAAACCCGGTGCTCTGGCGCGAAGTCAGCCCCCGGACCTGGAGGCTGGTCGGCCCGGCCGTGATGAGCTGGGGCCTCGTGCTCGTGCTGCTCTTTCAGTCCGGGATGTGGGTGATTCCCGGTGGTCTGCTCGCCGTGGGTGCGGCGAATGTGCTCGCCGCCATTGCCCTGTCGGTGTGGATGCTCGTCGGAAACATCGAGCGCGAGCGCAGAGAGGGCACTCTCGAGATCTTGCTCACGACCACGATGTCGTCGTGGCGAATCGTGTGGGCCAAGGTGGCCGGTGTGGTGGTCCCGACCCTTCCACTCATGCTCTTGGGCGGCCTGCTCATCGTCGTTGGTGGGCCTCACCTTGCGATGATCTCGCCGCGACGCATGGGCGAGTTCCTCTTGGTGGCGGCGGCAGGCGCCGTGTGGTTCATTCCCGTCTGGCTGCTCACTGTGACGGCCGCGCTGACCTTGTCGTTGCGCATGCACAAGCCTCGGGTGGCGCAGATCCTCGTGCTCGGCGGGCTCGCTGCCTTCCTTGTTCTGCCGCCTGTGGTGCGGTGGATCGTGCGTGACTTCTGGCTGCTTGCGGTGCCTTGCCGCATCTTGACGCCTCCTCTCGTTCCCGAGCCGCACTGGTGGGAGTTTCTGTTGTCGATGATCGGCATGAGTGCGCTCTCTCTCGTCTTTCTTCTCATCTCGACCTGGCGTCTACGCCGGTGGGGGGCGATGCATGCGTGAGTTTCTGCGCTGGATGGTGCTGATCTGCGTGTGGGTGGCTTTGCCTGCCTGGGGCCAGGAGCCCAAGCCCGAAGAAGAGGCCAAGCAGAACCTCGTCCAAGACTCCTTGAACCCGAAGAAGGGCAAGCTCGCGGCCCGCCTGACCCCGTTCGCGGATGGCCTGGTGCGCGCCGGTGGCTGGGCTCCCGTGCACGTCAAGCTCGCCAATGGCGGCGACAATCTCCGTCTTCGGCTGATCGGCCACGAGATGGGCGCGGACTACCAGCAGCAGTCGTACGAGCGACGGGTCGAGCTTCCCGAGGGCGCGCGCAAAGACGCCATCCTCTATGTGAAGACGGGTCGTAGCGGCGGAGTGCGCAAGCTCGACGTCATCGGCGATGCCGAGCGGTCCGGCTCGATCGAGTACCCGGTACGCATGCTCGGAGACGCCGACGTCGGCATTGCGGTCATCGGACAGACGCACGCCGGAATCACCGGCATTCAGGACACTTGGCAGTACGGTGTTCCCTCGGCCATGCCCAGGCCGCACGCCTCGGGCAAGCGCTCGGTCAAGACGGGCTTGGTGCCCCTCGATGCACTTCCGGACCGGGCTGCAGGGTGGTCGGCCGTCGACTGGGTCGTCTGGCCCGAGGCCGACCCGACGGCGATCTCGGCTGAGTCCCTCGACGCCCTGCTGGGCTGGGTCGCGAGTGGTGGCCACCTGTTCGTGACCGTCACCGACCGCCACCAGCGCCTTCAGGGGCCGCTCGCCGACGCACTTCCCCTGCGCTTTGAGGGCGTGGACGATGTCGAGAGCGTCAGCTCGCTGTTCCAGGTGATGGGCCTTCGCCCCCCCGCAGGGGAGGGCCCGTATCCGGTGGGCCGCGCGTCCCTCAGCACGGCGGACCGCCACCTCGAGGTGCTCGCCAAGATCGACGATCGACCGGTCTGGGCCCTCGGCGGCTACGGTCTCGGCACCGTGCATGCACTCGCGATGGACCCGACGGCAGCGCCGTTCTCGCGCACGGGCGACCGCGAGGAGCAGTGGCGCAGCTGGCTCTGGCTTCCCGAGACCAGCGCGAACCCCGCCCGCATGATGGCGGGGACCGGTGAGGGCTTCTGGGACCCGACCCGCGACAGCACCGACTACACCGTGAAGTTCTGGGTCTCGGACCCCCACAACACCCCGATGACCGAGCGTGGGCGAGTGCGCGGGGCGAGCCTGGCGGCCATGGACGTCACGGTCACCGACCCGACGTGTATGTACTTCATGCGCACCAGCCACCCGGCGCTTGTCGAGCACTGGTCCGACAACGACCCCGCCTCGTCCTGGGAGACGGCACTCAAGGCACGACTGGCCGACATCCCTGGCGTCGCACCGCTCCCGCTGTCCTGGCTGATGGCCTTTGCCGGCCTATACCTGATGGTCATTGGTCCGCTCGACTACTTCGTGCTGCGCCTGCTCAAGAAGCAGCCATGGACCTGGGTGACCTTCCCCGTGACCATCGTCATCTTCTCGACGGTCGCACTGGTCGGCACCTCGCTGACCAAGGGAAGTCAGGCGGTGATGACCCGAATCGAGGTGGTCGACGCCTTGCCCGGCACACCCTTCACTCGCGGAACTACGTGGTTTGGTGTGTTCTCGACCCGCAAGACCGAGGTCGGTGTGAAGTCCGACCGCGACGGCGCGCTCGTGCTTCCCCTCGGGGATGGCGGCTTCATGTCCGAGGTCTCGGTTCGCTCTGCCGAAGCGTCCGGAGAGATGGGCTACCTCGCGCAGACCTGGAGTCTCGGCTACGGCAGCTCTTCTTGGGTCGGCCGCGGCGACAGCGGGCACATCGAGGTGAAGACGCTCGAGGATGGCGGATGGGCGGTGACCAGCCGGCTCGAGCACCGCCTCACCCACGCTCGCCTGCGCGTGAATGGGCGAACCGTCGCCATTGGTGACCTCGAGCCCGATGAGTCCGTCACGCTGCGTAGCGGTGGCAACTCCCTCGCGATCGAGAACGACCGCACCCGCTGGGCCGTCGATCACCTCGGCGACATCTACGAAGGCGGCCACGGCCACCTGCATGGTGACCTCGTCATCGGCGTCCTCGACGACGAAGTCCAAGGTCTCGAGCTCTCCGGCCTCTGGCCACAGCCGGACACGATCAGCGTGTTCCGCATCCCCGTAAGGATCGAACCGTGATTCGCACCGTCAATCTCAAGAAGACGTACGCCGGCTTTGAGGCCCTGCAGGGCATTGATCTCGAGGTCGGGGAGGGGGACCTCTTCGGCTTCATCGGGCCGAATGGCGCGGGCAAGACCACGACCATTCGCATTCTCACGACCTTGCTCGAGCCCACGGCGGGCGAGGCCTTTGTCGGCGGGCTCTCGGTCTGGGAGAACAAGCAGGAGATTCGCGGTCTGATTGGCTACATGCCCGACTCGTTCGGTGTGTACCGGGACATGACGGTCACCGAGTACATGCACTTCTTCGCGGCGGCATACGGCATCCCGCATCGGGAGCGCGGGTCGCTGGTGGGGGGTCTGCTCGAGCTCACCGACCTCACCTACAAAGAGAACGCGCTCATCGAGAGCCTGTCGCGCGGCATGCAGCAGCGCCTCGGTCTCGCCCGCACCCTGGTCCACGACCCGAAGGTGTTGATCCTCGACGAGCCTGCCTCTGGCCTCGATCCGCGTGCCCGCATCGAGATCCGCGAGATCTTGCGTGAGCTCACGACCATGGGCAAGACCATCTTGCTGTCGAGTCACATCCTCTCGGAGCTCTCCGAGGTCTGTAATCGTGTGGGCATCCTCGAGCGCGGCCAGCTCGTTGCCCAGGGAAGCATCGACGAGATCATGGGCATGGCCCGCTCCGATACCGAGGTCTGGCTGCACACCACCGACGATGCCCGCGCAGCCGTGGTGCTCCGCGAGCTCTCGTGCGTGCGCAGCACCGAAGTCGACGAGGGCAGAAAGCAGGTGCTCGTTCATGTCGACCCCGACGCCGATCTGGGTGCGGTCAGCGATCACCTGCACGGCCGCGACATCCGACTTCGCTATCTCGAGCGTCAGGACCCGACGCTCGAAGAAGTGTTCATGAAGCTGACCAAGGGACTGGTGCAGTGAAGCCAGCCGCCGGAGCTGCAGTCGTCACGCGCGAAGCTGTGCGGGCGTCTCGGCGATGGCAGACCTATGCGCTGCGCTTTGGCTTCGGCCTGCTGCTCTTCGTGCTGGTGCTCTGGGCGTGGGCCAACCGCGTGCAGACGCTGCTCGACGATCCGGCTGCGGCGGCACGCCTCGGCAACCTGCTCTTCAAGCTGTACGGGGGTGCGCAGCTAATGATGGTGGCGGTGATCGCGCCGGTGGTGGTCGGTCAGGCCATCGCCGAGGAGCGCGAGGACGGCACTCTCGAGCTGCTCACGCTCACCCGCCTGTCGTCGACGCAGATCTTGTGGTCGAAGGTGGTGTCGCGCCTGTTGATCATCGCCTCGATTGTGCTGTCGAGCCTGCCGGTGCTCTCGCTCGTGCTGACCTTCGGCGGCGTGGGCGTGTGGGAGGCGATCAACGCGGTGAGCGTGACCCTGCTGCTCATCGTGCTGCTAGGGGCTGTCGGCGGATTTGCGGCGCTCACCGATCGAGGCGGGGTCGCCAGTCTGCTCTCAGCCACGGGCTACGCGTTCTTCGTGCTGGGCGTCACGCCGGCCTTCCTCAATGCCACCCACGCCTTCATGGCGGGTCGGCGCCGCATCGACTCCCCGGACTGGAGCCTCGTGGCCCAGGCCTTTCAGTCGGACCACGCCTCGGCGCTGCTGATCTGGGTGGTGTGTCTGCCGGGCCTGCTCGGCTTGAGCTGGCTGGCGGCGCCGGTGTTTCAGATGGCCACGACCAGCGACATCGACGATGACTTCGGCATGCTGTCGCCAGAGATCTGGAAGGTCGAGCGGTTCAAGCGCTACACCTTCCTGGTCGGCGTGGCGTGGATGTTCTTCGCGATCCTGATGATCTTGCTGTCCCGTCGCATCCCCGACAGCGTGTGGCTTGTGCTGCGCATCGGGCAGACGGCAGGCCTCGTGTTCATCGCCACGGTGCTGTGGGCCTTTGCCTTCGAGGCCGCGGCCCGATTCGCGAGCCGAATGCTGCGCTCGGAGTCCCGCGAGGAGCGCTTCGAGGGCGGTGGCTTTGGGCGGCGGTTGACGACCGCGCTGCGGGCCCGGGTCTGGGCGAACCCCGTGGCCTGGCGGGAAGTCGTGACGCGAGGGCAGGGACCCGGCTCGGTGATCGGCCGGTTGGGTGTGCCGGTGATGCTTGTGTTGGCCGTCCCCGTGCTGGTTCTCGCCAGATTCGATGACGACATGTTTGTGCTTCTCGGCGGGGCTGTCGCGGCCGCTGGACTCGTGGCGACCGGACTTGCGGCCGGCGGCTCGTTCGTGCCCGACCGGCGTCTCCATGCGCTCGAGCTGTTGAGCACCACCACGCTGTCGCCCGGCGCGGTCGTTCGGGGCAAGTTCTTGGCGATTGCCGCCCACGGGCTTCCGCTCTTCGCTCTCGGTCTTGGACTGGTGGCCCTCGGGACCGTTGGGCCCTTCGGCTACCACTACCCCATACACGCTGACGACTTGGGGTTGGTCTGCCGAGGAGGCGCGCACTTCAGCTCGGCTTCTCAGCTGTGGCCCAAGGTCTTGGTGGGCGGGGTCTGGGGCGTTGCGGCATGGTCTTCGGCGGCGACGGTCGCAATGGCTGTGGCCTTCCGAGTGCGCCCCTCGAGCATGGGGTGGGGGGCGTCACTGCTCGCCGCACTCGTCTGGCTTCCCGGGCCGGTGCTGCTGTTGATGGTGACGCTGGGACGCGGCGGACGGGACTGGGCGCAGCTCTGGATTCCGATGGATCTCAGCTGGAACAAGCTCGCCTGTACGCCATCCTCGGCGTGGGCTTACGCTATCGCCACGCACCTGGTGATCGCCGTGCTGGGGCTTGCGCTGATTCGTTGGCGGCTTCGCGCCTGGGTCGTCGAAGCCTAGCCTAGCCACCACAGCGTGCCCCGGGCGCGGCCGGTGCGAACGACCTGTCCGAGTTCTTCGGCCTCGCGCAGCACCCGCTTCACCTTGGCACCGTCCTCATCCATCTGCATGGCGAGTCGAACCGCAGGCTGACCCTCGTGGTCGGCGAGGTAGTCGATCACCCGCGCGTAGATCTCATCATCGATGATGTAGCTCAAGGAGTGGCCTCCGCGGCCATTGTACCCGCGCTTGGATCGGCGGGGGCGGAGCGCTCGACGCCGAGAGCGGCACCGTCTGATCGCACCGGAGTGACCTGGCCAATCCGTGCTGCCTGTTCTCCTAGGATTTCGAGGGCGCGAATCAGCGCTTCGGCGCGTTCGGCGGGAACACTCGCCACGAGGCCGCCGGCCGTCTGAGGGTCGAAGATGAGCTCGAGCAGAGGATGGTCGCGGGTGTCTTCACGCAAGAACAGAGCCTTTGCGGCGTCGCGGTTTTGTTCGTGGAAAGTGCTCCGCACACCCAGGCCAAGCAGCGTCTCGACTGTGGGGAACGCGGGCAGCGCATCGAGGAATACGGTGGCAGACACCTCGTGCCGGCGACACAGCTGGGCGAGGTGGGAGGCGAGACCGAATCCGGTGATGTCGGTCATCGCGGTGGCGCCGTAGGCTTCGGCCATCCGGGCAGCCTCTCCGTTGCCGCGCAGCATGGCGTCGGTCACGGTCGTCATGGCTCTTCCAGAGGCCTGCCCCAGCCCGTCGGCTCTCCAGAGCACGCCGGTCCCCAGGGCTCTGGTCAGCACGAGGACCTGCCCTTCGTGCATCGAGGCGTTGTCGAGCTCTGTGCTCGTGCCGGTGATCGAGAATCCGACGCTGAGCTTCTCGCCCACCGTGCTGTGCCCGCCGACAAGGGCGACTCCGGCTGCGTCGAGGGCGGCGCGCGCCCCCCGCATGACCTGTCCGAGCACGCGGTCCTCGTGGTCGTTGCTGGGCACGTTGACGAGGGCCATCGCCCAGCGCGGCACGGCCCCGCTCACCTCGACATCCGAGATGCTGTTCAACGCCGCCACCCGTCCCACGAGCCAGGGGTCATCGGTAAAGGCGGTGAAGGCGTCGATGCTCTGAACCAACCACTCTTCGCCGTGCGCGATGACGGCGGCGTCCTCGCCTTCTTCGACGCCGATGCGAATCTCGTCCCCTCGTGGACCGGGTCCGAGGTCGGCGAGAGCTCGCTCGAGCGCCGTCTGGCCCACCTTTGCGGCGCACCCGCCGCAGACCATCTCCATCGGCGGCATCGGGGGCAGGGTGGCCTCGAAGGGGGCGAAGGGCCGGCCTTCCACGTCGAGCACTTGGAACTTGTGCATGAAGACGCGATCGATGTGGTCCTTCCATTTGAAGGCCCAGCTTCCTTGAAAGACCAGTCCCCACTTGGTGCCGATGGCGGTGCCGTCGCCGAGGTTCAGCAGGGTCAGGAAGTCCTTCTGTGGCGTGTACTCCTGGAGCTCGGTGCCCCGCAGCAGACGACGCAGGTTCTCGATCAGCACCGGACCCTCGCGCACCGCGTAGACGCCGGCCTTGGGAATCTCCGGCCAGACCTCGGGCAGGGCACAGTCCCCGACCGCGAAAAGCCTTTCGTGGCCCCGCAGCTGCAGCGGGCCGTCGACCCACGCGAAGCCCCTCGCGTCGGTCTCGAAGCCGCTGGCGGCAAGCAGGGGCTTGGCCACCGCGCCGGTGACCCAAAACACGACGTCTGCGGGGAGCTCGCCGTCGTCGAGGACCACCGCATCCTCGCGGACCTGGTGCACGCGCGCTCCGGTGCGCACGGTGATTCCGCGGGCTGCGGCAGCATCGAGCACCGCCTGCTGGGCGCGAGGGCTCCTGCGGTCGAGCACGCGCTCGGCCGAGGTGAGCAGGGTGACGTCGGCCTGGATGCCCTCGGCGATCAGGCGCTCCCGTGCGCAGAAGGCCAGCTCGACGCCACCGGCTCCGGCTCCGACCACGACGACGCGAGCGTGGGTCCGTCCCTGAAGGCCGTCGATCTCTTGCTGCCAGCGATGCACCAGGTGGGCGATCGGCCGTGTAGGAACGGCGTGATCGCGGACGCCGGGGGTGTCGAGACCCGCAACGGTGGAGCCGACATTGACGCTGCAGATGTCGTAGCGAATCGGGGGCCGGCCCTCGATGTACACGCGCTTCTCGTCGGCATCGATGCGCTCGGCGCGGGCCACGATGATGCGGGCTCCCGCACGCTTCGCGAGGGGCCGAACGTCAATCTCCACGTCCCAAGGGCTGTACTGCCCTGACACCACTCCGGGGACCATGCCCGAGTAAACGGCGATCGGGTCGTCGACGATGAGCGTCAGGCGTGCGCCGGGAAAGGGTGCCATCAGCGCGGCGCGCAGTACCTGCACGTGGCTGTGGCCACCGCCGACCAGCACGATCTCGATGGGGGGCTCGGCTTCTTCGCTCATGCCGCGAAGCCTATCCCGGAGCGGTGTGCAGGGCGGCCTCGGTATTGCGCTTGCGGCTTCGGGCATCATAGCGTGGGCCGCGAGGTGGAAGTGGCGAAGAGTCCGAAGGTCGACGCGTGGTTCGAGAGCTACGACAATCCCCAGAAAGCCCTGATGGAATACGTTCGCGCCATCATCCTCGACGCGGATCCCCGCATCGAAGAGTGCCTGAAGTGGAAGGCGCCAACGTATGCGTACAAGGGCAACATCATGTCGTTTCAGCCCCGAGCGAAGAGGTTTCTCAGCCTGATGTTTCATCGGGGTGCGCACATTTCTGGTGAGCACGCTCTACTGCTCGGTGACGGCGCACATGTGCGTACGATGCGCTTCGAGTCGGTCGCGCAGGCCGATGCACAGGCCGAGGCCATCGCTGCGGTCTTTCGAGCCTGGTGTGATGACCGCGATGCCTGAGGCGGCGGGCGGATCAGCGCGGGTACCACCGGTAGCGGATGCTCTCGGCCATGGTGGAGTGGGCTGCCGCTCGCAGGTCGTCGCTGGGCAGGGCGCCAATCCAGGCCTGAACCCGTCTCTCCGAGCGTTGCAGTGACGTCACGAGCTCGGAGCGCCCGACGGCGTGAGCGCCTCCCAGTGCGAAGGCCGACGAGGCGACGCCCACGCCCATCACGATGGGCCCCGAGTCCCAATCTGCGGCTCGGTCCCGACCCTTCGGGTACTCGCGCATCGCCAGGCCAAGGGGCGTCTGAGTCGCCAAGGCGCGTGTCGACTGGGTCATCAGATCGGACGCGTAGTCCGGGTCCACTTCGGCCAAGTAGTTGACGGTCCAGAACAGCGCGCAGCCGCGGGGGGTTGAGCTGTAGCCGTGTGCGGAGGTGAGCTCAGAGACGGGCAATCCGGTGGCGGCATCGGTCCCTCGTTCGGCGAGAACGGTGGTCCACGCCTTGAGCAGCTCATCGGCGGCGGCTTCGTCGTAGAGATGAATCGCGTAGAGGACCGCGGCCTGGTCGGCGGGCCAGCGGCTGTCATCCCCTGCATACGAGGGTGGGTTGTGCCAGGCGTCTGCGCGGCTTGCTGCGACCAAGTCCTCCACGATGGCCTCTTGTAGCGGCGCGTGGGTATCGAGACCGGCGCGCACGGCCTCGCCGAGCACGATGGCGAGGTGGGCGGCGTACAGTCCATGGCTGCTGAACTGCTCGACCTCGTCGAGTGGCTTGCCATAGGGCTGAAGCGCAACTGCTTTGGCCACGGCGCGTTCCAGACACCCCACGTCGGCGTCGATGGCGCATCCGCCGGCGGTGTTCGAGACCGCGACGATGCGCAGGCCACGCGGCACATCTCCAAGGGTGGAGTCGGCATCGAGTGCCGCCCCGAGCGAGGTGGGGGGTGATGCAAGGGCGATGGAGAGCAGGGTGAGCATGACCCTATCTGTAGGACTTCGTCGTGCACGGATTGTGCAGGAGGCATGCGCTTTGCGCGGTGTCAGGAGGGGATGTTGATGGTCTCGGCCGTCGGAGCGGGTGATAGACCCTGGATGCGAACTCTCTCGATTCTGCTCGTACTCGCGGGCTGCCCGGGCCCCGAAGGCGGCGACCCGAACGCCGACCTCGACCAAGACGGCCACATGGCCGATGTCGACTGCGCGGATGACGACCCGCTGCGCTTTCCCGGTGCGGTCGAGGTGTGCAACGGCCTCGACGACGACTGCGACGGCCAGTTGGCGCGGAACGAAGCCGATTCGGATGGCGATGGCACCCCCGACTGCCGCTCCTGTGACGATGCTGGCTTCTGGGAGTCGACCCGGCAGCTGGAGGACGCAGGTGTGCTCGAGGACGAGCTCATTGCGCTGACCAGTGGGCTCGACACCTGCGACTACACCGAGTCCCGCAGGTACATGTTCACGCGGGTCGACAAGGTCGATGGCATGGTCGAGGGCGTCTACACCGGTGTGCTCGTACCGGTCAGCACGGCGATGCCCGACGGCTCGTTGATCAACACCGAGCACACGTGGCCGCAGAGCGAGGGCGCCGACTCCATTCCCGCTCGTTGTGATCTGCATCACCTCTACCCCACCGACCCCGACGCCAATGCCGAGCGGGGAAACCTGCCCTTCGACGTGGTCACCGGCTCCGTGATCTGGCAGGAGGGTGGGTCGAAGCACGGGTACAACAGCGCGGGCTCAGAGGTCTTCGAGCCGCGTGATTCGCACAAGGGCAACGTCGCCCGCTCGATGTTCTACTTCGCCACGGTCTATGGCTACACGATTCCGACGAGCCAGGCAGAGCGGTTCAAGCAGTGGGACCTTCAAGACCCGCCGGACGCGCGTGAGCACGCCCGCAGCATGGCGATCATGGAGTACCAGGCCCACGCCAATCCGTACGCGGTGTGCCTTGGCCTGGGTGAGCGGGTCTTCTAGGTGCCAGATTGGCACGGTGCGAACTGTGCTTCGCACCTGAGTGCGAAGAACGCGAAGCTGCGAACGCACTGAGGGCCCATTTCGACGGTGGATCGGCCTGTTTTGGTCGAATTCGACCTGGCACGGGAGTTGCATGATGGTCGACCGTCCCCCTCTGGAGGTTCTGTAATGGTCGCTTCTGCTGCATCCCCCGCTCCGACCCATCTCATCGCCAACCGCAACCGCGTGGTGGCCAAGTCCTTCTACCGTCAGCTCGTGACCGAAGGCTTTTCGCATGAGCAGATCATCGATCTCTCCGCGACTTTGCTCGATCTCGTGACCGACGACATGCAGCGCGAGCCGCGTACCCAGGACTAGCGCAACCCGCTGTCCAAGCCTCTCGAGGGCATCTCGACCTTCCGGCCCCCACCGGAGTGAGTCGGGGTGCCCTCGTGGCGTTTGGAGGGCGCGAAAACTGCTTCGCACCCTGTAGAACTCCCGGGATTGGGGGTGATCCCGGGCATGGAGTCGAGTACGATTCCCGTCTACGCAGCGGTCCGTCGCGACCGCGCAGCACCGAGGACTCATGAGCACACTCGACGAACACGCGCGCGCTGGCATCGCCGCGCTCTCAGAGCAGCGCGTAGAGGACGCCATCACGGCGTTCAACGCGGCACTTGCGCTGGATGCAAGCCGTCCAGATCTGAATCACGCTCTCGGCATGGCGTACCTACAGCGGGGCGAGGTCGGCAGCGCGATCCCCGCGCTCGAGACGGCTGTGGAGCTCTCGGCCCCGTACGATCACCCCGATCACCAACTCGCCAAGCGCGAGTTCCGCGAAAATCTGGCGATGGCCTATCGCCTGGCGGACCGGACCTCAGCCGCGCTCGACGTGCTGCGCGGAACCATCGAGATGTGGCCAGAAGAGGCCAGTCCAC
The DNA here is from genome assembly GCA_023954855.1 of Pseudomonadota bacterium. Classification (GTDB taxonomy): domain Bacteria; phylum Myxococcota_A; class UBA796; order UBA796; genus M1803. The sequence continues at coordinate 16,752 of JAGSGY010000070.1, read as the reverse complement.
GCATTCTTCTCGGCCAGCTCTACCTTGGCGGTGGCGAGCTTGAGGGCGCGCTCACCACCTACGACGCATTGGCCAACTTCGAGTCGCTCGAGGCCGAGCAGAAGCTCGCGGCCTTCGCGCTCACGGGTGCCGTGCGTGCCTTCCAGGACGCTGCTCACGAAGGCAGCATCTTCCTCGAAGCCCACCAGGGCTCGTACAAGAACTACTTCGACGAGGTCAGCGCAGGCCCGGTCTCCGAGGGGTGGTACGCCGAGGCGGCCCGCATGGCCCGTGGCGAAGACGGCGAGCCCCGCCCGTACATCGCCGAGGGCGCCCGCCCGTACGCATTGGCCCGCGTCGACCTGGTGAACCCCGAGAATGGCGAGGTCGGCTCTGTCTACAGTGAGCGCGAACCGATGATCGTCGCCCTGAATGGGCTCGAGCCACTCGCTCAGGTCTCGGTCGTCTTCCCGTGGAGCGGCTGGAACTTCTCTGTCGGCGTCTCGAGTCAGTGTCCATGGCACTGGCTGACGCTTCTATTCGAGTTCGAGGAGCGCACGGAGGCGTCGCTTGCGGCGCTCGATGAGTGCGTCGGCGACTGGTACCTTGCCGGCTACAATGGCGACTTCGGCGATGACGCGACCGGGCGTTTTCACTACGTGACCGACCCCGACGTGACCGGACAGCGCTCCGTCTCGTACACCGTCGATCTGGGCCGGGCCTCGATGGACGCGATTCAGGCGCTCCTACGCCGCTTGACGGTGCTTCACGACCACCATCCGCTCAAGCGCGTCGTGTTCGGCGCGTCGGTGCTTCTGGAGACCGAGTGAGCATTCGGCGACGCGATGTCCTGAAGGGGCTCGGGGCGGTCACAGCAGCCGGCGCGATGCCAGGCTGTAAGCCTGTCGAGGAACTCGATCCCGGCACCATCGAGCACATCGTTCTCGTCATGATGGAGAACCGCACATTCGACCACATGCTCGGGTCCCTTTCGCTGCTCGAGGGCCGCGACGACGTCGATGGACTTCTCGACGACATGGACAACCCGCATCCGGATGGCGGCACCGTTGCGATTCGGGCCATGCTCCCCGAGGAGAACTGCCTGCCCGACCCGCCTCATGGCTGGAGCTCGTCGCATCGCCAGCTCGCCGACGGCGACAACTCGGGTTTTGCCTCCGAGTACTTGGCTCGCTTTCCCGACGTCGACCCTGAGCTGTGCATGGCCTACCTGCAGCGCAGCGATCTCCCCGTCAGCTACGCCATGTCCGACGCGTACGCCACCTGCACGCGTTGGTTCGGCAGCCTGCTGACCAGCACATGGCCCAACCGGCTCTACGCGGTCGCGGGTGAGTCGGCGGGCATGCGGGGCAACGACTTCCCACCGAATGAGTCACTCAACTTCCCGATCAAGACCATCTTCGAGCAGCTCGACGACAGCAACAAGACCTGGGGCGCCTATCCGGCGGTCGTGTCGATGATCTCGCTGTTCTTCGATGCGATTCGCGACCGTGACGAGATCTCGGGTCTCGACGAGTTCTTCGACGCCTGCGAAGACGGCACGCTCCCCGCGCTCTCATGGGTCGAGCCGGCCTATGGTCTCGCCGACGACCATCCGCCCGCGCACTCGATGCTCGGGCAGATCTTCATGGCGTCGGTCCACAACGCAGTCGCCAACTCACCGCAGTGGGACAAGACCCTGATCGTCTTCTACTACGACGAACACGGCGGCTTCTACGATCACGTCCCTCCGCCGAAGGCTGTAGATGACCGCGCGGACGATGGCTTCGACCAGCTCGGCTTCCGGGTGCCTGCTCTCGTATGTGGGCCTTGGGTGCGCCCGGGCCACGTCAGCGAGACCGAGTTCGATCACACCAGTGCGCTGGCCGAGGTGGAGCGGGTGTTTGGACTCGAGCCGCTGACAGCGCGCGATGCGGCCGCGAACGACCTCTCCGGCCTACTGGACGAGGAGCGCATGCAGTCTGGCGTGCCCTACGAGCCGGCGGTTCTCCCGACGATCGAGATGACCCGTGAAGAGATCGATGCCCAGTGCGATACCGCTCGCTCGCGGAACAGCATTGGCCAGCCCGAGGCGGAGGCGGCGCTCGACCAGCTCAACCTGCCCGAACACCATGACCGGAGGCACCAGATGGATGACGTGATGCAGTCGCTGATCGATCGTGCCGTCGCGCTGGGTGCGCTCCGGATCGTGGAGTGACGACACCCCGCGCACTTCTCGTCAGTCTACGTGACCCGCACGATGCGATGGCCGCGCACGAACGGCGTTGCTTCGCCGAGGCGGCAGGGGTGCCGATCGAGAACATCCAGATGCACTTCATGCAGGATGGACGGCCCACTCGCGGCGAGTTCATGACCGGTGAGGCCGTGTTCTTCGGCGGCAGCGGCGCCTACTCGGTGCTCGACGACCACCCTTGGATTCGCGACATGCTCGCGAGCCTGCGCGAAGCTGTGGAGCTCGGTCGTCCGGCCTACGCGTCGTGCTTTGGCTTTCAGGGGCTGTCGCGGGCGATGGGCGGGGAGGTCATCAGCGACGACTCCCGAACCGAGATGGGCGGGACGCCGCTCGAACTCACCAACGAGGGCGTGCAGGACGGCCTCTTCGGAGCTCTCCCGCCCGAGTTCTTTGGCCAGCAGGGCCACCAAGACCACGTGGTGGGCCTCCCGAAAGGGGTGACCCTTCTCGCTCGTGGCTTCGACATCGAGGCGCAGGCCTTCCGGGTAGATGGCGTCCCTTTCTGGGCGAGCCAGTTTCATCCGGAGCTGCGCCGGAGACACACCATCGAGCGCTTCGAGCACTACGTCGAGCACTACTTGGCCGAGGACACCAACGTCGAGGCGGTGTACGCCGAGCTGAAGGGCAAGCCCGAGACCCCCGAGGTCGGGGATCTACTTGCGCGCCTGATTCGCGGTGACTTCTAGCTAGTTGCCGGCGCCGAAGCGCAGGTCATAGGCCACGAAGATCTCGGCGAAGGGAGCCGGCGTGTACGAGGTCAGCTGCACGCTGTTGCGCTGCGCGTTGTACGTGAAGTCGGTGCCGTTCACGAGATCGATGCGAGTGCCGTTCTGCTCGATGACCCAGACCTGGATGGTGGTCGGATCTGGAATGTCGTCGAGGAAGAACTCGCGGCGTAGAGATGCCGCGTTGGCGGCGAGATCGTCGAGAACCTGCGCCCAGTTTGCGTCGCAGATCGAGGCATTGACGCCGCCGAGCTGGTTGCGCACGTTGTGGTACTGGGAGCCGGCATCCGCACTCGTGCAGCCGTTCGGGTCCGGGCCGACGATGGTCGAGAAGCTCACCATCGCGGGGTCGGGCTTGAGGCCCTGCATCATCGTGACGAAGTTGTTCTGCGAGACGTTGTACTGGCCGCTCGAGTCATCCTCGTCGGAGATGATGATGACAGCCAACGCAGCCTCATCCCGGAGGAACCCGGCGTTGTAGCCCGAGCGCAGCGGATCGGTGACGGCGGCATAGGCGGCCGCACGTCCCGCCTCGTCACCCGAGCCACCGGTGCCCATCAACGCCATGTCGTTGAAGGTCGTGTAGGGGGTGGGCGAGTTGACGTCGAGCCAGCGCGCGCCATCGGCTTCGCGAAGTCGGCCGGAGTGGTTGTTCGAGTCCATGTCCGTCGAGACGACGCCGACATGGTAGTTGAGGCCGTCCATCGCCAGGAACGCGTCGATGAACGACGGGAAGTTGGCGGCGAGTGAGGTCTGCTCCGCGTCCATCGAGCACGAGTTGTCGACGACCCAGAGCACGTCTACCGCAAACTCGGCGGGCTGGGTGACCGAGTCGACATTGTCGGTCTCTTCGCGCTCGGTGGGGTCCGAAGTGTCAACGTCGGTGTCCGAGTCCGTGTCGGCGTCGGTATCGGCGTCAGCATCGGTGTCGGTGTCGGTGTCGGTGTCCGACTCCTCGGGCCGATCCATGCTGCCGCCGTCGGTGTCGGGGAAGGGCTCGCCGCTATCGGTCGTGACGCCGGTGTCGCCGCCGGAGTCCACGCCGACGTTGGGACCGACCGGTTCGCCGAGTCCGTTCTCACTGCATCCGATGAGGGCCAGCAGCAAGAGGGGAGTGAGTGACCTCATCGGGCACCTCCAGTGGTTTCGGGAACGGGAAAGGTCGTGAAGTAGATATTGGAGTTGCCAGCGCGGGCGTCACTCCAAGCGGCGAAGAACAACGTGTCGTTCGCCGCCAGATGAAGGTCCGTCTGGGCGGTGAGACCGCGCGACATCGAGCTCACCCGATAGTCGCCATCCCAACTCTCGCCGTGATCGAGCGAGGTCGAGATGTAGAGGTCGTGGTTGCCATCATCGATGGCATCGCGGTCGTCTTCCCAACCGATGGCGATGGCGCTGCCGCTCTGGGCGATGCTCGGACGGTCGGCGCGCGCGGTGTCGGCGGCGTGATCGATGGTCTTCGCCGCCACAGAGACGGCGCCGTCGAGCAGTGAGGCATGACTGACGTGGTAGCCGCCCAAGCTCTCGGTGTACCAGGCGACGTGCCCGTAGCCGTTGTTCATCGTGACGCGGGGGCGCACGTCGTCATCGACACCGGCATCCCCGGCGCTAATGCGCATGGAGTCGGCGAAGTTCGAGGACTCGTCCGCGGCCCAGGCGGCATGCACGTCGAGACGCTCACCTGCCGCACCCTGGTGCCAGGTGGCGTAGGTCTGGTTGGACGCGGTTGCGAGGCGCACGTGAAAGGCGTCGGTCGTGCCGTCCGAGACGGTGTTGTCTGAGCCATAGCTGTCGCCGGCGTTGCTCGAGCGGGTGCCGCGGATGGTCATGATGCCCGTGCGCCGGTCTTCCCAGAGCACGCGCACGCCATCGCTGGCCATGAAGACGACCTGGGGTCGGGCGCTGTACGAAGCCCCTGCGTTGTCACTCTCGACAGCCACAGGGTCGCCGAAGGTCTCGCCGCCATCGTGGGATGCGGTTGTGTAGATGTCGAAGCCCCCGCCCGGGTTCGCGGCCCAGGCCACCACGACATTGGAGCCTCGCGCTGCGATCATCGGGTCATTGGCATCGTGCTCGAAGTCGGTGGTCAGGCCGATCGAGATGGGTGTGCCCCAGGTGGCACCACCGTCGGTGGAGCGCGACGTCCAGACGCTCTCGTTGCCGAACTCGCTGCCGCGGCTGTCTTCCCATGCAAGCCACGCGGAGCCGGCGTAGCAGGCCAGGCTCGGATTGGTCACTTCGCCGTCGGACTGCGAGGCGTTGACCGGCTCGTCGAGCCAGGTCTCGCCGGCATCGGTGGAGCGGTTCAGCCAGACGTTGTCGGTGCCGCTGCGGTTGTCGATCCAGGCCACATAGATCTGGTCGGCGACCGTGCAGAACTGCACGTCGGTGGACTCGGGGTCGGTGGTGAGGGCATCGGCGCCGTCGACCTGGATGTCACCCGAGGTGATGACTTCGCCGCCACCCGTGTCGCTGCTGTCGCCGCTATCATTGCCGTCGTCAGGACCTCCCCCACCCTTGCAGGCAGAGAGGGGACCGAGGGCAATCAGCGCTGCCAGAAAAAAGAGCGGGCGAGAAGACTCAAAGACGAAAGAAGAGCGGTGCATGCACTTACTCTAGATCGAAATTCTCAAGTCCGTTGCCAAATCGGCCTCACACCCCGCGCCTTAGTCCATGTAGTAGGTGCCCTGACCCGCGATCGAGCCGACGTGGTAGCCCCAATAGTTGTGGGCGACCGGGGCGCTGGCGCCAAGCATCGCCTCGACCTGGCTGTCTCGCACCTTGCCACCCGACGGGTAGAACTTGATGCCGAAGCTCACGACATGGAACACGAAGACGCCGCCGTCTTCCCAGGTCAGGTTCTTCATCTCGTAGCTGGACTCGGCGAAGATGCCGACCGCGTTGTTCAGGCGGTAGCTGACGTTGCCGAGGCCGACGAGGCGGAAGCCGATCGGATCGTGCAGGCCGAGGTCAAAGCCCTGCTGCACCTGGAAGTCTAGGTTGCCGAAGCGCTGGCCAAAGGCGAGCTGCGGACGGGCCGCGATGAAGGCGGGGTTGGCGTTGACGCGCAGGTCGCCGAGAAGGGTGACGACGGTCTGGGTGCGCTCGGACTGGTAGAAGGCCCAGTGGGTGCCGAGCTCGATGCTCGCGCCGGTGTACCGGTTCCGGATGCCGCCGTGGATCGACAGGTTGTCGAGGATCGGGTGCTCGTAGTCCACCATCAGGTTGATGAAGTTCGGCAGACCCCAGCCAAAGCCGAAGCGCAGGCGCTGGGCTGGCTTCACGGACTCGCCTTCGAGGCTCTGCGAGATGCGAAAGCTCTTCGCGCCGGCCGTGACGCCGACGTGGGTCGAGATGCGCTCGTCGTAGACTTCGTCAAGCAGGGCGGCTGTGCGCTTTTCGATGCGATCGCGGAAGATGGAGTCGGGGTAGACCTCGAGGTAGCGCTCCCAGAAGATGGTCTCTTCGTCGGCCTGCATGCCCTCGACGCGTTCCTGCGCCTTCTTGTAGATCTTGGCGTCGTCGGAGCCGGTGGCCTCGGTGTCTTCGCCGTCGAGCAGGTCGTCGGCGTTGTGCTCTTCGCCGAGCTCGGTCTCGTCGGCCTCGGATTCGTCGAAGTCCGTCTCGATGTCGTCGGCGGAGTCGAGGCGCTGGCCGGGTGACTCGTCGGACTCGTCGTCGTCGCCGAGTAGATCGATCTCGAGATCGTCGTCTTCGGAGTCCTGGGCCAGGCCGATGGCGGGCGTGGCGGTCAGAAGGAGCGCGACTAGGAGACGCTTCATGGGGTCCTCTCGATGAATCGGATGGCGGATGATAGAGCCTCGGGGACCACCCGGCAACGCGGAGCGAGCGTGAACAACGGGCCTTTGACGAAACGCCAAGCAGACGCCGAGGAAGTTCGAGCCCATCTGGTCTCACTTCGGGGTGGTGCGCCCTTCCTTTCATCCTCGGATGGCATCCTTCTCGAGGACTGGTTGGACCGGGGCGTCAGCGTAGCGGTCATCCTTAGTGCACTTGAGCGTTGTGCCGATTCCAAGAGGAAAAACCGCAGCCGTTTGCCGCTGACACTCACGGCAGCAAAGCGCCATATTGGCAAGAAAGGCAAGCCCGTGAAGCGGGTTGTCATCGAGCGTGTGGCGGTTGAGCACCCTCTCGAGCCTGTCGCCCGTCGCCTCGACGCCTTGGCGGGGCCCGGAGCGGCGGATTGTGCGCGGAGACTTCGCGCGGTCGGTGCATCCGATCGTGAGCAGGCGCTCTGCACGGCGCTGGCGGTGGTTCGTGAGTTCCTCGTGCAGCGCTGGGAGGCTCTCGATCAGTCCGACCGGGACGCCAGGGTGGCTTCGTACTTCGAGTTGCTGGAGCTCGATCCGCACGAGCCGGATGGTGCGGGTTACGCCACTGCCCTTGGGCTCGCGCGCGATAGCCTGCGACGCGACTGGCCCTGGCTCAACGCCGCCACCCTCTCGGAGCTCCTCACGTGACTCGCGCCCTGCACCCCTGTGTCGATCCAGCCTGCGAGGAGTGTCGCGGCGATGGGTACTTGCTCTACCGTGAGGGCGAGCGCGCACACGCCAAGGCTTGCAACTGCATCGCCCGCTTCGTGAATCCGGGCTGTCGAGGCTGTCAGGGTCGGGGCACTGTGAACTTCGACAAGGACGGTGAGACGCTCACCATTCCGTGCCAGTGCATTGGCCGCTGCCCCGACTGCCGCGGTAGCGGGTTCGTGGCACCCCCCGGCGCCGATCGCTTTGCGCGCAAGAAGCGCTGCCGGCATCTCGATCTCTCCGAGGCGATCGCGCGCTTCGAACGCGCTGGACTTCCAGCCCGCTTTGCGCAGGCCGCGGCCAAGCCGTTTCGCCCTCGCGATGATGCCCAGCTCGCCGCCATGGGCGGAGCGATGGACCTGCTCAAGGACTTCGATCGCGCCGCCGACAACCGTGGTCTGGTGCTCTACGGTCCCGTCGGCCGGGGCAAGACGCACCTGCTTGCCTACTTGGTGCGCCGCTTGATCTTCGAGAAGCACGCCACATCTCGCTTCGTCGAGTTCTCGCACCTGCTCTCGGACCTGCGCGCTTCTTTCGATCGTGGAACCCCAGCCTCTCAGTTGGTCACGCCGCTGGTCGAGGTGGATGTCTTGGTCATCGACGAGCTCGGGAAGGGACGCTGCACCGAGTGGGAGATGACCGTCATCGACGAGCTTGTGAGCCGCCGCTACAACGCCGGGCGCGCTATTCTCGCGTCGACGAACTTCCGACCAGGCGATGCCACGGGTCGCCAGACCACGAACTTTGCGACGCCCGAAGACAAGCAGACGCTCGGCGACCGCGTCGGCAACCGCGTCTACTCTCGCCTGACCGAGGTCTGCACTTTCGTGGACCTTCCGGGCAAGGACTACCGCTCGGCGTTGAGCCGCTAGGCGGCCCTTGACACCTCTGAGGCGGCGCGCGCGCTAGACTGCCCGCGCAAACGGAGTCCTCGTGGCGTTTACCGTGCTCTTCCGGACGCGTGGTCCGGTTCCAAATCCCGATCTGGTCGCCGATTGGTGCGTGCAGCTCGGCGAGGCCTTCGATCGCGAGTCGGGGGACACCCTCCAGCTTCGGGCCCTCCCCGTTCGGCTGGTCGTGCTCGACGACTCGATGAACGCGAGCGTCGATGTGGGGCCTCGCGTGCCCCTCGAGCGGCTTGTCGACACGCTCTTCGAGCTCTCGACGCGGTCCGGCTCCGATGTGCATCTCGCAGGCGAAGGGCAGATGACCCGGCCTCAGCTGTGGATGCGCCTGGCTGACGAGCAAGACCGCATGCGCATCGTGGCGGCACTCGACCGGGCCGAGGACCACGGCAACTCGCTCGAGGTCGTGCGGCGCCTATGGGGTGTGCTTGCCGCCACCCGACCTGGCATGGACATTCGCTGGGACAACGTGCGCAAGACCATCGTCGCGCTCAAAGAAGTCGACGAGCCCGGCGGCATCAGTCTGGCCGAGGCGAGCTGGCTGGTCGAAGACATCACGGTCGGCGATGTGATCGCCGTGCCCGTAGCGGGATACCTGCACATTCTCGCCTGGCGCTGGCTGTCCGAGGCTTATCCGCACCTCACATCCTGACGCCGCCTCTCTTCGACAGGAGATTCGATGATCTTGTCCCTCGATCACATCGCGATTGCGGTGCCTGACCTGGAGCGCGCGATCCGGCGCTTCGCCGACGACTTTGGCCTCGAGCTCGCGGGCACCGAGGACGTTGTCAGCGCGAAGACCTCGACGGCCTTCTTTCCGGTCCCTGGCACGCGCATCGAGTTGGTCCATCCGCTCAACGGAACCGGTCCGATCGTGAAGTACCTCGAGAAGCGCGGAGGCGGCATGCACCACCTCTGCTTCTCGGTCGACGACATCCGCGCCGAGATGGCCAGGCTCACGGGTCTTGGCTACCGCTTTCTCAGTGAGGAACCCGGGGTGGGTGCCCACGAGAGCTTGGTCGCGTTCATCCATCCGAAGTCCAGCGAGGGTGTGCTGATCGAGCTCGTCGAGCATACTCAGGAGCATCCGTAGTGCCGGTCGGCGACAGCACCTCTCTCGCCGAGCGCAAGCGGCGGGCCGGGCAGCGGCTGGTGATTGGCTTTCAGGGCCAGACGGTGACGCCGGAGCTTCGCGAGCTGGTGCGTGAGCTGCGTCCGTCGGGCTTCTGCTTGTTCAAGCGCAACGTGGACAACCCTGACCAAGTGGCCGAGCTCAACCGCGCGCTTTTCGAGTTGGTTCCGGGCGCGCTCATCACCGTCGATCAGGAGGGCGGAAGGGTCCAGCGACTTCGCACCCCCTCCACGGAATGGCCTCCAATGCGCACCGTGGGCTCGGCGGGACGCTTCACCGAGATGGCGGCGCGCGCGATCTCACGGGAGGTGCGGGCGACGGGGTTCAACGTGAACTTCGCGCCCGTGGCAGACGTCGACAGCAATCCCGACAATCCGGTGATTGGTGATCGCTCGTTCTCGCGGGACCCTCACGAGGTTGCTGCGCACCTGACCCGCTTCATTGCAGCCGCCGAGGCGGAGGGTGTGCTGACCTGTGCGAAGCACTTCCCGGGCCACGGCGACACCAATGTCGACTCCCACCTCGACTTGCCGCGTGTCGCCACCACCCAGGACGGTCTTCGGCAAACCGAGCTCGTGCCCTTCCGTGCAGCCATCGCTGCCGATGTCGGGTCCGTGATGGTCAGCCACGTCGTCTACGAGGCGTTTGACCGCGACTGGCCGGCGACCATGTCCGAGATCGTCGTGCCCAAGCTCCTACGCGACGAGCTCGGCTTTGATGGGCTGGTCTTCTCGGACGACATGGAGATGAAGGCGGTGATGGGTCGCTACAGCACCCGCGAGCAGGTGAACCGAGCCACCCGGGCCACCCTCGACGTGTTCCTCGTCTGCCACACCCCAGACCTTCAGTTCGAGTTCTTCCAGGAGATGGTGCGGGGACAGGAGGACAACCCAGGCTTCGAGCGCCACAGCGCCGACTCCGAGCGGAGGGTTCAGGCGGTGCGCAATCGTTTGGCGATGGCGGCTCCAGCGCCGGGTCTCGAAGTCGTCGGCTGCTCTGAGTACAAGGACCTGGCCAATCAGATCCGTGAGGCCGGAGCGTGATCGCGCTCCTCTTTGGGCTCGCGCTGGCCGATTCGGGCTGCCTGACGCCGCCGAGTGGCGACACCCTCGCAGTGGCCTGGGTGTCTCCGGTCACCAAGCGCGTTGGGGCACGCGCCTATGTTGACGTGGTACCCGTGGTTCCTCTCCGTCAGGCCGACTTCACCACAGTCGGCGAGCTCGTCCACGGGGTGGGCCAGCGTCGCAACAAGACCACGCCAAACAAGCCGTATAAGGTGACGATTTTCGAGGTCGATCCGCGAATTCTCTGTCGCCCGGTCGAAGGCGTGGAGCCTGGAGAGCGCGTCGCAGAGGTGCCGGCCTGTGAGAGTGTGCGTACGCGCGGAAAGACGGATGGCTCCGGCTGTTTCGAGAGTTCCGACCTTTCAGTGTTCCGCATTCGCTGGCGTGATGCTTCCGCACGCGGGTTCTGCATCCTGCCCGCGACCCGGTTCATCGACGAAGGCGCCGGCTAGGTCGGCGCTCGCGCACGCGGTAGAGTCCGCGCATGGCCCACCATTACTGCTCGCGTTGCCTGACCACCTTTCAGGGAACCCCGACCAACTGTCCGAACCTGTCCTGCGGCAAGAAGCCGCCGGGAGAGGGGTGGGGTCAGGTGCTCGGTGCGGGCGATCTGCTCGACCGGCACTACAAGATCGACAAGGTGCTGGCGATTGGCGGGGCGGGGCTGACCTACCTCGCGCAAGAGGAGGATGCTTCGGGGCAGCCGAGCGGTCCTCGCCTGGCGATCAAGGTGCTGTACAGCCAGCGTGATGCGGGCCCCTTCCTGCGGCGCCTCTCGAACGAGGCTCAGATCCTCCAGGATCTGGACCACGCGCATATCGTCAAGTGCCGCGGCTTTGTGCATCGCACCGGGCACCCGCCGTATTTGGTGACGCTATTCGAGGAGGGCGGAGCGCTCACCGACTTTGTGGAAGACGCTGGGGGACTGTCTCCTCGGGTGGCGGCAGGTGTGCTCAAGCAGATCTTGCTCGCGCTCGATATCGCCCACCAGCGCGGGGTGGTTCACCGCGACCTAAAGCCGGACAATGTGCTCCTGCATAAGCGCGTCGAGCCGGCCGAGATTCCGCTCGTTCGCGTCGCAGACTTTGGCATCGCGAAGATCTTTGGTGGAGTGGGGGACCGACTCACTCGGCTTGGCTCGTTCATCGGCACCCCCGAATACGCGGCTCCCGAGCAGTTCGAGGGCGTGTCGCCGACGCCGGCCACCGATGTCTTCGCAGCCGGAGGCCTGCTCTACTACCTGGTGACCGGCCAGCCCCCTGTGGTCTTCAAACACCGCAATGACATCGCAGCGAGCCATGACGAACTGCTTCAGCAGCTTCCACCGCAGCTGCCCACCGCTCAAGCGGACAGCATGGAGATCGGCGCTCTCCAAGAGATCATCAACTGGACGATGACACTGCGCCCGGGTGACCGGTGGACGGTGCAGCAGGTCCTCGCTCAGCTGAATCAGGTCCTCGAGGGTAAGGTCCCGCATGCGAACTTCACGGATCAGGGCGCTCCAAAGCGGGTGAACTCCCCGTCGACGGCGTCGAGCTTCAAGCCTGGCGACCTGGCGACCAAGGGCCTCAATACCCTTGAAGGCCCCGACGGAAAGACCCTCTCGGGTCCGATGTCGCCGGTGAACAGCGACCACGGTCAGCCGGCCGAGCCTTGGGACCCGCGCACAGACGCTCCGCCCGTGCCGTCCAAGGCGGCCAGGACAGGGCCGCCACCCCCGCCAGAGCCTCCGGTTCGCGCGCCACAGCAGACCGAGTGGACCCAGGCCAGCTCGCCGTCGTCCCCTCCCTCGAAGGGTCCTCCACCCCCGCCACCGGCCCAGACGAGTCCGCCGCCGTTGCCGCCGGAGCCCACGCCGCTCCCGCCACCTCCGCCGAGTGCCACTCCGCCACCGGCGCCCGTCTCACGACCGACCCCCGCTGTAGCCGCTTCTCCCGAGAAGAAGCGGGGCAAGGGTGGCCTGCTGGCGGCCGGAGGCGCCGTGTTCATGGCCGGCGGCGCAGTGGTCGTGCTGTTGATTGCGGGCATTGCGGCCTGGCAGCTTGGCGTGTTCGGGGGGGCGGGCCCGGTGGACTTTGCAGCCCCTGCCCACGCCGCCGAGAAGCAGGCCATTACCGACGCGGTCGCCAAGTCCGGCGCCGACATTGGCAAGCTCTGCGGTGCCAAGGGGGCGGCGAAGGCCCAGCTCACCATTGGCGGAGATGGCCGGGTGACCGCCGCTGCCGTCGATCCCACCTCCGTCGCCGCCGACAAGATCGACTGCGTGTCCAAGGCGCTTGGCAAGATCGCGGTTCCGCGCACAACCTCGGGTGAGGGGTCGCTTCGGGTGAGCGTTCCTCTCGACTGACGCCGCTCGCTAGAGCATCAGCGTGTCTTCTTCGAGACCCCAGGCATCGGTGTCGTCCTCGATGGCCTGAAGCTCGTCGATGGCGACCACCACGACGGTTGCGTTGTCGGTGGTGTTGTGGCCGATCGCCTGCTCGATGATCAGGTCTGCAAGCTCTTGAGCGGGCAGGCCCTGTGCGAGAAGGTCTTCGATGTCGGCGTCGCCCAGGATTCGGTACGCACCGTCGGTCGCGAGCAAGATCTGGTCGCCGACCATGAGCTCGGCGCTTCCCGTGTCGCGTCCGTACTCGATGCGCAGCCCTGCGTTGTCGCCCAGACCGCGGCTTCCGTACAAGAAGGCCTGAGCCAGATGGTCGCCTTCGGGGAGGGGTGGCAATCCGTCGCGCTCTCGGAACAGGTTGCGGGTGTGGTCTTCGGTCAGCTGCTGAAGGCGTCCGGCGCGGAAGAGGTAGAGCCGACTGTCGCCGACGTGGGCCCAGTGGAGCTTGCCGCCCAAGAACCAGGCGGCGGTGAGAGTGGTGCCCATCGTGACGGGCCCCCGTTCGCGCTCGCGAAAGTGCAGTCGACCGTGGGCGTCGAGAAGGTAGCGTCGCAGGGCGCGAGCCGGATCTCGGGGACGGCCAGGCCGGTAGAGCTCGGCCATGATCCTTGCGGCCTTTCGCGAGGCGGCGTCACCGTGCTCATGCCCTCCCATGCCGTCGCAGACTGCGACGAGCACGCCTTCGCCGTTCGAGAGCCGACTCTGAATGACATCGCCGTGGCGCCAGCGCACCTGCCCACCCGCACAGACGAGGAAGTTGTCCTCGTTGCGCTCGCGGCCACCGGACGCAACCGGTGAGCCGATGGAGCAGTTCACGCCGATGTCGAAGGACATCTAGGACTGCTGAATCGCGTAGACGGCGGTGCCGACGACCATGCGGTCACCCAGCTCCAGGCGGACGGAGGTGCCGTCTTCTGGAACGGTGGTGAAGCGGTTGTCTCCGTGCTGGACGAAGAACGGCTTGAAGCTGCCGTCGGCGTTGCGGTAGGTGTCCAGGTAGTCCGAGACCGTCACGGCTTCGCCGTCGTAGAGCAGCGTGAAGGTGACGCCCTGAAGCGACAGGGTGCGCTCGGCGCGGGTCGGAAGGCCGCGGCAGAGCAGCGCCGCGGTGAGGCGATCTTCGGAGTCGATGCCGAGTAGACGGGCACGCGGATCGGGAAGGCCCGGATCGTCGAGCATGCCGAGGCGTACACCGAAGTCCTCCTCGCCGTATTCGTCGCGACGAATCACGTCGATCAAGAGTTCGGCGAGCTTGGTGTAGGTCTCTTCCGCCGCGTCGTCCTCGTCGATGAGCACCTCGGAAGGGCTCAAGATCTTGAGCGACTGACGGCGGCCACGCACGGTGAGCGTGAAGTAGTCGCAGGCCTCGAACTTCTGCTCGGGGACCAGGCGGCTCTCGGGAATGATGAGGTCGGCGCCGGTGTGGTTTCCGGCGGTCATGGTGCCCTTGACCATCCAGCCGACCTGGATCAGCTGCACGCGGCGGCCCAGCTCGAACTGGGCGGTCTCGTCGTCCACCTCGACGACGGCGTGCGCTGTATCGGGGGCGGCCTCCGGCGCGGCTTCCGCTACTGGCGGAGGAGCTGGCTCGGGCTCGGGTTCGGGCTCCGGCTCGGGCTCGGGTTCCGGCTCTGGTTCGGGCTCGGGCTCGGGCTCGGCCTCGGGCTGGGGCTCGGGCTTGGGCTCGGGTTCCGGCTCGGGCTCGGGCTCGGGCTCGGGCTCAGGTTCCGGCTCGGGCTCAGGTTCCGGCTCGGGCTCGGGCTCGGGCTCTGGTTCGGGCTCGTTGATACCGACCGAACCAAAGGGATCCTCCGGTCCATCGTCGATGTCGTCGAAGCTCGCCAGCGACGGCAGGGCTTCGGTGGCCATCTCGATGTCCTCCGGGAACTCCTCGTCGAAGTCGTCCTCGTCCTTGTCGGCATCCTCGGCCAGCATCGCAGCGATGCCGTCGTCGGGCACCGCATCGGTCGGCGTCTCGTCGAAGCCCCAGTCACCGCCGGCCTTCTCGGGGTCTTCGACCTCTGGGAACGGCGGCGGTACGGTCTTGCTCTGCTGGATCTCTCCGCCGGGCAGCTGGGTCTCGCCGGGTTCGGAGAACTGGTCCACGCTCGGCTCGTCATCGTCCTCAGCCGGGGGCTCCTCGAGATCGAGACCCATGCCGAACTCGGCCAGGGCACCGGGAATCGACACCGAGTCGGGGTCGGCATCCCACTCACCGCTGTCGGCTTCGAAGCTGTCGAGAGGAGAGGGTTCCGGGATGGGGGGAGCGTCGTCGAGGCTCACGGGGTCCATGCCGAGAATCGAGTCGGGTCCGGACTCGAACTCCACGGGCACGGGCACTGGGCCGTCCTCGCTGAGCCCGGGAACTGCTGGAGCTTCCTCGGCCTGTTCGGCCATGGCGTCTTCCCAGAGCATGGGCGGTGGCGGCGGAGCGTCCTCGGGAAGGACCGGCGGAGCCGCGTCCATGGACGGGGCCGCCTTCTCGGACTTCACGGGTGGGTAGCTGACCTTGAACAGGCAGTTGCCCACGAGCAGCTCGTCGCCGGACTGCACCGTGGCCCGGCTGTCGCCCTTGGTCGAAGCAGAGGGATAGAGGGCGAAGACCTCGTCCTCGCGCCGGATGTAGGCGTAGCAGTTGCGCGCCAGCACTTCGAGGGTCGCGGCTTCGTCGTCGAGCAGCACCTGCGCATGCTGCGAGGAGACCATGATCGAGTCCGTGTAGAACTGCGACTTCGGGATCTCGCCGGAGCGGGCTCGAATGGTCGCGCCCTCACTGACTTCCGGCTTCCACTGAATGTTGTCGTTGGTCGGTTCGTCGGGAAGCGCGACCCGGCAGTCCCGCGAACGGCCGACTTTGTACGAGTCTCCCCAGGCGAGGTAGGTCGAGGAGGCCGCGCGGCGGATCTCGCCCACATAGGGCCAGCCAGCGACGTCGAGGCCACGCAGGTGGCGGTACTCGAGGGTCTCACTTCCGATCTGAATCTCGGTATCGGAGTCGAGCACCGTCTCGATGCCGGGAGCGACCTTGCGGCCGCCGATCGACACGCCGGGCAGGTGGCTGACGAGGCTGACTTCTTTGCGCCGAACCTGGAAGGTGGCGGCGGGGTCTTCGATGGCGGTGCCGAGCTCGCCCTGGTCGGAAACGTAGACGTCGTATCCGGCCATGAACGCGCCGAAGTGCACGCGCTGAAGCAGGGCTCCGCGCTCCGTCAGCGTGAAGATACGTCCCTGAACGGCATCGGGGATGATCGTCTTGCTCTTGACGGGCTTGTTGACCTCCATGCGGACGGTCTCGGGCTCTTCGTCCTCGAGCAACATCGGCGGAGGGATCGTGTACCGAGCGTCCGGACTTGCCGGTGCCGTAGGCATCTGGATCTCGGGCATCTGGATGCCCGGGGCAGGTTCGGGCTCGGGCTCAGGCTCGGCGACCGGCGGATCCATGACGGCGAGCACCATGTAGGCGAGCGCCTGGCCGTCGGTGGTGGCCAGGGTCAGCACGTTTGCGCCATCTTGCTCGGTGCTCGTGACCTGGTAACGGTCCGAGAGGTCCGGGTTGACGACGTGCATGAAGCTGCCTTCGGCATCTTGCTGCAGTCGATACAGAGCGCCATCACCCAGGGACGGGTGGTGGAAGTTGTCGAGCCAGTGGCTTCCGATCGTGAACACGATCTGGTCGTTGTAGAGGCGGCCAACCTCTTGGTAGCCCTCCCAGATGCCCGGCAGGTTCAGGTGCACGCCGACGACGGGGTACGAGCCGCGCACGGGG
>JAGSGY010000093.1 GCA_023954855.1 Pseudomonadota bacterium | reverse complement strand
GAGTTCTGGATGCGCATTCGAGCCTCAGGCCGGGGCGGGACCGATAAGAAATGAAAGGGATGGAGTACTCGCGAGACTATTTAGGGAATCTAGATGCCGGTCGCCGTCGAGTAGTTGTCATAGGTCCGTGTGGCTGGTCATGTCGCCAGGCTTCTGGACCCCTGTCAAGCTTCATTGTCGCGCACGAACCAGGGTGTTGTCCATTGTGAGCCTGGGAAGGACGTCGCTGCGGAATTTGGATCTTCCCGCAATGTCGCGCCACAGGTCAGTCTGTCGTCTCGGCCACCGCGGTGCCCATGCGCTCGATTCGGACGGGCCGACCTTCGCCACCGGCGCCAATGGGCCGAATCTCGACTTCTTCGGTGTCTGCTGGAATCGGGAGGGCGGTTGCCGTCGTGTGTGTAGCCTCACTCCATCGGGCTGAGCCAGACCGGGTGCGGACCACCCAACCATCCAGGCTGCCATGTCGATCCGACGGGTCGGCGGTCCAAGTCAGGCGATCGTGGGCCCAGATCACGTCGGCTGCGGGGGCCGGTGGCATCGCCGCTGCCGGATCCCGGTAGCGAATGATTCCGTGAGTGAGGGCGTCGGCGAGTGTGGCTTGAAACGCCCCGTCGGCAAGCATTGCCGCATCGCCCTTGTGATCGTGGAAGCCAAGCTCGATCAAGGCGGCCGGGATCTCTGGATTCAGCTCGTCCGAGACCTCTGCCAGGGAGGCCCCACGGGTTCCGCGATCGCGCCACTCCGGGCTGTGCTTCTCACGGACCTGTGCGACGACTTGCTCGCGCATCGCATCGGCCAGACGTGTCGACGCTAACGAGCGGGGATCGCAGTCCGTGCACCGCCGTCGGACGAAGGCGGTCGTGCCCGAACCTCCACCTGCGTCGGTGTGCAGCGACAAGTACACCGCTTCTTCGCCAGGCGGGTGACTCCAGTCTGCCCAGCGCGCCCTGGCCGACGCATCGCCGCTGAGACCGCCGCCAGGGACATTCCAGACCTCCTCCGGGACGCCCTCCTGCTCGAGGTGATGGACTGCCGCCGCCTCCCAGGCACGGACATCGCGGGGCCCGGCCGACGTCGCGAGGGTGTATTGGCCGCCACCGAGGCGGACGGCGTCTGCGGACACCATGCCGATTCCGCTGCCTTCCACGTCGACGCGCACCCAGTCACCGGCGTCGAGGTCGAGGCGCGCGAGTGGCCACCACTCTCCGCCGTGCACTTGCTGGTCGACGACGGTCTCGGACGTCTCGTGCGCCGTGTGCACCCGGTAGGTGGTCGCGGCGTTCTGGCCTTCTTCCGCTCGCCACCGCGCGTAGAGCTGCCAGCTTCCCGCGTGGGGTGCCGTGAGCGTCCACGTGCCTTGATCCTCTGCCTCGATCAGGGTGTCGTCGCCGCGTTGAAGCCCTTGCCCACAGCTGAAACCGGGGTCGCGGTCATCCACTAGGACGCGCTCTCGATGGGGGTCGCGCTCTCTGGCGGTGAGTACCGTCGCGCCCGCGCGCTCCAAAGCGGGAATCAGCTCCCGGCTCGCAAATCGGGCGGTCCAGGTGTCCTCGAGTAGGCCGTGTTTCACGGGGCGCTGCCAGCCCTCTCCGCGGTGATGCACCACGTATCCGTGGCCGGCCGACAGATAGATCGTCAGCCCGCTCAGCGGTCCTTCATCGGCATAGGCCGTGCTCAACGAGCACAGCGCCATCAGCGCAGCGACGCGCATCTCCCTCCCCTCGGCCGCCCCCCCGGACGGTTCCGCGAGCATGGCACAATGGTGGCGCGTCTGCGACTGCAGGCTCGGGGAGGTGCGTTGGGCGGGGATGCAGAACAGCCGGCAAGCGTCACGCTGATGCCCGCCACCTTCGAGGATGTGCCCACCCAGCCCAGCCGGGCGGCGGTGTTGGACGTAGGGGCCTACGAAGACCTGGGAATGCTTGGTCGAGGCGGCATGGCCACGGTTCGAAGGGTCCGCGATCCCCAGCTGCGTCGCGTCATGGCGATGAAGATCTTGCGCCCCGAGCTGGCGTCCATTCCGCGGGCGAGCAGCTTGTTTCGCGCCGAGGCCCAGACTTCGGCGCAACTCGCGCATCCAGGCATTGTTCCTGTACATGAGATCGGGGAGCTGCCGGATGGGCAGGTCTACTTCACGATGAAGGAGGTGCACGGTCGTACCTTCACCGAGGTCATCGCCGAGGTGCATGACGACACGGTCGGCTTGTCGGCCTGGACCCTGCCTCGCTTGGTCAGTGCGTTCCGACAGGTCTGCGATGCCGTGGCCTACGCCCATGCGCGATCGGTGGTGCACCGCGATCTAAAGCCGGACAACATCATGGTCGGCGACTACGGCGAGGTCCTCGTGCTGGACTGGGGGGTGGCCAAGACCCTCGGCGGCGGAGAGGAGCCGGTGCAAACCATCCGCGCCGGCGATGCCCACGGCACGCAGGCGGGGTCGGTCACTGGCACCCCCGCCTATATGGCCCCTGAACAGGCTCGCGGAGAGATCGATGCGATCGGGCCGCACAGCGATGTCTACGCTCTCGGCGGTGTTCTCTACGTAATGCTCACCGGCAACGAACCGAGGCGCGGGGGGGCTCGCGAGGTGCTCGGCTGGGTGCGGCAGGGGGTGCCTCTCGAGCCCATCGGTGCCGTCGGTCGCGGAGGCCTACCGATTCCTAAGGAACTGGCCCGAATCTGCACCAAGGCGCTCGCGGTCAAGGCCAGGGACCGGTTTGCGGATGCAAGTCAGCTCGCGGCAGCGCTCGATGCCTGGCTCGATGGCTCACTCAAGCGGCAGGAGGCACTCGAACAGGTCGATGAGGCTCGACGGCTCCGGCCGCAGATCGGGATTCTTCGCGCCCGTGCAGAGGGACTGTTTGCACAGGCCGAGGCGATTCTCGAGCCGCTGCCGGCGCACGCCCCAGAACGCGCCAAGGCACCAGGATGGGCACTCCAAGACACCGCTCGAGGCCTTCTCCGCGACGCCGAGATCGCCGAGGTTGAGCTCACGCGGCGCCTGCAGGCCGCACTTGCCAAGGCCGAGGTCCCAGAGGCACACGCTCTGCTCGCCGAGCACTACCGGCACTTGCATGAGGACGCAGAGCGCGTTGGCGATGAGGCTTCAGCCGCGCGGTACGAGAGGCTTCTCGATGCCCACGACCTGGGTCCGCATGCCGCCTACCTGTCCGGCCGGGGCAAGCTCTCCCTGTCCACAACGCCGCCGGCTCATGTGGAATTGTCGCAGTACGTGACCCACAACCGACGCCTCGTCCTCGAGCCCGTGCGGTCTCTTGGTCTGACGCCCCTCGTCGACGTCGAACTCGAACGCGGCAGCTACTTGCTCGAACTGTCGGCCCCAGGCTTCGCGACGGCCCGCTACCCGGTTCACATCGGCAGGATGCAGCACTGGGATGGGGTGCCTCCGGGGCGCGAGACCACCGAGCCCGTCGCGCTGCTTCCGGCAGGTGCTGTGACCCCAGGTGCGAGCTACGTGCCGGCCGGCTGGTTTGGCATGGGCGGCGATGACTTCGCCTCGCATGCGCCCGCGGCCCAAGATGTCTGGGTCGATGGCTTCGTCATGGACCGGTTCAACGTCACCTGCGCCGAGTACCTCGAGTTTCTCGACGACCTGGTCGACCAGGGGCGTGAAGCCGAAGCCCTTCGTTACGCCCCACGAGAGCGTGCTGGTAAGCACAAGGAGGGGCAGGGCGCCATGATGGTGGGCCGCGCTCCGGACGGTCACTTCGTGCTCGTCGAGGACAGCGACGGCGACGTCTGGCACCCGGACTGGCCGATCATTCAGGTCGATTGGTTCTGTGCGCGGGCCTACGCCGAGTGGCGCGCTACGCGAGATGGGCTCCCCTGGCGTCTTCCCCATGAGGTGGAGTGGGAGAAGGCCGCTCGCGGCGTCGACCGTCGCTTCCATCCTTGGGGAGACTTTGCTGACTCGTGCTGGACGGCGTGTCGTGAGAACGCCGTGGTGACGCTGCCTCGCCCCGTCGACTCGCTGCCGATCGATGCGAGTCCCTACGGAATTCGAGGACTCGCCGGAAACTGCAAGATGTGGTGCGCCGATGCCTACGAACACGGAGGACCGGCCATCGTCGAAGGACGTGCCGCGTCAGATGCCGGCACCGACCACTCGATGAGGCCGTTTCGGGGAGGCTCGTGGAATGGGCCTATCCAGCACTCGCGTTCCGCCCGGCGAGACAGTGCGAATCCACGCACGCGGTACAGCTATGTGGGCATCCGCCTAGTTCGAAGCGTGTGACTCGACCGCGCTGAGAATGTCGGCCACATCCGCAAGACCGCCGACGCCGATGTCGCCGCAGGCCAGGCGTTTCGAGACTGGAGGAACCACCGCGTAGCGCTCCCACGACTCGAGCAGATCGAGGTTGCGCTTCACTGCCGGGTGCTCCCACATCTCGGTGTTCATCGCCGGCGCAATCACGGTCTTGGTGGGACGGGGAATAGCGAGCAGCACCGTGGTCAACGCATTGTCTGCGATGCCCCCGGCGATCTTCCCGATGGTCGATGCGGTGGCCGGAGCGACGACGGCAACATCGGCCCACTTGGCGATGTTGATGTGCTCGACGGCACCCACGCCTTCCGGTGCGGAGCCGGTCGCGAAGGTGTCGAGCATTACCGGCGCTCCCGAGAGCGCCTCAAAGGTGACAGGTCCGACAAACACTGTTGCACCAGGTGTCATGACCACCCGGATCTGGTGACCTCGCTTGATGGCCTGAGACACCAGGTCGCAGGCCTTGTATGCGGCGATTCCGCCTGTCACGCCGAGGAGGATGTTCATGGCCGTGGTCGCTCGTTGGTGAAACGGTGCGCGTTGCGCGCAGACACTGGACTCCTTAGCGTCTAGGGGAGCGGTCGGCGACGTGCGTTGCCCGCGAACCCGTAAGGAGCACACACATGAAGCGGAGGGCCCCATGTCTGAGGAACCCGTCTTGTTGTCTTCCGTCGGAGTCTCCGGAGTCCTGAACGAGGTTGGCGGCACACCGCTGATTCCCCTCGGACCTAGCGTCGCGGACCGTGTCCCCGCAGGCGTGGAGATCTGGCTGAAGGCTGAGTGGTTCAATCCCGGCGGCTCCGTAAAGGATCGCGCCGCGCTCTCGATGATTCTCGAAGCCGAGCGGACTGGGCGACTGTCGCCAGGTGCGACGGTCCTCGATGCATCGAGCGGAAACACCGGCATCGCACTGGCCATGGCCGCCGCAGCGCGTGGCTATCGGCTCGTTCTCTGTCTGCCCAAGAACGCCAATGCAGAACGCAAGCAGCTGCTCGCCACCTATGGTGCAGAGGTCGTCGCAACGTCGCCCCTTGAGGGTTCCGACGGCGCGATTCGTCGGGCCCGCGAGCTCGCGGCTGAGCACCCCGAGTGGGTGTACCTGGACCAATACAGCAACGATGCCAACTGGCGTGCACACTATCGGGGCACCGGGCCCGAGATCTGGCAGCAGACGGGCGGGCGCATCACCCACTTCGTCTCCTCGTTGGGGACGTCTGGCACGCTCATGGGAACCGGACGTTTCCTGCGCGAGACCAAGCCCGACATCACGCTCGTCGCCGTGCAGCCCGACTCGCCCTTTCATGGCATCGAGGGGCTCAAGCACATGGAGACCGCACTGGTGCCGGCGATCTACGATCCGGAGCTCGCCGACGTGAACGTCGGGGCGCCCACCGAGGAGTCCTACCTGTGGGTTCGACGCCTCGCACGTGAGGAGGGACTGCTTGTCGGTCCTTCGACTGGAGCCGCACTCTGGACGGCCGTCGAGCTCGCTCAGGACCTCAAGGAGGGCGTCATCGTCTGCATCGCACCCGACTCGGGTGTTCGCTACCTGTCCGAGTCGCACATCTGGGAGGGCACATGCTGACCATGGATGCATCGGCTGTCCAAGCCATGAACGAGCACGCCGAAGAGGGCTTCCCCCACGAGGTCGTCGGCATTCTTGCGGGTGATGCGGTCTCGCATCGTGTCGTGCGTGTGCGCGCCCTCATCAATGAGCGGGCCGACTCTGCGCACAACCGGTACAAGGTCTCGGGACTCACCCTGATGCGGGCAGAGCAAGCCCTCGAGGCCGAGGGATTCGCAATCCTCGGGTACTACCACTCGCATCCCGACCATCCGGCTCGGTACAGCGATTTCGACCGGGACCACGCGCTCCCCAACCTTTCCTACGTCATCGTCTCCGTCATGGGCGGAACGGTGGTGGACACGCGGAGCTGGCGCCTCGTCGAGGACCGTTCTGCCATGACCGAAGAGACCCTTACTACCGCTGCTGCGGTCGAGGAGGCCTAGTGGCCGTCATTCACATCCCTACTCCTCTGCGTCCCTACACGGGAGGTCAGGCCGCCGTTGACGTCGAAGGCGCGACCGTGTCCGAGGCCCTCGAGGCCCTCACGACCACCCACCCCGATCTCGCAAGGCACCTGCGTGACGGCACGGGCAAGCTCCGCAGCTTCGTGAATGTCTACCTAGGCGACGAAGACATTCGCTTCCTGGATGGGGAGGCCACTGCGATTGACGGCAGCGCCGAGCTCACGATTGTTCCGAGCATCGCTGGCGGGAACCTCCCGTCGCTCTCGAACGAGGAAGTGGCTCGCTACTCCCGCCACCTCATCCTCGAAGAGGTCGGCCTGGTCGGCCAGCAGAAGCTCAAGGCGGCCAGCGTGCTGTGCGTGGGCACCGGCGGGCTTGGCTCACCGCTGCTGATGTACTTGGCGGCCGCCGGCATTGGTCGCATCGGTATCGTCGACTTCGATGTCGTCGACGCCAGCAATCTGCAGCGCCAGATCATCCACGGAACGTCGAGCATCGGCGTCGCCAAGGTGGTCTCCGCGAAGCAGCGGATTCACGACATCAACCCCAACGTGCAGGTCGACATCTACGAGGAGCCGCTGTCCTCCGACAACGCGATGCGTATCCTCGAGCCGTATGACGTCGTGGTCGACGGCACCGACAACTTCCCTACCCGCTACCTGGTCAACGACGCGTGCGTCTTGCTCGGCAAGCCCAACGTCTACGGCTCGATCTTCAAGTTCGAGGGCCAGGCGAGTGTGTTCAACTACGGGGATGGTCCGAACTACCGTGACCTCTACCCTGAGCCGCCCCCGCCGGGACTCGTTCCCTCCTGTGCTGAGGGTGGTGTTTTGGGCATTCTTCCCGGCCTCATCGGAACCATCCAGGCGACCGAGACGGTGAAGATCCTACTCGGCAAGGGCACCACCCTGTCGGGCCGCCTGTTGCTGTACGACGCCATGAACATGCGCTTTCGCGAGCTCAAGCTCCGGCGCGACCCGAACGCCAAGGCGATCACCGAGCTCATCGACTACGAGCAGTTCTGCGGCGTGCCGATGAACGACCATGAGTCGGATGCCGTCGATCAGGACGCCGCCTATGGCCAGCTCACCGTCACCGAGGCCAAGTCCAAGCTGGACGGGGGCTGGGCTCCCTACGTGCTCGATGTTCGCAAGTCGCACGAAGCCGACATCGTCCAGCTCGACTTCACGGACCGCCTTCAGGCCCACGAGGACGTGCTCTCGATCATCGAGGAACTTCCACGTGATCGCGAGATCCTCGTGTACTGCAAGACGGGTGGGCGCAGCGGAACGGCCTGCAAGCAGCTTGCCGACGCGGGCTTCACGGTCCTGAATCTCGAGGGCGGAATCAAGGGTTGGGCATCCGAGATCGATGCATCGATGCCTATCTACTAAGGGCATGCCGTCGCAGACGTCGCGGGGTAGCATCGAGTATGCGTTCCTTCATCCTGCTCCTCGGCCTGACCGCCTGCACTCAGCCCTCTGTCGGGCCGATGCCGATCTACGATCCCGGCAGTGACGCCCTCTTCGATGCGCCGTGGCCTACAGATGCGCGGCGGGACGCGGACGGCGCGGTGGACGTGTCGGGATTTCCGAACCCCGATGAGCTTTCGCTGCTCGAGCGCTACCTCGACGCGGCGACCGAACTTCGCGGCTACGGAACCAACTCGCCGATATACCTCCGCTTCGAAGACGAGATCGACGAAGAGCTACTTCCAGACGCGGCGGGCTCACTCGAGGAGGACGCGTCGCTGTTTCTCGTCGATTCCGACCCCACGTCGCCCTATTGGGGTGAGCGTGTCCCGGTGCGCTGGGGCTTCGAGGACGACGAGAACACCTACCAGCCGGGCAACCTGCTCGCGGTGGCCCCTGTCTGGGGATTTCCGCTCCGGCCGAACACCCAATACGGGCTCGTGCTGACTGTCGATGCAGCCCAGGCCCATCCCGACATGGATGAAGCGCTCGATGACCCTTCCTTCGAGGGCCTTCTACAAGTGCTCGACCGCGACAAAGTGAAGCGGTCCGAGGTTGCCGTGGCCACGGTGTTCACCACCGGGGATCCTCTCGACGAGATGCGTCGAATGTCGCGGTACATCCATGAGAATATCGAGCCGGCGGCGTTCAACCGGCACGTGAACTCCCGCGGCCAGAACCTGTTCTATCGCCGGTACGATGGTCGCTACTCCGGTCCGCTGTTTCAGCACGGCGAGCGGCCCTACGCCTTCAGCGGCGGCGAGTTCCAGTTTCGCGAAGACGGATCGCCGATCATCGCCGATTGGGACGACATGAACTTCCGCATGTGCACGCCGGTCGAGCTGGGCGACGAGCCCGAGTCTGGCTGGCCGATCGTCATCTACCAGCACGGCACTGGCGGTAGCTTCTCGACCTTCTGCAACAGCTCGAACGCCATGGAAGTGGCCTCGCAGCTCGGCACCGCAGGCGTGGTCACCATCGGCATCGATCAGCCACTTCACGGCATTCGGGGCACCGACAACACAGACACCGAGCTTCACTCGTTCAACGTGCTCAATCCCGATTCGGCGCGCACCAACTTCCGCCAAGGGGCTCTCGACGCGGTCTACTTGGCCCACGCGCTCTCCTCGCAAGACCTCGAGTTCGAGACCGAGGAAGGGGACGTGATCAAGCTCGACTCCGAGCGCATCCTCTTCATGGGGCACTCCCAGGGTGGCTTGACTGGGGCTCTCGCGGTGCCGTTCTTCGATGGAACTGTCGATGCGGCGATGCTGAGTGGCGTGGGCGGCGGCTTGGCGATCACGGTGGTTGTGCGGAAGGACCCGCAGGACTTTGCGACGCTGATTGCCGACGCGCTCAAATTCGCAGACGGTGAAGAAACGACCGACCTTCATCCGGTCGTCGGTGTGCTTCAGTGGCTCGTCGAATCCACCGACCCGATCAACTACGCCCCGTACTGGCACGCGGAAGACGCCTATTTCTCAGACCAGGCGCCCATGCCAGTGTTGGTGACCAGTGGGCTCGAAGACATCCAGACCAGCTTCTTGACGGCGGAGGCGCTCGCGTCGGCGGCTCGCATGCCGATCTTGGCTCCGCGCCTGACCGATGCCGAGAGCTTTGCGCTTCGGGAGTTGCCGGAAGTGGTCGGCCCCCTCTCCTCGAATGTCGAGGCCTATGACGGGACTCGGGTGACCAGCGCCTTCACGCAGTGGAACGACGACCACTACGTCGTGTTCAACGACACGGTGGCGGCGAGGATGTACCGCCACTTCATCGAGACCTCGGCGACCGGGGCCCCTGAGATCAGCCTCAGCCCCTAGTCAGCCCGGTCTTCTTCGCGATGAGCCGCTCCAGCAGCCCAAACGGCAGGAATCGGCGCGCAAGGAGCGAGGGAACGACGCCAGGACCCATCGGATGCCTAAGTGCGGGGGCAGGGGCTTCGAGCAGGTCGGCAATCTTCCGAGCCACATCCCTCGGGTCATGGGCCGACGCCTTGGACTGGTTGACGGTCTCGTTCAGCTTGTCCATGAACTGCGCATAGGGGGAGTTCGGTCCGCCCACATTGCGACCCATGGCGTACGGGCGGTCGAAGATGTCGGTCTTGTAGGGACCCGGTTCGATGAGGGTGACCCGGATGCCAAACGGCCTCACTTCGTGCCGAAGGGACTCGGACATCGCCTCGAGCGCCCACTTTGACGCGGCATAGGCGCCGAGCACGGGCAGCGCGTACACACCGCTACGAGAGCTGATGTTCACGATGGCGCCGCTCTCTTGGGCACGCATGGCAGGCAGACATGCCGAGGTGAGCGCCCAGATCGCGAAGAAGTTGACCTCCATCACCCGGCGAAGCTCATCCTCCTCGATTTCCTCGACGAAGCCGCCAATGGCGATGCCTGCATTGTTCACGAGTCCGTCGATGCGGCCATGCTCGGCGAGGATTTCGGCCACCACGCTGTCGCGCTCTTCGGGCTTGGTGACGTCGAGCTGCACGGGACGAACGTCGAGCCCTTCCGTGGCTGTGCGCAGGGCGTCCGCGGTCGAGAGGTCACGCAGCCCGGCGTAGACCGTGTGTCCGCGCCGAGCGACCTCGACGGCGGCATGAAGTCCAAAGCCGCTTCTGCAGCCGGTGATGAGCACAATCACGTTCGCTCTCCTCGTCGCGGTGGGTCCGCCGCGAGAGGCTAACCCCGTCCGTGGTTTAGGTCGGCCAGGACGTCTTCAATGGTGAGCCCGAGGCGGCCCGTATTGCGAAGGGTGACCGGGCGGTCGGCCACAAACGAGGCGATCTGTTCAATGACATGGCTGTCTCGCAGGATCCGGTGATGGCCCAGGCCTTGGGTCGCTGTGAACGAGCCGTGCGGTGCGGCTTCGGCGATCCGCCGACCAGACTCGACCTCTGCGTGGACGTCGTCTTCATCGTGAATGACCAGCATGGGCTGCTCGAGCTCTGCCGCGAGCTTCTCTGTGGACACTTCGGAGAGGGTCATGCCGAAGCGGGCCTGCATTCGCTCGCGCATGGCGTCGGTGACGTCGTCGTGCAGCCCTAGGAGCTCTGCCATGCGCGCGGTGGCCTCCGACGGATCTCCTGGGGCGATCAGAGCTAAACGGGAGACGGGCAGCCCCGGCTTGAGTGCGAACAGCGTGGCAGCCGCGCCCATGGAGTGGGCGACCACCGCGTGCACAGGGCCGAGCTGCCGAATGACGGCACCGATGGTGTCCGCGAAGCTGAACAGGCTTGACTTGCGACCGCCGGACTGTCCGTGGGCGGGGGCATCCCAGGTCACGACGCGAAACCCGGCGTCGACGAGTGGACGAACGAAGCCACCAAGCTGCAGACCTCGTCCCTCCCAGCCGTGTGCCAAGAGCACGATCGGGCCTTCGCCCCAGGACCAGGCCCGGACACCGTGAGTTCCACGACCGACGCGGAACTCGGTCGCGCCCATCTGCCAGTGGGCCTCGCGGCGGGGGGGAGTGAAGCGCCGGGGCCGCAACCAGGCCTCGAGGGCGATGCGTGCGGTGGCGTCGGGAAAGCTGCGTCCGAGGGTTCCACCGAGCACCCGCATTGCACGAACGGTCGTGCTGGTAGAGGGTTGTGCCCGAACGTTCGTGCGATTCTTGCGGTGGGAGGGGCGGGTCGACATGGTCTTCTCCTTCACGGGTGGGGCTAGGCTGCGCGGGCAGCCGCGAGGATGCGCTCGATCGAGTTCCACACGCGCTGTCGTGCGCCGGGGTCCTCAAAGAGGCGGAGTTGTACGTGGTAGGCCAGCGCAACGGCGTGGACGTCGAAGGCAAACTGGCTTGGGTCGAGATCGGCACGAAAGTCGCCGCTCTCCATGGCCAGGGATGCTGCCTTGCGAAAGACGCCACGAAGGTCCTTTACGTGGTCAATCAAGGCGTCGCGAACGGGTCCTGGGCGGTCATCGAGCTCGAACGAGGCCGACATGAACACGCATCCGCCCGGGATTGTACGGCTGTCAGCCCAGTCAAGGTAATGCTCGAGGAGGGAGCGAACGCGGGCTTCTCCCCTGGGTGCGGTGATGCCCGCGCGAACGACGCGGTTTGTGAACAACTCCGCCGCACGATCCAGAACCTGAATCTGGAGTTCCTCTTTGGATCCGAAGTGCGCAAAGAGACCACTCTTCGACAGGCCGGTCTCGCGGGCAAGCTTGCCGATGGACAGCCCCTCGAGGCCCAGCGCACTGGCCGAGCTCAATGCAGCTGCGAGGATCGTGTCGCGGGTCTGGTCGCCTTTTCGCATGTTCCATATTTAGCACGACCGTTCGTTTAAGCAACTGAGCGCATAGTTTCCACAGAACGATCCCCAGCCAGTGCGACTTCACGGGCGGCGGTGTCGATCTGGGCCTTCTGCGGGTTGGGGTCCACCAAACTCTTGACTCGTCAACTCTATTTCGAGAATCTACCTTAGGGTTATCCCCAGGTTCCGCGGCTGAGGGCCATCGCGGACCTTTCAGGGGCGTGGCTTCTAGTCAAGGTGTCGGCATTTTGTCGGTACCGGCGGTTGTTTGGGCCGTTCGACCACGAAGCGTCGCGGGTCGGGGTTGGGTGGGCTGCCGCGTGTTACGCTCGTGGGAGGAGTACAGATGGAGCCGCATCGCGAGCCAGTGCGCATCTACGAGGTCTGCCTTCGGGACGGACTTCAAAACGAGCCGACCCACGTTCCCACCGAGTCCAAGGTGGCGATCGCACTGCGCTTGATCGAGGCAGGGTTCAAGGACATCGAGGTCACGAGCTTCGTGCGCCCGCGGTGGATTCCTCAGCTCGCTGACGCGTCCGAGGTGCTCCGGCAGCTGCCCGACGTCGAAGGCGTTCGGTACTGGGCTCTGGTTCCGAACCGCGTCGGTCTTGACCGCGCCCTCGACGCTGGCGTTCAGAACATCGCGACCTTCCTGTCGGCGAGCGAGACCCACAACAAGAAGAATGTGAACCGCACGGTCCGGGAGTCGCTGTCGAGCCTCGAGCGGGTAGTCGATATCGCCAAGGCCGAGAAGCTCCAGATCCGCAGCTACATCTCCTGCGTCTTCGGCTGTCCCTACGAAGGCGACATCGCCGTTCAGCGCACCGTGGAGCTCGCGCAGAAGCTCTTGGCCGTGGGCGCAGACGAGATCGCCCTCGGAGATACGACGGGCATGGCCGATCCGGCGCTCGTCACTCGCGTCCTCGACGGGCTGTCCGAGGCGGGCATCCCCCTCGACAAGATTGCCGTCCACTTCCACGACACCCGCGGGACTGCCCTCGTCAACGCCTATGCGGCCTGGCAGGCGGGCATCCGCAGCTTCGATGGCTCGATCGGCGGAACCGGCGGATGTCCTTACGCTCCCGGGGCTGCGGGCAACGCGGCCACCGAGGACCTTCTCTACATGTTCGAGCGCATGGGCTGCGCCACGGGGGTTGACCTCGACACGGCCGCCGACGCCGGCGCCTTCATGGAGCAGGTGCTCGGGCGCGAACTCCCAGGGCGCTTCCATCGCTACTGGCTCGGTGACCAGGCCAAGAAGTCCACCAGCGCGACGGCCTGAGGGCATCTTTGGCAGACGCCTTCCTGCAAATCGTCAGCGGACCCCGTCAGGGCCTGAATGTGCCGCTGGTTCCGGGTGCGCAGATGGTCATCGGTCGAAAGCGGGGTGACCTGATCCTCGATGACGCGCTCGTCAGTGGTCGACACTGTCGAATTCGCGGTGTGAGCGGCAACTTCGTGCTCCAAGACCTCGGCAGCACCAACGGCACGATGGTCGATGGGCGCCTGGTTCGCGAAGTCACGCTTCGGCCTGGCGCGGAGATCACGGTCGGTGCGACCCGAATGATTCTCTACGTGGGAGAGCCACCGGTCGAGCAGCCGGATCCTGCTCAGGGCGACCGCCTGTCAGAGCTCGATATTGCCTGGCTCCTCGATGAGGAATTGGTCGAGGTCCCCGGTGGCGCAGGCGCACGCAGCGCGGACTTGATTGGGCAAGACCTCCGACTCCCGCCCGGCTTCGTTGCCAGCGTGGATGTCGTCGCGGGCTCGGACCAGGGGAAGTCGTTCCCGTTCTCCAGGGGCAACAACACCATCGGCCGTCGAACCGGAGAAGTGCCCCTGAGTGACGTGGAGGCCTCGCGCCATCACGCCGTCATCGAGGTGTTTGGCCGCGAAATGATCTTCCTGCGCGACCTCGGCAGCACGAACGGCACCTACCACAACGGTCGACGCGTCAATGTGGCCAAGCTCAAGGGCGGAGACACCGTCGGCTGTGGCAAGACGGTGATGAAGCTCGTCGTACCGCGCGGCTCCTAACTACAGGGCGAGCTTTCCGCGGACGTCTTCGTAGGCACCCTCCAGCATCTCAGCCGCTTCGGCCACACCCTCGGCCTCGGCGTCGGGAAGGACGATGCGCAGGCTCAGGTAGAGATCGCCGGGCTGCTTGGTCTGCACGCCGCGGCCTCGCAGACGCAGTCGCTTGCTCGCGGTGATGCCAGCGGGCACGGTGACCTTCACGTCTCCGGTGGGCGTAGGTACCGTGATGCTTCCGCCACGGACGGCCTCGCCGACGGTGATCGGAACCTCCAACTCAAGATTGTCGTCGACGCGCTTCAGCAGGGGGTGGTCGGGGATCTGAAGGATCACGATCAGATCGCCGCACGGACCACCACCCGGAGGCGGGTGCCCTTGCCCTCGCAGTCGCAGCTTCCCACCGTCGGAGACGCCGGCGGGAATGCGGACCTTGAGGTTGTCGCTGGTGCCGTCCGGGCGCCCGATACGGACGGTGGTCTCGCCGCCGCGAATGGCCAGCATCGGATCGACCTGAAGGCGGACCCGCAGGTCGGCGCCTTTTCGAGGACCGCGTGGCCGGCCCGCACCACCGCCGAACAGCGACTCGAGGATGTCCGACATGTCGCCGCCACCGCCAAAGCCACCGAATCCGCCACCGCCAGCACCCCAGGCGCGTGCCTGATCGGCGTTGAAGCCAGGGCGCGTACTCGCTTCACCGAAGGTGTCCCAGGCCTTGCGCTTGTCGGCATCACCGAGAATCGCGTAGGCAGCATTCGCCTGTTTGAACTTCTCTTCCGCTTCCGGTGAGTCGTTCAAGTCCGGGTGGTACTTCTTCGCGAGCTTCTTGAACGCCTTCTTGATGGCGTCGTCGTCAGCGTCACGAGAAACCCCAAGTGCGCGGTATGGGTCGGTCATCGGACTACACTCCCTTGGGTCTGACCCCAAGACAACCTACGTCCCCGAATGCGAGAGGCAAGGGTGAGCCTGATCCCGAGACCTGATCCTGAAGCTCCCGAGCGAAGAATCGCGATCGGCTTGTTCTTGGCGACCTGCGCAAGCGTGTTCGCGGTGCGCGCGCTTCAGTGGGATGCGGGCGCCGGCCGAGGTTTGTTTGATGCGCTGGTGTTCACCTTTGTGCTCATCGGCATCCTGCTGGCTCACGAACTCGGTCACTACATCACCGCGCGGGTCTACGGCTTCAGGCTATCCCTTCCGTTGTTTCTACCCATCCCCGTGTGGATCGGAACGCTGGGCGCCATCATCGACGTGCGTGAGTATCCCCGCAGCAGGGGAGGGCTGGT
The DNA here is from genome assembly GCA_023954855.1 of Pseudomonadota bacterium. Classification (GTDB taxonomy): domain Bacteria; phylum Myxococcota_A; class UBA796; order UBA796; genus M1803. The sequence goes on along the minus strand of JAGSGY010000093.1, from coordinate 3,347 downwards.
TGCCATGGGTGCAGCGGGGCCTCTGGCAGGCTTTGCCGTCGTGGTGATGGTGGCGGCGGTTGCCATGGCTCGTGGCTTGGACCCCGTGGGTGCCGATGAGCCCTTCGTTCTCAGCACCCCGTTGCTCTTCCGCGCCCTCGGATGGTGGACGGGGGAGGGTACCCAAATCTCGACCGGTGATCCCCTGGCGTTCGCCGCGTGGATCGGTTGCCTGGTGACGGCGATCAACTTGCTGCCGTTCGGCCAGTTGGATGGCGGACACGCCTTCTCTGCGCTTTGGCCTGAGCGCGCTTCGACGGCTGCCTGGGTGGTGACGGGCGGACTGCTCGCACTTGCTCTGTGGTGGCCGTGGTGGATGGTTTGGGCCATCGCACTTCAGGTACTCGGGGCGCGTCAGCCTATGAAGGTTCGCAACGGCGCGCAGCCGCCCACGCCGCTCGAACGACGCCTCGGCCTCTTGCTCATCCCTGTCTTCGTCCTCTGCTTCACTGCGATGCCGATACGCTAGACTTGGTCTTGCTTGTCCCACCCGTGCAAGGCGCTCCGATCGCGCTGAACGCGGAGCACTCGCTCCTCCGCGACCCGCACGCGCCCTCCGGATTCACCGGGGATCGGACGAAGGTGACGAATCTCCGTGTACTGCACGTCGGCCGCGGTCCCCTCGGGAATCCGTGCGGCGATGAGGACGAGCTGAGCACCCGCAAGAAGGGCTTCGAGGGGAGGGGACTGCGCTCCCCCCAGGGCGAGGACCACGTGGGCCCCCGGCCGGTCACGAAGATGCAGCCACCAGTCTCGCCCGCGCGACACTGAGAAGCAGAGCTTTCGGTTGGCAGCGGCGTTGTGCCCGACGCGTAGGCGCATTCCTCCAGGGCCCAGCCAAGTGTCCCAGGGCACACGCTTGGTCGGCGCCGCTCCCCGGCCCTGCTTCGGAAGGAGCTTGTCCAGAGCCCGCAGGGCTGGGAGGTCGGCGTCCTCGATGCCCTCGAGCTTCGCGGACAGGTCTGCAAGCCTGTTCTCTTCGGTGTCGAGACGCTCTAGGACCCTCTCGCCAGACCGCTCGAGTCGCCCGGCCTTCTTGTAGAGGCGGTTCATGTTCTCGGCGGGGGAGAGCTTTGTATCGAGCCGGATCTCCACGTTGGTTCCGGGTTGCTCGAGACTCGGCAGCACCGCGTGGTCCTGTCCCCGAGTCAACTGATGGAGGTTGCACGCCAGTACATCGGCCTGCGCCCGCAGGATTGGCGCCCGCTCAGCGGCGTCAAGGTCGCTCGCCAGTGCCCGAACCAAGCGACGCGTTCGCTTTACCTCCCGCACGAGGCGACGGCGGATGCCGGTCCGCATGTTGTTGCGGGCCGTCGTCGCAACACGTTCTCCAAACCAGCGTCGGGCGGCATCATCCCAGGATTCATCTCCTTGCGGGGAGAAGCGCGGCGGGCGCGGGGGCCCGGGCACCGGGGGCAGAGGAGGGAGCTCCGCTGGGGTCGGGCCATCGGTCGCCGAGACGGGGGTGTTGTTCACGAGCAGAACGCCACGGCCTCTTCCAAACAGCCGAATGTGCAGCACTGCATCGCCAAACTCCAGCTCGCAGACCCGGTCGCCGCCAATGACTGCGAGTCGCGTCAACCTCGGACCTAGATGCGCACGAAGGGCTCCTTGAAAGGAGAATGGACGCTTGGGCTGCTTCGGTCGGCGCGTGATCGTGTGCACCCGCGGGAAGGCGCCCCCGGGGGAGATGAGGAGGCGCTCGCCCCCGATCTCGATGACCACTTCCCCGCGAGATGGCTGCCACACCTGTCCCCGGTGTTGGCCGACCAGGCGCTGGAGCTCGTCGAACACGGCTTGGAGTTCCGTCGCGTGCATGCGTCCTCGATGGAGCCGGGGTTTCGGCGGCGGGATAGCCTTGGGGCAGATGCTACTGCTTAGCCTGATCACCGCCGCGCTTGCTCAGCCGGTCCTCGAAGTACCCGTCGACAATGCTCGGGATGCCCGCCGAGTGCTTCGCCACCTCGGTGAGCTTGGCTACTCGTCCACTGTCGTCCGCCCGAATGGGGGGCTGCGTGTTCGCTTGGACCTCCAAGCTGTGGATGCTCGGGCGGCGAGCGACGTTGCTGAACGCCTCACGGGGGAGCTCGGCAGGGGGGTCTTGGCCTTCGATCAGGTCCCCGCCGCGCTGCCTCCGGCGGTGCTCGTCGAAGCGGGTCCATCGCTGTCTCTCCAGCTCGGGCAAGCCGAGCATGTGCTCTTTCAGTTTCAGCGAGTGCTGCCGGATGGGCAGATGAACCACACCTGGTCCCGGCGTGGAGCCCAGGTATCGGTGATCCTTGAGGCGATCGGGGGCGATCTCGTCTCGAGCCGCTTGCTGCACGGGCCTGAAGGATCCTGGATCTGGGTGGAGGGCACCCGAACCGACGCCTCTCCCGCTCGCGCAGCTGAGTGGATAGACCGACTCGCACCGGGGTACATTTTATCCTCGGCGTTCCTGGCCGGTTTTGGCGGTGCGGTGCAGCCTCCCTCCGGATGCCGCACGGTCAAAGGGCGACTGCTGTGCGTGGATGCGCAACCGGAACAGGCGGACGAGGCGACGGTTTTTGAGGATCTTCTCCGCACCAAGGATGGGGACTGGCTCCCGGGCCGGATTCGCCGATATCATGCGGGCAAGCTCGTGGATCACGCGGTTGTTCTTCAGGTGCGACTCTCGGATCCTGCGCCTGAACACTGGTTTGACCCGAATTATCCAAGAATCGACGCATCGCCTTGACACCAGGGGAGCGCGGACATTAAAGGCGGCGGGCGCTGGACAAGGCTGGGCGGCGGTTTCCGCTGGCGTAGCTCAATTGGTAGAGCAGCTGATTTGTAATCAGCAGGTTGCGGGTTCAAGTCCCATCGTCAGCTCCCGGCGCACGTTCTCTTTCATGTATCAACAGATTTCGGCGACCCTTCTGGGTCGACGTCCTCTTCATATTGGGAAGGTGCCCGAGTGGTTAAAGGGAGCAGGCTGTAAACCTGCCGGCATCGCCTACGTTGGTTCGAATCCAGCCCTTCCCACCTTTTTTCTACGAGCAACATGCTCGTACCTGCGGGAGTAGCTCAGTTGGTAGAGCATCAGCCTTCCAAGCTGAGGGTCGCGAGTTCGAACCTCGTCTCCCGCTCCATTCCGCCCATGTAGCTCAGTGGTAGAGCACTCCCTTGGTAAGGGAGAGGTCACCAGTTCAACTCTGGTCATGGGCTCCAGTCACCACCCCTTCTTTTCGGGAGCTTCATCATGGCTAAAGAGAAGTTCGAGCGCACTAAGCCGCACGTCAACATCGGCACCATCGGCCACGTTGACCACGGCAAGACCACGCTTACCG
>JAGSGY010000116.1 GCA_023954855.1 Pseudomonadota bacterium | reverse complement strand
TCGCCGTCGAGGTCCAGGTAGAACGCGCGGGGCTCTGCGATGAGGCCGGAGTCGGTGAGTGTGTCGCAGTTGTTGTCGATGCCGTCGCACAGCTCGCCAGCGTTGGGATGCACCGCCGCGTCTAGGTCGTTGCAGTCCTCGTCGTTAGTGACCATACCGACGGCCTCACCACAGGACTGCGGAAACAGCTGCGGGCCAGCGCCGAAGCCATCCCCATCGAGGTCCGCGTAGTAGATGAGGTTGTCGACCGGCTCGGTTGGCGGATTGTCGATGGAGCCATCGCAATCGTTGTCGGCCCCGTCGCAGATCTCGAGTGCGTTCGGATAGGTGGCGGCCTGCGTATCGTCGCAGTCGGTACCGCTGTTGCCGTTGCCCGCGTAGGCGCCGTCGACACCATCGCCGTCGCAGTCGAAGGCGGGTCCTGAAAGATCGCAGTCCTGCTGGTTCGCGTCACCGCAGATCTCGAAGGCGCCCGGGAAGATCGACGCATCGCCGTCGTTGCAGTCGCCGTCGAATCCGCTCCAACCATCGGCTTGCACACAGGCGGTCACCGCCACATCGCCGAAGCCGTCGCCGTCGCCGTCGACGTAGTAAGTGTTGGGGTTGGATGCGTTGTCGTCGACGAAGCCGTTGCAGTCGTTGTCTGCACCGTCACAGACCTCAGTGCCGCCCGGATTGACCGTCGGGTTGCCATCGTCGCAGTCGCCACCCGTCGCGACGAAGCCGCTGGGAATGACGGTCGCGCACGAGCCGATGGGGTCCCCACCGCCAGCGTTGTCGCCGTCAGCGTCGATGTAGTAGTAGGTCAGCTCGAAGGGAGCGACGTCCTCGACCTCGTCGATCGAGCCGTCACAGTCGTTGTCGATGCCGTCGCAGAGCTCGGCGCCGCCGGGTCCGATGGTCGAGTCGGTGTCGTCACAGTCGGCATCGGGGTAGGTCGCTCCGTCGCCGTCCTGGTCGTAGTCGTCGGCCTCGTCGCAGTTCTGATCGACGCCGTCGTACCACGTCTCGACCGCGCCAGGAAACACGTCCGCAGCGTTGTCGTCGCAGTCATCGTTGTTGGCCGCAGTGCCATCGGGGGCGTCGCCAGGGCAGCCCTGCTCACCGGCGAACTCGTCGCGACCGTAGCCGTCTCCGTCACCGTCGGCGTAGTAGTTGGTCATATCGACGGCATTGAACTCGAGGTCGCCATCACAGTTGTGGTCGACGAGGTCGCAGAACTCGTTGGCACCGGGGTTCACGTTGTCTCGGGAGTCGTCGCAGTCACCTGCAACGGCGATGAAGCCCGTCGGAGCAGCACACGCCTCGGCGGTGTCATCGGGATTGCCAAAACCATCGCCGTCGGCGTCGCGGTACCAAGTGGGACGGTCGACATTGGCGACATCGACATCGAGGTCGTCGATCAAGCCGTCGCAGTCATCGTCGATGTCGTTGCAGATCTCTTGAGCGCCCGTTCCGACCGTGGCATCACCATCGTCGCAGTCGGTGCCCCCTGCGGCCACGCTGTTTTCGCCGTCTCCGTCGGCATCGCAAGTCTGGATGGTCGGGTCGTCGTCGCGACAGTCGGTGCCGCCGAAGCGCTCGGCAATCGCGCCGTCGCCGTCGTAGTCCTGGATGTCCTCGGTGTAGGTCTTCGACCCGACGTACGAGCAGCCCGCCAGTGAGCCTGCCAGAAGCAACACAGAGAGAGGCCGCACGAGGCGAACAAGAGCAACGGGGGTGTGCATGGTGCACTCCGAGAGAAAACGAGAGGTCATTGAGACACCTTGCACTTGCGCTGCGACTTGAGGCACTTGATCGACAAGCGGCTCTCGGAGGTCAGGGTCACCGACTGAATGTCGGTCGTCTCATCTGGATTGGCCGGGTCGAAGACGGCGGTCACCGTGTACGTGCCGGCGTCGAGAGCGTCGAGATTGGCGCGGCGGCCCTGCCCGTCGATCAGGAAGACGCTGGCATCGGAGTTGAGGGTGACCACCGGCCGCGCCTCTTCGGTGGTGCCGCCAGCCGACTCGGGGGGGCTCGCCGTGGCCACCTCGACCGGCTCAGGCTCTGCCGGAGTCGGCTCTGGCTCGACCGCCACAGGGACGGGCCTCGGAGGCGTCTTTGGGGTCGGCACCACGTCCTTGGGCACCACCTCTGGCGCCACTTCGACCGGCACCTCGGCCGCCGCTGGAGTTGGCTCGACGGCCTCGACCGGTACCGGCTCGGCGACCTCGACGACCGCGGGCGGGTCCGTCACGTCGGCAGGTTGCATGTAGAGAGCGTTGTAGAGCAGGCCCACACCCGCGAGGCCACCGAGCATGCCCAGCACCCCGACTCCGACGAGGGCTAGGCCCATGCGGCGGTCCGACTCGGGTTGGTCGCGCAGGACCGTCGCAGCGTCGACCTTCTCGGGAAGCGTGTGTTCGTGCTGGCGGCCCACCGACTCGAAGTCGAGCGTGCCACCGGTCTGGCCCGTCTTCGCAGCGCTGTCGGGATAGTAGGTCTCTGCGTGCTGGTCCTCGAGCGCCGCCGTCGGCAGCTCGGAGGGCTTCGGAGCTCGATAGGCTTCTTGGCTGCGGAACGACTGCTGTAGAAAGGCCGTGGTCTCATCGCCGTGCCCCCCCATCGACTCGGCTGCCGAGAGCAGGTCGTCGGACCAGAGCTTCGAGGTGGCCTCTTCGCCGAGGTAGAGCGTACGCAGAGCGAGGACGCTCCCGATCCGCTGCTCACGGTCGACGGTCATCGCGGCCTCGACCGCCTCGTAGATGCGCTCGGGTAGCTCCGGAGCAACGTCCCGCAGCGGCGGGAACTCTCCACTCGCGACCTTGTTGAAGATCTGGAGCAGGTCCCCTTCTTGGTCGAACGCACGCTGTCCGGAGGCCATCTCGTAGAGAATCGCCCCGAGCGACCAGATGTCGGCGCGGGCATCGACGTTCTTCGCATCACGAATCTGCTCAGGCGCCATGTAGGCGGGCGTACCCATGGCCATGCCAGACCGGGTCTTGCTGAACTCACCGCCGTCTTCGCTCAGCAGCTTCACAAGCCCGAAATCGGCCACCTTCGGCAGCAGTCCGCCCGGGGTAATCGACAACATGACGTTGGCCGGCTTGAGGTCACGGTGAATCAGGCCGAGGCCATGCGCAGCCGCCACGCCATCGAGGATGGGCGCCACCAGCGAGTCGAGCTGCTCGACGGTGAGGCGCTTCTTGAGCAGGAAGTCATCGAGAGCGGGCCCGCGGATGAACTCCATGACCAGGCCCGGCGCCCCCTCGACATCGACGACGTCGGTCACCGAGAGGATGTTTGGATGCTTGATCGCCGCTTGCACGCGGCCTTCCTGCATGAGCCGGCGCTGCACCGACTTCGACTGCATGGTCAGCACTTTGAGGGCATGCTGCGTGTTCAGCTGGGCATGACGCACGCTGTACACCGCGGCCATGCCGCCCTCGCCGATGAGCTGCTCGACGCGGTACCGTCCACCGACGACAATCCCGGAGTCCAGATACTCAGACATTACTGCTCACCGACGAGCCAGGCTCCGGTTCCGCAGCCTGCGGCGACGCCGAACAGCGCGGTGCTCACGACCGCCAGCGCATTGGCACTCCCGCGCTTCTTGTCGAGCTGGTCGGCGGACGTCGTGGGGTCTGCCGCGAGCGAGTAGAGGCTGCCGCGCTGGGCACGTCCAATTAGCCAGGTCGTGCCGGAGAGTCCGAGCGCGCCGCCGGCACAGCCAATGAGCGTGTTCCGCTTGCGTGGGATGGCGCTGTAGGTCGGAAGGCCTTCGCCCGGACCGACGTACAGGGTCTCTGTGGCGCGACCAGTGGCATCGAAGCGCTGGTAGATCAGCGGTGTCGACGGCCTAAAGCGTCCGTTGACGCCGTCGAAGGAAATGCTGCCAGAGCGCGGCTCAGCCACCTTCGAGCCGGCATCCCAGGCCTGGAGGCCGTCGTAGGTGACGCGCAGCGGATGGTCCGCGGCAAGCATGGCATCGTCCCAGACAAACTCCGGATGGGCGTTGTAGGCGGCTTGCAGCGTCTCCTGGGCTCCGATCTCATCACCGACCGCCGAGAGCTGTAGGGCGAGGTTGCGATGGTAGCGAGCTGCCAGTTCCGGGGCGATCTGAGCCTCTACGCAAGGCAGGAGCAAGCCCGAGATCTCGTTGACCTTGTCGCGGAAGGCCTCTTCCTCGAGGTCCACATAGAAGGCCTCGGCGGCGTCGAGTGCGGCGACGAGTTCTTCGTGCTGCACGGGCTCCTTGCATTCGATGGCGAAGGCAGGCGCGAGCCAGAGGGCTGCAATCCAGAGCATGGGTGGGCCTCGTGGGTGAAGTCGCAGTGTAGCGATTGCTGTGGCCACCCACAGTCCACTTGTCCGTGAAGACAGGGGCGAAGGTCGCATCGCAGGTGCACACGCGGATCAGGCAATTGCCTTGCGTAAGATCCCCGTGGGATCGAAACCCACCTCTGCCCGGATCGCGGCGGCGCGGGATACCTCCGGGCCCCGAGGACACCATGACCCGCACCCGCCCCAACTCATCCACCGCGACCGACGCCGAGACCCTCGTCACCCAGCTTCAGCGCACCCTTGTGGCCCGATTGGAGGGCGCTGCGTCCGCCTGCGACAAGCCCGAACGGTTCATACCAGTGAGCTGGCTACGCGATGGCGGACGCCACGGCGGCGGCGAGCGCTGGGTCGCGGGCGAGGGCGGCTTCTTCAACCGGGCCTCGGCAAACGTGTCGGTGGTCCACTACGACGACCTTCCCGACAAGGCGCTCCGCTCGGCGACGGCGCTATCGTGCATCGTGCACCCCGCGCATCCCCTGGCCCCCTCACTGCACATGCACATGAGCTGGACCGAGCTTCGCGACGGTCGCGGCTCGTGGCGGATGATGGCCGACCTCAACCCGTCGAACCCCCTCGACGCACACACTGAGCGCTTCCGCCAGGCACTGATCGACAGCGCAGGCGCCGAGTTCGAGTCCTCGAATGCCCAAGGCGACAAGTACTTCCACATTCCGGCGCTGGGGCGCCACCGCGGCGTCGTCCACTACTACGCCGAGGGCCACAACAGCGGTGATTGGCAAGCCGATGCGGCGCTTGCACAAGGCATCAGCGAGGCGGTCATCGCCGTGTACGGCAACCTCATCGAGGAGGCGTCTGGCCTTGACGCCACAGACGCCCACGCCGCCACACAGCTCGCCTACCACACGCTCTATCTGTTCCAGGTGCTCACGCTCGACCGCGGCACGACCTCTGGCCTACTGATCCACAGCGACAACGACCAGGGCATTCTCGGCTCGCTTCCCTCCCACGTCGACAGCAACTTGCTCGCCTCGTGGGAAGAGCGCGTCCCCGACCTGCAGAAGCCCCTCGTGCGTGCCCTGGTGAAGGCCCTGAACCCCGGAGCTCCAAGCCTGGTCGACGCCGCCGCCAAGCAGCGTCTCGTCGACGCGGTGAGGGCCCACTACACAGCCCACCCCGAGGCCCTCGCTCTGCAGGCGCGCGGCAACACCGTGCCGCCCACCGTCGCGAACCACCGCTAGGCGAGGATCAGCGGCCCGAAGGCGACGATCAGCAGCGCAGTGCCCATCACCGCCATGGGCACGACAATGTGCGACTGACGCTCGAAGAAGGTGCCTCCCTCCTCGAGCTCCACATGCGACTCGGGGCCTATGACCTGGCGCGCCAGAAGGTGGTTGATCGCCACCGGCGGCGTGAGGTAGCCGAGCTCGAAGGCCACGAGCACCGTCATCCAGAAGTGCACCGGATCGATGCCGTTCTTGTAGGCAACCTGAGCCACCGTGATGGTCACGAGGATGACGGCACCCATCGCATCCATCGTCATGCCGACCAGCACAAGGACGATGACGAGAAGCGACATGGTCGCCATCGGCGAGCCAAGGTCCTCGGGCACGAGCGACATCAGCTCAGCCCTCTCCACCACACCGCCGAGTCCCACCGAAGCGGTCATGAGCATCAGCAGGGCGCCCACGTGAGATGACGCCTCGTCCGTCGACTCGAGCACCGACTCGCGGAAGCTCGGCCCCTCGGCGTCTCCAGCAAGCCAGCGATCCCACGCGACGAGCGCGAGCATGAGCGCCGGCAAGATCATCGGTGCGGAGCGCTCGTTGAGCGTACCCGACAGGAAGCCGACCGCAGCGCCGAACCAGCCAATCACCGGAAGCGAGCCCTCGGCAACCTCGGGCCTGACGCCGAACAGCATCGCGAAGAGCACGACGACCACGAGGCCGATGCCCATGTATGGAAGCAACGGTCGGAAGGCCGCGATGCTCTGGGGAAGCGCCTCGCTCGGGGACGCAATCTTGAAGCCCTCGCGGTTCATCAGCGCCATCGCGATGCCAAACAGGGCCACGGTCAGGCCAAACACCCAGAGGCCGCTGGCGAACAGCTCGTCGGTCGTGACCTGCTTGTTGTAGGCGGCGACCAGTACGACCACGAGACAAGGGCGAAGGACGACGCCGAGCGAACCACTCATCGCCGTGGCCATCAGCGCCATGCGTCGATCCGCTCCCGCCGCCCGCATGCGCTCGAAGATGACGCCACCGGCTGCGATGACGAAGATGCCCGAGGCGCCCGAGTACGCCGTCGGAAGCGCGGCGCCGACGACGACGAGCCACGCCAGAAGCGCCGGAGGCAGCTTCCAAGGCATGAGCACATCGAGGGCCCGCTGCGTGACGCGGGTGCCAGCGAGCAACATGCCCGCCCAGATGTACAGTCCGATGCCGAGGTAGATGATCGGCAAGCGCACGAAGGCGTTCAGGTAGATCGCCTGGCCGCTGACGTGGCCCTCGACACCGAGGAAGTAGACGCCGCCGATGCAGAACATCCAGGCGTAGAGCGGCACGACCATCAAGAGACGCGCGATGCTCGCGGGACCCTGCTTGAGGTCGGAGGGCGCGCGCACCAGGTGCAGCACGTTCACCGCCGCCATGGCGAGAAAGCCAAGCCCCCAGATGATCGGCAGCGCCGCGTTCTCGGACTCCGCGGTGCTGTTCTGCTGGACCTGCCAGTGGGAGTAGGCCGAGAAGACCATGAACAAGTGGGCGGCAAGCTGGGAGCCCTGCGCGACGCGGTCTTCGAGAAGGGTCTCGGACGTGCGGAGTGCGATGTGCAGCCGGCGAGCGGTGGTGACGATGCCGCCGAGCAGGACGAGGAGCGCGAGAAGATGGCGCCAGTATGGGAACTTGGCCAGACCCGCGACCGCCAGCTCGACGGTCCGGAAGCGACGCACGGACGGGGTGATCCGGTCCTGAATGTCGCTGAAGGCATCGACGCGCGCAGCACAGCTCTTGCGGACGGCGCGCAGTGCGTCGCAATTGACGGCAGGCGTCTTCGGGGCCGCGGCGAACGGGTCGTTCCCCGCAAACGGGTCGTCACCAGCAGGCGCGGCGAACGGGTCGTCGCCGGCAAACGGGTCATCCCCAGCGGGCTCGGCGAACGGGTCGTCACCAGCAAACGGGTCGGCGGCCGCGGGTTCGGGCGCGGCGAACGGGTCTTCACCCGCGAATGGATCCGCTGCAGGAGCGGGCTTGGGGGCCTCAGCGAACGGGTCCTCGCCCGCGAACGGATCAGCGGCCGGCTCCGGCGCGGCGGGCTCAGCGGCGAACGGGTCCTCGCCCGCGAACGGGTCGGCATCCGTGGGGGCTGCGAACGGGTCTTCGCCCGCAAAGGGGTCGCCGCCAGCGGGAGCCGCAGCGGGCGCCGAGCCTTCCGCCGGGCAGGCCTCGAGACGCGCATCGAGCGAATCGAGGTCACACTCTTCGGGAATCGGCGCCGGGTCACGGCGGAGCTCGGCGGCATAGCCGGGCCAGAGCTGCTCACCGAAGCGGACCAAGCGGGTGTCGAGCTCGGGGCCAAGGCCCGCGAACATCGTAGTGAGTAGGGCAAAGACGACGAGCGGTGTCAGTCCGGAGGACCAGTCCCGTTGACGCGGACCTCCAGACACTGGCTACTCCCGAGTCAGTGCGCACTCGGCGCGTGCGCTGTCCGCTCCACAGCGGAGCTTGCGCGCCACCGAGAGCATCGTGCCGTCATAGGCTCCGCTGTCGCGAAGCTGAACGCGCACATCGAGGAACATCTCGTCCCAAGCGGCGCTGCGCTCGGCGGGCACGTCAATCCAGTACTTGTCCGGAATCGACGCATCGGCCTTCTTCACGAGACCGATGGCCTCGGGGTAGCGCTCGGCGAAGTGGGTGCGGCTCTTCTTGCCGAAGCCCTCGGGGAACTTGGTGCGGTTCACCAAGATCTGCAGCGTGGCCTGGGCGAGCGGTGCGCGAAGCACGCCGCCGTTCTCGCCGAGCCCCTTCCAGAGCTCAAAGGGCTCATAGACCGGCGAGGACACGTAGCAGGCGTCGACGTCACCGTTGTTGAACTTCGGCCCAATCGAGCCGAGGTCGGCGGGCACCATGATGGCGCCGACATGCTCGACCAGCGTGGGTGCGGCCATGTCGTAATCCATGGTCGCGATGCGCTTGCCAGCGAGCTCTTCAACGGTGTCGATGTTGCGGTCGCGCACGAACAGGAAGGCCGCGCCGACCGGAATGAAACCGACCGTCTCGTGGTCGCCCGAGACCATCTTCGCCGCCGCACTGTCGTACTTGGCGATGGTGTTCACCATCTGGCCGAGCAGCTCGTACGTCGGAAAGGCACCGATGGCTTCGATGCTCGACGGGAACCGGTTGAAGCGCTGGAGGCGAACACCGGTGGCCACGACGCCATCGCAGGCGCCCGCCTCGTAGTCCTTCGCCGCCGTCTCTTCGTCGGTGTAGGGCTTGAGCTCGATCTCAGCGCCCCAGCCCTTGGCCTCGAGCACGTAGTCCTGCATGAAGCGGTAGTAGTCGCCGGACCGGCCGGCGGGGTCGAAGATGCACAGCGAGCGCGTCTCGGCCTGGGCCTGAACCGGCGCCGCAATGCCGCCAGCGAGCATCACAAGGGGGAGCAGTGCGCGAATCATTCGGTCTCCTCAGGGGCGGTGCCCTCTTCTGCCGGTGCCTCGGTCGGTTCCTCGACCGGGTCGCCCCCAAAGGGGTCTCCACCGAATGGGTCTGCGCCAAACGGATCGGTCGGGGCTTCGGCCTCCGCGCCGGGTAGTTCACCCAACGTCGGCGTCCGATAGCCTTCTGCAGCGGTCCAGATCAAGTCGGACTGATGCAAGGTGATCCTCCGGGCGTACTCGTCCAGCAGTCGCCAGTCGGGGTTGACCGGCGTATCGTTCAACGACTGACCGTGGCTTGTGATTCCCGCCTCGGTGGCCTCAGTTCGGCCCGCATTCGAGGCCAGAAGCACCTGAATGGCCCGTGCAACGCGCACTCCCGAGGCCTCACCAGCAGCGGCCTTTTCTTCGAGCAGCGCCCAGGCATCGACGTCGGAGGGTCCGGATCCCGGGACGGTGGCCCAAGCTCCGGCCTGGAGTGCGCCGGGAAGACTCCACCAGTCGGCATCATCGAGGCAGACCGCCCCACGCGCGACCCGTGGAAGCACATCGAGGGGAACGCCCACCGGGCCCCCTGCCGTCTTGTCGTGCAGCATGGCGTTCATGCCCGAGACGAGGCCCATGATGTAGCTGAACTCGTCGCGCCGAGCGTTGAACTTCGGACACTCCTCGCCAATCGGGCCGAAGTGGGTCTCTGCCGCCTGAAAAGCCCGCCAGTAGCGGTCTGCAGCAAGCGCGTGGTGGCGTGCTGAAGCGTAACGAGAGTCCTTGATCGACGGGATCTGGGCGTCACCGGTGAGCAGCTTCTCGGCGCGCGCCGTCGTCAGCTCCAGCTCCCAAGCCGACAGCTCGGAGCACATGGCCGAGGTCGCGCCGCCGATGATCAGGCCGCGCTGGGGCGGGTTGTTGGCACTCGGGACCGCCTCGAGCGGATAGGTGAGCCCCTCACCTACGGCGCACACCATCTCGAGGTCGCCGCCGACAACAGCGCGGGGCACGAGGCGATTCAGTGTGAACGCGTCGATGCGGCCCGCACAGCCCACGAGTGTGGAGACGGACAAAGCGAGAAGAACGATGCGGCGCAGCTGATCCTCCAGATCGGCGCGAAGCATAGCAGAGCCGTAGCCTCGAGACCCTTACCGGCACTGTCGCCAACGGCACGAAGGCAAGAAAACGCCCCTGGCGCCCGCAGATCGACGGCATAAGACTGCGGTGAAGAGTCGAAGCGGAGGCACAGGTGCAGCAGATCGAGCGAGTCGGGTTCATCGGATGGCGGGGCATGGTCGGGTCGGTGCTGCTCGACCGCATGCGCGCTGAAGACGACTTTACCGGCCTGACCCCTCGCTTCTATTCCACCTCGCAAGTGGGCCTCCCCGCTCCCGACATCGGTGTCGACGCTCCAGCTCTTGCCGACGCCTTCGACATCGCCGATCTCGCCCAGAACCAAGCGATCGTCACCTGTCAGGGCGGTGCGTACACCAAGGCTGTGCTCCCGAAGCTCCGCGCAGCGGGCTGGGATGGCTTCTGGATCGATGCTGCAAGCGCCAAGCGCATGGACGACGACAGCATCATCATTCTCGACCCGGTCAACCGCCACGTCATCGACCAGGCGCTGCAGGACGGCGTGCGCAACTACATCGGCGGTAACTGCACGGTGTCGCTGATGCTGATGGGACTCGGCGGACTGTTCGACGCGAACCTCGTCGAGTGGATGAGCACGATGACCTATCAGGCCGCCAGCGGGGCCGGCGCCAAGGCCATGCGCGAGCTTGTTGGCCAGATGCGCGATCTCGGTCAGGCAGGCTCGGCATCACTCGACAATCCGGCCTCGGCCATCCTCGAGCTCGACCGCACGATCACCCAGACGCTGCGCAGCGGAGAGCTCGACACCGCGGCGTTCGGCGCACCCCTCGCGGCAAGCGTGCTTCCGTGGATTGACAGCGAGATGGACGACGGCGCCACCCGCGAAGAGTGGAAGGGCCACGTCGAGGCGAACAAGATCTTGCGCACCACGACAGAGATCCCCGTGGACGGCTTGTGTGTCCGTGTGGGTGCGATGCGCTGTCACGCCCAAGCAGTGACCATCAAACTGAAGAAGGACCTGCCCCTCGACGAGATCGAGGAGCTTCTTCGCGCCGCGAATCCGTGGGTGCGCTTCGTCCCGAACGACAAGGCCTCGACGCTAGCGGGCCTGACCCCGACCGCCGCATCTGGCACTCTCGACATCCCGGTCGGCCGGCTGCGCAAGCTGCGCATGGGACCCGACTACATCACGGCGTTCACCGTGGGTGACCAGCTGCTCTGGGGCGCGGCCGAGCCACTTCGCCGCATGCTTCGGATCCTCCGCGAGCACTAGCGCTATCCTCCGCCTCCGGAGGCTCCTTGCTCACGTCGCTACTTGCCGTTCTGTCGGTTCCTGCCCTTGCCGCACCTGCGCCTTTGTGCGCGGACGTCTGTGTCTCCCCGACGAGCTTCGAGTTTCGGACGGACAAGACGGCTGAAGCCGTGGACGGGGCTGAGCGCACGTTTCGGGTCGTGGTTTACAGCAATGTGCTCGACGACGGCCGCGGCAGCTGGGAGAGCGCCACCGAGCGGGCCATCGAGGACACTTGGGCGGCGTGGACGCCGGTGAGCGGCTTCGATCCTGAGTCCGACGTGCTGATCGTGCTCGGAATCGATGACCGCGAGGTGCGGGTGAAGACGGGCTCGCAGTGGGATGCCGACTACGGCCTGTGGGGCCGGGACATTCTGCCGTTAATCGACGCGAACTTCCTGCCGCGGGCGAAGGCTGGAGACCTCGACGGCGGAATGGCAAAGCTCGTCACGGCAGTCGACGAGGAGATCGGCCGCAGGGTGGGCTTTCGCGAGGCGTACATCTGGCGTCATGCCCATATCGAAGAGGCGCCGCCGGTCCCCGGACTCCACACCGTGCCGCAGACCCTCAAGCGCAGCCTGCCCGAGAGCGAGGCCAAGGCCCAGGAGCTTGGCTACGTGGTGTCGGTGCACGCCGAGACGCTGCCTGGCGGACGCGCCGGGGGTACCAGCTCCACGGACGCGATGCTCGCTGACAGCATCAGCGTCTGGAAGAACCGCGCCGATCTCGGTGGACGCTCCGTGGTGATGGTCTCGTTGGACGAGGGCGAGATCCTCGTCTCACCCGCTCCGGAATGGGCCCAAGACATCGCCGTGAAGCGCATCCAGGTGGGCAAGGACGTCGACGATGCCACCCTCGACGAGGCGATCATCGGGGCCATGGCCACCATGGAGGCCATGTACGAGATGAAGGCGGAGCAACGCGAAGCCATTCGCAAGGCTCGAGCCGAGCGTGTCGCTGCAAAGAAGGCCGCCGAAGAGAAGCGCATCGCGGAGATCGCCGCCCGTCGAGATACCGCAATGGCGTGGCTCACGGGCACTGGAATCGGAGTCGCCGGCCTCATGCCCGTCGGCGGAGCCGGGTGGTGGATGTCACTCGTGGTCGCCGCCCGCCGCCGCTTCGAACAAGCCGCAGAAGCCCGCGAGACCGCACTCACCCAGGCGCGCGCAAACCTCGATGACCTGCGCTTGGACGTCGACATGCGCGAGCGCATTGTCGAGCTGAAGCTCAAGGGTCCGGTGACCCTGCAGACCCTCGAGGATGTCGGCGACGCGGTCGCGACCCTGCACGCGGGGCTCGATGCCCTCGACCGCCAGCTCGCCGACGCAAAATCGCAGAAGCCGGGGAGCACGAGCCTGTCGACGGGGGCCTACGACCGCCTCACAGCCGCCCTCGATGCGGAGCTGGAGATCGACACGGGCGAGGCGCAGCGCAAGCTATTTGACGGGCCTACTCGCGTGATTCGGGTGGAGCCAAGCGCGTTCATGGCCGAGCTCGACATCGACTTCGCGGACGCTCGCGCCGGCTGGCAGCGCATTCTCGACGCCGTCGAAGCGAGCTTGCACCTGGCTGAGCAAGACCTGCCGATTACCGACCTCACGATGATGCGCTCACAGCTGGCCGAAGCCGGCATGCCCGAGTCCTGGCTGCAGACCCACCCCCTCGTGCCCTCCGCCGAACTCGCCTGGAAGAAGCTCGACAAGAAGCGCGTCGCCGACCCGGTGCACTACCTCGACGAACTCGACGCCGCGATTGCCGAGGACGACGCCCTGGAGCAGGTCATCGCCGAGCTGATCGGCTGGCAGCAGTCTGTGGAAGAGGCCTGGAAGGAGGTCCACGCCCACAGCGTCGATGACCTCGACACTGCATTCCAGGACCCGACCTTGGCGCCCGGCCACAGAGCCGCTGAGCTCGAGCACTTCACGGCCCAGTTCCGGGCCGCAGTTCAGAGTGGAAATGCCCTCGACGATGCCCGGGACTGCGCCGACATCATCCTGACCGATGGGGCAAGACTGGTCGCGCACCTCGGCGACATTCGCGCCGCTGTGGCCGATGCCGAGCGCCAGGTCCATGCGGCCGCGGCCGCGGTAGATGACACCCGGAGTCGCCGCATGACACAGGCGAAAGAACTCGGGAAGATGCTCCAGTCCTTCGTTCCGCAGGCGCTCAGCGAGGCGCAGCAAGAGCTGAAGGAACTCGACGAAGACATCGGGGACGCCGGAGCGGCACTGCAGCGCGCCCAGAGCCACCTCGGGGCGTCCGAGCATCTCGAGGCGGTGCTTGCCGCGGCGGCGACCGTCGAGGAGGTCGAGCAGGGCCAGAAGGACCTCAATGAGCTCATCGCGCACCTGAACGAGGCCGTCGAGACCAAGGCCAAGGCCGAGGCCTTGTGGGCCGGCATGGCGGCCTCGCGCAGCAGCCACCAGTCCAGACTGGCGGCCTACGGGTCGCACGCCTCGGGCCTCGATCTGAACCTTGGCGACGCAAAACTCGCCGCGCTGCGCTCCGACTGGGACGGCGGTCCCGCCGACTGGAGCGCGCGGGTCGATGCGCTCACTGCTGTGACCCACTCGTGGTCACAAGCTGTCGCCGCCGCTGCGAAGCGCAAGGCTGCGCACGACGCACAG
>JAGSGY010000159.1 GCA_023954855.1 Pseudomonadota bacterium | reverse complement strand
TCCGCGATGACGCCGCCCACGTGGTACGGCAGGCCGCAGTTCGCGAAGGACACGTGCGGACCCTTCTCGAGCACGATGATCTCGCTGGATTCGTCGAGTCGGCGAGCGCGGGTGGCGGCGGAAGAGCCCGCGGCAACGCCGCCTACGATGACGATGCGACGGGGAGGGGGACAGCTCATGATCGCTCCAGGGAGGACCTGAAGAGCCATCTGTGTCGTGGAGTGTGTCAGCAAAATTGGGGGAAGTTGCGTTTGTCGATGCCGGGTTAGTCCCCGACATGGTGCTGCTCTTCGCTCTCGCCTGTGCCCCGCCCCTGCTTCCCGACGTGGCAGTGGCTGGGCTCGGACACCAGATGTGTGCGCTCGGCCATCCCAAGGCGGACTGTGGAGAGGGCCGCGTGGTCGCACAGAGCCACGGGCCGATGTCGCTGGACAAGACCAAGGAGCGGTGGGTCGATGTCGCGATTCCCTACACGAGAAAGGACGAGGCGCACGCGATGACCGTGCGCATTCTCGTGAAGGACCTGGTGCCGTGCTCGGTGAGCACGCGGGTGCTCGAAGATGATGGGCCCAAGCCGCTGCTACTCGGCAATCCGATCAGCTCGAAGCTCGTCGGCGATGCGATCTGCCGGGAGCTGTCGCCCTAGACGAACATGTAGGCGGCCGCGAGCGCGACGGCGATCACCAGCCCCACGACCACGAGTCCGCCGAGCACGTAGGGCAGCGGCGAGGGCTTGCCGTGCAGATCGCTCTTGCGCAGAACCCGGGTGGCGACGGTGTGCAGCTCGTCGGCCTGCTGCGCCTGTGCACGCTGCTTTCGCCCGACCTGGACCCGAAACTCGACATCGCCGATGCGCAGCCGGTCGCCGTCTGAGAGGGTTCCGCGGGTCATCAGACGGTCGTTGACCGAGGTGCCGTTGGTACTGCCTTCATCCGAGATGTGAAAGCCGCCCTCGGGGTCGATGCGCAGGGCACAGTGCACCTTCGAGACCCCATCTTCGGCGAGGACCAGATCGCAGGTGCTGCTGCGGCCGATGGTCACGACACGACGGGTCACCGGGAAGGCATAGCGTGCGCCCCCGATGCGGTGCAGAAAGCCGAAGATCGGAATGTTGGCGGTCAGGTCCGCGGCCTCGTTCAGCGGGGCCGGTAGACGCCGTGAAGCCAGCGAGCCCGGCAAGATCTGAACGAGGTCGACGGGCTCGGGAATGCCCTTGAGTCGGTGCTGTCCGAAGCCGATCGACACCACCCCGGGGAAGTCGTCCTCGACGCCGAGCCACACGGGCCCACTCACCAGGATCTGGCCTCCGGCGGCGGCGCCAGACACGCGGGCGGCGCGATTGACGACGGGTCCGAAGTAGTCGGTGCGGCCGGTCATGGGGTTCAGGCGGGCGAGGGGGGCACCGGTGTGAATACCCATGCGCACGCGAAGTCCGCGAAAGCCGGTCTCGGTCGCGGCGGCGGGCTCGCTGGCGATGGCCTCGGGCCAGTCGACGTCGACGAGCTCTTCTTGGACCTCGAGGCAGAAGGCCACGGCGAGGCGTGGCTCGGAGAACACGACCATGAAGGCGTCGCCTTCGGCCTTGACCTCGTAGCCGGCGTTCCGCGCAATGCAGTCGCGCAGCAAGGCGTCATGACTGCGCAGCGCGGCAGACATCGCCTCTTCGTGGCGCTCCCACAGGCCGGTCGAGCCCACGATGTCGGTGAACACAATGGTCACGGCCCCTACGGGCGCGGCCTGTGCCTGTCCATCGGACATGCACTCCCCTCCAAGGGCGGGAACCTACCACGCAGTCCATCGGGTAGTCTGTGGCCGGAGGCCAACATGAAGCTCGGCGCCTTTTCGACCAGTCTGGCGGTGGCAGATCTCGCCGCCTCGAAAGCCTTCTACGAGGCACTCGGCTTTCTCGAGGTCGGTGGAAATGCCGACGAGGGTTGGCTGATCCTGCGAAACGAGCAGACGACGATCGGGCTGTTTCACGGCATGTTCGACGCGAACATTCTCACCTTCAATCCCGGCCTAGACGCCGAGGCAATGGCGGCGAAAGAGAGCTTCACCGACATTCGCGACCTGCAGACGGTGCTTCGCGAGCGGGGCATTGAGCCCGAGGATGGCGGCATCGACCCGGAGGGCACGGCCCCCGCGCACCTGCGCCTCGTCGATCCGGACGGCAACCACATTCTCCTCGACCAGTTCTTCCCTCGGCCCGCGTAACGGCGGCCTTCAGCGGGGTACCCAAGCACACCAAGGGAGGCCGATTGCGTGCTGTTCTCGCGACTGTGTGGCTGGTGGCCTGCTCTGGGGGGACGCCGCCCGTTGAAGAGGTACCCACGGGTGGGGTCGTGACGCTGACCACCCGTGACGGCGTGCAGCTCGAGGCCGACTTGTATGCGGCTGAGGCGGGGGCTCCGGCGGTCGTGCTGCTTCACATGACGCCGGCGTGCTGCGACCGGACGGACTGGCCCGCGAGCTTCATCGACCGACTTGGCGAGCAGGGCTGGGCCGTGCTCGTTCCAGATCGGCGTGGGTCTGGCGCGTCGGGAGGCGTTGGGGAAGAGGCCTATCTCGGCGATCTGGGCCGCAATGACGTCGAGGCAGCCGTCGCGAAGCTAGCCGAGGACTACGGTCCCATCGCGGTGATCGGCGCGTCGAACGGCACGACGTCGATGATCGACTACGCGTCGTGGGCGCCCGGCGAGGGCCTAGTGGAGCCAGCCATTCTCGGCTTCATGACCGGTGGCACCTACACCGAGAACCAGACGGCGATGGGGGACTGGCTCACCTCGACCCCGGCCTTCTTCACCTTCTCGACCGACGAGCGGGACTGGTCCATCACCCAGCAGGAACGCAAGAGTGCGGCCTGGACCTTCTTCGAGTACCCGACCGGCGACCACGGCACGCGCATGTTCACGGCGGCCCCGACGGTGACCCTCGACATGGTCGAGCAGCTCCGGGCCGTCCTCGACGCCTAGCGGGTGGGGATCTTGATGGGCGTGCTGTCCACGCGAACCGGGTCCTCCGACCCGTCTGGGACCGTCCAGATCTCAACGGTGCCCGAGAAGGCTCGTCCGCTCGGCAGGGGGATCTCGGCCTGCATCAAGAAGCGCTCTTCCGGGCTCTCTGACCAGCCGACGCGCTCGAGCGTTGCCGTGGCCACGGCGTCCTCTTCCCAGGGCTGCAGGTCGCCGTCGAGGATGCGCAGCCAGGTCCAGCCCGCCGCACCGGGGTTCTGCCAGGCCTCGAGCATCAGGCCGCTGTCGGAGCGCGCGATGTCGAGGGAGGGGTGCCCGGAGCGAATACCGCCTTCCGGGACGAGGCGCGGCGTGTAGCCTTGCCGCTCGATGACGGGTCCAGAGAACGGCAGCTCGCGAAGCTTCTGGATGTCGTCGACAACAGACATCGTGTGGGGGCGGCCGTCCTCGGTGCCGCCCTCGAAGATCTCGAGGGTAATCGGGCCCTCGACGACCAGTGCGGTGCCCATCTGTCCTCGGCAGGCGCTACCGAGCAGGCGAACGCCGGTGAGCGTGTGGCTCTCGTCGGTGGACTTGGTCGTGGCGACGAAGTCACTGTTGTCCCAGGCCCACTCGCGGGTGCGCTCCGAGAAGGTGAAGCCCGTGCGCGTGCAGCGCTTGCTGTCGACGGCGTAGCCATGCCACGGCATCGACCAGGTCGGGCTCTTTCCGTCCACGGCCTGCCGCGCGACGGCGACCACTCCGCCTTCTTCGCGACCGACCCGCCAGCGGGGGTCGACGGCGAGCTGAGTCAGGGCCAGGTCGTGGTCGATGGTGTCGAGAAAGGCGAGGTCGACGCCAATGGTCCAGGTGATCTGCGTGCGTGACAGCGACGTCAGGTCCAGGTTCGTGCCGAGTAGGGCAGGGGCTTCCTCGCTGTTGGCGTAGACCGGAGCGCGGTCGGCGGGCAGCGTGAGGGCTGCCGGAAGCGGGGGCACCTCGGGGGCTTTGGCCTGCTTGTTTCGCTTCCCCGCGGCGGCGGGTGAGGTCAGCAACGCGAGCATGCAGAGCGCGTTCAGCACGACTCCTCCAGAGGGCGGCGGTTGTTGGGACGGCTTAGCTCGAACGGGTGGCTTGCGGTCACGATCGGCGCTCCCAGGCTTCGTCGTCGTGTGCCGAGCGGCGTCCGGCGAGGGCTCCGACGAAGAGGGCGAGCCAGGCGGCGGCTTGCAGGCTGTTTCCGACCAGGCTCTGGGCGAGAAACCACACCTCGATTGGGAAGTTTTGGTTCTGGACCCAGTCGATGGCCGCAGAAGAGGTCAACTGAATCAGGACCCGCCAGAACAGCACCGCCATCAGCAGCACGCCGCTGATGCCAAGCATCACAGCGGGGACGATACGCTGCTTGAAAGCGAGCCACCCGGCCATCCCCCACGTCGCGACACCCAAGAAGGGGTAGGGAAGCAGCCAGACAAGCGACCAGAAGTCGAACTCACTCATCGCCACGTCCGAGTCCCGCGCTCACGAGCACAAGCAGCCAGGCAAGCACCACAACAGCGGACGAGCCGACCTGCAGGCCACGCATCACCCAGCCCTCGTAGTCGATGAGATCGGGCTTCATGAACACGCCGCGCCACACGCACATCAGGCTGATCTCGATGAACAACGCGGAGGCTCCGGCCATCGCCACGTAGCGAGCCCTCGGGGTGCCCGATGCGGCAAACAGCACCGCGGCGAGGGTGCCGAAGCCAATCACAATGGTGGGGATCAACGGGGGTAGCGAGTAGGCCAGGCCCCACAACTGGTTCAGATCCACGCGCTCTCCGGATGCGGTGTCCGAGTCTAGCCGATCCACACGGCCGCTCCGCCGAGAAGCAGCCGAGCGGTGCCCCTGAACGGGCGACTCACACGGGCTCTGCGCAGCCGCGCGAGCAGGATGAGGGTCACGAGCGGGGGCGTCGGCTAGCGGTCTCCTGCCGCCTGAGACAGGCGCTGGACCCAGCCCATCACGGTGCCCATCTCAATCAGTTCGAGCACCGTGCCGTCCGGGTCGGTGAAGCAGATGAAGCGGGTGGTTCCGCCGAGTGGGTCGGGAACCTCGGCGGGCTCTTCGGAGAGGAAGGTGACGCCGTCGGCCTTGAGCCGGGCGATGTCGGCTTCGATGTCCGACGTGGCGAACGCAATGCGTGCGAGACCCACGTGGTTGAGCTGGGCGTAGGGCGGGGAGGGGTCGTGCGGGTCCTGCCACTCGAGCAGGTCGATGACCGAGCCGTCGCCGAGGGCCATAAGCGCGCCCTTGACCTTGTACGGAGGAAGGCCGACGGCCTTGGCGACATCGGCGGTGCCGTCTTGCTCGACCTCCATCAGCACACGAAAGCCGAGCTTCTCGTAGAAGGCCCTGGACCGCTCGAAGTCGCTGCAGTTGATGTTGACGTGCAGCACGCCCGAGATGGCCATCCCCGACGGAACGGGACGCATGGCGATGCCGATGGCGGCGAGCCCGAGCACGCCGGCGAGCACCAATGCCACCAGGCTCATCCACTGCCACTTCTTCACGTGCCCTCCCGTGCCGCGAGGGTATCGCGCTCCATGGTGATCCAGGGCCCAAGTGGGTATGAGGTGCGCCTGGAGGCTCCATGGCTCGCATCACGGTCGAACGGCATGACAACGGACTCGCTCACGTGGTTCTCAACCATCCCGAGCGCCACAACGCCATTGACTGGGAGATGCTTAGCTCGCTGGCTCGAATCTCCAAGGAGCTCAAGTCCGACCGCACCCTGCGGGCCGTGGTGATTCGCGGTGAGGGGCCGTCGTTCTGCAGCGGACTCGACTTTCCGCGGTTCACGAAGACCCCGGCGCGCTTGGTTCAGGCCTTCAGCAAGCTCCCGGTCACCAAGACGAACATCTTCCAAGAGGCGTGCTGGGGCTGGCGCAGCCTGCCCGTCCCGGTCATCGCCGTGCTGCACGGTCGCTGCTACGGCGGCGGCATTCAGATTGCGCTCGGCGCCGACTTTCGCTTCACCACGCCCGAGTGCGAGTTCTCGGTGCTCGAGGCCAAGTGGGGACTCATCCCCGACATGTCGGGCACCGTCGCGCTTCGCGAGCTGATCGGCATCGACCAGGCCAAGCTGCTCACCATGACCGGTCGCATGATCACCGCCGCTGAGGCCCACCGCATCGGGCTCGTCACCGAGGTGTTCGACGATCCCCTCGCCGAGGCCGAGAAGCTCGCCGCCGAGCTCACCCTGCGCTCACCGGATTCGGTCGCCGCGGGCAAGTCCCTGCTTCAGCAGAACTGGGTCGACACCGAGGCCAGCGCACTCGCTCGTGAGCGGCGCCTCCAGGTGCTGATCATGGCAGGCAAGAACTTCCGCGAGGCCATGCGCGCGAACTTCGCCAAGGTCGCGCCGACCTTCAAGAGTCGCTCGCCGCTCCTCTAGGTGCCGAGGGTGGCGAGCACGCTGCGGGTGAGCTCGTCCGAATAGGGGTTCTCGTGCCAGCCGGGCGACCACCCGGCGATGAAGCGCTGGAAGTCGGCCACGGCCCACGGGAACAGGTCCCGCCACTCTGCTTCGATGGCGTCGGCGTCGGTGAGCTCGGTCCGAAGGGCCGCGAAGTAGAGATCGAGCAAGTGCTCGGTCGTGCGGCGGTCCTCGCCGGCACAGAAGTAGGCGACGTCTTTCATGCCGCACCCGCCGCCCACGTACTGGAAGTCGACGGCGGCGACCGAGGCAGCCTTGCGT
>JAGSGY010000094.1 GCA_023954855.1 Pseudomonadota bacterium | reverse complement strand
GAGGGCATCGTGCAGGTGCCAGGCACCAATGACTACGACTTCCGGCTGCGCTTGATCGACCGCACCCTGGCCTTTGACGTGACCACAGGCTTGCTTCGGGCCGCGCCGTAGTGGCCCTCGAGTTCGAGACCTCCATCAGCGCGGAAGAGGTCGACGCCGCAGTGGTCGAGCTGGCGGCCGCGATGATTCAGCGCAACGACCTGTACTCACAGCACCGCTGGGTGCCTGGACGGAACCGCACTAAGCGCATGGATCGGGTGCTCGCCGGGTTCGCCGCCTTGTTATGCGCCCTCGGAGTCGCGCTCTCGCTGGTGTTGTGGGCCCTGTCCCCGGCGACGGGGGCGAAAGCGTGGGTGGCCTTTCTCTTCCTGGCGCTCTTCGGAGGCTTGGGTGTGGCGTCGGTGCTCTCGGTGCCGCTGCGACGTGGGGTCTTTGCCGCCATCGACCGCCTGATTCGCTTTCGAGCCCGGCGTCTGCTTGGGCCCATGCGCGCTGCCGGTCCGCTTGTGCTCCGGTACGCGGTCAGCGAGCATGAGCTTGCGGGAAGCTGGATGTCAGCGGGGGAGGCGGTTCGTGAGTGGAGCGTCGCCCTCGACGGGCTCACCGTGGCGTGCCTGGGCGCGCACTGCGTGGCGCTGTTCAAGGCCAAGCGGTCACAGACGCCGAGTGCGGTCATTCTCTTGCGTGACCCCGCCGTGTTGTCGGAACTCTCCGAGGTGCTACGTGCGGCGGGGATGACCGAGCAACCGCCGATCTCCACCGAACAACCTCGTAACTCTCCGGCCTATCTGCTCGTGCGGGAGGGGCTGTGAATCCCCTGGAGTCGCCAATGCGCTCGCTCTTGTCTCTCCTCGTCGTCCTCGGTGGCTGCACCGCGGCAGAGGCCGATCTGTCGTGCCCGAGCCTGACGAATGACGCCGAGGAACTCACGCTACAGCTGGTCGAGCTCGGGTACGGGAGCTTCTCGTTCGCGGACCCTTTTCCGACCGGCGCGGGTGAAGTGCTTCAGACCGAGGAGTCGTGGAATGCCGCCGTGGACCGGTGGGGCGGCGATGGCGGACTCAGCCCAGACTTTGCGACCGACTTCGTGTTCGTGAATCGCTGGAACTACTCGGGCTGCGACGCGATGCACTACGCCGGCTGGCTCGATGGGTCTCGGCTGCGCGTGGTGTTGAGCCACGAGGAGCCAGAGAACAACTGCGACATGGCGCTGCCGCAGGTGGACCTGATTCAGGTGCCGCACGGTGGAGCCACCGACATCGCTTGGTGTGCTCCCGAGTAGGCCCAGCGGGGATCGCCCGAATCACGATGGCGCTAGACGGGTTATCCGCGCCCGATGCGCGTATCCGTCGAAATTCGAGTGCCCTCCGGTGAGACCGTCTCCCTCGGCCACGGTGCGCTCATCGGACGCTTGTGGTCAGCCGATCTACAGCTCAACGACGCCCGCATCAGCGAAGCCCACGCGATGATCAGCCTGCGGGGCCGCGATGTGCAGCTGCTCGCGCTTCGGGGACGCTTCGCCGTGGATGGACGCACGGTCAGCAAAGTCGTGTTGAGGGCCGGCATGGTCATCGCCCTCGCCGCGAATCTCGAGATCGAGGTGCTCTCGGTCCGGGTGCCCGACACCGTACTTGCCGTCGAGGCCGCCGGCATGGCGCGCCAGGTGCTCTCCGGGGTGACCTCGATCTTCGGTAAGCCACGCCCGCGGGTGGTGGCAGGCTGGCACCCGGATGCATCGGACTACGTGTGGCCGACCGGAGTGGCCTGGCTGCGCGAGCCGTCCACCCCGATTGCCCCGGGTGACACCTGGCAGGTCGACGGGGTCGAGTTCCGCGCCATCGAAGAGCGCGTCGGCGGTGTGGATGCCACGGTCGGTGAGGTCAGCTTCGACCGTCCCCTGACCATCATCGCCCGCTACGACACCGTGCACGTGGTGCGTCAAGATGAGCCTGTGGTCGTCATCAGCGGACACATGGCTCGCGTGATCAGCGACCTCGTCACCGCCGGTGCACCCATCAGTTGGCAGGACCTCGCTGAGGGCATCTGGGGCGCGAAGGACAAGGACCTGCTTCGTCGGCGCTGGGACATGCAGCTGGTTCGTCTGCGACAGAAGCTCCGAAACAACGGCGTCCGGCAAGACCTTCTGCGTGCCGACGGCTCCGGACTTCTCGACCTGGTGCTCGGACCCGGCGACAAGGCGGTCGATGAGACCTGAGGACTCGCTTCCGCCGGGTTCCTACGCGGCGTGGACGCAAGGGGCCGACCTGCCGAGCGAGGACCCCAGCGCGGCACAGCGCTACGTCTCGGGCGGTGAGCTCGGCCGCGGAGGCATGGGCGTGGTGTCGGCGGCGACCGACGCCTGGCTCGACCGCGAGGTGGCGGTCAAGCGCCCGCGCGACGATGTGGCCTTCAACGCTCGCGACCGCATGATGCGCGAGGCTCGCATCACCGCTCGCCTCGTGCATCCCTCCATCGTACCGGTCTACGACGTCGGCGAGGACGAGGACGGGCCGTTCTACACCATGCCGGTGCTGGTCGGCCGCGCGCTCGAGGAGAGCCTGTCGGAGCGCGATCTAGCCGGACACATCCGCGTGCTCACCGAGGTCAGCCGGGCCATGGGCTACGCGCACACCGAGGGCATCGTCCATCGCGACCTAAAGCCGTCGAACGTCTTGCTCGGGCACTTCGGTGAAGTCTGGGTCCTGGACTGGGGCGTGGCCTTCGACGCTCGGCTCCCCGATGCCACGGCGGTGGGCACCCGCGGCTACCAGGCACCCGAGCAGGCGAGGGGTGAGCTGCCGACACCCGCCGCCGACGTGTTTAGTCTCGGCCGTATCCTCGAGCGCGTACTCGAGACCGAGACCGTGCGGCACCCCGAGCTTCAGGCGGTGGCTGCACGCTGTTTGCAGTCGCGGCCCAGCGAGCGCTATGTCGACGGCTCTGCGCTTGCTGAAGAACTGGAGAGTTGGCTCGAAGGCCGCCGCGTCGAGGCACACGCCTACTCGGCGGCAGAGGTGCTACGTCGCTTTGTGGACCGCTGGCGAGCGCCGTTGCTCGTAGGGTGGGCCGCCGTCGTGCTCGGTGCCGCCCTCGGTCTGGTCGCTCTCAAGGCGCAGAAGGCAGAGCGAGACCGGGCAGACTCCGCGATGGCGATGGCGTTGGCACAGCAGGCCGTGTCCTGGGTGGAGCGCGGTGCTCGACCCGAAGCCGAGGTGCTCGCGGCCCATTCTCTTCGCCTTGCAGAGAATCCCACTGCCCGTGGTGTTTTCGCCGCCTGGGCCCAGACCCCGCGGCTTGCCCGCCTGGGGAACGTGCCGACCCCCTGTCCGCGACCCTTCGTGCAGGACGGTGGGCAGATGGTCTGCCTGGACGAGAGTCTGCGAGTCTTCGACGAGCACGGTGCCCTGCTCTGGACGGCGCCCTCAGAGGACTCGACCTGGGCCGCGGGCGCTCGAGAGGTGCGTCAGTTTGGGCGTGATCTCATCGTGCATCGAGCCAACAACAACCTCGAGTTCTGGTCCGAGGGCCAGCGGGTTGGCGGCATCTTTGATCTGGGCGGGGTTCGGGGCATCGTGGACAGCCCGGTGCCCGCGATTCGCGAGGACCACCGCGTCGGCGGCCTGGACATCGCCACCGGCGAGATCACCTGGACCGACACACTCTGCGAACGCATCGACGTCGTGCGCATGAGCGAGGCGTTTCTGGTGGTGGGCTGTCGCGGCAACGTCGCCTACGTGGGCACTCTCGACGAGCCCGGCGAGCCGATTTCTCTTCCAGGATCTCCTTCGGCCATTGCCTGGGTCGATGGCCCGATCTTCGGTACCTTCGAGGCCGAGCTGCTGACGCGGACGGCGGACGGTTGGACGGCCGTACCCTCTGGTGTGGGCGCGGTGGTTCAGCTCGAGCCCCTCGACGACGGCCTCATCGCGGTCGTCGGCGAGAAGGGGGCGGCGCGCATCTGGTCAGCACGGACGGGCGCTTTTGTCGGGGAGCTGCCGCAGGGCGTCGGCGAAGTCATCGCCCGAGACGGTGAGCTGTGGGCGGCTCGCGAGGTTTGGGAGCGGTACGCTTTGCCCGAGGGCAGCGTGCCGGTCAGCTTCGACCACGCCGCAGGTGGTGGCGTGTCGTTCCTCGATCTGTCACCGTCCGGGGAGCAGCTGCTCGGCGGCCACGCGACTGGCCAGGTGATGACCTGGCAGGTGCAGACCGGAGCGGTCTCGATGTTCCGCGATGGCGACAAGGGCGTGAGCAAGGCCGGGGCCTTTCGCGACGAGCACTCGGTTGTGTTCGCGGACCACGGCCTTGGCTTTGTGCAGATGGACGGCGCTGATGCAGAGCCAGTCTCCGTGCATCCATCCTTCTTGAGCTCCACCGTTCGCACGCCGCAGGGCTTGTTGTCGCTCTCCTACTCCGAGCACCTCATCGTCACGCCAAATGGGGGAGACCCTGTCGCCGTAGATCTCGCGTCGCCCGGTGCGGCGATCGCCAGGCAGGGGTGGCTCGGAGACCGCGAGGGCCGGGTGTTCGAGGTGAAGGATGGCCAGCCCATCGAGCGCTTCACGCTGAGCCCGCCGACCGGCCGAATGGCGGTGGCCGATGGACTGATGGTCACGACCTCGGGCGCGGATGTGATGGCCAGAAACCTCCAGGGCGAGGAACTCTGGCGGTGGACGAATGCCTCGGGCGTGACTGCAGTCGATGTCGATGCGCACACGGTCGCTGTGGGAGACCGCGACGGACGGATCTCGGTGCTCTCTCGCGAGGGCACGCTGCTCGCACAGCTACCGGCGCATCAACGATTGGTGTCCGTGCTGATCCTCGATGGCACGAGCCTGTACACTGCGAGCTGGGATGGCCATGTGCGCCGCCTCGGTCTGGGTCCCATTGCAGAGCCGGCCGCCGACCTTCTTGCGCAGGTAGAGACAGCCTGGGGCATGTCGCTCGAGGACGCGCTCACCCAGTAGCTAGCGGGCGTAGACCGAGACTCCGGTCAGGCTCAGGTCGGATCCGTTCAGCCAGTTCGTATCGTCGATGTCGAGGTTGGCGTACTGGGCGTCGCCGTTGGTGAACACCCCGATGAAGCCTAGGTGTCCGGCGGCCATGCACGTGGCGTAGCCGGACTGGTTCCAGCCCATGTGGCCGCTGAACGTGTTGGCGTTGTCGTCGCCGCCGTTCCAGCAGAAGCCATTGGTTCCAGGGCCACCGAGGGCGCTCGAACCGCTTCCCTCCTGGTAGGTGGCGCTTGAGAGGCCGGTCGCGTCGGCGGCAGCGGTCAACGTCGTCAGATTGCTTGTCGCGCAGGGGGTCTGGAAGTCGTTGAAGTCCACGAACAAGTCGCTGAAGTATGTGGCGCTGGTCGTGGTGGTCGCGTCGGTGAGGCAGGCATTGTCGATGACGGTCTGGGCCATGACATCACCGTCGTAGCGCCGCTCGTAGAGCACGTCGGAGCTGGTGAGGGTCATGTCGTGCCAGGCTGCGCTCTTATGGTCGCCGAACGGGCTCGATGCGGAGCCAGTGGTCTGGGTGTTCGACCAGAAGCCATTCTGGTCATTCCAGCTGTTCGCGTCGCCGCCGTAGATCGTGCCGAGCAGCGTCCAGCCGCCGCCATCGGTCGTCATGTCGCACCACGCCTGGTAGGGGTCTCCAGAGTCGCCGGTCAGCCAGTAGGCGCCGTCCTCGAGGGTCGAGTCGCCGTTGAGCAGGGTGAGGCAGGTGGTGCCGGGCGTGTTTACGGTGCCACCGAGCAGGTTGTCGCCTTGGGCGGCGAGGTCGGCCGTCAGCGTGGAGAGGTTGCTCGCGTTGGTACTGATCGCGGCGGCATTCCCGCTGATTGCCGTGGTGTTGGTGCCGATGGCTGTGCCGTTTGCGGTGATGGCCGCGCTCTGCGTGCCGATGGCCGTCGCGTTGTTCGAGATGTCGGTCGCGTTGTTCGAGATGTCGGTCGCGTTGTCGCTGACGGCGGTGGTGTTGGCGGTGACGTCGCTCGTGAGCGTGGTG
The DNA here is from genome assembly GCA_023954855.1 of Pseudomonadota bacterium. Taxonomy (GTDB): domain Bacteria; phylum Myxococcota_A; class UBA796; order UBA796; genus M1803. The sequence goes on along the minus strand of JAGSGY010000094.1, from coordinate 12,059 downwards.
ATCTGGCTGGTGTGGGTATTGATGGCTGCCAGGTTCACAGCGATGTCGGTGCCATTCGCTGCGATCGCCGTCGTGTTCGCGCCGATTGCGGTGGTGTTGCTGCCAATTGCAGTGCTGTTGCCGCCGATGGCGGTGGTGTTCGAAGTAATCGCCGAGGTGTTGGTGGCGATGTCGGCGGCATTGGTGCTTGCGGTGGCTTGAACGGCCGTCAGCGCGGCGGCGTTTGCATCGACTGCGGTCTGTAGTGCGGCGTCCTGGGTGTCGACGTAGGTCTTCGTGACGGGGTCGACCTCGAGGGCGGCCAGCCGTGCTTCGTGGTCGGTCACCGCTGCGTCGAGCTCACTCACATCGACGCCACCCGTGATCGCAGCGACCTCGGCCTCGAGCAGCTCGAAGGCCGTCGCTTGGGCGTCCAGGGCGGCGTTCGCCGTCGTCAGGTCCGCGCTGAGTGCATCGATGGTGGCTTGGAGCGCCGCCATGTCTTCCTGGACGTCGGTGTGGGAGTGCTCGTCGTTGCCGCCGCAGGCGATGAGGGAGAGGGTGAAGAGAGCGGGAAGAGTGCGCACGAGACCTCCGAGACCGCCAAGCTAGCACGGGACTTCTTGGCTCTTCCGTCGTTCGGTGCGACCTGCTCGCCCCGTTCCTCAAGATGCTCTCACTGCACGCCTACCGGATCACCGACGAGGACGTCACCGGTCTTCGCGAGAGTGGCTACGGCGATCGCGACTTGTGGGAAGTTGTGATGGTCGCCTCCTTCTCGGCGGCGCTAGTCGGCATTGAAAGCCTGTTTGAGGCCATGTACGCCTAGGCGCGGACCCGCCCTTCGGGGCGACTTTGTGTCGTTTCGCTCACGTCACGCGTGACGGTTGTTGCAGTGCCGTGGCTCAGGCGGGCCACCCGGTGTAGACAGCGACACCACTCCCTCTTTGCGATGAGGTCCTCGTGAACGCCTTCCTCTTGTTCATGAACTTGCTCGGCGCCCTCGGCATCTTCCTCTTCGGCATGAAGGTGATGTCCGAGGCCCTTCAGCGGGTCGCGGGTTCACGCCTACAGGGGATGCTGAACACGATCACCGGCAACCGCTTCTCGGCGGTCGTCACCGGCTTCATGACGACCAGCGTCGTGCAGTCCAGCTCCGCCACCACCGTGATGGTGGTCGGCTTCGTGAGCGCCGGTCTGCTGTCGCTGACCCAGGCCATTGGCGTGATCATGGGTGCCAACATCGGCACGACGATCACCGGCTGGCTGGTCGCGTTGCTCGGCTTCAAGGTCAAGATCACGAGCTTCGCCCTGCCCGCAGCGGGTGTCGGTGTGGCCATGACCGCGGTTCGAAACACGAAGGTTCGCTACTGGGGCGAAGTGCTGCTCGGGTTCGGCCTGCTCTTTCTCGGACTGGCACTGCTCAAGGACAGTGTGCCCGATCTCTCCGAAGAGCAGCTGCTCTGGGTGAACAGCCTCAGCGGCCGAGGCATGCTCTCGACGCTGACCTTCATTGCGCTCGGCACGGGCCTGACGGTGGTCCTGCAGTCCAGCTCTGCCACCATGGCGCTCACGCTGACCATGACCATTGCCGGCTACCTGCCCTACGACGGCGCCATGGCGATGATTCTCGGTGAGAACATCGGCACCACGGTGACCGCGAACATCGCGGCGGTCGGCACCCAAGCGGCCGCGCGGCGTGCGGCTCGGGCTCACTTCGTCTTCAACATCATCGGCGCCACATGGGCCGCATTGCTGATGGGGCCGGTGATGATGCCGCTCATCGACGCCATCGTTCCCGGAGACCCTGTGGCCGCCATGGCAAGCGGAGACCGGGTGATCGCGGCGACGATGATCACCAGTCACCTCGCGATGTTCCACACGGTGTTCAACATCACCAACACGCTGGTCATGTTGCCCTTCGTGCACCAGCTCGCCGCGCTCGTCACGCGGTGGATTCCCGAGGATGAGGTGCCGGAGTGGAGCGCGTTCACGACCCACATCTCGTCGGTGCTGCCGCAGACCCCCGAGCTCACCATTGTGCAGGTCAAGCACGAGATGCAGCACATGGCGGAGGTGCTCGGCGCGATGAACAACGAGGTGTTCTTCTCGCTGACGCATCCGCTCGAGCTGCTCGGAACGCGCGTCGAGGATGCCCAGGCGAGCGAGCAGCTGACCGATGAACTCGAGCTTGCGATCGGCGAGGTGCTTACCCATGTCTCCGAAGCCGGACTCTCCGAAGAGGCGGCCGAGCAGATTCGCGGCATGGCCGGTGACACCCACCGCATGGAGCGGATCGGGGACCACATCAAGCGCCTGATGGGGACCGCGGCTCGTCAGCACGAGTCCGAGAAGCGCCGCATGAGCCCCGAGTCTCTCGCGTTCTTTACCGAGGTCGGCGAGGACCTGAAGAAGACCTTTGCGGACCTCGCAGTGTACCTGGGTCCCGAGGGTACCCATGCGCAGGCCGAGGCGCTGATGGAGCAGATCCGCAACGGACGAAAGGTGCTTCGCAAGTTCTCGAAGAGCTTGCTCAAGTCCGAGGAGCGGGGCACCAAGGGCCTGATCCTGACCATGGATGCGGTGCACGTCGTCGAGGACATCTACGACCGCCTTCGCAGCATCAGCTACGTCGAGCCGATTGTGGATTAAGGAGCCCTCCACCCTGGAGCAGCTCATGACCACCGCACTCGTCACCGGATCCAACCGAGGCATCGGCCTCGAGCTCTGCCGCCAGCTCAAGGATCGGGGCGTGACCGTCATCGGCGCGTGCCGTCGCAGCTCCCCAGAGCTCGACGCACTCGGGCTGCAAGTCGAAGAGGGCGTGGACGTCGCCGATCTCGACAGCATCAAGTCGCTCGGCGCCCGCCTCGACACGCCCCTCGACCTGCTCGTGAACAACGCCGGCATTCTCTCGGTCGAGCGGCTCGACGACCTCGACTACGACGCCATCCGTGCCCAGTTCGAGGTCAATGCCCTCGGCCCACTGCGGGTCACCAGCGCGCTTCGCCGCTTGCTCGGCAAGGGCAGCAAGGTCGCGATCATCACCAGCCGCATGGGCAGCATTGCCGACAACACCAGCGGGTCGATGTACGGCTACCGCATGTCCAAGGCCGCGGTGAACATCGCTGGCGTGTCGCTCGCCCAGGACCTGCGTCCTGACGGCATCAGCGTGGCTCTGCTTCACCCGGGTGCGGTGAAGACCGAGATGACCCGCGGGCACGGCATGGTCGAAGCGGACTTCGCCGTCGCTGGGCTGCTCGCGCGCATTGACGCGATGAATCTCGAGAACAGCGGCAGCTTCTGGCATGCCCAGGGCGACGCGCTGCCCTGGTAGTCAGCTCTCCAGCGCCTGGCGGCATGGCTCGGCGTGGGGGGCTCGCGGGGCGTGTGAGCCGCGAGACTGTCCGGATCGACGCTCCGTCCGTTAGGGTAGGGGCCTCGGAGCGCGCATGTCCTGTCGTTACCCTCTCGCCCTCGTGCTGCTCGCGCTGGGCTGCACGAAGACCCCCGAAAACCCCGAGTCGGTCGACGACGGCATCACCCGCTTTGCGGTGATCGGGGACTACGGCCTCGGTACGCCAGGCGCGATGTCGGTGGCGGAGCGCATCGAGAGCTGGGGCGTCGACTTCATCATCACACTCGGCGACAACAACTACCCAGAGGGCAGCGCCTCCACGATCGATGGCAACATCGGCGCGATGTACAGCGAGTGGATCTACCCCTACACGGGCGAGCACACGCCGGGAACGTCCCCGAACAAGTTCTTCCCGACCTTAGGGAACCACGACTGGAAGACCCCCGGCGTCACGCCGTACCTCGAGTACTTCACGCTGCCCGGCAACGAGCGGTACTACGACGTCGAGTGGGGGAACGTGCACCTATTTGCGCTCGACTCCGACTCGGCCGAGCCCGACGGCATCACCGAAGACTCGGTGCAGGGCCAGTGGTTTGCGAAGAAGGCGGCCGCTTCCACGGCTCCGTTTCAGGTCGCCTACTTCCATCATCCGCCGTACAGCCGTGACCGCGAGACCGTCGAGATGCGCTGGGACTGGGAGGGGGCCGGCGTCGATGTTGTGCTCACAGGGCACGAGCACTGGTACGAGCGCTTCGAGGTCGATGGCTTTCCGTATGTGATCAACGGCCTCGGCGGCGCCCTCTGGGACTCGATTCCCGAGCCGGCGCCCAAGGACTCGGTGATCAGCTTCTCGGGAGCGCTTGGCGCGATGTTGGTCGAGGCGAGCGAGACCGAGATGACGCTGACGATGATCACCGCCGCTGGGGAAGAGGTCGATCAGTTCACGGTCACGCCGTAGTCCTTGTCTGTGACCTGAGTCACGATCCACCTCCGCGCTCGACGTCGGTGCGCTGGTGGGGCAGGTTCAGGGGCACGGAGAGACGATGACCGCACGAAGCCTTCTGATTCCCTTGCTGCTCGCCGTGGTGGCCTGTGGAGCACCCGCAGACCAGCCCGTCTCAGACAGCGGCGTGGACAGCGGTGCCGCCGACACCGGCCTCGCGGACTCGGGCGGATCCGACTCCTCCGACTCCTCCGACAGCACCGCAGATTCGGGAGACACAGGGACCGAATGCGTCGAGAACGCCACCCAGCCCTGTGGCACCGACGAAGGCGTCTGCGTCGCCGGAACCCAGACCTGCACCAGCGGCAACTGGGGCGCCTGCGAGGGCGAGACCCAGGGCTCCACCGAGACCTGCAATGGCGAAGACACCGACTGCAACGGCGTGATCGATGATGTCACGACAACGCCGGCCGCCGACGTGCAGCTGGGTGTGTGCAGTGGTGCCGAGAAGGTCTGCGATGGCGCAAACGGCTGGGTCGAGCCCGACTACACGTCGATTGCCCTGTACGAGGCCGTCGAGGCCGCCTGTGATGGCGAAGACAACGACTGCGATGGGTCCGAAGACAACTTCGCCTCTGCTCCGGCCGCCGACCTGCAAGACGGCGCCTGCGTGGGTGCCGACAAGGTCTGCGACGGATCCAACGGCTGGATCGAGCCCGACTACACCGCGATTGCGCTGTACGAGGCGGTCGAGGCCACCTGTGACGGTGAGGACAACGACTGCGACGGGTCCGAAGACAACATCGCGACGGCGCCCCCGGCAGACCTTCAGGATGGCGTCTGTAGCGGGGCGGCGAAGGCATGCGCTGGCACCGGCGGGTGGGTCGAGCCCGACTACACGGCGATTGCCCTGTACGAGGCGGTCGAGTCCACCTGTGATGGCGAAGACAACGACTGCAACGGCCTAGACGACGACATCGCGTCCGCCCCGGTGGCCGATGTGCAGGATGGTGTGTGCGCGGGCGCCGACAAGGTCTGTGACGGCGCGAACGGCTGGGTCGAGCCCGACTACACCGCCATCGCGCTGTACGAGGCTGTCGAGGCCACCTGTGACGGCGAGGACAACGACTGCGACGGGTCGGACGACAACATCGCCTCCGCGCCCTCCGCGGATGTGCAGGAAGGCGTATGCAGTGGCGCGGCGAAGGTCTGTGATGGAACAACCGGCTGGGTCGAGCCCGACTACACCGCCATCGCTCTGTACGAGGCGGTCGAGGCCACCTGTGACGGTGAGGACAACGACTGCAACGGCCTAGACGACGACATCGCGGCCCCTCCGCTCGCCGACGTGCAGGACGGTGTGTGCTCCGGCGCGGCCAAGGTCTGCGATGGCGCGAACTGGAACGAGCCCGACTACACCAGCATTCCCGACTACGGCGCCGAGACTTGCGACGGCACCCTCGACGAGAATTGCGACGGCGAGGTCGATGAAGGCTGCGCTCCACTCGATCCGTTCCAGGCCGCGAGTTGCGGGGGCACGCCTTGGACGGCGTCCGATGCCGACGCCTACCTGGCAGGTCGTTCGCGTGTGGTTTTGGACTCGGCCACGATTCAGGAGCGTCAGTGCCCGGGTGGCGCGTGCGGCGGCGACTCGGTGGACTGGGTGATTCGCTACCTGACCTACTCGGGAGGCTCGGCGACACGCTGGAAGAACATCCCGGCCACGATGAATCTGGTGCTTTTCGACGACCGCGGCACGACCAAGTTCTCGATGCAGCACACGTCCTTCAGCGCGGGCAGCTACCCCGACAGCGACGGCATGGTCTATGCCTTGCCGCCGGTGATGATCACCTACCCGCACATTCGCGCCTACAACATCGGCGGCGCGAGCAATGACTACGAAGACCTGGACTACCAGGTCAAAGCGACCAGCATCAGCGTCGGCGATGCGTGCCTTCGCTGGACCGCTGAGCCGTTTGGCGCACCGCTCACCGAAGACTGGGCTGTCGTCTTCGACTGGTAGCTACAGGTCGTGCGGCGGCTCTTCGACGTCGTCCGCGGCTGCGGCCATCTGGTCGGCGTAGGCATCGTCGAGCGGAGGGCCGTCATCCATCGGGGGCATCTCGTAGGACTGGGCGGGGGGAATCGCGTCGTCGTATCCGCCGCCGCCGCTGTAGCCACCGCCGCCACCGCGATGCGGAGCGGATCGAGGTGCTGGTGCCTCGCCTTCGAGGGCGCGGGCTTGAGTGGCTTCGATCCACACGGCGTCGTCAGAGCCCTCAGGTGCGTCGTCGCGCACGCCGAGTCGCTGGCCGGGTCCATGGCGGCTCTGGCCGATCCAGAACACCATGCCGGTGCCCTCGCGGCCGCGGTCCTTGAACGACACGCGGTCGCCCTTCGAGAAGGTGGGGCCCGCTTCTTGTGGGGGTGCCGAGCCGCTCGCGACTTCGACATCTTGGTCCGAAACCCAGAACGTCTCGCCGCCGTCGCTACGCACGCCGAGGCGCTCTCCCTCGCCCCATTTGTTGGGACCCTTCCAGAAGATCGTGCCGCTCTCGCCCTTTCCGTTGCGGCCCTTGAGGATGTTTACGCGCTGGCCCTTCTCCACGTTGTCTCCGATCTCTGTGCTTGGGGATGTGGGACGTCTATCCGCGTCGCGGGCGCGTGCCCAGAGGCTGAATCAGCCCTGCATGACTGCGATGACTCCGGCGGCGATGGCCGCCATCCAGCAGTACCAACTGAAGTGCGACAAGCCGTCTCGCTTCACCAGGCCGACGAGAAAGGCCAGGGCGAAGTAGCCGCTGATCATCGCGACGATGCCGCCGACCGCGAGCTGTGCTGGGTCCGGCGGCGCGGCGTCTCCGAGGTCTTTCAGCTTCAGCACCACGGCGCCGAGGATGGCGGGAATGCTCATCAGGAATGAGAAGCGCGCGGCGAACATCGGCGTGAGACCCAACATCAGCGCCACGGCGATGGTGGTGCCACTGCGGCTGATGCCGGGCGTGATCGCCAATCCCTGGGCGAAGCCGAGCAGTGCGGCTTGGCCGTAGGTGAGCGTCGAGGCATCGAGCACGCCTTGGGTGCGCCCGCGCGTGGACCACAGCAAGCCGCCGGTGATCGCAAAGGTCAGCACGAGCACGCTGGGTCGCTGAAACAGCGTCTCGAAGATGTCCTTGAACAGCACCCCGATGAGCCCCGTGGGAATCGTCGCCACGATGATCAACAGGGCCAGTCGCACGCCCGGCCGTTCGAGGAAGGGCTTTTCGCCTCCGACGACGTCGCCGAGCATGTCCTTGAGCGAGTCCCGGTAGAACCAGATGACGGGCAGCAGCGTTCCCAGATGCAAGACAAGGTCGAAGAGGACTTCGTCGCCGGCGATCTCGAAGAACTGCTGAAAGAGCACCAGGTGGCCGGAGGAGGAGACAGGCAGGAACTCGGTGAGGCCCTGCAGAAATCCGAGGAAGGCTGCTCCGGCGGTGCTGCTCATGGTGGGTCGGCCTTGGGGGGCGGTGGCGGGGGAACGGCGGGAGCCGGGGGCGTCGAGGGGGCGGGCACGGCGGTCTTGGGCTCGGGGGCCTTCGGGGTCACGGTGCTTGGACGTTCGTATCCTGGCACAGCGATGCGCTCCATGTGGCGCATGACCCGCTCGCCGTCGTAGCGGTCGAAGCTGTTGCGGAAGGCGGGCATCGACGCGCGACCGTCCATCACCACCGGCACAAAGCGTTCACGGTTCGCTTCGACCAAGAGCTCGCGTAGATCCGGCACGGGCTTGACGAGGCTGGGGGTGAGGGGACCGTCACCGGCGCCGTTCTCCCCGTGGCACTGAATGCAGTGCCGGTCGTAGAGCTGCTCTCCGCGTGCTTCGTCGCTCAGGCGCTTGGTGGGCCGAGCGGCCTGGCTCACCGTCGTCAGCGCGAGGGCGGCCGTCAGACAGCCGAGAAGCAAGGGAAAGCGGCGACTCACGAGCACTCCTGCGAAGAGAAGGGCAGAAAACAGAAAACCCGCCTGGTGTTAACCAGGCGGGTTCTGAAATGGCGGGACGGACGGGACTCGAACCCGCGGCCTCCGGCGTGACAGGCCGGCGTTATAACCAACTTAACTACCGCCCCATTTGGGGTGCTCTCGGGGGGAGTGGGCGGAACAGGATTCGAACCTGCAACCGTCTGGGTGTAAACCAGAAGCTCTCCCATTGAGCTATCCGCCCGGAACGTGTCGTCCCGAAGCCCAGCCAAATTAACTGCTCCGCGTGAGGTGTCAAGCACGTTCAGCCCCACTTTTTTCGCTTTCGCGATTGCCGGCGGCGAAGCTGGGCTTGTGAAGATCGCCCTCCGTTGACGTCTCCCGGACATCCCTTTTCTGCGGCCCAGGCCCCCACGGGGTATACGGCGCGCCACTGCGCCTGAGAGGGCGTGACCCCCGGTAGTGAGGGAGGTTTCTTGGCTAGGCCCGCGAAATTCACGCGTCAGCAGATTTTGGATGCCGCTCATGTGCTCGCTCGTCGCGATGGCGGCGATGCGGTGACGGCTCGCCGCCTGGCCGATGAGCTCGGCGCGTCGACAGCAGTGTTCTACTCGCACTTTGACGGGATTCCCCACCTGCGAGCGGAGCTGTTTCGCACGGTGGTGACCGGGCGCGTTGGCCTCGCGGTGATGGACCCCAACTTCCTCGCGCATCCCATGCGGGTGGGCATTCGCGCGCTCGTGGACATGGCCATGGATGAGCCGTGGGTGCTGCAGGACTACCTCGCGAAGCCGAACAAGCAGCGGCCGGAATGGCGCAAGCTTCGCAACCAGCTGGCGGGCATGCTGGCCAACATTCCGCGCTACCACCACATGAGCCTCGAGCAGCGCCAGGGCCTGGTGGCTCGGGTGACGTTCCCAGCGATTGGGCTGGCATTGGTGGCCGGCACCGGTGGCGTCGAGGACGTCGATCGCGCGATCACTGCGGTGCTCGAGCCCGTCATTGAGGCGGCACTCCGCGATCTTCCCGAAGATGACTTGCTCAAGGTCGTCGAGGCCGAGCCTGAGTCCGACGCCTAAGGCTCTCGCTTCGGGTGGCGAATGACGTCGGACGGTGGGGTCACCTCTGGCAGGGGCTTCGCACGGACGCCCAGTACGTTCGGCACCGGCCACTCATCGCGGTTGTCGTCGCGCTCGTAGAAGCCGGTCTCGTAGCTGCCGATCCAGATCCGGGTCTTGGAAGCGGTGCGCGTGACCAGCTGGGCTTCGGGTCCGCCCTCGGCGTACTGCAGGTTCACCAAGTCGAGCTTGAGACTGACCAGGTGATCAATGAAGTCGTGGGTGGTGTAGGGCGAGCGTGCGTGGATGAAGAGAATGCGACCGGCACGGTCTTCGCCGATGACCGCGTGGGACCACTTCTTCGGCTGCTGGCTCCAGACGTTCTTGCCGGTGCACGACAGCATGCGAATGCCCTGAACCCAGCTGGTGTACTGCGGGCGGAGGGCGTCGAGATCATCGCAAGAGCGGTCCACGATGCGCGCCCCTGCGGTGCCATTGACCGCATTGAAGGCCACCAGCGTGTTGTCGGCGGTCAGCGTGGCGTTGTTCGTGTGGCCCTGGTCGAGCAGCAGTGCGGTGTTGGTGCGGTGGTCCTGCTGGAACATTCCGGCGTTGATGCCGGCGACGAGATCGGCCTCTTCGAGCCAAGCTCGGACGGATCGCGGGTCGCCGTCTCGAGACGCGGTGCGGATGACGAGCTCCGCCTTGCTCGGATCGATGCGCACAACATGGGCGCGCGAGGCGCCATGGGAGGAGGCCGGCAGCGTGAACTCGGCGAACTCGACGCCGACGGCGATGGGTTCGAACGGGGCAGCGAGAGCGAGGACGGGCAGGAGGAAGAGCATGGTTTTGTTGACCACAATGCGTCAGGGCGGTTCGCCGCGGTTGGTTATCCGGCGGTCTCGGAGGTTCCTTGCTCATTCTCTCACTGCTGCTCTCGTGCGCGCCGACGGGCTCTCAGGTCGCCGAGACTCCGCCCGCTCCGCTGCTCGCGTTTGTGGGTCACATCGGCGATGACAAGTCCGCGGTGCTGGTGCGTGGCGACCGCATCGAGAAGGTCGTGGCGGCGGATGACCCGCTTGTCGGCTCTGCGGATCACGTCGTGAAGAGCGACCGGATCACCGCCGGCTTCGTCGATGCCCACGCGCATCCGATGGGGCTTGGTCGAACGCTGGCGACCCTCGATCTGGCGGGCATCCAGACCTACGCAGGAACGCTGGAGCGCATTCGAAGCTGGAAGGGCGATGGCTGGGTGACCGGCCGCGGCTGGGATCAGAACGATTGGGCAGACGCGCCGTCCGGCGGCTGGCCGCTCGCGGCGGACCTCGAGCGCGTGGCACCAGGCAAGAAGGTGGCGCTTCGGCGCGTGGATGGGCACGCCGTCTGGGTTTCTCCGGCGGTGCTCGCCGATGCGGGGATCACCAAGGACACCGCCGATCCCGAGGGGGGCCGCATCCTTCGTGATGACGCTGGCGCACCGACGGGCGTGCTGGTCGACACGGCCATGGGCTTGGTCGAAGTGCCGAAGTGGGGCGATGACCAGGCTGAGGCGGCCCTCCGCGATGCGCTCGACGCGATCGCCGCCGCAGGACTGACCGGTGTCCACGACATGGGCGTCGGCGACCAGTCACTGGCGCTGTACACCAAGCTCGATGAAAAGGGAGAGCTGAAGGTCCGGATCTGGGCCTACCTGCATCCCGACTCCGAAGCGGCGAAGCGGCTTCTCGACGAGGGACCGTGGCGTGGCGATAAGTTCTCGGTGGTGGGAATCAAGGCCTACGCGGATGGGGCTCTGGGAAGCCGCGGTGCTCTGCTTAGTGCGCCGTACAGCGATGAGCCGGGTCACTCGGGTCTGGCGGTGACGCCCGCGGCCGAGCTTGCGGAGCTCTCGGCATCCTGCCTCAAGGCCGAGGCGCAGCTGGCGGTCCACGCGATCGGCGACCTCGCCGTGACGCAGGTCCTGGACGGCTTCGAGGCCGCACGCGCCGCTCATCCTGACGCCAAGGCGCTTCTGCGGGTCGAGCATGCGCAGATCGTGAACCCCAAGGACCGCGAGCGCTTTGCGGGGCTGAATGTGGTCGCCTCGATGCAGCCCACCCACGCGACCTCGGACATGCCCTGGGCCGAGGAACGGCTGGGCCCCGACCGGGTCGGGTGGGCCTACACGTGGCGCTCGCTGCAGCAAGAAGGGGCCCTGGTGGCCTTTGGCAGCGACTTCCCGGTCGAGAGTGTCTCGCCAGCCCTCGGCATGTGGGCGGCGACGACCCGAACCGATGCCCACGGAATGCCCGAAGGGGGCTGGACGCCCGATGAGCTGCTGACACGCGATGAGGCGGTGCAGGCCTTTACCCTCGGCGCCGCCAGAGCGGTCCAGGAAGCCGAACTCGGCGCACTCGAGGCTGGCTTTCGCGCGGACCTCACGCTGTGGCGCGAAGATCGCATTCAAGCCGGTCGCTGGATTCCCGCAGCCACCGTGGTCGACGGCGACATCGTCTGGCGCGAGGCGAACTAGCGGGGTTATCGGCCGGGCATGCGACACCTCATCCTGCTGGCCCTCCTGCTCTCCGCCTGTACCGCCGACGACGACACCTCCGTGGACTCCTCGGTTGAAGGCGACACTGACACCGACGCGGATGCCGACACCGACGCGGATGCCGACACCGACGCGGATGCCGACACCGACGCGGATGCCGACACCGACGCGGATGCCGACACCGACGCGGATGCCGACACCGACGCGGATGCCGACACCGACGCGGAT
>JAGSGY010000041.1 GCA_023954855.1 Pseudomonadota bacterium | reverse complement strand
GTCGTTCCAACTGGACATGTAGATTCCCGGCGAAAGCGTTTGTGGCCTACATCCGGTTGCTAGAACCGGCCGAAGCACACACGTTGCCGCGCATCTTACACGTTCTGGACACTCTCCGCCCGCCGGATGTCACGGATTGTTGTCAAGCCCACCACGACGCCGGCCCACAGCGGCAAAGGCGAGCAGGAACCATGGCAAGATGCCGCTCGTCGGAAGCCCGCCAGTCCGGCATCCACAGGTCTCCGGCTCGGGTGTGATGATGACCTCTTCGCAGTCATCGTCGACTTCGCCATTGCAGTCGTTGTCGAGCCCATCGCAGATCTCGTCGAGCTCGGGGCGCACCCAGCCGTTGTCGTCATCGCAGTCGCCGTCAGACTCGGTCCATCCATCGCCGTCCAGGTCGACCAGTCCCTCGTCGGCTTGGCCGTCGCAGTCGTCGTCGGCGCCGTTGAGCACCTCTTCCGCTCCCGGGTGGACCTCTGGGTCGACATCGTCGCAGTCCCCTTCGGCCGGCGCGTAGCCGTCGCCATCTGCATCCTCCCAGTCGCCGCCCTCGTCAATGATGCCGTCGCAGTCGTCGTCGATGCTGTTGTCGAGGACCTCGGTGGTCGTCGCGCCAACGCTGGCGTCGTCGTCTAGGCAGTCGCCGGGAACCGAACCATCCGAGCAGTCGTCGGTCCCGTCGTTGTCGAGGTCCGCGCCCTCACAGGACCCGTCGCCGTCATCGTCGGTGACCGCGGTGCCCTCATCGATGGAGCCGTCACAGTCATTGTCGACACCGTCTGCGTACTCCTCGGCGCCTGGGTAGCTGTCGGCGTCGTCGGGAGCGCAGTCCCCACCGGCTGCGAGGTAGCCGTCGCCGTCCTCGTCGAGCACCGCATCGTCGACCACGCCGTCGCAGTCGTCGTCGATGCCGTTGCCGGGAACCTCGGTCAGCGTGTGGTTGACCGCGCCATCGCCGTCGTTGCAGTCGCCAGGCGTCGAGCCGTCGACGCAGTCGAGTACGCCATCGAAGTCCAGGTCAACGCCCTCGCAGGAGCCGTCCTGGTCGTCGTCGGTGCACCGCGACTCCTCGTCGGTGGCCATGTCGCAGTCGTCGTCGACGCCGTTGCAGACATCGGTGGCCGAAGGTGACACCGCATCATCGGCATCGTCGCAGTCGCCACCGAGCTCGGTGAAGCCGTCGCCATCGTCGTCGCTGCACTCGGTCTGCTCGTCGACGTCGACATCGCAGTCGTTGTCGATGCCGTCGCAGATCTCGGTCTCTGCCGGGTTGCGCTCGGCGTGCAGGTCGTCGCAGTCACCGGGTCCAGGCACGTAGCCATCAGGCTGCGCACAGGCGGTCACCCGAGCACCGGAGTCGCCGAAGCCATCGTCATCGACGTCCGCGTACCAAACCGAACCCGTGCTGGTGTCCACGTCAGGATCGGCATCGTCGACGAGGCCGTCGCCGTCGTTGTCGACGCCATCGCACTCTTCGACGTCGAAGCAATCGGCGATGGTATCGCCGTCGGAGTCGAAGCCTTCGTCGATGACGCCGTCGCCGTTGTTGTCGACGCCATCGCACTCCTCGACGTCGAAGCAATCGGCCACGCCGTCGCCATCGGAGTCGAAGCCTTCGTCGATGACGCCATTGCCGTCGTTGTCGACGCCATCGCACTCTTCGACATCGAAGCAGTCGGCCACGGTGTCGCCGTCGGAGTCGAAGCCCTCGTCGATCACGCCGTTGCCGTCGTTGTCGAGTCCGTCGCACTCCTCGGTGTCGAGGCAGTCGGCAAGCGTGTCGCCGTCGGTGTCGGTGTCGGCCACGCCGCAGCCGCAGATGCCGGGGTCCTGCTTGTCGGGGTCGTCGGGGCAGAGCTCGTTGCAGTCTGCGAAGCCATCGACATCGGTGTCACCGGTCTCGACCTCTCCACAGCCGCAATCGCCGGGCACCAGCTTGTCCGGGTCGGTCGGGCAGGCATCGAGGCAGTCGGGCTCGCTGTCGCCATCGGTGTTGGTGTCGGCGACGCCGCAGCCGCACTCGCCCGCTACGATCTTCGCGGGGTCCGTGGGACAGGCGTCGATGCAGTCCTCGGTGCCGTCGACGTCCGTGTCGACATCGGAGACGCCGCAGCCACACACGCCCGCTTCGGTCTTGGCCGCGTCCGTCGGGCACTCATCTACGCAGTCGGCGAGGCCATCGCCGTCGCCGTCGACGTCGGACACTCCACAGCCGCAGATGCCCGGCAGGATCTTGGTGCTGTCGGTCGGGCACTGGTCATCGCAGTCGGCGGTGCCATCGTTGTCACCGTCGACGTCAGAGACGCCGCAGCCACACACACCCGGCTCGGTCTTGTCGACGTCCGCGGGGCAGGAATCGACGCAGTCCGCGGTTCCGTCCACGTCGGTGTCGGTGTCCGGAGCCCCGCAGCCGCACTGCCCGGGCTCCGACTTGTTGCCATCGGTTGGGCAGCCGTCGAAACAGTCCGCAACGCCATCGGCATCGGCATCCAGACCCTCATCGATCTGACCGTCGCCATCGTTGTCCCTACCGTCGCACTCTTCGCCGGTCTCGAGGCAATCTTCGGTCCCGTCGCCATCGGTATCCGTCAGGTCCTCGAGGACTCCGCAGCCACAGACGCCAGGCTCTGTCTTGAGCGGATCGGCGGCACACAGGTCGTCACAGTCCGCCGTGCCATCGGTGTCACTGTCGGTGTCGGGTACTCCGCACCCACAGACGCCGAGCGCAACCTTCAGCGCGTCGTTCGGGCACGCGTCGAGGCAGTCCTCGGTACCGTCATTATCGGTGTCGATGTCCGCGGTCCCGCAGCCGCAGATTCCCTCGAACACCTTGTCGCCATCATCGGGGCACTCGTCGATGCAGTCTTCGGTGCCGTCGCCATCGCTGTCGGTGTCGGCCACGCCGCACCCACACACACCCTCTTCGGTCTTGTTGATGTCGGTCGGACACTCGTCCAGGCAGTCCGCGAGCCCGTCATTGTCGGTATCGACATCGGAGACGCCACACCCGCAGATGCCCTCGGCATCCTTGTCGGGATCGATGGGGCACGCGTCATTGCAGTCTTCGGTGCCGTCACCGTCGCCGTCATCGTCGGCCACGCCGCAGCCACACACGCCTGCCGCGATCTTGTCGGCGTCGCCCGGACAGCCGTCGACGCAGTTCGCCGTTCCGTCGCCGTCGGTGTCGGTGTCGGCCACGCCGCACCCGCAGTCTCCCAGCGCGATCTTCAGCGGGTCCAACGGACAGGCATCAATGCAGTCCTCGGTGCCATCGGCATCGCCGTCATCGTCGGCTACGTCGCAGCCACAGACGCCGGGGGCGGTCTTGCCCGCGTCATCGGGGCAGTCGTCGTTGCAGTCCTCGGTGCCGTCGGCATCGCTGTCCGCATCGCTGACGCCGCAACCGCATACGCCCGCTTCGGTCTTGTCGATGTCACCGGGACAGCCGTCGACGCAGTCGGCCACGCCATCACCATCGCCATCCCCGGTCTCGACCTCACCGCAGCCACACTCGCCAGGGGCCGTCTTGTCGCCATCGGTGGGGCAGCCGTCGTTGCAGTCGGCGAGTCCATCGCCGTCGGTATCGGTGAACCCATTGTCGACATCGCCGTCGCCGTCGTGATCAATGAGGTCGCACTCTTCGACGTCGACGCAGTCCGCCGTGCCATCGCCGTCCGTGTCGTCGTAGTCCTCATCCACCAACGAGTCGCCGTCGTTGTCAAAGCCGTCGCAGATCTCGGTGTCCTCGCACGCGTCGCCGACGCCATTGCCGTCGGTATCGGTCTGTGCGCCGTTCGGAATCGCTGGACAGTTGTCCTCGTTGTCGTACCAGGAGTCGCCGTCGGTGTCCTTGCGGATGATGACGTCGATGGCGGTGACCTCGCCGGCATCGCCTCCCTCCGCAGGTGCGGACCAGTAGGCCGTGTTCGACATCACCGTCTCATCGGGCTCATCGGCGAGGACGACGTCGAAGACGACACTCTCGTTGCCACCCGAAACCACCACCACATCGCGCAGATCAATGTCGTTCCGACCCGAGCGATCCTGACCCGCATCGCCGTCGTCTCTCAGGATGTGGCTGTCGGCCTCGGCCGGAATGTCATCGGTCACATCGACGGTCGCCGACTCGTTTCCGGTGTTCTCGAGGTAGATGGTGTACCGAATCGTGTCACCGGCCGTCGGCTCACCATCGCCGTCAGCGTCGTCCCAGAGCGTCCACGTCTTTGTCGAGTTCTCGCTGAGGAAGGGCTCGTAGAGCTTGACCGAGACAACGTTGACCGCGAGCCACCACTTCTCTCCGCCGGCGTTGTAGCTGACGTCAATGCTGGTGTCGCGCGGGTCGAGGCCCGCTGAGATGTCGAACTGGTCGATGTCCACGCCCGGAAGGTCCGACTGTGGAGGGCTGGTCGTGTTGATCGACCCATTCATGATCTCGTAGGGATCGGCGTTGACGTCGCCATCCGAGAGCAAGATCGGCCCGTTCGTGGGCCCATTTCCGTCGACGGTGACGAACTCAGAAGTTCCCGTCGTGTGAATGTCGCCCTCGAGGGCGTACCAGGTCAGGCTAGCGTCGGGCGTGCTGTCCACGTCGAAGCCCGATAGCGTGATGACCTCAGCACCGTTGGTTGATGAGTTGATGACCTCAACCAGGCCGTCGTACCAGACCACACGCCGTGGCGGCAACGAGGCCAGCTCGTACACCAAGAGCAGTGAGGCACTTGCGTTGTCGATGCTGCCGTTGTTCGGGCTCGGTCCGACGTAGTCCGACACGGCGTACTCGCCGGCGACTGTCGAGATCAGCGAGGTCACATCCGCCCGAAACGTGCGGATATCGTAGCTGCCCGCACGGTTGTGGCAGTAAGCTGTATCGGCGGTCACCGCGGTCGTGCCGCCACCAGGCGGGGTGAAGCTGATCACGTCCGGACTGTCGCCGGAGTAGGTCGGCACGCTGAGGCACTCGCGCTCGATGTGGTCGCCGCCCCAGTACAGGTAGGCCGCCGTCAGTGTGGCCCCCGCCGGCACGTCTCCGGTCGTCACGTCCCAGGTCGCCGGATCGGTGATCTCGTCGGCATTGCTGCCGCTGTCGCCAGAGTCCGTCGCGATCGCCGCGCCACTCATGAAGAAGTCGAGGTTGCCTTCGAAGGCCAGCTGTTGCGTCATCGGCTCAGCAAGCGCCAGAGACGGCGCAAGAAGCAGGAGAGCGGGAGCGAGCACACGAAGCATCGAGACCTCTGAATAGACGAAGCCCCTCGTTATAGCTGATCGGCAGCCACCTCCGCACGACCTTTGGCTGACGCCCGTCACCGAACGTGCCGCCTCGGACCTCGGCTCCGGATGGAACGCCTCCTCTAGGGCGTTAGGAGTGAGCGCCAGGAGGCTCGATGCTCCCCCTCATCCTCGCTCTGTCCGCACACGCGGGCGACCTCTCATTTGGATACGTGCCTTCCCCCGCGCCGGGCGAGAATCCCGCAATCCTGATCACGCCGGTTCGTGAAGTGAAGCACCTGTGGGTGGACTGCGAGGTGGGATCCGAGACCCACTCCTTTGAGCAGTCGGGCCTGCCCGCCGACGTCGAGGCGCGCTTTGAATGGCCTCGCGACACCGCGATCACCGAGGCTCGCTGCGCCATCATCGCCGATTTCGCAGACAGCGCCCGCGAGGAAGTGGTGGTACCGATTCAGTACTCGTACGCGACTCCCCTCTCCGTGGATCTGTCCGGCGCCTCGGCCAACGTGAAGGCGCGAACGCTGACGGTAAAGGTTACCGCCCCCGTCGATCGGGCGGACGTCATCGCATACGGAGCGCGGAAGAAGGTGCTCGACAAACGAAGTGTCGACATCCAGGACGGACCAGGCGACATCGACGTGCCCTGGGTCGGCAGCGCTGCCGAGGTCGTGTTGCTCGACGTCACGCTGCACAGCGGAGGCGCTTGGGCGGGGTTCACCTACTCGCCATGGTTCCTCGACATTCCCCACGACGACGTGCTCTTCGAGTCCAACCAGCACGTCATTCGCCCCGAGGAAGAGCCGAAGCTCATGGCGACCCTCGAAAAGCTTGCGGAGGTGGTGGACCAGTACGGCTCGGTGGTACCCGTGAAGCTCTACGTCGCCGGCTGCACCGACACCGTCGGCGACAGCGGTCACAACAAGGAACTCTCCCGCCGCCGCGCCCGTGCCATCGCGTCTTGGCTGCGCGAGCACGGATTCAGCGCGCCGATCTACTACTGGGGCTTCGGTGAGGGGCTGCTGGCGGTTCCGACGGGCGACGGCGTCGATGAGGCGCGCAATCGTCGCGCCTTGTACATGGTCGGAGCCAATCCCCCACCCACTGGCTCGGGCATTCCCGGAGTGGGCTGGGTGAAGCTCTAGTCGAGCTCGAGGTCGATCACGACCTCCCCATCCACGTCGCTGTCGAAGACCACACGGCCGTCCAGCTCAATCACGAGTCGCTGGGCGTCGTCCTCGCCATCGATTCGGAGCTCGAGATCGGGCCCATCTTCGAGTGACGCCACTAGTGTGCCCTTGGGCAACGACCACGACACCGTGCCCTCACCAAGTGCCGAGGCGAGCTCCACTTCGACCTGCTCGCTAAGGGTCTTCGGCGCACTCGAGTGGAGGGTCTGCACCGCCGCCGCACTCGGTGTGGCCGTGAGCACCCGCTCTCGGCCGTTGCGAAGCACCTTCACCGCCACCTGGCGTCCCGCCTCGCGCCGAGCCAGCGACGCCGCGAGGTCACCCGTGCTCCGGATCGGGTCCCCGCCCAGCTGCACGATCACATCCCCCTCGCGAAGGCCGGCACGCTTCGCCGCACTTCGTTCGTGGACGCCCTCCACCCGAACGCCACCCGCGTATCCAGCGTGGCGCGCCTCGAGCGAATCGATGACGCTCAATCCAAGCGCCGATCCCAGCGCAGGTTCAGCCGGCTCCGAGCCGGTCTCAGCATAGGCTTGAGCCGTTCCGAGCAGCGTAAGCAGCAGTCCAAGAGTCAGGCGCTTCATGAGGTCTCCCTTGTTCCTCTGCCCGTACGCGCCTCGTCGTGGCACTATTGCGCCGAGGACCCTCCCTTCATGAACAGCATCGATACCGTCCAAGTGCTAGGGACCGATCGCTACCAGATTCGCCGCCATATTGGTGGCGGCGCCATGGGGCTGGTCTACGAGGCCTGGGATCGGAAGCGAAACAGCCCAGTCGCCCTGAAGCTGCTGCGCTCGTACAACTCGGACGCGATCTACCGCCTGAAGCAGGAGTTTCGCGCTCTCTCGGAGATCTCCCACCCGAACCTGGTGAACCTCTACGAGCTCGTCGGAGCCGAAGAGTCCTGGTTCATCGTCATGGAACTCGTGCAGGGCGAAGACTTCCTCGCGTGGGTTCGCGGCACCCCCTCCGAGAAGTACGCCTCGGAGTGGATTACCGCAGTCACCGACGAAATCCCGATCAGCGATCCGCGGATGAGCGACGATTACGCGCTCCCCGCCCCGACCCTTCCAGAGGACATGGAGCGCCTGAAGGAGGGCATCGCACAGGTGGTTCGCGGGCTGACAGCGCTGCATGAACACGGCAAGCTCCACCGCGATGTGAAGCCCACCAACGTGATCGTGAGGCCCGACGGGCGCGTCGTCCTCGTCGACTTCGGGCTGATCTGGGATGCAGACCGTGAGGTCTCCGAGCTCTCCCGCATCGACACCGTCGTCGGCACCGCGGCCTTCATGCCTCCCGAGCAGGCGCGTGGCGCCCAGCCCTCCACGGCGTCGGACCTCTACGCCGTCGGCGTCATGCTGTTTCAGGGCCTGACCGGCCGCCTGCCCTTCGAGGGCAACATGATGCGCATCCTCGTAGCCAAGCAGGAGGAGGCCCCGCCAAGACCGAGCGCGATGGTCGCCGGTGTTCCCCCCGACCTCGACCAACTCACGGCTCGCTTGCTCGCCATCGAGCCGACGGAACGCCCGACCGCTCGCGAGATTCTCGAGATTCTCGGCCACGGGACCCAGGGCATTGTCGACCCTCAACGCCAGCGCTTCGAGGGTCGGGAGGAGGAGCGGCAGCAGCTCGAGGAACTCTGGGCAAAGGCAAAGCGTCGCAACGGCTCGCTGGCGCTGGTCCACGGCGCATCCGGAGTCGGCAAGAGCAGCTTTGTCCGAAACTTCCTCACCGAGATCCGAAAGCACGAGGATGCCATCGTGCTCCGCGGGCGCTGCTACGAGCGCGAGACGGTTCCCTACAAGGCCTTCGACCACCTCGTTGATGGCATTCGCCGGCGGCTTTCGAAGCTCGACGACGACACGATGGACCGCGTGCTTCCGCAAGATATGGGCGCCCTTTCTCGGGCGTTTCCCGCACTGTCGGAGTTCGGCGAGGCCGAGACTGAGTCCCTCGATCTCGGCGACATCGGCGACCACCGCAACCGCGCCTTCCGCGCCTTCCGCGACCTGCTGCAGAACCTCTCAAGGCGTCGGCCGCTGCTGATCAGCATCGACGACGTGCACTGGGGTGACCTGGACAGCGCACGCCTGCTGACCAACCTGCTGCGAGAGCTGCGGGGCTACCGGGTGCTGTGGGTCCTCACCTACCGCTCCGAAGATGCCGACACCGCACCTTTCTTGCTGCATCTCCGCAATGACCCGGTGCTGCGCGAGGTTCCGTACGCCGAGCTCGTGCTCAGCGAGCTTTCGAAGATTCAAGCCGTGGCCGTGGCCCGTGGGCTTCTCAGCGACCCCCTACCCGACCCGGCCCGTGCCGCGGTGTGGGTCGCAGAGGAATCCGGAGGCAACCCCTTCCTGCTGGCCGAGCTCGCTCGCCACCTGATGCACGCCGCCGAGACGGGCGAAGACGTCAGCCAGCTCGCAGACCTCACCCTCGACGAGCTGTTCCGACGCCGGTTGGTCAAGCTGTCCGAGGACGGGCAGCGCTTGGCTCGCGTGGTGGCACTCACCGGACGCCCCCTCCCTCTAAAGGTCGTCGCACGTGCCGCCGGCATCGAGTCGGATGAACTCGGCGCCCTTCAAGAGCTGCGCAACTCGCGCTTCGTGCGCTCGACCAGTGGTCCCCTCGGCGAGATCGTCGAGCCCTACCACGGTCGCATCTCGAGCTCGATCTCGACCGCGATGACCCAAGACGCGCGCGGAAAGCTCCACGTGCGTATTGCCCGCTCGATGGAGCACTATGGCTGGGTCGACCCCGAAGCTCTGTTCGCTCATATGCTCAACGGCGGCCAGCAAGAGCGCGCCGCTGAGCTCGCTGCCGCAGCCGCCAAGGCATCAGCCGATGGCCTCGCCTTCGATCGCTCTGCCGAGCTGTACCGCACCGCCCTCAGCCTCCGCGATTGGCCCTGGGACGAGAAGGAGGGCCTGCAGATCGAGCTCGCGGACGTGTTGGTGTACGCCGGCCGCGGTCGAGAAGCCGCGCGCGTCTATCTCGAAGCCGCCGCACAGGCTGGCAAGCTGAAGGCCATCGAGCTTCGGCGCATGGCGGGCGAGCAGCTGCTGGTGAGCGGACATGTGGATGAGGGACTTCAGCTCTTCGCTGAGGTCCTCAAGGCCGTGAATTTGAGCCTGGCCCCCTCCCCGTTCCGCGCCAAGCTCGGCATCTTCGCCAACCAGCTCTGCACGAAGTCCATCGGGCTCGATGTGCCTCATCGCAAGGAGTCGAAGGTCGCAGAGCTCGATCTTCAGCGCATCGACGCCGCCCGCTTCTTGGCGATGAGCCTCTCTCTGGTCGACCCACTCCAGGGAGCCTACTTCCAGGCGCAGAACCTGCGGCTCGCACTCAGAGCCGGCGAACCCGTCCGGATCACCTGGGCCTTTGCGCTCGAACTGATCATGGCCGCAACCGACCCGTCGCCGAAGAAGCAGCTCTATGCGAGCCGCGTACAGCGACGCGCACGCGAGCTCTCCTCCAAGCTCGGAAAAGCCCACGCTCGTGGCCTGGTCGCACTCGGCGAGGGCATCGCTTCCTTCGTCGCAGGTACCTGGGATGCGGCCTACCGCTCTTGCCGGCGAGCCGAGCGCATCTTCTCAGAACACTGTGCTGGCGCCCACCTCGAGCTCGGAAGCGCGCGACTTTTCGCCATGAAAGCCCTGGTCTGGCGCGGGCAGCTCCGCGCCTGCTACGAGGAACGGGCACTGCATCTCGCCGAGGCCGAGGCGAACGGCAACCTGCTGATCTCGGCGAACCTGCGGCTGGATGTGTTTCCCCTGCTGCTGCTCACGCGTGGCAAGGCCGACCAGGCCAGACTTGAGATCGATCGCGTGCTCGCCCAGTGGCAGCGCCGCGACTTCGACTACCCCCGTATGTTCGCGATGCACGGCCAGGCCTACCTCCACCTCTACGATGGCCGCTACCGCGATGCTTGGGATGACCTGGCCCGTCGGGAGTCGGAGATGGCCGAGAGTGGGCTCATCGACAATCCGATCAACCACGTCAACTACACGTGGATGCGCGGACTCGCCGCGGTGGCCGGCGGTAATCGTGGCGACAAAGGGCTTCTGAAAGAAGCAGACCGCCACGCTCGGACGCTGGCGAGGGCGCCGCTCGCTCTCGGACAGGGCCACGGCGCGGTCATTCGAGCTGGTGTACTGAACCTCAACGGCCGCAAGAGCCAGGCGGCGGATGCCTTGCTGGAGGCGCTAAGCGTCTACGACTCCCTCGAGATGGACCTGCACGCCAACTGCATCCGGAACCGACTCGGCAAGATGCTCACCGGAAACGACGGCATGAAGGAGCAGATCCTCGCCGACCGGTGGATGGAGCGCGAAGAGGTCGTCAAGCCAGATCAGATCACGCAGATGCTCGTGCCGGGATTTGATTGAGCTAGCGGATCAGCTCTCGCACCTCGGACGCGAGCGTCATCGGGTCAAAGGGCTTGTGAATCACCCCGGCCGCACCGAGTGCCGTGTAGCCAGCGACTTCGTTGCTCTGCACACGCGCCGTGAGGAAAACGATGGGAACGTCGCGGAGCTCGGGCCGCTCTCGAATCTTGTGGAAGCAGGTGACGCCGTCCATGCCGGGCATCATGACGTCGAGCAGGATGACGTCTGGAACCCAGCCATCGAGGCGGTCCAGCGCCTGAAAACCTGAGTTCGCGGCGCGGACTTTCCACCCTCCGACGGCCTCGAGTGCCACTTCACCGACCGCCCGAATGTCCTCGTCATCTTCGACGAGCAGTGCCGAAAAACTCACGGCAACAACCTCTTGAGGCGCGCGGCGAGCACCGCTGCGGAGAAGGGCTTCACCACGTAGTCATTGGCGCCGGACTCTAGCCCTTCGACCATCTGGCGGTCGCTGGCAAGCGCGGACACCATCACTACGGGCGTCTTGGAGTACCGCGGGTTTCCACGCAGGTACCGGAGCACGGTAAGCCCGTCGGCACCGGGCATGTCGATGTCGAGGACGAATAGGTCGAAGGCGGCCTCGCGGGCAAGCGCAATCGCCGCATCCCCTGCCGGCACGTGATGCACCTCGAGGTCGAGCTGCTCGTCTAGAATCATCGTGATGGCTTCGGCGAAGGTCGGGTCATCCTCGGCTAGCAGCACCCGAGCGCGCTTCTTGGCCTCTCCGACGACACTGGACACCACCTGATCGCCGCCGGCCATGCGAGCGAGCTCGACCATGCGCTTGGCCATGCGGAACACGTGGTTCGGATGCGCAGTGGCGGCTTGCATGACGCCTCCGGCAAACCAGCCACTCGCTTCGGCCCGCGCAGCCGCCGACCGGCATCGCGGGAGTGCGTCGCTGAGCAACTTGCGTAGCTGCTCGCCGTCGCATTCACCGGCGAGAACACCAAAGGTGCGCTCATCCCATCGCACCAGTGATGCCCCTGGCGGGACAAAGTCTCTCAGCACGTCGGCCACCTCGGCCATCAAGCCGAAGGCATCGGGACACTTCAGAAAGCCCACTGCCCAGCTGCTGCCGTCGCGTGCGTTCTGCCGCCGTGCTGCAAGGGCTGCTTGGTAGAGGCTGCCCGGCCCAGGAAGTCCCGTCTCGCTATCGCCCGTCTGCCCGGACTCTGCCCGGCCATCGAAGCCGAGGAGCGCACGAGCCGAGGCCGCGAAGGCCACGGGGTCTACGGGCTTCGCGTGCACCTCGGTCGCACCGAGGGCGAGGCACTCCTGTCGCTCGTTCTCATCCATGCTGCCAGACAGGACGACCAGCGGAACCGCAGCGAGAGATGCGTCGGCCCCCGAGGTACTGATGAGATCTCTCGCGTCGCCATCTGGGAGGCCGAGGTCGACCACGATGATACTGACCGGACGGCTTCGCAGAATGTCCCTTGCCGCCTGAAGAGACCGCGCGATCAGGACCTCATCTGAGTAAGGCGCGAGCGAGAGTTGAAGCACGCTCGCGACCGCCGGGTCCGCGTCCACGACCAAGGCTGCTCCGCGGCTTCGTGCCCCGGACTGATCTCGAATCGCGCGACGAATTTCGTCAAGCAGCCCGTCGAGCTCCGTGCTCAACGCGTCGCGAGAAGCCTCCTCGGTCCGTGCAGCAGCGACGCTCACACGGGGGAACCCAAGGGTTCCGCCACTGCCGCGAAGGCGATGTGCGAGCCGACGGATCGAGCGCTCAGCAGCGTCGGACCGTACTCCGCCCTCGACAAAGCTCTCGCGCACGCCCTTGAGCGCCTCGACCTGCATGACCAAGCGCTCCCGGTAGGTTCGTCTAAGCTTCTCGAGCGGGTGGGCCATCTCGCTTCGTGCTCCGATACAGATCCGACGCCTGAGTCTAGCGCAGGTTCGGCGGAGAGGACGCCACTGAGCTTGGCCGCCCTACTTCACCACGTCGACGGACTCGCGAATCTCGACCTTGAAGTGTTCGCGCAGCCTCGTCATCGGGTCGAAGGTGGGCCGCTCGCGTTCTTGAATGATCAGCGCCTGTGGGCCTTGCAGCGTCGCTACGACATCTACGGTCTCGAAATCGATCTCGAGAACGCGTGCCTGAGATGAATCTCTGGGACCCGCCAACGAAAGGGCAGGGACAAGCAGGATGAAGAAGAAAAGAAAGCGCATCGACGATCTCCACGTCTCTGGGGTTGAGCAATTCGACCCCCGAAGTCACAGAAGGTTCCGAACGATGTCCCTCGGCGAGGTGACGAGCTATGAGCAGACACGGAGAAGCCCATGCTGCGTATCTCGAGCGTCCTGTTCACCGCCGCCCTCTGCGCGTGCGGAGCCTCCGAGCCGGAGCCAGCGTCCTCACTACCTGAACTCGAGGTCCCCTCTTCCAAGGGCGGCACCGCTTCGAAGGGCCCAGCGCCCGTGCTGAAGGGCCCCAACGTGATGACGCGCGGCGGCCGTGGATCGGTGGGCGGCCAAGCGGAGCTACTCGCAGCATGCATCGGCGAGAACCAGACCCCTGGCGCAGCGACCCTCGAGCTGACCGTCGAAGCGGGCGCCGTGAAGACGGCGAAGGTCAGCGACGGCGGCGGCACGGACGAAGCGTTTACGAGCTGCCTCGAGAAGCGCTCCGTGGGCATGCCCTACGAGGGCGACGGAGCCGCCACCCTCACCCTCACGGCGATGTAGCACCGAGGTCGCGGTCCAGGGTCTCGAGCAAGATCCGCAGCCCCTGTTCGGCATAGGGACCGGGCTGGTTGAAGAAGCCATGGGGCGCACCGTCGAGTTCGTGAAGCTCGACCGACAATCCCGCCGCACGGCGAGACAACGCGAACTCTCGGGCCTGCGCGATGGGAACCAGCTGGTCTCCGGTGCCGTGGAGCATCGTAATCGGTACCTCGGAACGCACCTTGCGACGCGGTGAGACGGCGCCACTGTCCTGACCGCGCAAGAGCAGCGTGCGGAGTGCTCCCGCGAGTGTGCCCTGAAGTCCCCCGAAGTCGTAGAGGCCAAAGACCGACACGCGTGAGCGAAGCGTGCCCGACGACGGGCGCTCCGAGGCCAGCATGAGCAGGGTCGCGCCTGCAGATAGGCCGACGGCACCCATGCGGTCGGGGTCGAGACCAAAGCGACTCGACTGCGCGAACCACCATGCCAGTGCCGCCTCGACGTCCTCGACGCCGCGCAGCCTGGAACCGCCGCGTCCGATCTTGCGGTAGTCGATGGAGGCCACCGCATAGCCGGCCTTCACGAGCCCCGTGGTCAGCCGCCGCATCGGCTTCATGCTGCGTCCACCGATGATGAAGCCACCGCCGTGTACCAACAGCACACCGGGATGCGGGCCATGCCCCTCGGGCAGGTAGACATCGGCGCGGGGGGCGCTGTGCCGCCGCCGGCCTCGGGCGGCATATGCGAGACCGATGTGTGTCGGCGCAATCGGCTCGAACTCCAGCGGTCCACGCAAGGTGCCAAGCACTTCGATCAGTCCGCCGATCCCCGGTCCAGCCACGGTCACCTCTTCACTGCGGCTATCCGAGCAGGTCTACAGCTGCACCTCGATCCCCAAGCCCACGCCGCCGCGCATGCCTCGCGGACCCGCTGGATCGAGAATGGTCCACGATCCATGGACGTGCACTGGCTTCACGACGCGGTAGCCCACGCGAAGCTCTTGTTCGCTGAGGAAAGAGTCAAGCGGTCCGCCGCCCAGGCCTGCAAGCCAGCGATAGCGCACCGACAGCTTCTCGAAGTGCCCGCCAATCGCGACCTCGGTTCCGGCGATGGGTCGCACGTAGGAGCGGTCCTCCCAGTCCCCCGCCGTACCCGCGAACAAACCGAGGGTGAGGTCCAGATTCCCCGCGCCGAACACGTCAAAGCCCGCGCTGGCCCTGCCCCCCCAGGTTCCGAGCGGATCAAAGCGGCCCTCGATACCGACGTAGGCATCCTTCTTTCCGATCAGCCGGCCGTGAAGGTGCTGCGCGGGGGCCAGCGGGAGGAACTCGGTGGTCAGGCCGACGTGGAGCCCCTTGGCATTGCTGATGCGCGGGGACTTCTCCTCCTTGCACTCGGCTTCTTCTTGAGCCGGCGCGTCTTCGACCACGACGACGACGTCATCGGCATGGGCGGGCGAGAACAAAAGGGCGACGAGAGCGAGCATGATGCCTCCGTGCTCCTTCGACACCCCTCGCTCTACAAAGCGCTACTCGGGCAGGAAATATCCGAGTGCTTCGAGGCGACGACGCTCCTCGGCGGACAGCTCGACCGGAGGCCCTTCAGCCCCAGAAGTGGGAGCAAACGCAGACAAACTGCGAACGAGATCGGGAAGCTCGGCTGCAAGATCGCGTTGTTCATGCGGATCCTCGGCCAGGTCATAGAGCTTCGGACCATCCTGCATGATCAGCTTGTGCCGTCCTCGCCAGACGGCGTAGCCCGGCCGGTCGCCGTAGAGCAGCCCCTGTGCGCGATGCACGCTGGGTCCGACGGACTTCTGAAGCGGTCGCCCATCTCCGGCCGGCTCCGCACCCGCAGCCTCGAGAAGAGTCGCGTGCAGGTCTGCGAGTCCGACCCGATTCAGCTTGGCGGTCGGGTGTACGTCGACCCCCTGAATCAGCAAGGGCACCCGGAGAAGCTCCTCCCAGAACGCGTGTCCGTGCTCGAAGCCATCATGCTCGAAGATCTCCTCGCCATGATCGGACGTCAAGACGAAGACTCGACCTCGCGGAGGAGGTGGACCCAGCACCGCAATCAACTTGAGCAGTCCCGCGTCAAGAGCGGATGCCTGCTCACGATAGGCCCGATGAAGTGCCGCAGCGTCTGGGCTGGCGTCCTCGAGGACAAGCTCTCGGCGCAGCGCCGACTCGGGTCCCTCGACATGCTCCCAGGGCATGTGGGTCTCCATGAGGTGAACCCAGAGGAAGAGCGGGCGATCCCGGCGATACTGCTGGATGAACTCCACCTCGGCCACGGCGTCGTTCACGCCCCAGGAGCGTCCCCAGAGACCCACGGGAAGGCCGACGTCACGCAGTGCGCGAGACACCACCCGGCGTCCCCGTTCGTCGAGCCGGAACACGAGCTCGGACCCGCGGCCGACGCGACCACGCACTTCGGCAAGGCCGTCGAGAAGGCCGAACCGGCGCGCGAGATAGCCGTTCTCGGCGAGCACAGCAGCCGTGTCATAGCCCTTGTCGCGAAGCGAACGCGCCAGCGTCGGATGACCCGGAGCCAAGCCGGAGAGACGCGTGCCCTTCGACCCCGCCCCGTGGGAGTCCGGCGACTTGCCCGTCATCAATGTGCCCATGGAAGGCAGGGTCCACGGCGATGGAGAGACCGCCCCGAGCGAGGTGCCCCCACCGCGCGTCACGCGGCGAGTCGTCTCCAGCTCGGCGGCGACGTCTGCGCGCAGCGTATCGGCGACCACGAGCACGATGTCCGGCCCCGAGGGCGCCTCCTGTTTGGCGCGCCAGGTCGGGGGCCGCTCTGGAGTCCCGACCAGACTGGCACCGAGGGCGAGAAACGCCGCAATCCGCATGTCGCGATGACCGACTAGAAGCACGAGCAGAGTCAGAAACGCGATGCCCGGCATGGCCTCCGGTGCCCCGCGCACGGCGAGGACGAGAGCCACAGGGACGCCGACGACCGCCGTGATCGCCGCTGTGCCCGGAGATCCGGCATGTCGTCCGAGGATGACGCCGTTCACGACGAGGGTCACGGCTGCCCCAGCCACCGCCTCCTTCACCGACAGGCCAGCCAGGGACAGGAACGCGGCCATCGCCATCGCCATCGACGCGAACAGCCGCACCCAAATGTCTGGGCGCTTCGGCATGACGGCAAAACCGAGAGCGAACAGACTCCACCAGATCCCCGCATCCAGGACCAATTCTTCAGCGCCGAGCGGAGCCCCCCAGCCCACAGCAAGCCGGGCCAGGTACAGAAATGCAGCTACTCGAGCAGCCTCGGGCCACTCATCGCGGGAATCGGTCGGGGGCATGAGCCCAGAGCCTATCGCGCTGGCATCGCTTCGGTGTAGGGGCTACCCCACCAGCATGCGCGAGCAGCGACCCAGCCGTACCGCCCAAGCCGTGTGTGTGTTCCGCGCAGCGGAGCAACGGCGTGCCGAACCGATTGTCGAGGACCCCCTCGCGGCGAGGTTTCTACCGAGAGCCCTTCGAGCCGCAGCCTGGACCTGGGGCACGCTGCCCCCGCGCGCCGTCGTCGGATTGTCCACCTATGTGCTCGCCCGACACGCGTTCCTCGACCGCGCCATCCAGCAGGCGTTGAGCGATGGAGCCGAGCAGGTGGTGCTGCTGGGTGCGGGGTACGACAGTCGGGCTTGGCGCCTCGCCGAACCACTCGGGGATCGGGTCATCTGGGAGGTCGACCATCCCGCGACCTCGGCGCGGAAGAGCACTCTGGCCCGCGGCCTGCCCGCCACGACACGTCGTGTGGTCGCCGTCGACTTCGAGCGTCAGCGCCTCGAAGACCGCCTACTCGAAGAGGGCTTTGACCCCAAGCTGCGCACATTCTGGGTGTGGGAAGGCGTGTCGATGTACCTGACCCGCGCGGCGGTGCTCGACACGCTAGCGACCATCAAGCGCATGAGCGGTCCTGGCTCATCGATCGGCATGGACCTCTGGTTCTACCTCGATGATCCACGAATGGCCGCGACCTGGCGTCGCATGAGTGCGGGAATGCTGCACTTGTTTGGAGAGCCGATCACCTTTGGCGTGCACCCCGAAGAGGCGGCGGCCTTCTTCGCAAGTCAGGGCTTCGCAATTCGCGACCTGGCAGATGCCGCGGCCCTCCGCCAGCGGCATGTGCGAGACGGCCGGTGGGTGATGCCGGAGTGCTACGTCGTGGTGGTCGAGGCAGCGTGACCGGAGGAGGCCCGGGAGTGCCACCGCCACGCCGTCTCGAGAATGGTCCGAAGGTCCCGCTCTGGCGACCAGCCAAGCACCGCTTTTGCTCGCGCATGGCTCGCCACGAGCACCGCAGGGTCCCCTGCCCTCCGCTCGACTTCGTCGAACTGGAGCGGCGTGCCGACCACATCACCGGCCGTGGTGAGGACCTCCCGCACCGTGTAGCCCTCAGAAGAGCCGAGGTTGATTCGCTGCGCTCCGGCGCCGTCCTCGAGCCAGTTGACCGCGCGGAGGTGGGCATCGGCGAGGTCGCTGACGTGCACGTAATCGCGCACGCAGGTGCCATCGCGTGTGGGGTAGTCGGTGCCGAACAGCTTGAGCCGCCGGCCGGACCCGGCCGCCGCCATGAGCGCGATCGGGATGAGGTGGGTCTCGGGGTCGTGGTCTTCGCCGGTTCTTCCCTTCGCATCCGCGCCAGCCGCATTGAAGTACCGAAGCGCGACCGAGTTGACCCAACCTGCATCGGCGTAGGCCGCGAGAAGTTCCTCGACCATCTTCTTGGAGGTACCGTAGGGGTTGATGGGCGCGAGCGTCGAAGTCTCCTCGATCGGGCAGGTCTCGGCCTCGCCATAGACGGCGGCGGTCGACGAGAAGACAAAGCGGCCTACGTCGGCCTCGCGCATGGCATCGAGCAGGTTCATGGACCCAACGACGTTGTTGCGGAAGTAGAGGTCGGGCCGACGCATGGACTCGCCGACCAAGGACTTCGCCGCGAAGTGCAGCACGGCATCTGGCTTGAGTCGCTTCACCCCGGCGTGGATGCGGTCGCGGTCAAGCAAGTTGGCTACCACCAGCTCGATGTCCGGCAGCACCTCGGCGTGGCCAGTCGAGAGATCGTCGAGCACAACGACGTCATGTCCGGCGTCCACTGCCTCCCAGACGAGGTGTGAGCCGACATACCCAGCGCCACCGGTGACGAGGAGTCTCACGTGTTCACGAGTGCATCGAGGATCCGGGCACTCGCGTGGCCGTCACCGTAAGGGTTGTGGGCCTCTGCCATCGCGGCGTAGGCCGCCTCGTCGGTGAGCAGCTGCGTTGCCTCATCGACGATGCGCTCGACATCGGTGCCGACGAGCTTCACCGTGCCGGCCTCGAGTCCTTCGGGACGCTCCGTCGTGTCGCGAAGCACGAGCACCGGCTTGCCGAGCGCAGGTGCTTCTTCCTGGATGCCCCCCGAGTCGGTGAGGATCAGCGCCGAGCGGTCCATCAGCCGAACGAAGGGCGCATAGCCGAGCGGTGCAATGAGATGGATGTTCGCGACCCCAGAGAGGTACTTGTGGACCGGCTCCTGCACCTTCGGGTTCAGGTGCACGGGATAGACGAACTGCACGTCGTCGAAGCGCTCTGCGAGGGTCCGAATGGCCGTGCAGATGCGCACGAAGCCGTCGCCATGCGACTCGCGGCGGTGGCCGGTCACGAGCACGACCCGCGCCTCGGAAGCCATCACTGCGGCGATCTCCGCGAGCGGCGCCTGGACCTCGTCGGCCGGGAGTGCATCGACACGGTCGCGCATCCAGAGAAGGGCGTCGATGACGGTGTTTCCAGTGACCACGACGCGCGCCGGGTCTGAGCCCTCCGCGAGCAGGAAGTCCGCCGCCCGCTGGGTGGGCGCAAAGTGCCAGTGGCAGATGCGGTCGGCGAGCACTCGGTTCGCCTCTTCGGGCCATGGACTCATGAGGTTGCCGGTCCGAAGCCCCGCCTCGACGTGTCCAACCGGGATCTGCGCGTAAAACGCCGCCAGGGTTCCCGCCAAGGTGGTGGTGGTGTCGCCGTGGACGAGCACCGCGTCGGGCTTCTCAGCCTTGAGGACGTCGCGCATGCCGAGCAGAACGCGGCTGGTGACATCAGTCAGGTCCTGGCCCGCCTTCATGATGCCGAGATCGTGGTGGGGAACGATGCCAAACTGAGTGAGCACCTGGTCGAGCATGCCGCGGTGCTGTGCGGTGACGCAGACCCGCCCGTCGAACCGAGGGTCCGCCTCGAGTGCGTGCACGACCGGCGCCATCTTGATGGCCTCGGGCCGGGTGCCAAAGACGGTGAGCACTTTCATCGGAACAACCCGCAGGTGTCGATCACCACCTTCTCTTGGAGGCGGGACCGGTCGATTCGCTTGAAGGGCGCATGCGCGACCAAACCCACAACGATGTCTGCGCGCTGCAGAGCGTCGTCGAGGTTGGTGATGGCAAAGCCCTCGAGTTCGTGAAGATTCGGCTCGACCGCAAGGATCTCGCCATCTGGAAGGGTCGCCATCAGGGCGCGGGTCACCTCGAGCGCCGGCGACTCGCGCAGGTCATCGATGTCGGGCTTGTAGGCGAGCCCGAGGCAGGCAATCACCGGCTTGCGGAAGCGTTCGGCCCTCTCGATCACGCGAGCGACCACCCAGCTCTCTTTGGCGACGTTGATCTCACGCGCGGCGCGGATCAGCTTCGCCTCTTCGGGAGCCGAAGAGACGATGAACCAGGGGTCGACCGCGATGCAGTGCCCGCCCACGCCCGGACCTGGCGACAGAATCGACACGCGCGGATGCCGGTTGGCGAGGGAAATCAGCTCCCAGACGTCAACGCCGAGGCGATGGCACACGACCGAGAGCTCGTTGGCGAACGCGATGTTGACGTCGCGAAAGCTGTTCTCGGTGAGCTTCGCGAGCTCGGCCGTACGGGCGTCGGTGACCAGCACTTCGCCGGAGACGAAGGTGTTGTAGAACGCCGCCGCCTTCTCGGCTGACCCCACATCGACACCGCCCACCATGCGGTCGTTGTCGACCAACTCACGGAGGATATGCCCGGGGAGCACCCGCTCGGGGCAGTGGGCCACGAAGAACTTGCGCTGGCCGGATGGACAGAGATCCGGTCGCGCCGCTTCGAGACGTTCGGCGACGCGCTCTGTGGTGCCGACGGGCGACGTCGACTCGAGGATGATCAGGTCGCCCTCGCGGACATACGGGGCGATCGCCTCCGTCGCCGAGTCCACATACGAGAGATCCGGCTGATGCCCCTCTCGGAAGGGTGTGGGAACCGCCAGCACAAAGATGTCCGACTCGGCAGGCTCCAAAGACGCGCGGAGGTTCCCCGACAGGACCGCGGACCGCACGAGCACATCGAGCTCGGGCTCGACGATGTGGATATCGCCCCGATTGATGGTCTCGATCACATCGGAACGCACGTCGACGCCGTGGACCTTGTGCCCCTTTGTCGCCAGAAGACTGGCGGTGGGCAGCCCGATGTACCCAAGTCCCATCACACAGATGCGTAGCGCTTCCAAGAGGCCCTCCGGATCTGCACCATGCTCCCGAAGAGGCCCCTCGGCAACCCAAGCTCGCAGACTCGACGAGGCGCTTACCGGGATAGGGGTCCCGCCCGGAGGGACTTCATGGAAGACCGCCTGACAGATCTCGAGGTCAAGCTCGCCTTCGTCGAGAAGCACGTCGCCGATCTCGACGACCTTGTTCGCGCCATGCACGACACACTCGAGCGCATGCAGCACGAAGTCGCCAGCATCGCCGAGGTCGTCGGAGACGGCAACGAACGCGGCACGCTGCTCGACGAAAAGCCCCCGCACTACTAGCGCCCGGTCCACGGGTTGCTTACCGAGGGGGTCATGGATTGCCCCCTTGTCACGCCGATTCCCGATTGCCGTTCGGCTGCCACGCGCCTTTGCGCTCGCGCAGCGCTCGATGGCCCAAGTCCTCGCCAGGACTGCCATCTCGGGTGAGGTGCGTCCCGGTTTTGCGATGACACCTCGCGAGACTCGCTTTGCTCGCCAGCTCCTCGCCAGCCACCCGAACATCTGGCTGTTCCGCGTGCATCAGCGGCGCTTCGCCGGCGACTTCGCAGCGGTGGACATGAGCGCACCCCGCTGGACAGAGCGCCTCTGGTTCGCGGTCGACCTCAAGCTCGGTGCGCCCGTTCGTCTGGGACGTGGAAGTGCGGGTGTGCAGCTTCTCCGCGTCCCCGAGCTCGGAAGCATGCTGCGCGAGGCCCAGATCTGCACGACAGATCCAATCCTGGCAACCGGCGACGGCGGCGCACTGGCCAAGTGGATCGGGCGCCGTGGACGCTTGGAGCCCTAGGCCTCGGCGGTCGGGAGAGTCAACGCTCTTCCGGCCACTCGCGTCACCAACACCGTCGCCACGAGCGTCAACACTGCGCCCGCGATCACAATGCCCCGCGGGGGCGGTGCGCCATCGAGCAGCTGCGTCAGACTGTGGACGCCAGCGCCGATGGTCGCATTGAAGATGCACACCGGGATCATGCCAAGTGCGGTACCGATCACGTACTCGCGGAAGCTGACCGGAGTGGCTCCCAGGGCGTAGCTGATGATGTTGAACGGAAACAGCGGCGACATGCGAAGCAGACCCACCACGTAGGTGCCGCGGCGGCCGATCTCAGCGTCGAGCGCACGCCAGCGCGGGGACTGCAGCGCCCGTGCGGCGACGGCGGAGCGAAGCAGCGTCCGCCCCAGGATGAATGCCAGCGACGCCGCCCCCACCGACAGGACCCACCCAACGAAGGCCCCCAGGACGGGGCCGTAGAGAAAGCCCGCCGCACCCATCTGAACCGACGCGGGAAGACAAAGCAGTGCCCAGAGCATCACGCCGCCCGCAAACGGCACAGGGCCCAGCTCTCGCAGGGCCTCGAGGGCCACCAACAGATCGCGGGGCCCAAGACCCGAACGCCACAAACCCACGCCGAGGCCAAAGGCCACGGCGGTGAAGATCAGGGCACGCCAGGTGGGAAGGCGCTTGGGAGCGGAAGTAGACACGTCCACAGAGCTATCGCAAAACCCCCCGGCCGTCCCCTTCAGGCCTTTCTCGGACCTGTCACCACGTGTCGTCTCTCGAATGCAGCCCGGATGCGGCGCGTCCCACCGGGTGTCTCACACAGAGACAGAGCCAGGGAGTCACCATGTTCAGCACACTCAAGACGCTTCGCGACGCCGCCATGTCCGCCAGCATCATCTTGGTGTTGTTCGGCACGCCGGTCGGCGCTGCTGCCATAAAGAACGTGCCGATGATGCAGGACCTCGTCGAGGCGCCTGCGACCGAGACACGCACGGTGTACCTGCCCTCTCCGGCTCCCGAAGCCCCGGCGCTCGCAGCCGAGACCGAGGAGGTGGCTGTCGAAGAGGTCCAGGAGCAGAAGGCTCCCAAGGGCGGCAACGGACTCCAGATCGCAGGAATCGAGGGCGCCCGGGGCCTGGCCATCGCCCGTCGGGTGGGCCGCGCGGACGGTGACCGCAAGCTCACCGCCGCCAAGGCCGCAGCGAAGAAGCGTCACGCGCGTCGCGGCCGCATCTGCACGCCAGACAACCCCATGATCGAGCTGCGCGCCGATGGTAGCCGTGTCGTCGACCGAGGCCTGGTCGACACCTACGCTGGCGACATCAAGGCGCTGAACCGCCTGGGATGGATCAGCAAGCACAAGCCCGAAGGTCGCAAGTCCGACGGCATCCTGGTTCGCGGCATTCGCTGTGGCAACGACCTGCACGAGCTCGGAATCCGCAACAACGATGTCGTGCACGCCGTCAATGGCAAGCCCGTCCGCAACCTGGTGGGCGCCATCGCCCTGTACTTCCGCCTGAAGGGCAAAGACGACTTCGAGGTCGAGCTCACCCGCGGCGGCAAGCGCGTGGTGCTCGCCTACCGCCTTACCTGACGCGGTCTCGGGTCTCTCCCACCTCCCTCCCTGGTTCCGTGGAGAGACCCGAGGCGCGCGTTCTGGCGGGATGTTCCGCTCGGCCCCTGTCAAACCCGCCTCGGTCGGCTAGGCTGTCGCACCTTCCTGACCCGAGCCCCCATGCCGCTGCTCTTCCTGCTCGCCACCGCACTGGCCGAAGAACCCCCGACGCCCACCGACTCCGGGGCCATCGCGACGACCGAGATCGGCACCGCCTACGACATCGGCATCGGCGTGTCGCTCGGCAACCCCACCGGCCTCTCCGGCAAGTTCTACCTAGGGAGTCGCAAGACCGCCCTCGAGACCACCGTCGGGACCGAGACCTGGGGCCCTGGATACGGCGGGCTCTACGTGCACGCGACCTACCTCTGGCATCCCGGTACCGTGCTCTACGACATGGACTTCGAGCTGGCCTGGCACATCGGCGTCGGCGCGTTCGCGAGCACCTTCGGGAAAGACCCGGGCACGCGCTTTGACAACTGGAGCGACAGCCGGCTGAGCCTTGGCCCTCGCGCCGTCGTCGGACTCGACCTCGACATGACGCGCATCCCGCTGCAGGTATACGGCGATGTCGGGCTGAACTTCCTCGTGCTTCCGCGGCCCTGGCCCGGACTACACACCGCC
Source organism: Pseudomonadota bacterium (assembly GCA_023954855.1). GTDB lineage: Bacteria > Myxococcota_A > UBA796 > UBA796 > M1803. The sequence goes on along the minus strand of JAGSGY010000041.1, from coordinate 21,683 downwards.
GTCGGCGTTCGTTACTACTTCTAGAGTCTCTCCGGGGTCCCCATGCGCGTCACCATTCTCGCCCTGTTCCTCGCCGGCTGCGTCCCCGCCAACGACGTGCGCGAGGCCCCTGTGGACACGGGCTTCGAGGGCGAAGGCGAGCTCGACCGCCCCGAGGCCGACACCGACACCGACACCGATGCGGACACCGACACCGATGCGGACACCGACACGGACATCACGGTGATCGAGACCGATCAGGCCTGCTATCTCGGCCCAAACCGAGACTTCACGCCGTGCCTGCCGGTCGGCGCACCCAACCCCATGCCCAGCGGCTACGCGTATCCGAGCGCCACCAGTGCCCAATATGTAGAGCCCATCGCCTTCCTGGACCTCGAGCTCGAAGAACCGTCGACCGCGCTGGCCCCGAACTTCATCTTGAGCGAGTTCGCGCAGCTGTACAAAGGCCGATTCGCCGTCGTTCAGCCCCACGCCGTCGAGCGTATTCAAGACCTGCGGGACGAGCTCGGCGCACTGGTCGTCAACTCGGGCTACCGCAACCCCGACTACAACGCGGGCGTCGGCGGAGCGCTCCGTTCGCGACACCAATACGGCGATGCCTTCGACATCGACCCGGTCTCGGTCAGCTTGGACGCCCTGGCCGATGCCTGTGCGGCCCATGGAGCCGGCTACGTCGGCGTCTACACCACGCACATTCACTGCGACTGGCGGGATGACACGCTGTCCGTCCCCTTCTACGGCGCAAGCCGCCTGCGCGAAGCGCGCGAGCGCCCCGTTCTCGACGCCGAGATCACACGGTCGAGTCTTGGCTTCGCGGCGCCAGCCTCAGGTTGGGACGAAGGAGAGCCGCTCCGCGAGTGGCGAGCCCTCGCGGAGGACGGAACCGTGCTGTTCGAGGCCGTCGGTGAGCGATTCACAGCCCCGGCCGGCACCGCCATCGTCGAGGTCGAAGTTGGCCGCGCCCTGACCCGTCAACACGTGCTCGCGCCGTAAAGCTGCTTGCGAGGCCTCACCTTCGGTATGCTCGGCATGCGTAGGGAGGCACATGATCCGGTCGCTGCTCGTCGGAATGCTCTTGGTCGGTTGTGCCGGCCCGACTGCAGACGAAGATGATGGAAAGCGCGTCGTTCGCGTCTCCGGCTCCACCAGTGTGAACGCGAGGCTGCTGCCGGCACTGGCGGCAGAGTACGAGCGCCTGCATCCGGACGTGACCTTCGAGATCACCCAGGGCGACAGCGGCACCGGGCTGATGGGACTCGCCAATCAAGAGGTGGACATTGCTGCGGCGACGCGCCGGCACCACCCCACGGAACAAGAACAGGCGCTGGTCAACGGCATCGACCTCAGCGCCTCCGAAGCGCAGCAGATCGTCGCCGTCGACGTGCTCGCGCTTGTCGTGCACCCCGCCAACCCCCTCGCCTCGCTCACCTACGATCAGGTCATCGGAATCTACTGCACGCGCGCCACCGATAGTTGGGACTTGCTCGGACACGAAGAGCAGCCGATTCGCGCCGTCACTCGCGACGTGGGCTCCGGAAGCCGCGCCTTGTTCGATGACTTCTTCTGCGGGCCAGCCGGTCTGCACCCGAGCATCGAAGGACGCAGCTCCGAGGAGCTCGCCGCCATCCTCACCTCCGATCCGAATGCGATTGGATACGCCTCGATGTCCGACAAGCCGGGCAAGGTCTTGGGACTACGGCCCGACCCGCAATCTCCCGCCGTCCAGCCCTCGCAGGCGAACATCATCCGCGGCGTGTACCCGCTGTACCGCGACCTCTACCTGTACCGCGCCCCCAACGCCGCGAACGACGATGTCGCCGGGTTCTTCGACTTCATCGAGAGCCCCGCAGGCCAGGAGATCGTCGACGAAGAGGGCTTTGTGCCCCTGTTCCTGCGCCCAGACCGCATGGACGGACCTCGCCCACTGCGTGAGACGATTCACTTCGAGCCCCACGGCTCTGCGTTGACCCCGCGCTCGCAGGCTCGCCTGCGTCTTCTGTCGAAGGAGCTCCGGGACCGCGCCGGCGAGTACCGCCACGTCGTGCTCGAGGGCTACACGGACTCGAAAGAGGAGAATCCGGAGCAGCTCTCGACCGAGCGCGCCGAGGCGGTGTCCGCGGTGCTGAAGACCGAGCTTCCCGAGCTGTTCATTGAGGTCATTCCGCGCGGTTCCGCGAACCCGCTCGCTCCGAACGCCACTCCGCATGGCCGGCATCGCAACCGCCGCGTGCAGATCTACCTGGCCGAAGAAGAGGCCGAGCCGAACGAGTGAGGCTTCTCAGCCCAGTGAGAGCGGCAATAAGGCAAGCGCGGCCCGCACCCTCTCGGCATCCACACCCTCCGGCGGGATGTGCACGAACACGGCCGGCACCCCCACGCGCTGTGTGACCTGGTGGAGCCAGGCGTTGCAGACGTAGGCGCCTGCATCATCTGAGATGCCGCAGCCCAGTGCCCCCGCCAGAGCGGTCGCGTCTAGGGTGGCTCGCACAGACGAGGGCCCGTGCAGGACCGCGGGGCACTGCCCATCGACGTCGGCGCTGTCTCCGACGTGGGCCTGGCCGGTTCGCTCCACCCTGAGCCCCCCGCGTCGCGACACGCCAAAGCCCACGACCCATGCGGCCTCAAGCCTCGCGGCTTCGCGCACGGCTTGCTCGGGGCCCCGGGCGTAGCTGACATCGAGCACGCGACCATGCAAGGTCCACGGCCCCGCCCGCAAACCATCCAGCTGGCGAACCAGCGCGGCAGACGGGTTGTCGATCACCTCGAGAAAGGGACCAAAGCCTGTGACGAGGGCGGCTGGCATCGTCTACTCGGTGAGCTGGGCGCTGAGCGCCTTGCTGAGCAGCGTCTGGCCGGCCCGAGCACGGAGGGTGTCGGCGCGAAGCGCATGAAGCGGCAGCTCCATCTTCAGCAGGCTGCCCATGTCTGGCGAGAGCTCCATCCCCACGATCTGAAAGCCCATCTGCAGCTTGGCTATCAAGATGGCGTTGTTGGTGCAGAGGTGCTTGCTGTGCAGCTGGTGAAAGCCCGCCTCGATGGCGAGGTCCCGCATCTGCTCGGCCATGGCGGTGTACAGCCCTACTCTCCGATGCCCCTCGAGCACCGCAGAGCTCGCCATGTACATCGAGTCGGGACGGTCCGCGAAGCCAAAGCACCAGCCCACCAACGCGTCATCACAGCGCGCCGCAATCCGCAGCGACGGTCGCGTCCGGAGCTGGTCGCGACGGAATCTGCGCAGAGCCGCGTCCTCTTCGAAGCCGAGGTCAACCCACCGAAGCGAGCCCGAGACCCCGAAGAACACCTTCTGCATGAGCTCGCCGAACAGCGGCTCCTCGTAGTCCGACACCAACTCGAGCGTGTAGGGCTCGGGCAGCCGGGACGGGAGCGGCACCGCTGCGTTCTCTCGGTTGAGGTGCCACGCGCAGAGTTCTTGAATGCTCGGACGCACCGCCACCTCACGACCGGTCGAAGGCGCCGGCTTCAGCTTCAGCGTAGCAGGCGCGTCCGGTCGCATTCAGAACAGGGGCTAGTTGCCAGCCGAGGGGTAAAGCAACGGCCCGGTCGCCCCGAGATTCGGCTTCTCGTCGTCGCCGAGCAGGTACATGCGTCCCACCTCGAGGTAGACGTCCGGATCGTAGGTACCGCCGGAGAGGAACTGGGCATCCTGGGTGTTCAGCGCGCTCGCGGCACCGACGGAGCCACCCGGCTCTTTGGCGCCCACGTCCGTGGTCGTCGCGGCGGCGGCGGTCTGGCGTCCCGGTAGGCTAATCGAGCTCGCGGTCAGGGTTCCGGTCGCACGGTACGCGCGCGCCACAAGGTGGCCGGCGGCGGCATCAAAACGGCCGATGCCGGTCGAGTCGAAGGAGTAGGACTTGTCCGCGTCCATGCCCTCCATCATCGTGCCGTGACCCTCAGTGAGCACATCGACGTTGGCACCATCGACAGCGTCCACGCTGTACTTGATCTTGCTGCCACCCGCGCCGCCCGAGGCTGTCGGGATCATCATGGTCTGGGAGTTCTTACCGATCCAGCCCTCTTCCCAGGGCTTTCCGGCCTTGGGCAGCTGCATGTCGATCGAGGCGAAGACGCGGTCGATCAGCATCTCCATCGCGGTGGAGATCTGGCCCGTCCGACGGTTCTCGGAGCGGAAGGTGATGCCCGTCAGCTCGCCACGCAGAATGCGGCCCTCGCGAGACATGGTGAGCAAGTAGGTCGCGTCGCTGAGCTTGCTCTGCCACTCGGTAAGCACCGTCGAGACGACTTCCGCGGAGGTCGAGTTGCCGGGAGCACCGAGCAACGCAATGTCCTCGATGTCGCAGGACAGCGTGGTGCGCCCCTTCTTGTCCGTCGCGGAGGCCTCGCAGTCCGCCACCAGACTCATCAGCATGTCTTGGGCCGCAAAGTCGTAGGTCAACTCTGCGCCAACCGGAAGGTTCGACTGGAACTTGATGCCCGCCTGCATGAAGTAGCGGCGGTGCTGCCCTTCCTCCCAGCTCCACTGCAGATCGGCGGCGGCAGCGGGCAAAGACAACGACAGAGCAAGACTAGCGAGGACGAAGCGCATGACGACAGACTCCTTCGGGGAGGACAAGTACCTTGGCGCGCAGTCGCGGTAACGCGCATCGACTGAACGTGACACATGGGAGAACGCACCGACGACCAGCACATTCCCTTCCAAAGGTGATCAGGGAGACGCGGTCGGGGTCTCGGCGGTTGCTGGCGGCGGCCTCAGGCAGGTGTGTACGTCGGTGTAGCGGATCGTCTGCGCCATGTGAAACCGGAACCCAAGCACGCCAATGCCCAACGAGAAGGCCTCGGCGCTCGGAAAGACCTCGCCGTCGACCGCGCGCCCGCGCAACTGCACCACCGCGTCCTGAACACGCGCAGCCGGCGTGTTGTTGGTCATGAAGCTCTCGGGAAACGTCACCGTCATGCGGGTAGGCACCGAGCCGCCGTCTGGGAATCTCGCCGACAGCCTGGCCTCGGAGCTCCCACCGCCCTTGAGCGGAACCACGCGCTCGAGCACGACATGGCCGGTCTCTTCATCCCACTTCGCCCAGGAATACTCGACGTCCTCGGACAGCGAGTTGAGCGACTCGGTGAGCGCATTGCGCGCCAACCTGTCGCCGTCATCGGAGCTCGCAGACTCGTCCTCGTCGCGCGAGCGCCTGCGATTGGAGCGCCGAGACCGCTTGCCCTCGTCCTCGTCGGACTGCTCACGCTCGCGCCGTTCGACCTTGCCAAGCAGCGGAAAGAACATCTGGTCTTCGTCGTACACGGTCTTCTCGACCTTCTCGCGCTCCTTTCGAACCTCGCCCATCGGCTGCACGGCGAAATCAGTCCACACCCCGTCGACGAGCTTGCCGACAAAGGCCGCATCCCCGCGCGTCTTGTAGAAGCGCCCGAAGTCGTGGTTCCAGGTGGCTCGACCCACGACCTCCCAGCAGCCGGAGGGGCCATCGAGCATGGCATCCACGCCCTTCTCCCACCGTGCGGTGTCCTCGAGATCGACGCCCTCGGGGGGCCCAGCAAGGGCGAGACCAGCGAGCAGCAGCAGCAAGGGACCTCCGCGGTGGCGCACGCCACCCTTCCCGTCGCGTCCGACGGGGGTACGCTGTATCGAGAGAGGGACGAGTGAGCACCACAGACTGGCCAGACATTCCCGGCGTGACCGTCAGCGGAGGGCTGCCTCGCCTGCCGCGAAGGCCCGCCGTTGTGGTGAAGAGCCTGGCCACCACCCTCGCCCTCGCCGACAGCGGTGGCACCACGCTCGATGAGTTGGTTGAGCGATTGCACGTCGCGACCCGTGCCGATCGCGCCCGCCTCGCCGGACTCGCCGGATGGTTGCCGGTGTCACGCGTGGCGCAGTGGGACCCCAACAGCGGGGCCCTCCGCATGGATCCCGGGACGGACCTCGCCGATCTCGCCCTGCGCTACGCGGCCTGGGTGTCCTCACAGCCGGTACCCCGTCCTTCACTCGAGAACGTCAAGGCCTACGCCGGTGCCGTGGTCGCGGGAGCTCACGCAGAGAACCAGCCGCGCGACGCCAAGCTCGGTGGACCCGTCTCAGCCGAGACTCCTCGAGCAGAGCACGAAGTCGCCCCCCGAACCGCCCTCGTCCCCGCAGCGCTCACCGAGAAGCTGCGCAAACTCATCGACACCCTCGACGGCTCGTTCCTGGAGCGACGCACGCACACGAGACTTGCGCTGCTGACCCTGCTGGCCGGACAGCACGTGCTCTTGCTGGGTCCACCGGGAACGGCGAAGAGCCTGCTCGCACGCAGCTTGTGCGGTGCTTTTGAGGACGCGACCTACTTCGAGTACCTGCTGTCGCGCTTCACGCACCCCGACGAACTGTTCGGGCCGGTGAGTATCCCCGGACTCAAGGAGGAGGACTACCGACGCCTGACCCGCGGCTACCTACCCGGCGCCCACATCGCGTTCCTCGACGAGATCTTCAAGGCCAACAGCGCGATTCTCAACAGCCTGCTCACCTTGGTGAACGAGCGCGTGTTCCATCATGGGCGACACCGCGATGATGTGCCTCTCATCGGGTTGATCGGCGCATCCAACGAGCTGCCGGACCCCGACGGCGGGCTCGAGGCGCTGTACGACCGCTTCCTGACCCGCATGAGCGTGCCACCCCTTGGGGATGCGGCGTCCTTCGTTGCGGTGGCGACGGGAACTGTCGCTGCACCCGTTGTGCCCGACGACCTGCGCATTTCCGCCGACGAACGCCAGACCCTGCTGATCGCAGCCGATCAGGTCGCGGTGCCCGACGAGGTGCGCGACGCGCTGGTGGTGCTCTGGAAGCGAGGCGCCTCTGAAGAGTGGCGGGTCTCTGACCGCCGGTGGCGCCAGGCCCTCACCCTGCTGAGAGTCGGTGCGGCCGCCGATGGTCGCGACACCCTGTCGTCCCTCGACCTGCTGCTTCTCGAGCACGTGCTCCCCGTCGAGCCGTCTGGAACCTACGAGGTGCGCCAGGCCTTGCTCGACGCGGTCGGCACCACCACCGTGCCCGGCCACGATCTTCGCGCGCAGTGGGTGCTGATGCACACCGATCGCGTGGCACCGACCCCCGATCAGCCCCTCCGTCCACCACCGCAGAGCCGCGGACACTGGACGGACCGAATCGCCCGCCGACGCGACACGCTGGCCCGCATGGCCCACCACCACAAGAGTGCTGTCGCCCATCTGGCCGCGGACCGAGCTCGGATCGAGCAGAGTGGTGACCGCCACCTCTGGCTGGACCGCCTTCCGGCACCCCTGCTCGCCGCGCACATCGAGGCTTCGCGCGATCTTGCGCGCATCCTCGACACGCTGGAGGGGTACCGCCGGCACGTGGCCCAGCCAAGGACGGTCGCCGCGGCCTTGCTTCAGCAGCTTCCGGAGCGCTCACGACGCGTGTATGGCCACGACATCGCCCTGATCCTCAACTTGCCGGACCTCGGCTTTCGCATGGGCCTGACCCTCGCCGGGGAGCGCGTCCAGCTGGCCGACCCCGGAGCCCCGTCCGGACCGAACAACACCGGATTCGAGGCCGCGTCTGGCGCTCCGCTGCTGACCCTGACGCCCGAGCAGCTGCTCGATTGGGTGGACGATGCACTGACGTCGGAGATGCTCTTGAGGGGCTCCCCGACCCGCTTTCCGCGCAATGCCGTGACCGCGCTCGACTCGGCGTCGCGCCTCTTGGGAGGACGGGTGGTGCCCCGGGCCCCCGAGTTGCCCGCGCCGTGACCCTGCACGCTGTCGACGTCGTCGCACGACACCCCCGCGTCGCCGAGCTCGGTCGCAGCGCACGTGAGCAAGCTCGAGTCTCCGCCTTTGCCATCGATCTCGCGCGCTGGCTGGTCGGCGAGCCACGAGAGGCACTCCGTCCGCTCGCCCGGGTGGTCACCGTCGTTGCCGCCCGAGAGCTGCGCGACCCCCGACGACTCTGCAAGGGACGCCCGCTGATGGCCGTCGAGAGCGCCGCACGCGCCACAGAGGCGCTCTGGCCGCACCTTCGCGGGCCGCTGGAGCCGGAGCCCGAAGAGGAGGACGGCGGCGACGAGCGGCGCCCTCAGCCCGGCGGTGGTGGCGGAGGCGGAGGCGGCGAGCAAGGCGAGGCCAACGAAGACGGCGAGAACGACGGCGAGGGCGAAGGCGAAGGCGAGGGCGAGGGCGAGGGCGAAGGCGAGGGCGAAGATGAAGGCGAGCCCTCCGATGACACCGAAGATGCGGAGGAGAGCGACCCGAGCGACCTGCTCCGCCAGCTCGCCGGAGAGGGCGTCGACGACGCCGAAGACCCGGACCTCGAGGAACTGGCCGAGCAACTTCGCCGGCTGATGGGCGACAGCACCGACCCCCTCGAGGCCGGCACCCAAGCGGGAGAGCAGCTCGATGAGGTTGGCGAAGCCGCACTTCAAGCCGCCCTCGACACGAGCGAGGTCGCCGAGCGCCTCGAGCGCTTCGTCCCCGGTATCGGCTGGTCCACAGCCCCTGGTGCACTCACCGGCGCCCTTCTCGACCGCCTCGACGTCTTTGCCGAGCTCCTCGACGACCTCGATGGCCTGAGGGAACTCGCCGACCGCCTCGGTCGCATCGAAGACGCCGAGCCGGGCAACGGACCGCAGTTCGGGGGCAGCGAAGAAGTCGCCGGTGTGCGGCTGTCGGGCGAAGTCTCGCGCGCACTCCCGTCCGAGCTTGCCTTGCTCTCCGACCCCGACACCGAGGACCTGTTCTACCAACGCCTGATGGAGCACCGGCTCGTCAGCCTCGAGCTCACCGGCGCGGGTCTCGAGGGACGCGGCGAAGGCACCAAGCGCGGACCGATCATCGCCTGCATCGACACCTCGGGCTCGATGCAAGGCGCCCCCGAGCTCGCCGCAAAGGCCCTCGTCCTCGCCCTCGCTCGCAAGGTCTTGCCTCGTGGAAGGACGATGCACTTGCTGCTGTTTGGAGGCCCGGACGACCGCACGGAGCTTCGCCTGCGACGCGGTCGGGGAGGCCTTGAGCAGCTGCTCGACTTCCTCGCGCTGACCTTTCAGTCCGGCACCGACTTTGACGCCCCCCTCCTGCGCGCGATGGAGCTTCTCGAGGACGAAGAACTCGACCGAGCCGATGTCCTGGTGGTGACCGACGGCCTCGCCCGGGCGACCCAACGCATCATTGAGCGCGTCGCCGAGGTCCGTGAAGCACGAGGCGCGAAGATCTACAGCGTGGTGCTCGGCCGCGGCGATGTACGAGGCGTTGAGCCCTTCTCGGACGAGGTGCTCGCCCTCGACCCCCACGACAGCTCAACCGCCCTGTCCCTCGTCCGGCGCGTGACGGGTAAACGTCACTTCTAGCCCTGCTCGGACACCACACGCTCCGCGTACCAGAGCTGAACCACCAGGTCACCGCCCCGGCGTCCCCAGCTCGCAAAGGACGACGCATCGGGCACGGGCGCCCCGAGAGCTGCAGCAAGCGCTTGGCCCAGCGCCTCCGTGGAGAGCGCCTCGACCGGGTCGATGCGCAGCTCGAGGCCGTGGTGACCGGTGGCATCGAGCACCGCCCGCGTGAGGCGTGCCTCCATCAGCCAGCTCGCGCCCTCGGCTTCACCCAGCGCTTCGAGGAGCGCCTCCTCTGCCTGGTCATCGCGCGTATCGGGCTCTCGATCTTCGACGGGCACAAGCAAGTCGCGTCCCGTCACACCATGGCGGAGCCGCACGGCCCAGCCGTGCGCGGTGGCGATGCCACCCAGGTCGACAACCTCCCACTCACTCTCGAGTCCTGCCGGGTCCGCCGGCAGCACGCGCACCGCTGCAATGGCGGGGTGGTCGGCAATCTGGGAGAGACCCACTAGGTCGTGGACCGGGGCCTCGGAGAGCTCCATGGCCCAGGTCGGTGCGAAGCGAAGCGTGTCCTCCGCTACCAGCCAGCGCGGTGAGGCCGGCGACACGGGCAGTTCAAGCCCTTCAAGAATCTCAGCGGCAGCCAAGGCGGCATCGACGTGACTGGAGGCTGGAAGCACCTGAATCTCAAGGGCGCGCGCGGCATCCCCGAGACGCGACACGCGCTCAGCCAAGCCCTCGATGGGGGGCTGCATCCCTCCGACGGCCAGGTCCCATGGGATCACCTCGCGTGCGGGGGCGACGATCCACAGCACGAGACCAAGCCCCATGCGGCGGTCGACGACGACATCCGGAGCGATGCGCAACGTCGTGTGCTCGGCCCGGGCCTCGACCACCGCTGAGAGCGCCGTGCCCAGAGGCTCGAGCTCAGGGCCATCCCCCCACGAGAGCAGCACGCCAAACCGCCCCGTCGTCGGCTCCACCATCGGCTGCACGGTTCCGGGACCCCGATCGGAAGCAAAGCGCGGCAAGCCCCTCGTGGTGAGCGCGCGGTCGAGGTCATGCTCCAGCTCGAGCACCTGCGGGTCCGGCCGTCCCGGGACGAGCTGCGGCAAGGTCGACAGGCCCTGCTCGATGTCGATCGAGTGCACCAGACGCAGACCATCGACCTCCACGACCTCATCCACGAGCACACCGAGGTCACGCGCCGCCCGACGACCGGGGGCCTCACCGGAGACCAGCTCCACCTCCTCTCCGAGCCGCTCGCGAACCGCGAGCCAGTCCTCTGCAGCGAGCGTCGGAAGCTCGACCCAGATCTCTTGATGGTCTGCATCACCCGCCAACTCGGCCTGGGGCAAAGGCCCAAGAACTTCCTCGAGCTCGCGCAGCGTCTCCTCAGGGCCCGCGGTGGGCACAACCAGCACCGGCCATCCGCTCGCTAGCGCCGCCGCCGCACGAAGCTCCTTGAATAGCAAAGCCACTCCCGCGTCTCCCAGATGCCCAACGAGACACCTGGCCCCGTCTGGCCAAGGGGCATACCGTCACCGTCGGAGAACCGCCATGTTCCTGCTCCTCGCACTCAGCACCGCGTCCGCCGCCGATGCCTCACTCAGGGTGGACTCGGACCACGGCGTGTACATCGAGGTCGACGGCGTGCGTTGGGCCCGTGAGGCCGAGGAACCGAACACGACGGTTGGAGACACCGAGCCCGGCCGCCGGGAGGTTCGCGTCATCAGCCCACACGGTAGGGTGCTGTACACCGGGCTCGTCGACGTGCCCTCCGGCTATGAGGTGCGCTGCACCTGGACGAACCGGGCATTCGACTGTCCCCAGGCGCTGGCGATTCACCAACCAGAGGTGACCCCGACGGCCGGAAGCCGACCGTTCGGAATCGTCTTGATCGAGCGGACTCCCACGCCGGTCCCTGAGTTCGTGGACCTCGTTGTCCGCGCCACCGGCGGAACCTGGACGGATGTGGTGGTCGACGGTCTCGTCGTCATGGAGCTGCGCAACAGCCCAGAAGGCCGGGTTCGCATCACGCCAGGTCGCCACACCCTGGAGTTCCGCGACTTCATGAGCGACCGGGGCTGGGCCACCGGGCAGATCGATACCCGACTGGCCGAGGTCCTGACCGTCGGGGTGTCCGAGGACAAGAAGGTCACCTTCTACGATAGCCGCGGCTGGCTCACCGGAGGCGGCCAAGGGGTGCCCAGCGTAGGCCGCCCCAACGAGATGTCGACCACCGCCGTCGTCATCGAAGAGATGGACCTCGCGAGCGCAAGTCTCCGGGTCGAAAGCTTCTCGTGGACGCCCGCTGCACCGGCCGCCGTCGTGCCCGATGAAGTGACGCTCCGGGTGCGATCGCGCGATGGAGAATGGGCCGACGTGCTCGTGGACGGCAAGGTGGTGCTCGAGATCCGCAACTCCGACGAAGAAAGTGTTCAGATCTCCCCCGGAAGGCACACGATCGAGGTCCGCGAGTTCATGGAGGAGGAGCCCTACACCTCTGGCACCCTTGAGACCGGAGTGTCCGGCCTCGTCACCCTCGGCATCGAGGAAGGAAAGCCGACGGTCGCCTACGACCACGACGGATGGCAGTCGCGCTAGCGTCGACGCTCGGCCACCTGGGGTAACCTCCGCCCCAGGAGGAGCGGTTGGCTGAGAGTTGGAAGGTGCGCGTCGACCGGATCTTGAATCCCGGCGACGACGACAACAAGGCGATGGACACGTTCATCATCTCGCTGATTGCGGCAAACGTCATCGCAGTCATGATGGAGACCGAGCCCGAATACGCGACCGCGTACCACTCCTGGTTCATGGTCTTCGACACCTTCTCGTCTCTGTTCTTCACCGTCGAGTACGTGGCTCGACTGTGGATCTGCAACCTCGACGACGCCTACAAGGGCGGCATCCGCGGTCGGCTTCGGTACATGGTCTCGATCATGGCCCTCGTGGACCTGGTCGCGATTCTGCCCTTCTACCTGCCCTTCTTGATCACGATGGACCTGCGCATCCTGCGCGCCATCCGCCTGCTTCGACTCGTCCGCATCCTCAAGATGGGCCGCTACGCCCACGCAGTGCGGACGCTGACCAACGTCATCTCGCGCAAGAAAGAAGAGCTGGCCATGACCTGGCTGGTCCTAGTCCTGCTCCTCACCATGTCCTCTTCGCTCATCTACTTCGTCGAGCACACCACCCAGCCCGAGGCGTTTCGCAGCATCCCTGCGTCCATGTGGTGGTCGGTCATCACCCTCACCAGCGTGGGCTACGGCGACGTGTACCCCACCAGCGGGATGGGCCGCTTCGTGGGCGCCATCGTCTCGATGGTCGGCGTGGGCTTCGTCGCGCTGCCGACAGGCATCCTCGCGGCCGGCTTCAACGAAGAGATTCGCGAGCAGAAACGAGGCAAGGACGCCGACGTCTTCGGCTTCTGTCCTCATTGTGGCGAGCAGCTCATGCCGGGTGAAGAGCTCGAGTAGAAGCTAGTCCGCGTCGAGACGGCGTCTCAGCAGGTCGACATCGACCTCTTCCGGGTCCCAGAGGCGCCTTCCCTCCATGCCGCCGGCCACGGTGAGCACCTCGCCGGTGATGTGGCGTGCCGCGGTCGGGCTCGACAGGAAGACCGCGGTGCGAGCGATGTCCTCGCACCGGGCAAGCTGGCGCAGTGCCATGGTTTGGGCGGCCTTCTGGGCGCCCGTCGGGTCGGCGAGGCCCTTGCGAACCCTCGGCGTGGCCGTCCAGCCCGGCTCGACCACGTTGATGCGCGCCCAGGGATCGAGCGTCGGCAGCTCGTTCTTGAGGGTCCGCGCGAGTCCGAGCAATCCGGCCTTGGCCACCGCATAGGCCGCGTGACCCGCTTCACCGAAGCGCCCTGCGGTCGAGCCCGTCAGCACGACGCTCGCGCCATGCCCCATGGCGTCTGGGCCCGTCTGCGCAAGCACCCGCATGAACGCACGCGCCGACAGAATGGCCGACCGTAGGTTGTCAGAGAGCGTGGCCTCGATGTCGTCGACCGGCGTCTCGTGAAGGCGCAGGTTGGGGAGCGGCCAGCGGCCGGCATTGGCAGCGAGCACGTCAATGCGCCCGAAGCGCTCGGCAACCCCATCGAACAGCGCGTCTACGTCGGACACCGACGAGAGGTCAGCCCGCCACGGCACGACGGCAGTGCCCTCGAACCTCGTCTTAAGCGTGTCGAAGCGCGTATGGCCTTGAGCCACGACCGTCGCGCCCTCCGCGGCAAAGGCAGAGACCATGGCCTCACCAATGCCTCCTGATGCGCCGGTCACGAGCACCACGCGTCCGTTGAGTCCCAGGTCCAAGCGACCTCCTAGGGTCCGAAGTAGACCAGATTCCCGTCGCGGAAGAAGCAGGCGTAGAGCCTGCCATCGTCGCCGACCTCGACACCAGGCCAAGCGTCATCCATCGGGCCCTCGTAGGCCATCTCGTAGAAGCCACCGAGCGGAGCGGTGAGGATCTCGACCTGCCCAGCACGCTGCGTCAGCAGCCAGGCAACGTCACCCGGACCCACGCCGACGTCGAAGAACAGCTGTTCCTCGGGGATGATGCCCTCGGGCGTGAAGCTCGATCCGAGGTAGTGGCTCAGGCCTTCGTTGTGGGCGAGAACCGGGTTTCCGACCGAGTCCAGCGCGAGCGGAGCGATGTACCCAGCGTTCGACGAGTAGGCGGCGTAGCGCTTGCTCCCCCAGCCATCGATGGCCGACCACGGCCGAATCGCGTGCGAGGTCAGTCCCTGTGAGAGCCACGCAGTCCCGTCATCCGCGAATGCAAATCCGCCGGTAAAGTGCTGCGAGTAGTTGCTCTCGGGGGCGTAGGTGGTCGTCCACGTGTCGGGTGCGGTCTGGTAGGCCAGACCGATGGTGTCGTAGGAGCGGTCCTCGGCCCACGCCACCGTCGGCCGGTCCCCATTCACCGGATCCAGGCCGATGCCCACGCCCGTGGTGATGAACGACTGGCTGCTGCTGCCCACCCGCTCGAGCGTCCAGATGCCCGAGTCGAGCTTGGCGTAGCGGGGCTGGTAGCGGTCGTCGCCGTAGGCGTAGGCCACATGCACGATGCCGGCAGAGTCGACGACCAGGCGGCCTGGAAGCTCGCCGACTACCGAGCCGATGTCGAAACCGGGGCCATCCACGCGCTGGACGACCCAAGACCCCGTCTCCCGACTCGCGTAGAGCAGGCGCCCATGCGCGCTCTCGCGGAAGATCAGGTGGGGCTCTCCACCCGAGTCGAGCGCTACGTCGCAGTAGCTGCCGAGGGGAAGGTCCTCGTCGACCACCACGCTGGGCACCTCGACCGGCGTTCCAACCGTGATGTTCTGGCTGGTCACACCGGTCAGCCCGCCGTCGTCTGTGACCGTGAGCGTGACGGTGTAGCCCCCGGTTGCGCCGAAGCTGTGGGTGATGTTGGTGCTCGCGCCGTCGACATCGGACGAGCCGTCATCGATGGAGAAGCGGTAGTTCACCACGCTCCCGTCGGGATCGTAGGAGGACGACCCATCGAAGGCCACGATGGCATCGACGTTGGTGCGGGACGGTCCTGTGATGACGGCCACGGGAGGCAGGTTCACGACCACCGGGTCGACGGTCCACGTGATGCTGTCGGTGCCGACGAGTCCACCACCGTCGGTGCCGGTCAGCGTGACCGTGTGCATGCCCTCGCTCAACGAGCTGGTGGCAAGGGGCGAGCCGGTGCCCAACACCCCGTCGAGATCCGAGCTCCAGCGGAGTGACGTACCGCTGAGCGGCCCGTCCTCGGGATCCGTTCCCGTGCCCTGAAGCGAGACCGAGGTGCCCGCATCGGAGCTCCCGCCATCGGCAGGTCCGGTGATCTGGACGGTCGGCGCGACATTCGGCTGAAGCACAGTCAGGCCGATGCTGTCGGTGCCCGACGAGCCCCCGCTGTCTGTGGCGACGAGGGTCACGGTGTGCGCGCCCACGGCGAGCGAAGAGGTCACAAGCGGAGATCCCGTTCCGAGCACGCCATCCACATCGGAGCGCCACTCCAGCGAAGCGCCAGTGAGCGCGCCATCCTCGGGGTCGCTGCCCGAGCCCTCGAGCGACACCGCATCACCAGAGGTGAACGCCGCCGCGTCCGCAGGCGCCGAGATTTGGGCGGTGGGAGCGTCGTTTCCGACGGGGTTTACGGTGATCGTGACGCTGTCCGTGCCTACCGCGCTCTGGGAGTCGGTGGCCGCCAAGGTCAGCACGTGCACGCCCTCAGTGAGGGCGGTTGCAGCGTACGGGGACCCGGTACCGAGCACACCGTCCGCATCGGAGCTCCACGAGAGGGAGGCCCCGGTGAGTGCGCCGTCTTCAGGGTCCGTAGCCGTCCCGTTGAGACTCACGCTGTCGCCCAGCGTCCACGTGCTCGCGTCCGCCGGAGTCGCAATAGTGACGGCAGGGACCTGGTTGACGCCGATGGCGACGATCTCGACGCTAATCGAGGTGTTCGCGGACAGTCCGCCGGAGTCGATGGCCGTGAGCACGACATCGTGGGTGCCGATGCTCGGCGCGGTCCAGTCCAGCGGAGAGCCCGTTCCAAGCGCCCCGTCCAAGCTCGAAGACCACGACAGCGCGGAGCCTGCAAGCGCTCCCTCTTCGGGGTCGTCGGCATGGCCGGTCAGCTGAACGCTCTGCCCTTCGTCGAAGCTACTCGCGGTCGCCGGCGCATCGATGACGGGGACCGGCGGCTGGTTCGGATCGGTGTCGGTATCCGCATCGGTGTCCGCGTCCGCGTCCGCGTCGGCATCGGTGTCTGCGTCGGCATCGGTGTCTGCGTCGGCATCAGTGTCTGCGTCGGCATCGGTGTCTGCGTCGGCATCGGTGTCTGCGTCCGCGTCGGTGTCGGTGTCGGTCTCGCCAGAGTCCGTGACCTCATCCTCGGGATTGCACCCACAGCCGGCTAGCCCCGCGCCCGAGAGGGCGCAGATCAGTGCGATGCGAGCGAGATCAGAAGGACGCATCAGTAGTAGTAAAGCCCGTCGGCCTTCTGGTAGCAGACGTGGGGGTCGCCATCGGAGTCGACGGCCACACCTGGCGTGATGTCGCCGATGTTCGTCGCGATGACCGTGTACTCCCAGTAGCCGTCCGCATCGGTGGTGATCAGCTCGAGGTTGCCGTCGTGGATGACTGCGACATGCGGCTTTCCGCCGCCCCAAGCCAGGTCGAAGTACTCCATCTCGAAGGGCTCGATCTCGGAGTGTCGCCAGCTGGTGCCCACCCTGTGCTCGAGCCCATTGGCATGCATCATTACCGGCTCATCGGCGTCGTTGACGATCATCTGCGCGTGCATGTGCGCGTTCGAGGACCAGTCCTGGAAGCTGTTGTTGCTCCAGCCACCGCCCTCGGTCCAGGATGCGTGGCCGTGCGACGTCAAGCCCTTGGTGGCCCACAGGGTTCCGTCGCTCTGATAGGCCGCACCGCCCGTGTGGTACTGGGAGTAGTTGCTCTCGCTGAAGCGATTCTGCACCCAGGTGCCAGGGCCCGTCTGGTACGACACGACCATCGAGTCGTAGCTGGTGTCCTGGGAGTGCACGACCGCCGGACGGTCGCCTATGCTCGGGTCAAGGGCGATGCTGGGCCAAGCGAACTGCAGGTGATCGTAGCTGTTGCTGACCCGCTCGCGCGTCCATGAGCCACCTTGGTCGCTGGCCCACCAGACCTCCCAGTCGAAGACGCCGCGGTCGTGGTAGGCATACGCAAGGTGGTGGGCGCCAGCGCTGTCGATCTTCATGTCGAAGCGGTTCGAGATGGTCGAGCCCACGTCGAAGCCCGGCCCGTCCACGAAATCGATCGACCAAGCCGTGCCGAATGTGGCGAGCAGTAGCTGTCCGTGGGTGTCTTGGCTGAACGCGATGCTGGGGCGGTCGCTCGAATCGAAGGCGAGTGCGCAGGTACTCGCAACCACGTCGCCAGCTGACGGCCCGACGTAGACCTCGCCCTGCCGATCGGTCGGATAGGCCCGGGCAAGCATGGCTCCGAGCTGGAAGGATGCCGACGTCGGCGTGCCATCCATGTCGTTGGTGCGCACGTGAATCTGGTGCTTGCCACCACGCGCGGGAAGCGTCCACCGCACGCGGAGTCCGTCGCCGACGAGCTCGCCGTCGCTCACCGTCCACTGGAGACTGCTCGCATCGACGTGGTCGTCGAGCTTCGCCTCGAAGGTGATGGTCTCGCCCGCCACAAAGCCGCCGCTCCCGACGCGCATCAGGGTGACGCCGGAGTCGTCGTGGCTTGCGAGAATCGAAGACTCCACAGGCTCGGGCACCTCGCCACAGGCAGAGAACAGAACCAGGGAAGTGAGCGCGAGCATTCGTGGCACGGAGCCTCCAGAGCGTCCCCCAAAGTGCCCCGAGCTTGGGCGGAGATCAAGTGGCAGATGCTAAGGTCCCCTCGCATGAGCCAACCCGCCCCACTGCCGTGGTCGAGAAGCCTCGGACCCGCAGGCGCACTGCTCGTCTTTCGCGCCTTTCTCATGTTCGTGGCGACGACCAGCGAGCACTGGGTGCCCCTGCAGTTCCACACCGGGTCGGCCGAAGCCAACGGCCGCGCGATCACGGCCATCGATCTGCGCACGCAGCTCTCGACGTGGGATGCACACCACTACCTGAGCCTGGCCACCGACGGCTACGAGGCCGGCACCAACGCCGCCGCCTTCTATCCACTCTGGCCCGCGGTGATCGGCGCCGTCAGCACCGTGCTCGGAGACCCACTCGTCGCGGCCCTGCTCAGCGCGCACCTCTTCTTTGGCGGGGCTCTTGTCCTGTTGCATCGCTGGGCGGCCCTGCGCGGTGGCCCGGACCGCGCAGACCGCTTCATCTTGCTCTTCGCCGCCTTCCCAGGCGCCCTGTTCTTCGGCCTGGCCTACAGCGAGTCGCTCTTCCTGCTGCTCAGCGCAGGGCTCTTCCTGCTTGTCGACCGCAAGCACTGGGTAGGCGTCGGTCTGCTCGCGGTGCTGCTTGCCCTCACCCGCGCCGTCGGCTTGTTCGCGGTGGTGCCCCTCGCATGGGCGGCCTGGAAGTCCCGAGACCGGCGCGCCTGGATCGCACCCCTCGGCGCCGTGGCGGGATTTGGCGCCTACCTCGCGACCATGGCTGCCCTCACCGGCTCGGCCTGGACGGGATTCGAGGCCCAGAAGTTGTTCATCAACAACTCCTCGCCCATGGCACTCGTCGACCTGCCCCGCTTCTTCCGCGCGATGTTCGCCGTCGACGGGCTGCACGGGGTGACCGGCTCGGCGTTGGACCGCTTGTTCTTCGTCGTATGGGCACTCGCGTTGGTGCCTCTGTACAAGCGCGACCGCGTCGCCTTCTTGTGGACCGCTGCACTCGGCTGGGTCTCGGTCTCAGGCGTCGGCTTCATGGCGTTCACGCGGTACTTGGCGGTGCTGTTTCCCGTGTTCTGGGTCGCCGCAGACGCCCTTGAACCCGAGGCCGAGCAGCCGTGGACCACCTACATGCTCGTCGTCAGCTTGGGCTTCGCCATGCAGGTGATCTTCCTGCTTCGGTACCTGTCCCACTACTGGGTCGGCTGACGCCGCCAGAGCCTGGGATGCACCTCGGTCCATCCCTCGTCAGGGCCTTGCACGATGAACGAGCGCGTGTCGTCCTCCCGCGGAGCGAGGGCCCACTCGATGTCGAAGTGCTCGGCGAGCGCCGCCCGCTGGTCCGGCCGTTGGTGACCGGAGTGGAGCACTGACTGCACTCCGCAGCGCTCGGCGGCGAAGAGCGGATCCGCCGAGAACACCACGCCCGACGTCTCGGCGAGCAGCGCGCACTCTGCCTCACCGAGGGGTGTCGGCGGTGGAGGAGCCAGCGGAACGGCGAGCGAGATCACCGCGGTCCATGTGCCCGCGACAATGAGGGGCGCGATGGCTGGCTCAAGAGTGAAGCGCTCGTGGGCCCAGCGGCCGAGTGCAGCCAGGCCAAGCGCGGAAGCCGCCGCAGCCAGAGGCACCAGCGCCGAGCTGCTTCGGTACAGGCTGCCGTACGTGGCCACCGCAGGGGCCGCCATGACCGCGAAGACCGGCATCGCGTACGCGTAGGCGAGGCCCGCGCGCATGACGCGGTGCTTGCGCAACGCGAAGAAGGCAAGCACGCCCGGCAAAGGCAGCGCGACGAGCCAGATCACCAGCAAGACCCCCACCCCGTCAGTCGCCAAGAACACCGCTCGCTCCGACAAGGCCATCGTCTCGGGCTCGGCGCCGAGCAATCCGGCCTTGTCCGCAAGCTGGCCAATGGTGGACCTCGCCTCGAGGTAGTTGGGGCCTGCCAGACCGGCGCTTCGGGCCGTCCACAGCGCAGAGGCGAGCGGCCCGGAGAGCGCGACGACGAGCAGGCGCCATCCCGAGAAGCTCAGCGCGATGCACGGGGCGAGCAGCAGGCCATCATTGCGGGTCAACGCAGCGAGGATGACGAGCAGGGTGGCGGCCTTCCAGCGCTCGCGACTCGCGGCGAGGAACGCGGCCCCAGCCACCGCACCGTAGAGCGCAATGGAGTCCGGCGTGTCCATCCGGCGCAGAAATCCGGGAGCCCACGTGGCCAGCGCCGCGGCACCCACCCGGGTCCAGCGCTCCCCACCGAGCTGCTGAGCCAGCGCGAAGGCAAGAGGTGCCCACAGCGCACCGATCAGTGCGGTCGCGATCTGCGCACCCCAGCTGGGCCACAGCCACACGAAGGGAACGAGCACCCGGCTCGGGAGCGGCATCCAGTACAGGTCCGCGGGTGCAGGAAGGCCCTCGGGAACCTCGAGCAGCTGCCAAGCGGCCGTGGTCACCGCACCCTCTCCCGCCGCGATGTGCCGAGCGACGAGCGCGTAGTAGGACGGATCGATATCGGTGGGCGCGGGCACCTGAAGCACCCAGCCGAGATGCACGAGGACCGCGAGCAAGTACACGCCGAGAAGATCGCGAGAGTGGGTCACGCCGCAGACTACCCCGAGCGTCGCCGAAAGCCGCGCTCACCCACGGATGCACGTGCACGACCGCGCAAGACGGGCCATGAACCGCCCTGGAGGTCCCATGCGCGTTCTCGAAGTCCCCACCCTCGAAGGTCCCGGTGTCGCCCGCATCGCAGAGCGCGACATGCCCACGCCAACGGGCGACCAGGTCGTTGTCAAGGTCGGCGCAGCGGGCATCAACTACGCCGACGTGGCGCAGACTCACGGGCTGTACCCTGGCGGCCCAGAGGGGCCGTACGTCGGGGGCCTCGAGATGGCCGGCACCGTCACGGCCGCGGGCCCAGACAGCCCGATCCCGGTGGGCACACGCGTCATGGGAATGGGGCCGGCTGCATTCTCCGAGTACGTGTGTTGGCGCACCAACAGCGTGTTTCCGACCCCCGACCCGTGGACGGATGCCCAGGCCGCCGCGTTTCCCGTGCAGTGGCTCACCGCACACGCGTGCCTGCGCACCGTCGGGCGTGTCGAAGCAGGCGACAATGTGTTGATTCACGCTGCGGCAGGTGGCGTCGGGTCGGCCGCCGTGCGCTTGGCTAAGCACTTTGGCGCCTTCGTCATTGGGACCGCGGGCTCTGAAGCCAAGTGCGAGCGCGTTCGTGCGCTCGGCGCCGACCACGCCATCAACTACCAGACCGAGAACTTCGCCGAGCGCTGCCGCGAGATCACCCAGGGTGACCGCATGGACCTCATTCTCGAGATGGTGGGCGGTGAGACCTTCCGCGAGAACTTGCGGGCGCTGCGTCCCTACGGCCGGATGGTCGTCTACGGCGCGGCGACCCACGAGCAGGCGAACATCGGCAACGTGCAGATCATCTTCCGCCCGGTCGAGATCATCGGCTACCACTTGACGGTGATGATGCAGAAGCGCCCCGACCTGTTCGCGCGCCAGTGGACCGAGATGGTCAGCCTCATCGCCCAGGGTGTCGTGCTTCCGGAAGCCCCCACCGAAGTCGCCCTCGCCGACGGGGCCCAAGCGCTCGCGGACATGGAAGCCCGCAAGACGGTGGGCAAGGTCGTGTTGATTCCCTAAGACGGACGTCAGCTCAAATCCGACGGGTTAGCGTTCGGTAAGCACCCCAGGGACGTGATCCACGATGCGCCTTCTTCTTGTTCTCTTGCTCGCCGGCTGCCCGAAGCCGACCCCCGTCGAGACCCCCAACGCCCTCGCCGAATCGCAGGCCTGGGTGGTGCACGACAGCGGCCTGCGCCACGAAGACCTGGTCGTCGGAACCGGCACCCTCGTGACCTCTGGAAGCCGCGTTCTCGCGCACTACACCGGCTGGCTGCACGACGGCACCAAGTTCGACAGCAGCCACGACCGCGGCGAGCCCCTCGCCATCACGGTAGACGCGGGGCAGGTCATCAAGGGCTGGGACGAGGGCCTTCAGGGCATGCG
>JAGSGY010000150.1 GCA_023954855.1 Pseudomonadota bacterium | reverse complement strand
GTCCGCGGCCTCAGCCTCGGTCAGCGCGTCGGATCGATCTTCCACAGCTCCTCCATGAGCTTCAGGTCCAGGTGCGGCGAAGCCGCGTCATCGGGATTGTGCGCTGCGGCCTCGGCACGGGAGACGAGGTCTCGAGCAGCGTCATCGGAGAGGCCCGCTCGACGAGCGGCTTCCTCGAGTGCTCGCTTTCCGCTCACGGTCAGCAGCAGGTTCGCATAGGCGGAGGCGGCTCGGCGCGAGCCCCCACGTCGGCTGTAGTGCGTGCCCAAGGCGCGGACGTGCTCTGCGAAGGAGAGCCGGCCCTCTTCGGGCGGATCGCGAAGCGGGCGGAAAGGAATGCCCTTCCAGGCCGCAGCGACAAACGCGAGCAGCAGCAGCTGGAGCACGGCGGGAAGCAGTGCCGCGTTGGCGATCGACTCCATGGGAGAGCCCGCACTCGCGGCATTCAGCGTGGCAATCTCAAGCCGCGGAACACGGTCCACGTACCACATCGACGTGAACTGGCCGAGCATCGGCGCCAAACCGACCATGCGCTCATTGGCGGGGTGAAGGAGTGCCACGTTCGAGAGCAGTCGCCCATCGCCTAGAGCGACGATTCCTCCCGCCCCCCAGGGCATCGCCTGGACGGTTGCGGGACGGTCTCCGACGGGCACAAACAGCGTGCCCCCCGTCGGCTCGGAGACCCAGGACCAGGCTCGTCCGGACCCGCCCTTCCATGCCATCACGTTTCCGGGAAGGCGGACCGCATCGACCCATGCATCGACTCCTGGTGCCACACCATGGTCGACGGGCGCCAGCCACTCGAGGTCGCCCAGCTCCGAGAACACCTCGCTCGCATCACCGGCGACCATGAGAATGCCGCCGTCCCCGACCCAGCTCCGAAGGACCGCGTCGTCCCCGTCCAGCAGGTCCACCTGGGTCAGATCGAGCACGAGGACGTCGGTGGACTCGTCGAGCTTCGCGATCGGCCGAAGCCGCCAGTGGGCGTCGTAGCCGTAGTCGCTGAACAGGTCGTGCAGGGCCGCATCCCCGTGGGGTGCGTAGCGATCGTCGCCATTGGCTGCGGTGAGCACTGCGACCAGCATCACCACGCCGGCGACCTTGAGAATGCGGCTGGCCGCCTCGAACACAGCGCGGACCTTGTCGGTCGACGGACGCCGCGCCCCTCCCCAGCGCACCCGCTCGACGGCACGGAAGATCTCGCGAAGAGGCCCGTAGATCTCGGAGTCCCCGCGAACCATGCGCACATACTCACGGTCGGTGCGGCTGCGGTGCAGCTTCACGCGTCCCGCGTCTCCGAGGGAGCGCAACGCCGCCGATCGCGCGAGAAGCACGGCTTCGTCGAGAAGGCCGGCATCGAGAGCGCGTCTCGCCGCGCTGAGCAGGTCATCCGACGGAAGGTCCGGAACATCCGGGGGCACGTCATCGTCCTCTTCGACGGCCAGCAACGTGACCGGTGCCGCCTCGGGCGGGCGTTGGCGTCGAATCACTGCCACCACGATCAGCCGCACCATCACGGCCACCAGCAGCGCGATGAGCAGCCCGCCGGCGACGGCGAGCACGGCCTGGAACAAGCCGAGTCCCGTGGCCGGAGGCTCGCAGCTACAGCCAGAGAGCCCGAGATCCCAGGGTTCCGGCGGCGGCGGCGTGGGCGCCTCAGGGGCCGAGAAGGACTCATTGGGCTCGCCCCCCCCTTGACTGCCGTTGCACCCAGACATCACCGGTGGTGCGCCCTCATCCAGGGCGGGGTCCGCTGCACAGGTCTCAACGAGGCCCGGACACCGCTCGGGGTCGAGTTCGTCGACGAGCTCACACCAAGTACGCACGTCGCGGCCCGCGATGTTGCCCTCGTGGCAGAAGCGGTAGGCCTCGCTGAGGAGCACCTCGTCATCCGCCTGATCCGCCGCGTCGATGGCGACTCCAGAGGTCGGGCTGAGGTCTGGATCGGGCGCGGTGTCCTCGGTGACCCCCGAGCAGGCAACCAGCCCAATGAGAAGAAGTAGCCCTCTCACTGCAGCCCCAACGCGCGCAGACTCACCTGCAGATCCCAGCCCTCACCGCGGGTGCGGGCGTCCACGTAGAGCAGGAGCCGGTACAGGGCGGCGGCAGGCTGCGCGAGCAACATGCCCGCGAGGAGGAAGGGCGTGACATCCCCGTTCATCAGGCTTCCGAACGGCACGCCGAGCTGAAGCACGAAGTCGAGAATCGCCTGTCCAGAGCTCTCGGAGGCCAGGGCGAGCCACACCAACAGAAACCATCGGCTCGAGGTCGCCGCGATGGCCGAACCACCGGTGCCCGCCATCAGCCGACCCGACCGACGAAAGGCGCGTGCAAGCCCGACGCGCTCGAGCAACACCGCCTCGCCCACAAAGGTGGTGAGCAGACCGGCCACCGGGGCCGTCGCCATGGCGGCCACTGCGATCGAGATGGCGGCGATGGGCTCACTCGCGAGACCAATGGCCATCACCGCGGCCCAGCCCAGTCCCTGGGCACTCCACAGCCCGAGCAGGCCCACCGAGCGCTTGAGCGTCTCGACCAGCACCTGGCCCACCGCGACGTCATCGCCGAACAAGAGTCGCCCACCGGCGAGGGTAAACGGAGCCTGCAAGATCGGCCCCATCGCCAGGGTCGGAAACAGCAGCCACCAGGCGCCATCGAACCACCACGCGAGAAGCGTCAGCAGCAGCGCGGGCGGCAGCAGCACGACGGCCGTGAGCCGCAGCAAGGGCCGCAGCCGCTCACGCACGAAGCGAAAGGTCAGGTCGAAGACCTCGAACGGGTCTCGAGGACGCAGGGCCACGCGGCAGAGGTTCGGATTCATGTGCGCCGCCCCCCGACGAGAGCAATCCACAGTCCGACGATGCCGATCTGGACGACGCCAAAAGCAAACTTGATCGACGGCCAGAGGCCCGAAGCACTCCAGAATCCCTCGATTGCGGCGGCGACAAACAGCAACACCGCGGCACCGAGCACGAGCCTGGCAAGCGACGGAGCGACCCGTCGCAACGAGCCCGCCCGCGTTCGCCCGTGGGTCACGATGAGCGCAAAGCCGAGCTTCAGGCCCGCCGCGCCAGAGACCACGATGCCCGTGAGTTCCCAAGCGCTGTGTCCGGCCGTGAACGCGAGCAGGTTCCAGCCGTTGCCCACGGAGAACAGGTAGCCAAACACCGTGCCGATCATCAGCCCGTTGTAGACGAGGAAGAACATCGAGCCGAGGCCGCCGAGCACACCGGTCGCGAAGCAGCGCAAGGCGATACCGACGTTGTTCCAGATGTAAAAGCCGGCCATCGACGCGTCTTCACCGGCTCCACGCACCATGTCCGGGTCGTCGTACATCGCCTCCATCTGAGCGAGCTGCGACTCTGGGAGGATCTGGTACGCGAGGTCCACGTCCCACAGAGCCGCGCCAGCGCCGGCGAAGAACGGCCCGTAGAACAGCAGCGACGCGAGCAAGAAGAAACGCCACTGGGCGCGAATCTCGGCAGGTGCCTCGACAAAAGCCATGCGCAAGATGCTCCAACCAGAGCCACTGCGTGTGCTGTAGAGCCGGTTGTGAGCGCGCCCAGCGAGCTGATCGAGGTAGCGATGCACGTCGTCAGAGAGGGAGAGGCTGCGCGCCCGCGAGAGGTCGGCGCACGCACCTCGGTACAGCGAGGCGAGCTCGGACCAGTCCTTGGCCGTGAGGAACACCTGTCCAAGCAGATCTTCGAGACGCTCCCAGCGGGGCCGTCCCTTCTCGACAAAGCGGTCGCGCTCGCTCATCGGTCCTTGCCTACGGCGCGCGCATACGCGAGAGCCAGTACCCGCTCCCAGGTTGGGGCAGTCACACCCGTGCGCTCCGAGAGAGCCGGTCCAAACAGCCATGCAAGCTCTTCAGCACGGTCATCCGAGAGGCGCTTGCGTCGACGGAGGAACAGCTCAATGACCGACAGTTCCTCGCGAGAGAGATCGACGCGGGCAGGCAGCGCCACACGCTCTTCTTCGGACACCGGAGGCTGAATCTCGGCGCGGTCGCGCACGCTGTCCCGCTCTTCCACGACCACCACGGTGCCGCCCACCAGATCGCCAACGCGCCGAAGGCGTCGGTCGAAGAGCATGCTGGTCAGGCCAATCGCGAAGAAGCCCGGCAGATAGTCCACCGCGCGAACGAGGTTGCGCAGCAGGTAGTCGGTAAACCGGCCGGGGGACCCATCCTCGCGCACCACCCGGAGGGAGAGGAGGAGCTTGCCGGGGGTGCGGCCTCCGAGGACAGTCTCGAAGAACACGCCATAGACCCACTCCGAGATGAACAACACCACGAGGAACAGGCCCTGTCCGACCGCACCGACTCCGGGAATGATCGACAACAGCACGACAACGGTCATGACGCCCACGACGACAATCAGTCGCAGGAGTGCATCGATGAGCCAAGCCACGGCACGCCGTCCCGGACCGGCAAGTCGGTAACGAAAGCGCACGCGCTCTGGCGTCATGACGGCCGCGGTCGTGTCCAGGAGATCCATTGGCTGGGGCGTAACCCAAATCGCGAAGGCGCGATCAGGGCGACAGCCAGCACGTCGCACCGCGGCGTCAGAGGCGGGGCAGTACCGGATCGACCTCCGCAAAACGCTTCTTCCACGAGGACCCCGACAGCCGTGTAGACTGCAGGACTGCTGGGGAAGTCTTTGCGTTCCATCCTACTTTCATGCGCGCTAGCTCTGTCCGGGACGGCCACGGCCGCGACCCACACTGTCTGTTCGAATGGATGCGACTTTCAGAGCATTCAGGGCGCGATCGACAGTGCTGGCAACAACGACCTCATCCAGATCACCGACGGTGGGCGCTACGAAGAGAAGCTGTTCATCGACAACGGCAAGGCCACCGGCCTGACCATCGAAGGGATCTCCACCGAAGACCATCCGGTCATCGGCAATGGCTCGGACCCCGACCTCGAAGTCGACAACAACCAGGCCACCTTCCGGCGCCTCGAAATCGTCTCGGACAACGCAAAGCGCGGCGCGAAGGTGAAGAACAGTGCTTCGGTCGTCGTATTCGAGGACATGATCTTCGGCGTGCGTACCGGAACGGCCGATGGAATGGGCTTTCGGCAAGAGGACAACTCCACTGTCACCATCCGCAACTCCACCTTCAACGCAAGTGCGACGAGCTCGGCAAAGCGTGGCGGCTGCATCGACGTCGACGGCGACAATGCCTACGCGGCGGACCTGATCCTCGAGAACGTCGACTTCGGAGCGTGCGACGCCGGCACGACCGGCGGTGCGATCAACATCAAGGACAACGCCATCCTCACGATGACCGGCGGCAGCATCACCGGCGCCGGAGCCACGAGTGGAGGGGCCATCTACGGCGGACCGGACACCCAGCTCAACATCGACGGCACCACCTTCACCTCGAACACCGCGAGCGGCTCGGGCGGAGCCGTCTACTACGTGCCTGGCGGAAACCACGACAACGACACGCTCACGATCGACAACGCGACCTTTGACGGCAACACCAGCACCAGCAGCGGCGGCGCCATCTACAGCAACGCCGGCAAGACCTACGTTCGAGACAGCATCCTCGATGGCAACTCGGCGAGCCGCGGCGCGATTCGGATGAGCGGCACCGACGTGCTTGAGCTCCGTCGCAACATCTTCTGCGGCAACACCAACACGGGCACTGACGGCGGCGTCGCCGTCTCGATGAGCGGCGCAGGCACGGCGAGTCAGACCTTCCCGATCACGAACAACCTGTTCGCCCTGAACACCGCCACCGGAACCGGAAGCAACGGCGGCGCCATCTACCTGAACAGCAGCACTGCTGGCACGTTCAGCATCGTGAACAACACCTTCTTGAGCGACTCCACCCAGACCGGCGGCCAGCACATCGACGCGAACGGCGCGGACACGGTGAACCTCAACAACCTCTTCGCCTTCACCAGCGGTGGCCACGCCGTGGACTACCACAACGCCGCCACCAACCACTCGTTCGGCTACAACGCCTGGTGGCAGAACAGCGGCGGGAACATCATCTTCGGGGCCACCGAGCCGACCCTCGACTCGACGCATGTGGTCACCGACCCCACGATTTCGTACACCTCCGGCGTCACCACGTGCGCCAACCTCGAAGGCTGGGCGCTCGCCGGCAGTCCGCTGGTCGACGCGGGCGACCCATCACTCTTCGACGACCTCGCCGGCACGGATCGCTCGGACATTGGCTACACCGGCGGCACGGAAGCTGACCCGAACCTTCGCGATGGCGATGGCGATGGCGTGGTCGCCGCCGTGGACTGTGACGACACCGACCCGAACGTCTACCCAGGCGCGAGCGAGCTCTGTAACGGTGAGGACGACAACTGCAACGGGCAGACCGACGAAGGCGACATCGGCGGCGCGACCTGGTACCTCGACGACGACAACGACGGCTTTGGTGCCATCACGGCCACCGCCATCGACAGCTGCCTCGAGCCCACCGATGGCCGCGACTACTCGCAGGCCAACACCGACTGCGACGACACGACGGCCCTGCGCGCTCCCGGCCTCAGTGAGGTCTGCGAGGTCGGTGACCTCTCTGCCCAGATCGACAACGACTGCGTCGACGACGCCACCAATGGCCTGACCTTCACTGACTACTACGTGGATGGCGACCAGGACGGCAACGGCGCCGGAACCGCCGCGAGCTACTGCCAGGCGCCCGTCGGCGACTACTCGACGACCGGTACCGACTGCGACGACAACGACGGCACCCGCTTTGTCGGCAACCCCGAGGTCTGTGAGGCCGGGCTGCCGATCACCGGACAGCTCGACAACGACTGCGTCGGCGACGGCACCAATGGACTCGCCTTCACCAGCTACTACGTCGACGGCGACCTCGACACGATTGGTGCCGGCACGGCAGGGCTGTACTGCGACAACCCCGGCTCCGGCTTCTCGACGCGCAACGATGACTGCGACGACGCCGATGCGCTCAACTTCCCCGGCAACACCGAGACCTGCGAGACCGGTCCCCTCGCCTCCCAGGTCGACAACGACTGTGTCGGCGGCGCGACCAACACGCTGACCTTCACCGACTACTTCGTCGATGGCGACGTCGATGGCGTGGGCTCGGGGACGGCGGTCTCGTACTGCTACGACCCCGGGACGCCCTTCGTGGATGAGGGCGGCGACTGCGACGACAGCGACCCGCTCAACTTCCCCGGAAACACCGAATCGTGTGAATCCGGGCCGATTGCAAGCCAGGTCGACAACGACTGTGTGGGCGACGGCACCAACGATCTCACCTTCATCAACTACTGGGTCGACGGCGACCGCGACACGTATGGAGCGGGCACGCCCGATCAGTACTGCCAAGACCCCGGCGTGGGCTTCTCGACCGTCGGCACCGACTGTGACGACACGAAGACGCTGTACTTCCCGGGTGCCGACGAGTACTGCGAAGGCGACGACAACGACTGTGACGGCACCATCGATGAAGACGCTGTCGACTCGCTCACCTGGTACGCCGACACCGATGACGACCTGTTCGGTGATCCGAACAGCTTCCAGGTCATCTGCGCACAGCCCGCAGATCACGTCCTCGACAACACCGACTGCGACGACGTGCGTCCCGACGTGAATCCCGATGCCGATGAATACTGCGACGGCACCACCGACGAGGACTGCGACGGGTCGATCGACGAGGACACCGCTGCCGATGCGGGCACCTGGTACGAGGACGGCGACAACGACGACTTCGGCGACCCGAACAGCTCGCAGAACGCCTGCGTGGCCCCGTCTGGCTACGTCGCCGACAACACCGACTGCGACGATGGACGAAACTCCGTCAACCCCGACGCCGACGAGACCTGCAACAACCGCGACAACGACTGCAATGGCATCGAAGATGACGGCTGGGTCGCGAGCGGCGGTCAGGTGTACTTCGAAGACCTTGACCAGGATGGTTTCGGCAACCCCGATGTCACCGGCCGCGCTTGTAGCGAGCAGCCCGGCTTTGTGACCATCGACGGCGACTGCAACGACAACGTCTTCGCCATCAACCCCGACGCCACCGAGACCTGCGGCGACGGCGTCGATGCCAACTGCGACGGCGCTGGCGGACCCCAGGACGACGACGACAACGACGGCATTCCCTACGAGGACGAGATCACCATCTGCGTCGCCGTCGAGAACAATGGCGACTGCAACCTCACCTTCGACTGCGCGAGCGACTGCAACACCGACTCGG
>JAGSGY010000128.1 GCA_023954855.1 Pseudomonadota bacterium | reverse complement strand
TGGCTTGCGGCATTCAGTCGCGAGTGGAGCTGGGCCCTCGGCTCGAGTTCGCCCTCTACGGCGACGACCGACTTCGAGGAGGGTGGACCCCGTCGACGCCTGGCGGCATTGGTCGAGCTGCGGCAAGTGGACGCGGACAAGGCTCGGGAGACCCTCAAGGGCATCTGGCCAGGGCTCGCGGCGGAACAGCGCCTGTCGTTGCTTCAGGGCTTGAACAGCGAACTCGGTGCCCTTGATGAACCCTTCCTGGTCGAGCTGGCGCGCGACCGGAGCAAGCGGGTGCAGCAGGCCGCGGCCGGGTTGTTGGCGCGCATTCCTCAGAGCGCCCTCTCCCAGCGCATGGTTCACAGAGCTCGCGCGAGCCTTGGCGAGACCCTTGAGCTGCCCGCCGCCTTTGGCGAGGACTGGGCCGCGGACGGGCTGGTCGAGCGGCCGCCGAGAGGGATTGGTGAGCGGGCGTGGTGGCTTCGGCAGATCCTGGCCCATTGCGACCTCGGCGCCCTTGCGGGGGCCGACATTAACGCCTGGCTCGCGACGCTTCCCGTGGACGCCCCGCAGGTCTGGCTCGGTGTGGCTGAGGCCGCGGTGCGTGGGCGGGACCCGGTGTGGGCCGAGCGCATTCTTGACCGGCTTCCTGCGACCCTCGACCCACAGCTGCGGCTCGCCCTGCTGGGGCTGACCCAGCCTCGTGCGCGCGAGCAGCGGGTTCTGCGCATGATGCGTGCGAACGATGCGCTTGCCCTTCGCGCTGTCGAAGTCTTGGACGCGCCCTGGTCTCGGCGCTTCTCGCTGCAGTACCTCAACCACGTGGCCACTCAGGCTGGGCACACGCCGCAGGGCTCGCACCACCAAGCTTGGGCCGCGACGCTGCGTACGGCCGCTCGCGCCATTCCCGCGTCCTGTTTCGCGCAGGCGGTGAGCCTGCACATCCCCGAGGGAGGTGGGCACCACCTCTGGCTTCGTCGACGTGACGACTTCCTTGGCATTCTTCACTTCCGCAAGGCCTTCGCCGGCGAACTCTCTGCCTCCATCCCAGGGTCCTCAGATGACTGATTCCATCTTGCGCCAGCACGCTGAACACGCCTTTGCCGATGAGCTGGCCGTGCTGGAGCGCGTCGATGACCGCCACCGCCCGCCGCACTGGAAGCTCTCGCCGTGGGCGGTACGCACGTACATCCTCGGTGGGACCCTCGACGATGGCACCGAGATCTCCCCGAAGTACATCGGGGCCTCGCGCCGGGTCGAGATTGCCATCGCCACCTTGGCCACCGATCGAGCGCTGCTCCTTCTGGGTGTGCCCGGCACCGGCAAGTCTTGGCTCTCTGAGCACCTCGCCGCCGCCATCTCAGGTGCGAGTACACTGCTGGTGCAGGGCACGGCGGGTACCGAAGAGAGCGCCATTCGCTACGGCTGGAACTACGCCAAGCTTCTAGTCGAGGGCCCCAGCCGCAGCGCGCTGGTCGACAGCCCTGTGATGCGCGGCATGCAGGCCGGGTCGCTCGTGCGCATCGAGGAACTGACCCGCATTCCCTCCGAGGTTCAGGATGCGCTGATCACGGTGCTCTCCGAGAAGGCGCTTCCGATTCCCGAGCTCGGCGAGGAGGTGCAGGCCGCTCGCGGCTTCAACATCATCGCGACCGCCAACAGTCGCGACAGGGGTATCAACGAGCTGTCGTCGGCCCTTCAGCGGCGCTTCAACACCGTCATCCTTCCTCCGCCCGACTCGCTGGCCGAGGAGGTCGACATCGTCACGCGGCGGGTCGAGGCCCTTGGTGCAACCCTACAGCTGCCGGCCGAGAAGCCCGCGCTCGAAGAGGTTCGCCGGCTCGTCACCGTGTTTCGCGAGCTGCGGCACGGAGTGACTGAAGACGGCAGGACCAAGTTGAAGAGCCCGTCCGGCACGCTGTCGACGGCCGAGGTGATCAGCGTGGTCAACTCCGCTCTCGCGATGGCGGCGTTCTACGGAACGGGTCGTGTGGGTGCTGCCGACCTCGCTCCAGCTCTGACCGGGTCGATCATCAAAGATCCCGTTCAGGACCGGGTGATCTGGCTGGAGTACCTGCGGACCGTCGCGCGCGAACGGGAGGGCTGGAAGGACCTGTACACCGCTTGTCAGGACCTTCTGTGAGCACGCATGTGCTTGGAATTCGGCACCATGGTCCGGGCTCTGCCCGGGCGGTGCTCGCTGCGCTCGATGCGCTGCAACCCGACTGTGTGTTGGTCGAGGGACCTCCCGATGCGGACGCTCAGATTCCGATGGTGGGGGACCCAGAACTACGCGCTCCGGTGGCGTTGTTGGTCTATCCGCCGGATGAGCCGGAGCGGGCTGCGGTCTATCCCTTCGCCGAGTGGTCGCCCGAGCTGCAAGCACTCCGGTGGGCCGTCCGTCACGGAAGCGCCGTCGCATTCATGGACCTACCGGTGTCCCGGCGCATTCCCCTCGACCGGCGGGCCGACGACGCACAGGCGAGAGAGCCCGACGAACCCGGCTTGCACTGGCTCGCCGAGGCGGGGGGCTTTGCC
Source organism: Pseudomonadota bacterium (assembly GCA_023954855.1). Classification (GTDB taxonomy): domain Bacteria; phylum Myxococcota_A; class UBA796; order UBA796; genus M1803. The sequence continues at coordinate 9,207 of JAGSGY010000128.1, read as the reverse complement.
GACGGGGATGCGTTCTGGGAGGAGCTGGTCGAGCTGCGACGCGATCCCACCGATGTGTTCGAGGCTGTGCACGAGGCTGTCTCTGCACTGCGCCCCGACCTGCCGGCAACCGAGGTGCCGAGCGATGCGCGTGCGTTGCGAGAGGCACGGCGCGAGGCGTGGATGCGCCGCACCCTTCGGGCGGCCGAGAAGACCTACGACAAGGTCGCTGTCGTCTGTGGAGCTTGGCATGCCCCGGCCCTCACCCAGCGGCCGACCGCCAGTTACGATACCGCGGTGCTGAAGGGACTCTCGCGCGTCAAGACGAACGCCACCTGGGTGCCCTGGACGCACTCGCGGCTGACCTTTGCCTCAGGCTACGGCGCCGGACTTCGCGCTCCTGGTTGGTACGCGCATATCTGGCAGACCCCGGCTGACGCGCTGAGCGTGGGGTGGGTATCGAAGGCGGCGAGGGAGCTCCGCGACGCGGGTCATGACGTGTCGAGCGCCCACGTGATCGAGGCGGTGCGTCTGGCAGACTCCCTGGCTGCCCTGCGGGAGCGCTCTGGGCCAGGGCTTCGCGAGCTCTCGGACGCGATGGTCTCGGTGTTTACACGTGGAGAGCAGGGCGCGCTGGCCGTGGTCCGGGAGTCCCTCGAGGTCGCCGACACGCTCGGCGAGGTTCCCGACGACGCGCCGACAGTGCCTTTGGTCGCGGACGTACATGCCAAGCAGCGCCGGTTGCGCCTGAAGGCGAGTCCCGAGCCGAGGGAGGTTAAGCTCGACCTGCGAAAACCCCGCGACCGTGAGAAGTCGCAGCTGCTTCACCAGCTTGCGCTCCTTCGCATTCCGTGGGGAGAGCCCGAGGAGAGCTCGGGTGACGGCACCTTCTGGGAGGCCTGGAAGCTCGAGTGGGACCCCGGCTTTGCCGTTCGGCTGGTGATGGCGAACCTGTGGGGATCCAGCAGCGAGACGGCGGCAGCGGCCTTCGCCTTGCATCAAGCTTCCGAGACTGACGTGCTGGCCAAAGTGGTCGGCTGGCTGCGGGCGGCGCTTCTGGCGGGACTCGAGCCCGCCATCGAGCCGATTGTCGAGCGGCTGCGAGGACTCGCCGCGCTCGACGCCGAGCTCGCTCACCTGATGGAGGCTCTCGTTCCCCTAGCCGAGACCCGGCGGTATGGGGATGTGCGCGGAACCTCCATCGAAGCGGTGCAGCCCATCCTTCAGGGTCTGTTTGATCGCATCGTGGTCGGGCTTCCGACGGCAGCCCGCGGCCTGTCTCATGACGCGGCGGCGCAGCTGCTGACACGCACCCAGGGTGTTTCCGATACGGTGGGACTGCTGCGCAACCCAGCCTGGATGGCAGACTGGCTCCTGGTGTTGGAACGCGTCTGCGCTGACGAGGTGGCCCATCCGCTTCTACGCGGTCGCGCCGCTCGCTGGCTGCTCGAACGCGGCCGTCTCGACGACCACGGGCTTGCGGCCTCCGCGTCGCTTGCGCTCTCGCCAGCTGTGGAACCCCTGCTGGCGGCCGCTTGGCTGGAGGGGGTCCTGAGTGGAAGCGGCTTGCTGTTGTTGCACCAGGACGGGCTGTGGCGCGCCCTCGATGACTGGTTGGTTGCGCTGCCCGACGACGTATTCGAAGAGACCCTTCCAGCGGTGCGCCGAGCGTTTTCGGCCTTCGAGCCAAGTGTGCGACGCCGCATGGGTGCCAGGGTCCATTCGCTCTCCGGGACGGGTGGGCTTCCGACGACCGAGAGGGCGGAGACACAGCTGAATGTGCAGCGGGCCGAGAGTGTCCGGCTGGTGCTTCGATCCATCTGTGGGGTGACCGATGTCTGATCGGCTGCGACGCTGGCGGCTCGTACTCGGAGAGCCCGCAGGGGAGGGGACTGGCGTGAGTCTCGAGGGAAGTGACGCATCGATGGATTTGGTGCTGAGTGAGCTGTACGACGGTTCGCGCGCATCCGGACTAGGGCGGTCGCGTCCCAAGGTGCACCGCTGGCTCGGGGACATCCGCCGCTTCTTTCCGAAGAGCGTGGTCCAGATGATGCAGCGGGATGCGATGGAGCGCCTTCAGCTGACCGAGCTGCTGCTCGAGCCCGAGCTCCTCGAGTCCGTCGAGGCTGACGTTCACCTGGTCGCCACGCTCATGAGTCTCTCCAAGGTCATGCCCGACGAGACGAAGGCCACGGCCCGTCAGGTGGTTGCCAAGGTGGTCCGCGAGGTCGAGGACCACTTGCGTGAGCCGCTCAAGCAGGCGGTCCGAGGCTCTTTGAGTCGCGCGAGGCGCATGCGACGTCCGCGCATGGCTGATGTGGACTGGGACCGCACCATCCGGGCGAACCTCGGCAACTACCTTCCGGAACGCAGGGTGCTCATCGCCGAGCATGTCGTCGGTTTTGCCCGCCGTGCGCGGGCCCTGCACGACGTCTTGTTGGTCGTCGACCAGTCGGGATCGATGGGGACCTCGGTGGTCTACAGCGGGATCTTCGGCGCCGTCCTCGCGTCAATTCCGGCACTTGCGACCCGCATGATCGTCTTCGATACAGAGGTTGCGGACCTCACCGAACAGCTAGTCGACCCGGTCGACATGCTCTTTGGTGTGCAGCTCGGTGGCGGGACGGACATCCATCGGGCGCTGGTGTACGCCGCGTCCCAGGTGCGACGGCCCCAGAAGACCGTGCTGGTGTTGGTCTCCGACCTCTTCGAAGGCGGGGATGCGCAGGGCATGCTGCGCGTGGCTGCGGAACTGGTGCAGTCGGGAGTGCTGGTGGTGGTGCTGCTCGCCCTCTCCGACGACGGGACCCCGGTGTTCAGCACGCCTTTGGCCGGCCGGCTCGCGGAGCTTGGGGTGGCCTGCTTCGCGTGCACACCCGACCAGTTTCCGGCACTCATTGCCGCGGCGCTGGACCGACGCGACCTGAAGACCTGGGCTGGAGCGCAGGGCATCGATGTGAAGGGCTAGCTACTCGCGACGTCGGCGGGCGACGACCGGCAACACCAGGCCCAGTGCAAGTGCGCTCACCGGGGCGGCGGAAGCGTTGCAGCCGCAGTCACGCGTCTTGCGGCGGCGGGGGCCCTTCTTCTTCTTGGGCTCTTCGTCCTCTGTGGCGAGCGGCTCTGGCTCGGCAGGCGCGGGCTCTTCCGCGGGCTTCATTGCGTACGGGACGCACTGCTTACAGGCGCGTGGCGCACCATCTTTCCAGCCGCGGTCACAGGGCTCGAGCTGACACAGACCGATCTGACCCTCGACTTCGCAGGGGTCCATCAGACCGTGTGCGCGACAGACCTCGATCTTTTTCTCGACGTCGACCTCGGGAAGAGCGTCATCGGTGGGCTCTTCGCCAGGCTCTTCGGCAGCGGCTTCGGTGCCCTCGCCTTCGGGGGTCGCGTCGTCTTGAGCGAGCGCGAGCGGCGAGAGAAAGAGAAAAGCAGTGAGTAGGGCCGTGCGCATCGTCACCTCTGTGGATTGCGGCAGGGTGAGCCTAGCGCAAGTGGGCGAGTGTGTGGGAGACCATAGGAGGTGGTAGAGGGAGGCAGGGGTGTGTGGATGGCTAGACTCTCGCTGATCTTCGGACTGCTTTCTGGATGCGCGATGCTCAGCTCTGGGCCCGACAGCGCCGTGCGCGCGTACTTCACGGCCGTGCAGGCTGGCGACGAGGCCGCCACTCGCCAACACGTCGCTACCGCCTGCCAAGGGCGTCCACTTGCAAAAGGGGCTCCCGGAAAGGTCCTGTTCGTGCCGGTGCAAATGAGTCGTCTCGACATTGCAGTGGTCTCGGATGACGGCGAGCGAGCGCTGGTGGCCTACGAGTACGAGGGCACGGCGACGAGTGACAAGGTCGATGAGACGGTCAACGTGCTGGGGGCCGAGGTCGAGCTGAAGGTCGAGGGCATGACCGTCGGAACCGTGACCCGATCTGGCGAGTTCCAGATGGTGCGAGAGTCTGGTGCGTGGAAGATCAGCTGCTGAACGGAGGCTGCCATTAAGGTCAAGGTTGGCCACGTCTTGCTTGCAGGCTCAACGCTCGCGCTCGCGGTTCTCGCCTGGGTGCGGTGGCCCGAGCCGGTGCCCGAACCTGTTTCCCTGGCGCCAACGGAGGCTGAGATTCTCGAGGATCTGGCGCGTGCACTCGCGCTGATGGGCGAGGTCGGCCGGTGCGCGCAAGACGCCAGCTGTGGGGCGCTCGATCCTGAATACACGCTCCAGATCGCCCAGATCGCTCGGTGGCAGCTCGGCCATCCCGACCGCGCCTTCCGCGACGACTGTTCTGGGTTTGTCTCGGCGGTGTTTACCGAAGCTGGCGTGGAGATGGATGGCGTTGTGTCCTCGATCTACGACCTTGCGGCGGTGCATGGCACCATCCACTGGAGCCTGGTCCCACGCGTGGGCGACGTGGTGTTCTTCGATGACACCCATGACCGCAACGACAATGGGCGTTGGGACGATCCGCTCACACACATCGGGCTCATCGTCGATGTGGAGCCGGATGGAACAGCGGTCTACGCCCACGCCGGCACGTCCAGTGGACGTGGCTTCGGGCGAATCAACGTTGCCCAGCCCTTCGTCCGCCGGACCGCGGAGGGCAAGGACTTGAACACCTACCTGCGCGAGCCCGAGCCTGGAGACCCGCAAGTGGCGGGCTACCTCTCCGGGGCTCTGTGGGTTGGGTTCGCCTCGATCCCGCCCGATCTCGACTGGCGCACGGCGCCGCCGCCCCCGGAATCGTGGCCGTAGGTCTAGCTACCCAGCTCGACCGTGATCTCGACCGTCCCATCCTGGGAGATGCAGGTCGTCTCGGAGGCGTCCTCAAACGCCACACCCGAGCCCGAGGCGATGATCTCGCCGTCAGCCAGTACCGAGTAGGCGCCCGCCGCTTCTTCCACGCAGCCGGTGCTCGGCGGAACGTACGGTCCCATGAGAACGTCCACGTCGAGGGGCGCGGTCACGCAGCTCGAGGCTGTGTCCTCGAGGGTAAAGACGACATCCTCGGTCTTCGCTTCGCACAGGGCGATGGTGCGGCCGGTGTGCATGGCCGTGCTGAAGCCCACCCGCACTGGGTACTCCGTGATGCCCTCTTGCACCGAGACGGGGATGACGATGTCGACCGAGAGATTGGTGGTCTGCTCGCAGGCGAGCAGGACCGATAGGGCAGAACCCACGATTGCGAGCTTCACGATGTGCATCGAGCCTCCAATTGGCAGGGTACCGCGGTAGGGTCCGCTTCGGAGGAGCCCCTGAGCGCATCGGCCTATCAAAGTGCAGTCTGGGTGGAGCGAGAGCTGGCCAGCCGTCGAGTACTGGTGTTGCGGATCGCGGGGCTCGTCCTCTGGAACGCGCTGAATGCCTGGTACATGTTGGTCGACCAGACGGCCTCTGCCACCGCCGCGATGCCGATGCTCGCCGCGTACCTCGTGGCTTCGATGTCTTTGTGGGGTTTGGCTCGGGCTAATCCAGGCGTTCGGCGCCGGGCCTGGCTTGCGATCGCGCTGCTCGATCTTCCCTTGCTGTTCGGCATCTTCTATTCGATCTTGCCGCTGTCTCCGGAACCTCAGAGTCTTGCTGGCTCCGCGCTGGGTATCTTTCTCATCCTCGGTATCGTCGCGCAGCTGTCCTTCGATGTTCGGCTGCTGGCGCTGACCGGCGTCATGAGCGGTATCTTGGTGCCGCTGCTGTGGTGGCGCGCGGGTCTTCCGTCAGCAGGTCCCGGGGCCTTGGCGTTGGTGGCGACCTTCTACATGGGCGTCGGCTACTTGCCACGGCGACTCGGAAGGATCCTCGAGAAGGCAGTGGAGGAGCGCACGCGTCGAGAGCGTCTGGGCCGCTACTTCTCGCCAGCGGTGGCCGAAGTGATCGCTCGACAGGACCCGAGCGAGCGGCGCGCCAGCTATCGCGAGGTCACCGTGCTGTTCGCCGATCTGCGCGGGTTTACGTCGCTCTCGGAGCGGCTCACGCCTGCTGAGGTGGCTGAGCTGCTCAACGAAGTCCACAGCGCCATGGTCGACGTGCTGTTCGAGCATGGCGCCACGCTCGACAAGTTCATGGGCGACGGGATCATGGCCTATTTCTCGGCGCCGATTCATCAGCCCGACCACGCTGAGCGTGCGGTGCGATGCGCATTGGCGATGCAGGTCGCGATGGATGCGGTGAACACCCAGCGAAAGGCGCGGCTTCAGCCGGAGCTCGCGATGGGCGTGGGCCTACACACGGGCCCCGCCATTGTGGGGGACCTCGGGCCCGAACAACGGCGCGAGTACACGGTCATTGGGGACACCGTGAACCTGGCCTCGCGGATGGAGGGCATGACCAAGAGTCTCGGCGTGAGCGTACTGGTCACCGGTGAGGTGGTCGAGCTCGCGAAGGGAACCTGTGACTTCGATCCCAAGGGAGAGATCGAGGTCAAGGGCAAGACGAACCTGATTCGAGCCTTCTCGCCCCGGGCGTCGGCCTAGATCCATTCTCCGGAGATGGCCGGGGCGCTGGAACGGGTGCGCATGCTGGCCTCTTCGTCGGGCTCGAGAAGCAGCTTAAAGTCGGCTTGGGTGATGGTCAGGCGACCGGACTCGGTCAGCTTGAAGCGGTGCTCGCCAGCCCGCCGGTAGCGCTGCTTGTAGATCCACCGCACTTCGTCGCGGACCGCGGGGTCTTCGATGTCGACGGAGAGATCGAAGATGCACTCACCCTTGAGTTCATTGGACTCGGAAGGGGCGAAGCGAATCACGCCGAAGCGGGCTCCGGTGCGGTCGCAGAGAGTGAGCGTTTGGGTAGGTAGTGCCATGGCGCGGCAGGTAACCACCGCTGGGCCCGAAGGCTTCAAACCGAGGCTTCTGCGCAAGCAGGTTCTGCGATTACCGACCCGGGAAACCTCTGTGGGCTCCGAGATACGTCGAAGCCTGTGGACGTGCCATTTCTGCATGCCGCGCGGCGGAACCCTGCTCACCATCGGGGTGATCGGAATGTGAAGTGACGGAAATACGCCAGAAATAGGCCAGGTAAGAAATTTTTCTTGCGGTTTGCACTTGGCAAATACTCGACAACTGGTCAGTCTCCAGGTGCTGCGTGTACATCTCGCCAGAGGTGTGCTCGGACTCGGGGGAGTGAAATGCTATCGATGATTTGGCTGGCTGTTGCCGCTGGTCCTGCCTTTGCTGGGACCTGTGGAGCTCCCGCAGGGGGCTGTGACACCTCCGGACCGGAGGCTTGGCCGGCAGAGGCTGCGTGGGTCGCGGTTCCCGGACCTACGGGCGATGCGCTCGTGGACGATGCCGGCGATGCTCAGGGTGGAAACGACACCTTTGACGCGGCTGGCGTCGGCAACGAGGGCGCCGGGTACTACGCACAGACAGCCACGGCGGCGTTCTTCCGCATTCGACTTGGTGGTGACCCCACCGCCTCGAGTGGCGATGGTTGGGACCCCTTCGGCTTCTACACGTTGCTCGAGACCGACGACGACACCAGTAGCGGGACTTGGGATCACATGATCCTGCTCGATGGCAACGGCAGGGACGTCTCGATCAGCTGCAACACCGACGAGGTCGGACCAGACTGGTGCGAGGACCTCGAGTCGAGCTCGCCCTGTAGCTACTCAGCGGATCATACCGGTGATCCGGCGAATTCCCACGCTCGAGTCGTTCCGGCCTGCACCTCCTTCGTTACGGGTTCAAGCTGCGACCAGACGGCCTGTGAGCTCGACGGCAACGGCGACGGCGTCGCAGACGGCGCGCCCGGCTGCACGGACTTCTGGCTCGATGTCCAGGTCCCGATGGAGGACATGCAAGACATTGCGGCCGTGGCAGACGTGAACGTCACGCCGATGGTGATGATGACTGGGTCGAACGCCAACTTCACGGTGAAGGATGTCGCCGGGGGCGAATGTACGGATCCATGGGACGACGTGGCTGGCGGGCTGCGTGACACCGACAAGGACGGGTTGATTGACCGGGATGAGATCAACACCTACGGCACCGACTGGGAAGACGGCGACTCTGACGACGACGGCCTCACCGACTCCGAAGAGATCTTCGGCCCCGACGGAACCCTCGGCACCGGTGATGAGACCAATCCGCTCGACCCCGACACCGACGGCGACGGCCTCTGCGACGATGTGCGGGCCGACAACGAGCATCCGCTCGGCTCTGGCGTGTTGGAGGGCGACTCCGATGGCGACGGCAATGTGCTCGACCCCGCTGACAGCTGCATCGGCGGCGAGGCCACCGGTGGGACAGACCCGAACGACGTGGACAGCGACGACGACGGCCTGACCGACCGCGAAGAAGACGCAGATGGCGACGGGTCTGTCGACGCTGGTGAGACCGATCCCCTCGACCCTGATACCGACGCGGACGGCATCTGCGATGACACGCGCAGCGATGCAGAAGGGGACGGTAACGACCTCGGCGGCACCTGCGTGGGTTCAGAGGCCGTCTCGGGTACAGACCCAACGGACTTCGACAGTGACGACGACGGCCTGGAGGACGGAGAGGAGAATCCGAACGGAGACGGGTTCCTGGATCTCGGCGAGACCGATCCGACGGATCCGGACACGGATGGCGACGGACTCTGCGACGACACCCGCGCCGACAACGAAGGCGACGGCCTGGATCCGAGTGACTCGTGCGGTGGTTCCGAAGTCAGCGTTGGAACGGATCCGACCGACGCGGACACCGATGACGACTCGCTCGGCGACCGCGAAGAAGCTTTTGGGTCCACGGACCCCACCGATCCCGATACCGACAACGACGGTCTCTGCGATGACACGCGCGCTGACAACGACGGTGACGGCATTGACCCCGCGGACGCCTGCGGCGGGTCCGAGGTCGATGAAGGCACCGACCCGACGGATGCCGACACCGATGACGACTCGCTCTCGGACGGCAGCGAGGCGAGTGGCAGCACCGATCCAACGGACCCCGACACCGACGATGACCTGGTCTGCGACGGTCCGCGCTTCGACAACGATGGCGACGGCATCGACCCGACCGATCCGTGCAATGGCGCCGATCCAGATCCGACCGACTCCGATGCCGATGATGACGGCCTGACCGACGGCGCCGAGATCGAGAACGGCACCGACCCGCTCGATCCCGACAGCGACAACGACGGCCTCTGCGACGGCACCCGCGCCGACAACGACGGCGACGGCATCGATCCCGCCGACAGCTGCACCGGCTCCGAGGTCGTCGAGGGCACTGACCCGAACGATGCGGACACCGATGACGACTCGC
>JAGSGY010000131.1 GCA_023954855.1 Pseudomonadota bacterium | reverse complement strand
GGGGTCGAGCATCTGCATGGAGTCGACATCAACGCGAGTCAGTCCAAAGCGGCCGGCCCCAGCGCTGCGCATGGGCAGGGAGGCGGCGACACCACCGGTGAGACGCGCAGCAAAGCCACGAACGGCCAGCGGCTCAGCCTCAAGACGTCCGAGCAGGCGACGGCGTGCGCGCGCTTCCTTGCGGAGCGAGCGAAGGCGTGCGTAGTACGGCGCTGCGGAGAGGAACGCGAACGGAGAGTCGCTCGCTTCGTCGAGCCAGCGCTCTTCCACGGTCCACGGATCGGCAAGGCCAAACCGCTCGTAGAAGGCAGGGCTCGCGCCAAGCGATGGGCGGTGGATGCCTCGAGCACCAAGTCGCGCAAGGATCGACTGTCCTGGGATTCTGCGGGCTTCGCTCATGGGTGGCCCTCAGGACGCCGGAGGGTCGGCGTCCAAAGAAGAGGTTCAGGTAATCGTGAGACCTTCGTGCGCGATCTCGAGGGACTCGACTGCCAGCTCGGAGCTACCGGCGTTGAACGACGGGCCCTCCCAGGAGACAGGCCATGCGTTCATGAACTCGTAGCGGCGAACGACGTCGCCCTTGTTGTTCATGAGCGTGATGGCGCCACTCGTCTTCGTGCGGGTATCAAACTTGTCTTGCAGGTACTTGTCGCGCCATTCCAAGAGGAAGGTGCTGGCAGACGTTGCGTAGCGCAGCGTGATGTTGTCCCAGCTGCTGCGACCGGGCCGTTTGTGGGAACGACCATTCAGTCCGCCTTCTTCGATCTCGAAGACTTCGGCTGTCGACTTCAAACCGCCGCACTCCATGAAGTGCGCCACTTCGGTCTTGTGTCCGTCCACGATCAACTCGAGGGCAAAGTAGTAGTTGCCATACGGGTCGACATTCTTGGTGGCCATGTGAGACCTCACATATGTGAACGCACCTACGGGTGCGCAGCTGAGTGCGGCTTGAGGAGTCTAGCCGCGACAGGGAACCTGCTCGTGACAACAGGTTGCCCCATTGTCGACCGAATGTCCAGCGCCGCACCGCGACTTTTCGACGATCCCCCCTCGACGATCCGCAGGCGCAGCCCGTCCTCGAAAGCACGAGCAGATGCGATCGCCGGTGGGACGACTGACACCGCGTCGCGCTAGCCGGTGACGACGGTGCCAGCGTCGGCGCCAAGACGAAGTTCGACGACGATGAACTCAGTCGTACCAATCGGCTTGAGTGCGACACGCACGTTGACCTGACCCGCGTCACGGGACTCGATCGGGTTCGTCTCGTTGTCGCACTGCACCATGTACTGCTCGCCGGCCTGGGGGCCTTCGAGAAGTCCTCCGTCCCACATGGCGTCCATGCGATGGCGAACGGTGCGTTCAAGCGACTTCCAGAGCTCGGGGCTCTGGTTCTCGAACACGGCCCAGTCCGAGTCGCGGCGAAGCTGCTCTGCGATCACGGAAACGATGCGGCGCGCGTTGATGTGCATCCACCTGGCGTCGCGCGACAGGGTTCGCGCACCCCAGACCACGACACCGCGCGAAGGCTGCATCATGATGGGGTTGATGCTCGCCGCGGTCAGCTCTTCGGTCTCGCCGTAGACGAGCTCGACGTTGGTGTGGGTCACACCTCGGAGCACGTCATTGGCCGGGGGCCAGTAAACGCCCCACGGAGCGTGCTCGTTCTCGAGGCGAGCGAAGAGACCTGCCACGGCGCCACTCGGCGGGTTCACTTCGTCGCCCGTCTTGAGCCACGGGTAGTAGATCGCGCCAAACGACGCTGAGGTGTCGTTGGCCTTGCGGAAGTCCCGCACCCAACGACGGAGGGGCCGCTCGTGTAGATGCTGCGGAGCATCGACGATCAGGAAGCGGTTGTTCATCTCACGACAGTGGTCGAGCAGCATCTTGAGCATGGGCTCTGCGCCGCACTTGACCTTGCCGCCAGCCTCGATGGTGTGGGGTAGGTAGGCGAGCACGGGCATGACGAGCAAGCCGATGTCTTCCTGGCCCCGAAGCCGGTCGAGAAGACCGTCGAAGACGGTGGTAAACGGATCGACGGTGAGAAGATCGCGGCTCGACTCGAGGCAGATGCCCATCAGTCTGGCGTCGCGGCCGCCGTTCCGGAAGAAGGCCTTGATGGCCCTCCGGGTCACGGGATCGAAGAGCACCTTCGCAGGGCTATTCTCGAGTTCGTGGTAGCTCTCGAGCGGAAGCTCGAGAAAGTCACCGGGACCCCCGCCCTTCGGCCACCGATTGCGGGGCACGATGGCAATGAAGCCAGTGATGTCTGCGCGTACCGTAGGGGACGCGGTGGAGCGCTCTTGCGCATGCTGGATGGTAATGCCGGGACGCAGGGCCCCTCCTTCCAAACGACAGAAGCCCCCGCAGGACTGCGAGGGCTACCGCGGCTTATTGATCTTCTCGTTGATAGTCGAAATTTCGGACACCCATTGGTGCCTTTCCTTGTGCGACATCTGGAGAATTTCGGCTCGGCCCCAGTGAAAGTGGTAGGCCACGAAGGCTACCTCCTTGAAGATATTTTCAAGGGGGTAGCTCACTATTCCCCCAGGCGGCCAAACTCCTTTTCGAAGCGATGACCGCACTCAGGGCAGGTGACCTTTACCGACGCCTCGTCCTCATTGATTCGGTTGTACATCTCTTCGAGGAAACGGAGATCGCCGGCGAACAAGTTCTCGACGATCCCAGTATTCACTTCGGAGAGTGTACCGAGACGCGTAACCACTCGACTGAGCAGCACGATGATCAGATAGGCCCGGTTTCGCTGCACACGAAGATCGTTCAGGGGAACAATCTCGTCCTTAGCATTCGCCAGGCGCATGACGCCCTCCCGGTGGACTGTACCGTCGGCATCGACGTAGCCCCTCGGAAGGACGAACTCATACTCGGTCTTAAAGTCCATCTAGTAGGTTAGCCCGCTATTAAGCGCGCTCGACCTTCTCGACAGCAATCTCGACCTTCTCGATGGCCATGGAGCTGCTCTCGGAGTCCATCTCCGGAACGTCCCACTTGCACGGCCATCCCTCGTAGAAGTTGTAGCGGCCGATCTCGGTCTCGCCATCGTTGTCGAGGATGATGATCGAGCCGCTGCGGCGGTCAATCAGGCCCTTCTCGATGTTGTTGCGCCAGGTCCAGAGATCATCCGTCGCCGTGTAGCCACGCTCGAGGGTGATGTTCGCGTACGTGGTGCGACCCGGCTTCTTGCGGACGACTTTGTCGTTGCCCTGCTTGAACTCGATGACTTCGGTCTCGGAGTTCATGCCGGTGACGGTCTTGAAGCCGCCAACGATGGTCTTGGAGTCGCCGGTAATACCAGCAATCTCGAGGAGGAAGTTGTAGGAACCGAACAATTCTTCGGTAGGCATATCGTTCTCACTTGTCTTGGGGTTTTACCCTTCGAAGATGGCTTACGAGGGGCTTAATTGAACCAGAGGGCACTTTACTCGTCGATGAGGGCGCCACCGTCCCACTGGCCAATACTGAAGACGACGAACTCGGCAGGCTTCACCGGGCTGATACCAACCTGGATGTTCACCTGACCTGCGTCAATAAGGTACCGCGGATTCGTCTCGGAGTCACACTTCACGTAGAAAGCCTGATCCGGATCCGCGCCAAAGAGGGCTCCGGAGCGCCATACGCGCATGAGGTAAGCACGCACATCGCGGCCCAACTTCTTCCAGAGAGTCTGATCGTTCGGCTCAAACACGGCCCACTGCATGCCACCCATGATGGACTGCTCGACCATGATGAACAGGCGACGAACGTTGATGTACTTCCAGGACGGGTCGGACTTGGTAGCGAGCGTACGCGCGCCCCAGACCCGGATTCCGCGGTCCTTGAAGATACGGATGACGTTCACGCCACGGTCGTTGTACTGACCCTGCTCGATCGCGTTGATGTTCTGCGACAGGCCAGTGATACCCATGAGGATCTCGTTGGCAGGCGCCTTGTGGACACCGCGCTCACCGTCGACGCGGGCGAAGAGGCCAGCGACGTGGCCACTCGGCGGAGCGTAGAGCTCGTTCTTGTCAGCCTTGAGGAGCTTGCGGCGCAGCGGGCCACCGATCTTCATGTTCTGGTCGCCGACGTACCAGCTCGGCTTCGCAACCTTGACCCACGGCACGTAGATGGCGCCGTAGCCCTTGTCGGAGGCCGGGATGTCCATGTCGCCCATGGAGACCACGGGTCCGTCGAGGATAGCGAAACGGTCCTTGCGGATTTCGCAGTGCTCGAGCATCTCGCGCTGCTGGTTGAAGGTCAGGCCCGCCGCAACGTGGATGGCCATGTCTTCGCAGTCGTCGAAGGCGTACAGGCCGATCTTGTCAGCCTGGTTCTCGCGGACGGAGCCCTCAAGGTTGGTGGTACCCATGAGGTACACGTACGCCTTGCCGCCACCGTTGTCGTAGAAGCCGTTGACGCTCGAGACGAAGTTGAAGACCGTCTCCTGCGAGAGGAACTCCTGGAACTCCTTCTTCAGCGTGTCGTTGGAGGCGAGCGCCTCGAACACGGCGTCAGCAGCCTCGTCCGGGTCGTCGATGGCCTCACCGACGAGATCCTCGATGGAGCGCGTCTGGACCAGGAACTCCGCGAAGTAGCTCTGAAGCCAGCGGAAGAACTCGGACTTGTTAGTGACCGGGAACGGAGCGACCGAGTACTCGGAGAGCATGGCGCTCTCGCTGGCGGCCTGGAACTCGTAGCCGTAGACTTCGAGCATGTCCTTGGCCGTGCGCGGCTTCGGCTTGTCGATGGCGAACGAAGCGTGGACCGTGTTGAGGAGATCCTCAACTGCGGCGTCGTCATCGGTGATGACCTTGCCGGCGACGTCGAGCGTCTCGTTGCTCACCTCGATCGAGGTCTTGTCGACCGTGATCTTGGTCTTGCCAGCGCCACCCTTGGCGACGGCAGCCTTGTGGCCGTTGAGCTCGAGGAGTTTCTTGACGTCCTTGACCTGGTTCGGCTTGAGCTTGAAGGCCTGCGCGAGCGCGGTGCCCGCCTCTTCGGCCTTGGCCGCCGAGATGCTGCCCTTGCTGTCGACGAGCTGCGGGATGACCTTGCCACTCAGCTGACGGTCACCGGCCGCTGCAGCGATCGAGATCGCGTCAGTCGGGGGATTGAACTCAAACAGACCCAGAAAACCCGGGATCGACGTCGCGACGGACGCGATGGGCTTTGCGCCAGAGTCGACCTCACGAATGTATACGCCTGGGGTGTGGTATTCCATGTTGCTTCCGTCCTCGCTGTGGATGTCCTAGGCTGACGCTAGCCCTCAGTTGGCCCGTCGCGTCGCTTCGGTCGTGTAGAGATCCGGCCTCGTGGCGAGGTGGATCCCTCAGGTTTTGATTTGTTCTCGAAGGTGGGCCGCGGAATTTCCGGTACCTGACTCGACTCGGAGGCGATGAGCGCCCCCTCCATGGCGCAGCGCGCCTGGTAGGTCAGAAACGGTCGGTACGGCGCCTCGTGAATGGTGAAGAAGTTGATGGCATCGCCAACGGTGAGATCATCGGTCAGTGAGAGACCAACCTTTTCCATGATCACATCGTCGCCAGTGTTGTCGACAGACCAGATCGCTCCGGTGGAATCGACGACTTTCCCATCGGGAAGAAAGTATCGGCGAGGACGATACACCAAGTGTGTCGCTTCGTGCAGACGAAGCAACACCCACCCCAAAAGTCGTTCGGCGTCGGAGCGGAACTTGGAGTGCACAGCGATCAAGTAGGAGAGGTCCAAGTAGAGCGGCGGCCGCTCCCAATAAATCTGCTCCGGCGTGACGACAGTGACGTCCTCGCCCTTCTTTTGTGCTTCGAGCTGTTCTTCGCGCTCCTCGAGAGCGGCGGTCGAAAAGCGACTCACGCGGTGGCGCTTGGAGTTGCGCAGCGCGGTGTTTTGAGACGCCTTGTACATGTAGACGTAGATGACTTCTTCGCGATCCTTCGGAACGAAAGAGAGATCCTCTTCGATGCGCGGAGGGGCCCCGTGTGCTTCCACGTCCCAGCCGTCGAGCAAGAACTTGTGAATCGACTCGGTCGACTCGCCAATGATGTGGCGCCCGCGATTGTCTCCGCGGACGAAGCCGTCTTTGAGAACGCGATCGATCATCGTCATTTGAGCTCACCGAGCCAGTCATCTGCCGACATGCGTTGGCGCGCGACGAGCCGAACCATCGCCGGGCGCACCACGGAGCCCTGCACGGCCTCGGGGCGCTCAGCGAGCACGGCACTGATGCGTTGCGCTTCTGGGCGATCGAGCACATCCCATGGAATGGGATCACGACCGCTTCCGCGCCGGGGCCGAGCAGTGTCCTGCCGGTAGGGCGAGAGCACGAGACGCTTGAGGAGCGGCGCGTTGGGTCCCGCGGTGACACGCGAACGAGAGGCGCGAACCTTGGGCTCTTTGATATCCACGATGGACCCGAGCACAGCCCGAGCCTCCTTGAGGGGCTTGTCGCGCTCGGCGAGGCGCACACCAAGGGCGCGCGGCTCGTTCAGCCGTTCTCCCGGATAGCGCCGGCGCAGCCGAAACCGCGGATCCATCCTGCCCCCCAATGGCGAGATCAGAACCAGAGCGAGGGTTCTAGATCAAGCACTACCGTGATTTTGTCGCCGCTTGGCACGCGCAGACCCCGCCGACTGGCACCGATCGCCCCTGCGCAGCGGGATCACGCGTCTCTCTCGGAACGAGGGCGAGCGAACGTGCCAGAGGCGCAAGCGAAACGTCTCAGGCGCGCGCCGCGGAGCCAAAAGCGGTACGCTGGGGCCATGCGAGACAGCAAAAAGAAGGGCCAAGGGCCCACGACCTCGGGTGTCGACCGCGCCGCCAACGCCTCGATGAAGGATCCGCGCTCGGCGCAGATGAAGTCCGCGGGCACCGCCGTGGGTAACGACACCATCCAGAAACGCCTGTCCCAAGGCGCGAACTCAAGGGACGAGCTGCTCCAGTTCCTGACCCAGCGTCTAGGCACCATGCGCCAGGTACAACTACGGGAACTCGGCTTGCTCGACGCTCGCTCGATGGCGCAGAACAAGGGGGCGATCGCCGACGAGCAGAAGCATGGCGTCACGGCGCCGGCGCCAGAGCGATGGGGCGAGTCGGCCCGACTCTATGAAGAAGCGGCGATCCACCTTTGCCGCGGTTCACTTGCGCGCGGCACCGCCCTGATCCAGCAAGCCGTGGCCGCCGAGCAGCGAGCCTTCGACACCATGACGACGCTCGTCAGCTTGGCCGACATCGACGCAGACCAGGGCGTGGCGCCGGGTGAACCTCCCGTCACCGCCGCGGATCTCGACGTCAGCGCTACCGCAGCCTGCGACATGCCCGAGGGCGTACAGGTGGCGCGAGACATTCAGAACGTCGTCGCAGAGACGCCAAACATCACCTGGCGCAAGCGCGCGCGCGATCCGTGGTGGACGCTGGACGAAGAAGAAGAAGAAGAGGAGGCAGCCGATGGCGGTGCTGGCTGAGCTTGCGCGTCTCGTCGCCTTTCCTACTGTCTCCAACCGCCCGGTCACCGCCCTCGCCGCTCACATGGCCGAGCGCGCGGAGGCCCTCGGATTCCGGGTCGAGCGCTTTGACTCGCCGACCGAAGAGGGAAAGACGAACATCGTCGCCTCGATCGGACCGGCGGGCACCGACGGGCTCGTGCTCTCCGGCCACATGGATGTCGTGCCGACTGAAGGGCAGCCTTGGACGAGTGATCCCTTTGCGGTCACCGAGCGCGACGGAAAGCTGTACGGCCGAGGCACGGCCGACATGAAGGGCTTCTTGGCCGCCACGATGGAGGCATTGAGTCGCATCCCCTCCTCGGCCTACAAGCGCGAGCTGGTGCTGGTGTGGACCCACGACGAGGAGGTCGGTTGCGTGGGCAGCGGACACCTGGCCCACAGCCTCGAGCACGCCGGACGCACCCTGCCAGAGGCCTGCCTGATCGGCGAACCGACGGACTTCCAGGTGTTGCGCATGCATCCGGGACACGTGGGGGTCGGCGTCGACATTTCTGGCGCCGCCGCCCACTCGAGCCGCCCCGACCTGGGCATCAACGCGATCGTGGGCGCGTCGAAGGTCGTGGAGTCCCTACAAGAACTGGCGAAGGAACTCGAAGAGGAGACCCGTCTCGAGGCCTTTCTCGAGCGCCCATGGGTCGCCTTCAACGTCGCCAAGATCCGCGGCGGATCCGCGATCAACATCGTCCCCGACAGCTGCCGTGTGGAGCTTGGTTACCGTCCCCTGCCCGGCATGGAGGCGACAGACGTGTACGAGCGGGTGGCCGAGCGGCTTCGGTCCCTCGATCTTGGCGCGGCCACGGCGACAGCCGACCTGATTCGCGTGACTCCCGCGATGCTCACCCGGGATGGCACCGAGCTCGCCGGCCTTCTCGAGCCACATGCCCTGCCCTGCGACCGCCCAGCGGCGTCGTTTGCCACCGATGGCGGAAACCTCGCGAAGGTCGGCGCGGCCCCGCTGATCTTCGGCCCCGGGTCGATCACGGTCGCACACCAAGCCGACGAGTGGATCGCGACGGCGGACCTGATCCGCGCCGTCGACGTCATCGAGGACGTGGTCCGGACGCGGTGCTGTTAGCGAAGCAGATGGTCCCGCGCGTCCGCGATGATGCGCTCCCTCGCGACGTGACGCCCATCCGCCACGATCCTCTGGCCAGCCGTCCAGACATCGGTGACCCACTGCGGATTCGCGGCGAAGGCCACAGCCTCTAGAGGCGGCATGCCGACCGCGGCGACGTGCCGAAGGTCGACCGCGATCAAATCGGCCTCGGATCCAACCTGCAGGCCCACGGCGTCGCTGCCGAGTGCCCGAGAACCTGCAGAAGTGGCGGCGTGAAGGAGGCGCTTGGCGAGCCCATGGCGCTCCCCCGGGGGTGCCAACACATTGCGGCGCCCTGCGAGCGCGCGCGCATGAAGCTCGAGGGCTCGAGCCTCCCAGAACAGGTCGATGGCCGCGTGCGAATCCGAGCCCAAGCACACAGACGTCTTCTGGCGCGCGTCGTTGGGCAGAAAGCCATCGCCGAGGTCCATCTCGGTCGTTGGGCACGCCACCACAGACGCCCCTACTTCAGCCAATCGCTGCACATCCCCGGCAGAAGGATGGGTGAGATGCACCGCCGAGAACGCCGACGTCACGAGGCCCGAGCGATCCAGGGCCTGGAGCGGTGAGCATCCGTGCTCGGCAAAACACCCTTCCACTTCTGCCGGCTGTTCCGCCACATGGGCATGAACCACCCCGTCCCAGGCTGCGAGCTCTGGAAGCCAAGCCGGGGGAACCGCTCTGACCGAGTGCGGCGCGATGCCGGCACTGACCCTCGGATCCGGATGGGCGGCGAGGCGTGTAGCCGCAGCAAGGGCTTCATCTGGACTGCGATCGCCGAAGCGCCCCTGCTCTGCAGTGAGGGCCTTTCCCGCCGAGTGACGACCGTAGACCACCCGAAGCAGGGTGATGCGAATGCCGACATCCAGCGCGGCGCGGATGACGCGATGCGCCAGCTCGTCGGGGTCGGTGTAGCGCCCTCCGCCCGGCCGGTGGTGCAAGTAGTGAAACTCGCCAACATGGGTGATGCCCGACTCAGCCATCTCGAGAAAGGCGAGTCGACTGATGGCTTCGATCCCATCCGGCGTCAGCGAATTCGCCACGCCGTACATGGCCTGACGCCAGGTCCAGAAGTCGTCTTCGCCCTGCGACCACTGCACATGCCCGCGAAAAGCGCGCTGAAAAGCATGGCTATGAGCGTTCACCATGCCGGGCATGATCAGGCGTCCCGGAAGGCGTACCACATCACGGGGCTGGCGCTCCGGGGGTAGGATGCCTACAATACGAGTGTCGTCCATCGCGATGGCGACATCTCGCTTCAGCCCGGATGCGGTGTAGACCCAGTCGGGCCGGACAACCTCCATTCGATACTCCTCGAACGATTGGAAGGCAGCATATGTCGGACTCAAAGCTGACCACACGTCTCATGGCCCGCCAAGGCGGCCTTCGTCGCCGTGCAATGCCGGATGGCGGAGAGGCCTACACAGGTGCCACCGCCACTCGCGCCCTTCGCGCACTCGGCGCGCGCGCCATGACGATGGACCATCAGATCTTCGTCGCTGAAGACTTTGATCCGAACGATCCCGAAGATGCCGCCCTCTACGCGCACGAACTTCATCACCAGATGGAATCGGGCGGCGTCGAGGATGGGCATTCGGCCCACGACGCTGAGGAAGCCGCAGCCCAGGCGATCGAGCGCATGGTGCTGCATCGCTCGGCCAAGGGTGAGGACTTCGGCGAGATCATGCGTAGCGTCAAGACGCAGGGCCCGGGCGCCGCCCCGATCCGAAATCAGGAGGGAGACGCCCCGGGTTCCGAGCACAAAGACGAGGTGCAGCGCGCATACGATGCCCTCAAGAAGCAGGGCAAGACCCATGAGCAGATCGTCGCCGAGCTCGCGCGCTTCGTCGTCAGCACGATGATGGCGCAGGACGAGGCCGCCTCGTACCGCTTCGCACCGGCGAGCCTGTTCTAGAGCCCGCACGGGGAAGCCTTCGCAGCTGGTAGCCTGCGCACATGTCTACTCGCGGCTCCTTCTACAGCGATCTCGCTCGGCGTCTACGTCGAACGGACCTCTTGCTCCTTCGCGCGGTCCGTCGACAGCGCGCTCGCCCCGCCATGCGCGCCAAGGGCCAGTTCTGGGGCTCGGTCATCACCGATGACGAGGTCGACTCGCTTCTGCGTGCGCACGGTGAGATCGACTACGTCGTCGGCGCCGATGGCCTCGAAGATGCGATCGCGGCTTCGGCCGCATACCGCGATGCCCCGGGCGGAAAGTTCTCTCGGCTGCGGCGGGCCTTCGCGCTCGATGGGGACGACCTCGATCTCATCCTGCTGTCGCTCGCACCCGAGATCAGCGCCGGCTACGGCAAGATCTTCGCCTACCTGAACGACAACCTGAACCAGGCGTACCTGACCGTCGACCTCGCAACCCGCGTGCTTCGCCAGGAAAGGCGGCAGCGCTTGGCCCTGCAGGGTCGGCTGCTACCCGGCGCCCCACTGATTCAGAACCGGCTGCTCTTGCTCAATCCACCCGATGGCTTCGAGACCCACACGTCTCGGCGCGTGCATCCGGCGCCGCACGTGCTCCGGTGGATCCTCCAGGACAGTGTGAGCCTGGGCGAAGGCACCAAGAAGCTCGACACCCATCTCGAGCCGTTTGTACCGGTAAGCTCGCGCGAGCGCCTCACCAAGCTCGGCAAGTCGCTGCACACGCCGATCACCTGCGCCGTCGTTGGTGGCACCTCTGGCATGCGCGAGGGCGTGGCCATCGAGATCGCCCGTCAGGCCGGACGCCCGCTGGTGCGGGTCGATATCGAGCGTTGCCGCAACTACCTGGACCAGCCGTGGGAACTCGT
>JAGSGY010000072.1 GCA_023954855.1 Pseudomonadota bacterium | reverse complement strand
GAGCGGCCGCTGAGCCACTCCCAGCCTGCCCGCCCTTCGTACGCATCGATCTTGTCGAGCATCGCATCGGCCTCTTCGAGCCGCCCGTCACCCGCGTAGACCCTCGCCCGAAGCAGCCAGCCCTCGCCCCAGCCGGGGTCATCCTCGGGCAGTCCTAGGCCCCGCAGCGAGGCCTCGCGCAACGCGACCAAGGTGTGCAGGGGCTCGCGGTCTCCACGGGCGTAGCGAAGTACTGCGGCCCGCAACAGCAGCGGCGCCGCTCGTCCATGCTCACCCGCCTCGGCGAGATGCCGGGCCCGCTGTTCTTCAGAGCCGGACTCATCGACGGTCTCGAGCATCGCCGCACAGGCCTTGTTGGCATCGGCCCAGAACCCGTGGCTCTTGGCCCAGCGAATCACCACGCCGTGAAGGCCGCCATGCACGAAGCGCCACGCCGGCACGGCACCCGCCTCCAGTGCGATGAGTCGGTTCGAGGCGAGCGCTTCTTCGATGAGCCAAGGCGCGCCGAGCGCGACCATGCGACAGGCCTCGTGCCACTGCGACACTGAAATTCTCGGCCCCAGGGCCGCCGCAATCGCCAGCGCCAGTGAGGCCTCCCTCGGAAGACCGTCGACCAGCTCGGACACGCGGCTATCCCAGACGGCGTACAGGTCATCGGGCAGCTCGAGCCGTGCGCCCTCGGCCAGCTCAAAGCCCCGAGGTCCATGCTGAAGCACCCTGCGCTGCACGAGGTCACGGACGAATTCGACGGCGAACATCGGACTGCCCTGGGTACGTCGGCACAGCTCGCGTCCCAGTCCACGCTCGAGCCGGATCAGCTGGTGCACGACTGCGGCATGTTCCTGGTCGGAGAGCGCGGGAAGCTCGATGACGCCGAAGCCGTCCGTCCCCTGAAGGGCGTCCAGAAAGCCTTCGCCGGTTCCCTCATCCACGGTGCAGACGAAGAGCACTGGCAGAGGGCCCTCGTGGCGCAGGCTCGCCCGCAACAGAGACCCGAGCTCGCTCGCGTTTGCGACATCGTCGAGCCAAACCACCAGTGGCCGGTCGCCGCTTCGCTCGCCAAGCAACCAGGCTGTCGCGGCTAGCCGAGCGGAGAGCTTGGAGCCGGCATCCGTCGTGTCGGGCTGCAGGTGAATGCAGTCTGTGAGCGCGACCACCCGGTCGACCTCGACCATGCCCAAGACTTCGGCAATGCGCATGCGCGTCTCGGACCGAGCGAGACCATGGCTCTGCGTCAGCTCGGTCACCAAGTCGCCCAGACCGTGCGACGAGCCCTCGCCCAGCCGAACGGTCGAGCAAGCCGCTGCCCCCATCTCGTGCGCCCTCGCGACGAACCACTCCGCGAGCCGGGACTTGCCGCACCCCACCGGTCCCTTGAGGACCACCGCTTGTGCGCGCTGGCTCTGGGTGACCTCACCGAGGGACTGCCAGAGCCGATCCCGCTCGGCGTCGCGTCCGACCAGACGCATGCGCCGCATACCAAACAACGACAGCGCACCTCGGTCCAAGGCGGGCACGGGCTTCGAGGCTTTGCGAGGCCGATGCGAAGGCGGCATCACCGCCTGGCACCTCTCCATCACGTGCTCAGGCGCCGCTTGCTGGAGGTGGTTCAAGCCGTGCAGGGCATCGGCGGCAAACGCCCAGCGTTCTCGGGGAGCCGACACAAGCAGGCGCCGCAGCCAGCCCTCGAAGCCCGGGGGAACGTCGAAGGCGGGCGCAAACTCTGGAGGTGTGCGCGCGTGATGGGCATACGCCAGCGCAGGTCCCTTGAGGGTCGGCCACATCACCTGCCGGGTGACCAGCCTCCACGTCATGCAGCCGAGCGAGTACAGGTCGGTCCAAGGCCCAAGATCCCGGGCGCGCTCCTCGAACTGCTCGGGTGCCATGTACTGCGGCGTTCCCCCTGCCAGAGCGAGGGTCACGTCCCCCATCGCGTGCGCAATGCCAAAGTCGGCGAGCAGCGCGTGGCCAGCGCCATCGAGAAGTACATTCGCCGGCTTGAGGTCCAGGTGCACCACGCCTCGGGCATGGGCATGTGCGAGGGCGGCGAGGATCTCGCGGAGCACGCCGCGCAGCTGCGGCCAGGTGTAGGGCGCATGCTGCTCGAGGGTCCCGCCCTCAGCGAGGGTCTGCACCAAGTACGGTGCCCCAGCGGGGAGCGCCGCCTGCCCCTCTGGCACCACGCCGGTGTCGAGTACGCGGGCGATGTTCGGGTGGTCCATGCCCGCCATCGCGCGAGCCTCGTTTCGAAACGCAGCCTTGGCGCCCGGCGTGCGCAGACCCTTCGCGGTCATCAGCTTCACGGCGACGCGCCCGTAGGTCGGGTGCTCCGCGAGCCAGACCACGCCCATGCCACCGCGACCGAGCTCGGAGAGGAGGCGATACGGCCCCAGCGTCACCGACATGAACACCCACTCGTGGGCGCACGGGCTCTGGGAGAACTTGCCGGCAGCCAGGTTCGGATCTCAGCCAAAGACAGGCTCGGGCCACTGGACCGGCGAGGCGGGCTCGTACTCGAGCACACGCCGGGCACGGGCCCCGTCGAGCACGCCGTTGAAGTGGAAGCGCCAGACATTGAGGTCGTACCGGAACTCGCTGTTCCGCAGCCGGGCGCGAAGCGCATACATCGGCCCCATCCAGGCACCCGGTACCGCAAGAGAGTCGCGGCCCCACTTTCGCGTCGCCGCGGACAGCGGGAGTGTGTCTGCTCCGGGAATATTCACGACACCGGGCTCCTTCGCGTGCAGGGCAAGGGCGAAGGCGCGACTGGCATCCTCGAGCGAAAGCAGGTTCACGATGGGGTCGAATCCCAGTGGCCGAAAACAGACCCTCGACGAGAGGTAATCGTGAAGCTGACTGCCCATGTCGGGGGCCAAGATCTCGGCGCATCGGAGGACATTGACGTGAAGCGTCGGCGACAGACCCATGCGCGCGCAGACCGTGACATCGGCCTCGACCCGATCCCGAATCCACTGCCCGGCCTTCACCGAGAGGTTGAGCGGCTGGTCCTCGCGCAAGACATCGGGCTGGTCATTGCGCGACAGGTACACTTCGGAGCTGCTCCGATGCACGAAACGACTCACGGTGGGATGGCTCTCGGAGAGGCGCAGAAGCAGTCGTGTGGCGTCGACATGGAGTCGGTGCGCCTTGTTGCGGTCGAAGCGCGCCGATCGATGCATGGCCAGGTGAATCACCGTGTCGATGTTCATCTCGCGCACGGTGCCGTGCATCAGCTCGCGGACCTGCCGGGCCCGGGTGAGGTCCACTCGCCGGTACACCACGCGGCTGTCGAACTGAACGACCGAGGCCGGCTCGAAGCCCACCGCGAGCACCCGCCCATGGCCAGACTCGAGCAGCATCTCGACCACACGCTGTCCCAGGGGTGTGGTCGCTCCCGTCACCAAGGTGCTCATGTGAACACCCCCTCGCGGACGGAGAGGCCGTGGGCGATGAGCTCCGCGACCCGGGCCTGAACCTCATCGGCCAGCTCTTGCACCACCGCAGGGTCACGACTCTGCTCGGGGCTGTAGCGGGACGGGACGTCGATCGCCTCGCCGTACCAGAGGTGGTAGCGAACCGGCAGTGGAACCGGAGTCACCGGCACGGGGATGTATGGCGAGCCGAACAGGTGCACCTTGAGCTTGAGAATCGTCGGCCACTGCTCCTCGGCGCCGACCACACACATCGGCACGATCTTCGCCTGATGCAGGATGGCGAGCTCGGCGTGGCCCGCTCGGAAGCGCTGCAGCTGGTAGCGCTCGCTAAAAGGCTTCGCGATGCCCGGAACGCCCTCGGGGTACACGAGAATCATCTGTCCCGCGTCGAGCAACGCGTGGAAGTTGCCCCGGCTACCGCCGACCGCACCCGCCCTTGAAAAGAGTAGGTTCACCCAAGGAAGTAGCGGAGCGAAGTGGTCCACGACCGTGCGGGGAACCCGTCCCAACGGGCCCTTGCGGAACACATCGACACACACCATGAAGCCATCGAGCGGAAGGGTGCCGCCGTGGTTGCAGGCAAGCACGACCGGACCCTCTTCGGGGATGTTCTCGTGCCCGTACGAGAGTACGCGGAAGTAGTGCGAGTAGAGGAAGTCGACGAACGCGACCGCGAAGGCCACGCCCTCCCGGCTCATGCCAAAGCGGTCGTACCCATGGCCCAAGTCGTCGAGCCGCAGCGCGCGCGCACGGGCCATGAGCTCTTCGGGCAGCACCAGACTCGCCCACCAATCCCCGGCCGGAGCTGCGGGAAAGACCGGACGGTGGGAGCTTCGAGAAAGGCGCTTACGAAGGCGTTCGAGCATGGCCAAATTCTAACGCCGAACGCCGCTGAACGGACGCGCTGGATCGATGCACCCAGCGCAAACGCTCACGCCGAGAGGCCCTGGCGCGATTCACCCAGGGGCGGTCGATCGTTCGGCAGATCCACCCGAACCTCGGCAGCGCGCGCGTGACCCTCCAGCCCTTCGAGCCTGGCCAGGGCAACGGTGTCATCGAGGAGCCCCCGATCCGCCTCGAACACCTCGAGCCGAGCCTGCAGCCGCAGGAAAGAGAGCACCGACAGCCCCCCGTACGAGCGGGCGCTTCCGCCTGTGGGCAGCACGTGGTTCGGCCCGGCTCCGTAGTCCCCCAGCACTTCGGCAGCGCCTTCGCCCACGAAGATGGCCCCGTACGAAGTCAGCTGATCCTCGATGGCACGCGCCTCTGGCCCCTGAAGCTCGAGGTGCTCCGGCGCCACCGCATTGATCACCTCGACGGCTTCGGACCAGTCTTCCACCAGGACGGCCGTGCCTGCATTCACCAGAGCAGCCTCGGCGGTAGAGCGCGTAGGTAGTGAGGTCAGCTGGCGACGCAACGCCTCGTCCACGCGGTCGATGAGTGCCGAGGATGGGGTCACGAGGCAGACTCGCGCATCCGGATCGTGCTCGGCTTGGGCGAGTAGATCCGCGGCGATGGTGGCTGCGCACGCACTGTCATCCGCGGCGACGAGGAGCTCGCTCGGACCTGCAGGAAGGTCGATGGCGACCCGACCCGACACGGTCTGCTTGGCCGCGGTCACGTAGCGATTGCCGGGCCCGACGATGACGTCGCACGGCGGCACCGCCCCTGCCCCATAGGTAAGGGCCCCAATGGCTTGAGCACCGCCCACCGCGAGCACGCCCGCTGCCCCTGCGAGCGCGGCAGCTGCCAGAGTCACCGCCGTCGGCCGCGGCGAGGCGACCCACACCTCTTGTACACCGGCTGCCTTCGCGGTCAGCGCCGTCATCAACACCGACGACGGAAGCGGAAACCGACCACCCGGCGCGTAGCAACCCGCGCGCTCGACCGGCTGAAGTCGAGACGAGGTCAGGCCGCCTGAAATGGGCACGCTCACCCCACCGACAGCGGCGCGCTGGGCCTCCGCGAAGCCCCGAATGCGCGTGGCCGTGCGCTCGAGAACTCCACGAGTCTCTGTGTCGAGCCCATTCAGCGCGGCCACCAAGGCGTCTCGGCCAAGGACCAGGTCTTGCCCGGCTTCGGCATCGCCGAACTGTTCGGCATAGCGACGAACGGCGTCCATGCCCTCGTTCTCCACGGCCTCGAGAATCGGGCGCACTGTATCGAGAGCAAGCGGGTCGACGGGCTCGGCGCGACTGGGCTCAAACTGGCGGGTCCGCGTCAACGCACGGAACTCAGCGACCTTGTCCGGCTTGGCATTGCCAGGCCGTCGGGTCAGCTTTCGCGCGCGTCGGTCCAGTACCTTCTCGACATCCGCAAAGCCGACTCCAGCGCGAGCCATGGCCACGGCGGCGAAGTAGATCACGTCCGCCGCCTCCGCAGCCACGTCGGCCGGGCCCGTCGCCTCAGCGAGCTCACCGGCCTCCTCGCCGAGCTTCGAACCGAGCAGCACTGGGTCATCGAGCAGACGCCGCGTGTACGAACCCGCTGGAGCATCCGCAATGCGAGACGCCAACGTGCGCTCGAGCCTTCCGAGTCCCGCGTCCTCGCCGAAGCAGCTCCGCGAGCCCGTGTGGCAGAAGCTCGCACTCGGGCCCTTCTGTCGCACCACGAAACGAAGGGAGTCGCGGTCGCAGTCGGTGCGGATAGACAGGAGTTCCTGGATGTTGCCGGAGCTCTCGCCCTTGCGCCACAGCCCGCGCGTGCGACTCTGGTACACGCCCCGCCCCGTCTCCAGCGCCTCGCGAACGCTCTCGGCACTCGAGTACACCAGACCGAGCGCCACTCCGCGCTCATCGGTGACCACCGTGGGCCAGAGCCCATCCGGACGGTCAGACACGAGCGGCGCCGTGAACGCGTCCCCGAGATTCATTCGTCCCGAATAGAGCGCCATGCCCACCTGAGCCTCTGCGCCTAGGCGATCGAGAGCGGCAACTTCGCCGGCGGTGGTGACCCCGCCGGCGATGGTCAACCGCGCACTTCCAGCCGCTTCGACCAACTCGGCGACGCGGTCGAGGTTTGTGCCCCCGAGCCGTCCCTCTCGCTCCACGAAGGTGACGAGAAAGCCGCCCACCAATCCCTCGAGCTCCCGCATGCGCTCGAGGATGGACACGCCGGTTCGGGACCGCCAGCCATCGACGACCACCTCGCCGTCGACGGCGTCTAGTGCGGCCACCACGCGCTCGGGGGGAAGCCGGGACAGCAACTCCGGGCGGGCTGCCGTGCCGATGACAATCTTCGCCACCCCACGGTCAAGCCAGTCTGTTGCCGCTCGAAACGAACGAATTCCGCCACCCACGCGTACCTCTGCCTGCTCGGCGACGGCGGTGATGAGGCGCGTGTTGTCGCCCTGTCGGAGGGCGGCGTCGAGGTCGACCACGGCCACCTCTCCCACCGCGCCGAAGCGTCGGGCCCAGGCCAGGGGGTCCCCCGCCTCGATGGCGAGGTCCTTGCCGCCGACCAGCTGAACGGCCTGCCCGCCTTGAATGTCGATGCTGGGAATGATCATGAGAGAACTCCGAGGCCGCTCACCGGCCGAATGTCGATATCGAGTGACGCGAGCCGGTCTTTGACCGCTGCGACGGTCGTCTCACGGTCGTGAAAGACCGAGGCGGCGAGCGCGGCTTCCGCACCCGCTCGAAAGGCGTCGGCGAGGTCATCGGCGGTGGCCGCTCCACCCGACGCAATCACGGGAATGCCGATGCGTCCGCACACCGCGCGCAGAAGCGCCAGCTCGTACCCAGAGCGGGTTCCGTCGCGGTCCCAGCTGGTGAGAAGGACCTCGCCAGCGCCACGGCGCTCTGCATCCGCGCACCACTGCACGGCATCGATGCCAGTGCGCTGCTTTCCAGAGCGGATGACGACTTCCCAGCCGCCGTCCGTCCGTGCGGCATCGACGGCGAGCACGACGCACTGCGAGCCGAAGGCCGCTGAGAGCCGGTCGATCAGCGTCGGGTCCTGAACGGCCGCGGTGTTAACGGCGACCTTGTCCGCGCCCGCCGAGAGAAGCGCCCGCGCATCTTCGACGGTCCGCACCCCGCCGCCAACGGTCAGTGGAATGGCGACCCGAGACCGCACACGAGCGACGGTCTCGACCGCGGTCTTGCGTCCCTCGTCGGTTGCCGAGACGTCGAGGAAGCAAAGCTCATCCGCCCCCTGTACAGCGTAAGCCTCGGCAAGTTCGGCCGGGTCCCCGGCGTCGCGGAGGCCGGCAAACTGCACGCCCTTGACCACCCGCCCGTCGCGCACGTCGAGGCAAGGCACAATGCGCTTGGTCAGCTGTGCAGGGGCAATGGTCCCCTCGCCTCCGCGCGGATCGCCTCGGACCCAGCGCCGCAGCAAATCGAGTCCCCACGCCCCTGAAAGCTCAGGGTGGAACTGACAGAGGAGCACATCTCCTCGTTCGAGCGCGGACACAAAGGGCCCGCCGTGGTCGGTGAGGGCCGCCGTCCATCCGGATGGCGCCTGCTCGAAGCGGTACGAGTTCGCGAAATAGGCCGCACCGGGGCGAATCCAGCGAGACCCCTCGGTGGGCTGCACGCCATTCCAGCCAAGCTGGGGGGCCCTCGTGTTCGCATCGAAGCGGGTCACCTGCGCGGCCAATGCACCGAGCCCAGCCACGCCGGGGCTCTCTTCGCTGCCCTGGCCGAAGAGCTGCATGCCCAGGCAGATCCCTAGGGTGGGACGACCGGCATCCACGCGCCGAAGCAGAGCTGCACCAAGGGCTTCGGGGAGCCGACCTCGAACCGCTCCGAACGCACCCACGCCAGGAAGCACGACGCGCTCGGCAGACTCGACATCATCCGCCGAGGTCGACAAACGCACCGTGGCGCCGACGCGCTCAAGCGCCCGGCAGACACTGGCCGTGTTCGCGGCCTGGGTATCAATGACACAGACGCTCATCCCAAACTCCCTTTCTCGCTCGGTACATCGCTCTCGCCCGTCCGGGCGATGGCCTGACGAAGTGCGACCGCCGTCGCCTTGAAGGCCGCCTCGATGCGGTGGTGGTCGTTGTCGCCACGAAGGACGTCTACGTGCAGGTTCATGCGCGCTTCGATCGCGAGTGTGTTGAGCACGTGCGCGGCATTCTCGGTCGCCAGGCCGCCGACTTGCTCTCGTCGGCATCCCAGCTGCACCTCCGGCCAGGGCCTTCCCGACAGGTCAACGGCCACCCTGGCCAGCGCATCATCCAAGGGCACGAGGGCCCAGCCAAAGCGCTGAATGCCGACCCGCTCGCCAAGCGCCTCATTGAGGGCCTGCCCAAGCAGAAGGGCCGCGTCTTCGGCAGAGTGGTGGTCGTCGACCTCGAGGTCGCCTTCGAGGACGAGCGTCAGGTCGAGCCGCGCGTGGCGGGCCAGGCTGCGAAGCATGTGGTCGAGAAAGCCAATGCCCGTGGACACTTCACTCTCGCCCGTTCCGTCGAGGTCGAGCACGATGCGCGACTGCGTCTCCCGTGTCTTGCGTGAGCGTTCTACCCGGCGCATCGCAGCACCTCCCCACCACACAGCGCAGGCAGTTCCGAGAGGCTGTCGAGCACCCTGGCACATCCAGCCTCGAAGAGTGCAGCGTCGGCCACCCCACCGCTGCGCACACCAATTGGCACCACCCCTGCAGCGCGGGCGGCCCGGACGTCATCCGGTGTGTCGCCAACCATCCAGCCCGACTGAGCACCCACTCGACGAAGCGCCTCGAGGACCGGTTCCGGACTTGGCTTTGCGGGGGCGTCCTCCATGCAGACCACAGTGGAGAACAGGTCCGCGATGCCCTGGCTCTCGAGAAAACGTCGCGCGTCGAGCGAGGGTCGGCCGGTCACCGCCGCCAGTGGCCTCCAGCGCGCCAGATCCTCGAGGACCTCACGCGGAATCAACAGACGCTCCTTTTGCCAAAGACCGGGCACCCCAGGCGCCCCCTGCACCAGACGCTCAAACGTCGCGGTCACCTGGTCGAGTTCTACCGAGACACCGCGGCCCCTGAGCAAGCGCTGAGTCAGTACCCAATCGTTGTTGGCATCCCCCTCCTTCTTGGCCTGAAGTACGTCAGCCTCATCAAGACTTACACCGTACTCAGCGGCCGTCGCGACGATGGCGGCGCGGTACGACTCCGACACGTCGGCGACGACACCATCGATGTCGAGCAGCAGCACGTCCGGTGCCAGCGCCGCTCGAAGTCCAGAGCAGACCCGCTGTAGACCGACGCCCGAACCAGGCACGCTGATACGCACGGCGTCCTCAAGCCCGTCGCGGCCCGGGAACGCGCGAATCGCCACCCCGAGCCCCGCCATCGCGTCCCGCAGCCACACCGAGTCCGGTACCCGCGCAAAGGCAAAGTTGCCCTGACCGATAGTCACGACGGCACCGAGGTCAGTGAGCGTCGTCTCGATCTCAGTCCGCTCGAGGCGCGCCGTCTCGACAAAAGCCCGCATCGCTCGCTCGCCTTCCCGCACGCGAAGCAGTGCCAGAGCGAGCGAAGGACCGGAGACGGGGTACGGGGCCCCAGCCGCTCGCAGCCACCCCACGAACTCTGCCGACCCGAGCGCGTACCCAACCCGAAGACCGGCGAGTCCCCACGCCTTCGACAGCGTGCGAATCACGACCGCGTTGGGCCAGCGAAGCGCCGCGCCGGTGAGGTCCTCATCGGCGAACTCGGCGTAGGCTGCATCGACGAGAATTAGGGTGTCGGGGCGGGCCGCGCAGAGGCGGTCCACATCGGCGACCGTAGCCACCCCGCCCGTCGGGTTGTTCGGCGAGGTGAGCACAATGATGCCGGGTGCCTCCACCGCAAGACACGCCTCGGTTGGGAACGGTCCCGAGTTCCACGGCACCTCGACCACCTCGGCCTGAGCGAGCTCGGCATAACGACGCGTCATCGCGAAGCCCGGAACGGGCAGCACCACTGGACGGCCCGGTCCGGCCATCACCCGACAACAGCGGTCAATCAGGTCATCACCGCCTGCACTGACCAGCACGCGTTCGCCGCCAAGGCCGAAGCGGGCACCGAGCGTAGCCTCGAGTTCGGCGGCCTTCGGATAGCGGCGCAAGTCCTCTGCAGACAGGCGCAGACCCGCAAGATCAGCGGGGTCAAGCGCCGGACCCTCATTGCCATCGAGGCGAAGATCGGTGGGCGCCGAGGCCCTGGGTACACTGTAAGGCCGCCCGTTGGCGACCATGGCATTCGGCTTGAGCATGCTGACCTCAGGCCACAATCTGGGAGGGACGGGAGACGACGATGTCGGAGCCACCGGCGGCACGAACCGCTGGAATCAGGGCGGGGAGCTCGGCTCGAAGCACAGCGACCTTCACGGCGAAGCCAGTGCCTCGGGCAAGCGCAGACACCGTGGGTTCGCGCATGGCCGGGAGAAGTCCGAGCACGTCGTCGAGCCGTTCGGGTCCGACATTCACCTCCATGAGCACCCGCCTGCGGGCCTCGAGCACGCTGCCAACCAGAAGCGCGAAGTCCTCGATGGCCTTGCGCCGCGTCGGGTCTTCCCAGGCCGCTCGGCTGGCATAGAGACGGGTCGTGGAGGTCAGCAACTCATCGAGGATCACCAGGCCATTCGCCGCCAAGGTCGCGCCCGAGGCGGTGTTGTCGACGATGAGGTCGGCATCCTCTGGCGGGTAGACCTCGGTCGCACCCCACGACCGGATGAACGGCCCGACGATGCCCTGGTCCGCCATCCACTTCTGGGCAAGCCGGGCGTACTCGGAGGCCACTCGAAGCGGCGTACCCTGGGGCAAACGACCGCCTTGCAGCAACGTGGCAGGGGCGGCCGCGACGAGTCGAACCGGGTCGAGACCCGTGTCGAGCACCTCGACCACGTCGACGTCGAGCTCACTGACCCAGTCGGAACCCGCGAAGCCCACATCCCGGGAGCCGGCCGCGAGCATCTCGAGAATGCTCTGCGGCTTGAGCAGCTTGGCCTCGTAGCCGTCGAGGCCGACGGTGGGTCTGTACCCCCGCGCCGTGGCACGAAGAGACACTCCCGCATCGGCGAGCAGGACCTCGACAGCGGAGCGCATGGAGCCCTTTGGAAGGGCAAGTCGAATCGGACGAGAAGCAGGTGGGCGCATGAGGCCTCCTTTTTCGCCGTCCCCGCTTGGTCGTCCTCGTGCCCAGAAACACGAACGCCGGCCTCACGGGGCCGGCGTCGGTGTCAGAGCGTTGAGAAACTCGAGCTACACCACTGCCGACCCACTGACGTGGGCATGATGCAGGTGGTGGTGAAGCGCGATGAGCATGGAGGCAACATGCCGACACTTCTGCCCGACGTCAAGCGCGGACCCGACTTCGCGGCCGCGGCAATGGCCCGGCGATCCGCCTCACGACGTGCCCATCGCTGCACAAAAAAAAGTCGAGCTTGGGCCAGCGAGGCCCGCCTACCCGAATGGATTGGGAATCAGAATGGCGTCGAGTTCGCCCGAGATGGGCCCATTCTGCCAGTAGCTGATCTGTCCCAACAGCAAGTCGCCACCGAGAAGCACGATGTCCTGGGGAGCGGGTTCCTGAGCCGTAAGGTCGATCGTAAATGCGAAGGCGGACAGCGCCGCGATGTCGAGGGGGTAGCTCCCGGGCTCGAGGTCGTCGCTGAGCTGAACCACTACACCACTCGCTGTGTCGAGAGCCTCGTTGACGCCAAGAATCACCAGCTCGGGATTGCCCTGGGCGTTCAGTCCCGCCTGGGCACCGACGTAGTGGTTGTTCATCGGCACGCCGAACACGGATCCGCTCAACGTTCCCGGGAAGTTGAACGGCTCCTGGTCCATCGTTCCCCAGCGGGTCGAGAAGGTCGCAGAGACCTCTCCAACGGGGTCGATACAGGTGCGCGGCACGTCGTAGGAGGGTCGCTCAGGCGCCGTGTCGATGACCGTCTGGACGACGGCTCGCCGGCCGTCGATGAAGTCGTGAACTCGGTCGATCTCGCCGAGCGTTGCAATGTCGTCGAGCAGGTGGGTGACGATGAGGTCCTCGTATTGATCGACCTGCGCGTGCAGCCACTCCTCGTCCCACACGTCGGCGAGCAGTCGCTCACTCTCCGCCATGTACAGCGCATGGCCCTCGGGATGGTTGTAGAGCCGCATCGTGAGTGCACTCGCCACGAACAAGCCCTCAGGCCCCCGTTCTTGGAAGGTCGCGTCCGGGCCCCACGGGATGAAGGTCAGCAGCCCATCGTCTGGGTGGTGGTGGATGTAGTAGTTGTTGCGTCCTTGCGCATAGCCATCCCAGTGCCCGATCAGGCTCTCGACGGCCCATTCGGTGATGAAGGCATCGACATCGAGCACCTCATCAAGCGCCGCCATGAGCTCGCCGTCGGGGAGGTCGAGCACATCGCGGAGCTCCTCGAGCGGTGCCAGCGTGCTGCCGTCACTCTTGATGTCGTAGGTCGCAAGCCACTCGTCAGTGACGTCCGAGGCCGTGCCCTCGTATAGATCGCCCTCGTCGGTGCCGAAGCGGTCCCGCAAGAAGGCCTTCTTGATCGGCTCGACATTGCTGTACACGCCAAGGTCGACCTCGTTGACCTCAACCGTGGCGAAAGAACACCGGGGAGCTATGGCCCCGGCGCGCTCGAATACAGCGTAAGCCAAGCAGGTGTGCACCCGGCTCACGTCCTGGTTGTTGTTGTTGAGCGTGAAGTGCTCGGTGTCGTCGATGAACTCCTGACCATCGACGAAGCGGTCGCTGTCGATCTTGAGGGATGGGCGCGTCCAGGACATCGAGCCGATCAGCCCTTTCTTGCGGAACCCCACCTCGCTCAGCGGCTCGCCATCGATGCGAACGTCGCCCGGATACCAGTTGAAGACCTGCGGGACCGGCTCGGTGAAGCACTCGGGTCCGAGCACGAGATCGACAAAGCTCCGGGACTCCTGCCGCAACCCGTCCCAGTTGTCTTCGGTCAGCGTCGCCTCGACCACCATCAGGTGGTTGGGGTCGTAGCGGTCGATCTCGATGGGATCGACATCCGCCGCCGTGGTCTTGCAACCGATCAGTGCCAGCAAGGCGATGGTCCGCATGGGTCCTCCGTTCCCGAGGATAGACCCGTCGTTGGCCCTGAGACGAAAGAAATCGTTCGGACTGCACAGGAGCGCGAATCCTCCACCCCGCCGAGGGGCTAGCTCTCGAGCTTCTCGACCACGACCGCCAAGAACTCCCCGGCATCGAGGTCCCGGTAGGCGTAAGTCTCTTCGAACCAGTCCACCAGTGCGTCTGCCTTGCCCTTCTTCAAGATCTGGGCGGTCTTCGGGTAGGCCTGCATCAAGGCAATGATGCGACCGAGCACCCCTTCGGAGGCCGAGTGGTTCGCGTACCGGCTGCGAAGCCAGGTGATAATGAAGTACACCAGCGTCGGGTCGGCATCGTTGATGAGGGCGAAGCAGTCCGGAATGCTGGTCGAGCCGAGCTCGATGCTCTCGAGAATGTGTCGAGCCTCGCGCTGCTCGAGTTCAAAGGCCATGTGCCCTCCCCGCATCCACTAGCGCTGCGGGCCAGACCGCGCCCTCTCAGGCGGCCTTGCGCTTGGACCGACGCAGGGCGTAGTCCTCGCGATGCTCCGCGCGAATCTCACCCTCGTCATCGCGAAGCCAACGCATCGCAAGGCGCTCGGGCACCCGGATCTGCTCGGGCCAGACCAGCGTTCCAAACACCCAGTCCCAGATCGGACTAGTAACCCCGTGGTTGACCGCCGGGCTGTGGAAGTGGTGATGAAAGTGATGCATACGCGCCCACTTTGCGTAGGGTCCGGTCCCAGCCGTCACGTGTAGCCGACGATGCAGCCACTCGTAGGTCAGGTAGAAGCCCACGAAGCCAAGCGAGTAAGCCAGGCCGATGCCCCATCCCAGAAGCGCGCCGACCGGCACCGTGATGAGCGGCACGATGACGATGGCCATCAGCGCCTTCTTCCAGTTCGGTGCGAAGTAGTCGCCCTCACTGTGGTGGCGCGTGTGCTCGACACCAAACATCGTGCGCTTGACGAGGCGACGGTCGTGACCGGCCCAGCGGTGGATGACGTACTCGAGAAAGGACCAGGTGGCGATGCCCGCGAGGGCGGCGATGGCGATCATGACTGGGCTCCAAGCTCGGACAGGGCGGACTCGACCACGTCGAGCGGTGCCCCCCATCCCAAGAGAAGTGAACGAATTGAGACGAGCAACAGGCGCTCGGTGTCGATGAGATCGGGTGCGTGGGCCGCCTGCTTTCGGAGCGTTAGCAGGCCCTGAATCGAAGCGAAGGTCATCACCGCCCGGTCCGCTGCTGAGCCCTGGTGCAACCAGCCCATGGCCTCGGCGCGAGCGTAGGCGCCGAGCAGCGGCGCCAGCGCAACCATCATCTGCTCGACAAGCGGACGCGCTCGATCGGGGTCCGGCACCATCATTCGCGGCGAAGCCAGCAGCATGGCGACCAGGCCGAAACGATTCGGACGCTCCAAAGAGGCGACTCGATACGCCTCAGCTGCGGCCAGAATTCGAAGAATCGGGCGCTCTTCGGGCACGGCCAGCGCCGCCTCACCCACGGCGTCACCAAGGTCGCGAATGACCTGCGCGGTGAGTGCAGAGATGAGCGCATCTTGCCCATCGAAGTAGCGGTACAGCGCACCGGGCGTCAGCTCCACGCGCCGCGCGAGCGCCCGCATCGACAGACCATCGAAACCCGCCTCGATCACCAAGGCCATGGCGGCTTCGAGGATGCGAGCGTGGGTATCGACCCTGTGCTGGGCGCGAGCGGTCATGTCTGCGACTCCGTGAACACTGTTCACCCAATGAGTAAACGGCGTTCACGCTTTGTGCAACCAAACTCTGAAAGCCGACCGCTGAACCCCCGAATTTGCTACGTCGAGATCGCGAGGCGATCCTTCTCGTTGGCACGCGTCCGATCGGCGCTGTACCCGCACTGACCCCTGGAGCCCCCGTGACCGAAGTTCGTCGTTGCCGCGCGTGCCACGAGCCTGCAGCCATCTCGGTCCGCGATTGGAAGGGCACCACCCTGTTCGGAATGCTGCCCACCGGCGCCGTCCCACGCCGGGACTTCGTCTGCCAGGCCTGCGGGGTGGGCTTTGCCGTCGAACCGCACCGACTGCGCTTGATGGCAGGCATCTTGTTGGCCCCGCAGTTCACGCTCCTCGGGGCCTTGGTCTTTCTGGCCGGACTCGCGGTGGTGCTCGACGCCGTAGTGCTCGGCATCAGCCTCACGGCACTCGGAGCCATACTGACGGCAGCCGCAATGTCCTACGGCGTCTGGGCCATTCGGCCGTTCTGGGTGCAGTACAGCCGGCCCGTTGTCGACGGAGCCGTTCCCCCAGATACGCGCTACCGCTTGGCTGAACCTGTCCGTAAATGCAGTTGTGGCCAGGCAGTCCGCTGTGCCGAGGTCACCGCCAACCGGACCAATGGCCTGCCGACGGGCACGGAGTACCGCTACCTCTGTGCCAGCTGCGAACGAGAGTTCGTCGTGGAGTCCCCACTCGGCCAGGTGCTCACGGTGTTGGCCTCGAGCCTGGTGCTCGGCATCGGCGGCGCCATCCTCTCAGGTGGCGGGGGTGCTGGCGAGATGGGATGCGCAGGAGCCATGCTCGCCATCGGCGTCGGCGGCTGGGGCATGGCGCTCACTCGGGCGGCGGCGAGATTCCGCTTTCCGGTACTGCCCCAGTCCGAGCTTCGTGACCCTGGACAGGGCTCGTCGTGAGCAGCGGCGTGTCGACCTCGATCTGCTCGACGCCACAACGATTCCACTTCGAGAACCACGGCGCACCCGCGCTGTTCGCACACAGATCAGCGGTCACCTCGAGGGTCTCGCTGACGAAGGCGTCCGCATCCTCGACCTGAAGGACCGCCATTCCGATCGACAGCGACACACCGGTCTTCTGGACTGTTCGGGGCAGGAAGATACCGCCGGCGTGCTGAACGTCGAGTTCACCTTGTGCCTGGCGTAGCTCGCCCGGCTCGACCCGAACGCCCCACCCCCCGACGTAGCGTCCGCGATGTCGCCTCTCTCCCCCCAGTCGGGTCGGGAAGAACTCGAACGCCAGAGCCGTCAATGCGACGGTCGCGGTGGAGTGGTCCCGCGACAAGCCCGGCACCGTCATCTGCTGGGTCTGGGCGACGATCTCCTGTGTCGAACGCAGGCTATTCTCGAAGGTGAAGTTCTGCGAGGCGAGCGCGTCTTTCGGCCCCGCGACCACCGCCCACGCGACG
This sequence comes from Pseudomonadota bacterium, assembly GCA_023954855.1. Classification (GTDB taxonomy): domain Bacteria; phylum Myxococcota_A; class UBA796; order UBA796; genus M1803. The sequence continues at coordinate 11,938 of JAGSGY010000072.1, read as the reverse complement.
TCCACAGCAAGGGTCATGCGGTCGTTCAGTGGCTTCACTTCAATGCCGCGCACGCCGCCATGACCGGGAGTCCACGCGCGTCCAACGAGCACCTCCACCGGACACTCCGCCACGTCCTCGAGGACTTCGCAGGCCCCGAGCTCCACCTTGAAGCGGTAGGGCCAGACGCCGTCGGAGTTGCACTCGCCCTGGTCGCCCTCGCAGCTGGAGTGAAACTCGACGCCCTGTAAGACCAGCACCGCGCTCCAGTCGGCATCTGCCGTCGCTGGCAGGGGCGCCTGCACCACCGCATCAAAGGTGGCGTCCGCGTGCGGCGCCCGGTCGAGCTCCACCACTTCATCCGTGGTCTCGAAGCTGAGCTGACCCCGATCGACCCAGATGCCGGGGGCATGCAACACCGAGGCGTAGCCCTTGGCGGCCATTCGGTCCCCATCCACGCCGGTGCTCTGCCCGAGCGAGAACACACCGGTGCTGACCAAGTGGTCCCCCTCAGCCACATGGCCGTCGTCCCTAACCACGCTCCGAAACAGGCTGACGCGGTGCGGAACGGTGAACAGCCCAAGTGCGCGGCGCTCCCACATGTGGCTGAACCCCTGCCACAGCCAGACGCTGTGCGTAGCGTGGGACGTCTCGGCCGGCGGTTCGGCGCCAGTTGCGAGACCGAGCATCAGGAGCAGAGCGAACATGGGCACACCCCAATCTCAGCCTACACCCGAGATACTGCCTGTAAACCTCGAATCAAGGCATGCAACCAAACCATGCGGCGCCCCGGCGCTCTGCACGCCAGCACTGAATGCCGTCCGTACGCAGCGCTGTACACCAAAGCGAAGCAAACAGCCTCCTGACGTTCCCAGCGTTGCGACCCCGGCGGACCTGCGGGTACATGCCCGCATGACTATTCGCACTCTCTCCGCTCTCTCGCTGTTTCTCCTCATGCCGACGGCCGCGCTCGCGGGCACGCCGGCCACGTTCAGCTTCGGAGGGACCGCGAGCGACAACACCGCGGGCGACGACTACAAGTTGAACCTGTACAGCGTTGCCGCAGAGGGCAACCTGGTCGGCATCGACCAGCGACTTAACGCGACCGCTGGCGACACCCTCACCTGGCTGGTCTTTCAGCGTGGCACGAACGGCGGCTACACCCAGGTGTGGTCCGACACCACCACCGCGACTGGAGATGGCTCGGGCTGGGAGTCGGTGACGCTGGACATCACTCTGGCCGCCGATGGCTACTACGCAATCGGGCCGCACTTCACGGCGGACGCCAGCTACTACTGGACGTCAGGCGGCACCTCGTACGGATGGATCACCAACGACGGCTCGATCTACGGCGGCGCCGGAAGCCAGCCCAACGTGCCGACCAGCCTTCAGGGTGCGACCGAGGGCGGACACGCGTACCAACAGCGCCTGCTCGCGTACGTGAGCAGCACCGGCGACGACAACGACAACGACAACTGGGGCACCTTCGAGGGCGACTGCGACGACAACAACGCCGCGATCAACCCCGACGCGACGGAAGTCTGCGACGGCGTCGACAACGACTGCAACGGCAGCATCGACGATGCCGATGGCGCGAACTGGTACCCGGATTCTGACGGCGACGGGCACGGCAAGGAGGGCAGCACGCCCTTCGTCTCGTGCACCGCCCCCCAGGGCTGGGTCTCGTCCAACGATGACTGCGTGGACAACAACGACCACGTCTTCCCCGACGCCACCGAGTACTGCGACGAGTACGACAACGACTGCGACGACGTCATCGACGAGGGCTGCATCGAGCGCCCCGAGCCCGAAGACACCGGCGACTCCGGCCAGAGCGGCGACTCGGGCACTACCGACACCGACACCGACACCGGTACGAGCAGCGACACCGGCTCCGGCTCTACCGACGACGACACCGATCCGAAGGCCTGCGGCTGTACGCAGACCCCAGGAAGCACGTCGGGTGTCGGTCTGCTCGCGCTCATCGCCCTCGCCGGACGCCGTCGCCGGTCCTAGGCCGCGGCGAGTTCACCGACGGGGAACACGGCCCGGCTCTCGTCGCGCAACGCGTACGAGGCGGCGCCCACTGCGAGCAGTACCAGGGGCGGAACGGCTGCGCCCAGTCCATGTCCGGCGAGGATGTGGCTGGCGGCGGCACCGCTCAAGTTGAAGAAGAAGCCGGCGTAGGCCCACTCTTTGATCCGCGCAAAGCCGGGAGCGAGCAGCGCCACCACACCGAGAAGCTTCCAAGTGCCGAGGATGGTGGCCAGGTAGAGGGGCATGCCCAGCTGCACCATCGCCTCATCGAGGCTGCCGCTCAGGTCGGCCGCTCCACCTGCACCCATGGCGAGTGCGAAGAGGCCAGTGCTTGCCCAGAATCCAAAACGCTTCATGTCCATGTTGATCTCCAGCGCTGCTGCGCCGCTCGGGGGGAAGTGACCCCGGGCTTCGACATCCATTTAAGTCGTGTGATAAACATCACTAGAGGCACAAATTGAGCACAACACGACCAAAAACATCACAGGCGGTCCTTGCAGCTCCTCTAGGCTTGGACGGATTCGTCGCCATCATCGAGGCGGGCTCCATCGCCGCGGCCGCCCGTTCGCTGCGCATCCCGAGAGCCACGTTGTCGCGCCAGCTCAAGCGCCTCGAGTCAGAGCTCGAGCTCCGCCTGATCCACCGCAGCACGAGACGCCTGGTGCCCACACCCGCAGGGCAAGAGCTCTACGCCCGGGCCCGGCGTATCGTCGCGGACACCCGCGAAGCCGAAGAAGCGCTCAGGCGCCTCGACGGGGTGCCCCGCGGCCTGTTGAGGGTCAGCGTTCCCGGCGGCCCAGAGTTCATTGGCCCTCTGATCGCGGGATTCCTACGCCGATACCCCGAAGTGCGGCTGGAGATCATCAACTCCACGGTGCACGAGGACCTGATCGGCAGGGCCATCGACGTCGCCCTCCGCGCGGGCACCTTCATCGACGGTTCGCTGATTGCCCGGGTCCTTCGACGAGACCGAGTCCTGGCGGTTGCGAGCCCCACCTACATCGACCGCGCAGGTCTTCCGGCCGCCGCGGCAGAGCTCATCGATCACGACTGCATCGTCGGCTTTGGCGGCACGGATCATCCCAACACGTCGTGGCCGCTTCTCGACGGCGGCGAAGTCACAGTCCGCGGGCTGCACGCCGCTACCGATCTGCCGACCCAGATCTACTTGGCCGCAGAGGGCTTCGGCATCGCCATGTGTCCGATGGGATTCGTTCGCAGCCGAATGGCCAAGGGCGAGCTCGTGTCCGTCCTCGAGGATGACGTCGGAACGGAGACGACCGTCGCGCTGGTCTACCCGGACCGGGAGTTTCTCGACCCCAAGGTGCGCGCCTTCATCGACTACATCATCGAAGCGACCGCAGACCTGAACTGGGACCAACTGCAAGAGCCCGAGGTCAGCTAGTCAGGGGCGAGCCGACGCATCGGTGTCGAGACGGCCCTGCAGCAGCTCGCCCACGAGCTCGAGCATACGAATAGGACTGAAGGGCTTCTCGAGCAGCGCAATGCCGGGACCTGGGGTGAAGTCGAAGGGCAGCCCATCCGCGGCGTAGCCCGACATGAACAGCACTGGCAGGTCGGGCCGGAGGCTTCGCAGGCGGTCGGCGAGTTCCTTGCCATTCAGCCCCGGCATCGACACATCGGTGACGACGAGATCGATCGATGGCAGCTTTCCCTCCACCCGCTCGAGGGCATGCAGGCCATCGTGCGCCTCGATCACCTCGTAGCCAGACCCGCGCAACACCTCGCAGACGAGGACTCGGACATCGACCTGATCCTCGACGACGAGTACGCGCCCTGCCTTGTTCTCGGGCCTGCGCCGCTCGACGCTCTCGGACTCCGAGACATCGCCATGCACGACGGGGAGGAATACCTCGAAGGTGGTGCCTTCGCCGGGAGCGCTCCGGACCCGAATCTGTCCGTCGCTCTGGTGCACGATGCCGTGGACCGTCGAGAGCCCTAGGCCGGTTCCCCCACCCTTCTTGGCCGAGAAGAACGGCTCGAACATGTGCAGGCGCGTCTGCTCATCCATACCAACGCCCTCGTCCTGCACGGACAGCACCACCCACTCGCGACCATCCGTTCCGGCGAAACGCTGCTCGGTGTGCACCGTCACCCGGCCGCCGTTTGGCATCGCCTCGCTCGCGTTGACGACGAGGTTCAGCAAGATGCGCTCGATCTGGCTGGGGTCCGCGCGGACGGTCCCAATCCCCGGGGTCAGCTCGGCGACGAGCTCGGTCTGGTCGCCAATCATGCGCCGAAGCATCTCTTGCATCTTGAACACGATGCCGTTCAGCTCGAGCACGCGCGGCTCGAGCACCTGCTGTCGCCCAAAGGCAAGCAAGTGGGCCGTCAATGCCGCCGCGCGCTCGGCAGAGTTCGCGATGGTCCGCGCCCGGGCCACGACCTTAGCGTCAGGGGACTCGACCTCAAGCAACTCTGCGGATCCGAGAATCGCAGTGAGGATGTTGTTGAAGTCATGCGCGATGCCAGCAGCCAGGCGCCCAAGAGACTCGAGGCGCTGCGACTCCCGCAGCTGCTCCTCTCGCTCGGAGAGCTTCTCTTCCGCCACCCGTCGGTGCCGCCGCTCGAGTTCGAAGCGCACCTCGTCGAGCTCCCGTGCCTGCCGCGAGCCCCGTAGCGCCTGTGCACCGGCAAAGCCGAGCAGGAACAACCCGGAGAGCACGAGCAGATGAGTCGAGGCATTGCGATACGGATAGCGCACCTTCAGCTGGCCAATCGTGTCGCCGCCATGCTTGAGATCGACCTCAACCAAGCGGAGCGGCGCCAGACCCACCTGTGCAGGCCAACCGCCGGTGTGGGCATCCGCCGGAGCGTCTGCCGAGAAGAAGGTCGTCCCATCGGCGTGCAGCACCTCGACGTGCTGGTAGTCCTCGGTGTGAATCAGCAAGCCCGCGGTCTGCGAGGCCTGACCCACGTCGAGATTCCATAGGTAGGGCTCGAGCAGCAAGGCGTACCGCTCGACCCGCGCCTGCTCTTCGTTCGTTGACGCCACCTCGAAGGCGACCAGTCCCGCCAGGCCGCCGAGCAGCAAGAGGACGAGCGAGAACCAGCCCAGGCGCTTCATGGCTGCTCCCCGGGCCAGGTGGCACGCCAGTCGTCGCGAAGCTGCTGGAGCCGTCCGGTCGCCGCCATCGCGGTGAGCCCCGAGTCAAAGCGCGCCTGGAGCTCTTCTCCTCGCGCGCCAATCGGGAATCCGAGGTGCAGCTCCTTGGTGCCAAGGAGCGGACTCAGCGCCTCGAGCGGCACCCCCGGGGGTTCCTTGCTCAGCAGGTACTGCGCGGTTCCGAGGTCGACGAACACCAGGTCCACCCTTCCAAAGGCGAGCTTGCGGAGGTTGAGCTGATCGGTGTCTGCGAGCTCTCGCATCCAGCGCGGGTCGTCGTCCACCACCGGGTCGTTCACGTAGCCGCGCACCAGGCCCAGCCTATGCTCGACCAACTCGTCGACGGACTTGCCGGACAGCTGGTCCGACTGCCGCGCATAGAAACCCACGGGGCTCGCGAGGATCGGGCGCGAGAACAGCAGCCAGGAGCTCCGCTCTGCGCTCACGTAGATCGGCATGATGCAGTCGTACTCGCCCTCGCGAGTGGCCTTGAGCGCGCGCGGCCACGGCAAGTGGTCGACCTCGAACTCGGTGCCCGTGTGGGCAAACGCCTCGCGGGCGACCTGCACGGCCCAGCCCCCTTCCTCGCTCTCGGGGCCGACGTAGGGCTCCCAGTTCAACGACGCGCAACGCACGGGCTCCGCCGCCGCCGACGCACCCCAAAGCGACGCGAGAGCGCACACTGCTGGCAGCAACCGGCCCATCGCACCTCACCCCTTAAGTATAGCCGTCGGCCTATCTGGATTCCCTTGGCTATCCCGCGAATTTCCGGCCAATCCCCTGACTACTTGCCCGCAGACTCATCGCGAATCACCCTCAGACCGTCCTGTCCCACGAGCGTGATCAGGGCGGCATCGTTGTCTTCGCGCAACTGGGCCCACTGCGCCCATCCCTCGTCTTCGGCCAAGCGCCCGCTCTGCACCTCGGTCTTGAGGTCCGCACCGTCGTGCATCTCGTTGATCAATAGCGACACGACGTCGGCCGCGACGGCCTCTTCGAAGACGCCGTCCGCAACCAGGCCCTCGACGCGTTTCTCGGTCCAGGCGGCCCACCGATCGAGCCACTTGGCGGTGGCTTCGGCCTCCCGCTCTTTGGTCTGCTGCTCGACGGTCCGATGGACCAGCGCCTCGAGGTCGGTGGGGTCCACGGCGGTGGGCTCGGCGCCCGGTTCGAGGAGCGGTTGCGCGACATCTGGGGTCAGGCTGGGTCTCTCGGACCCGGGGACTCGCGTCGACGAGGTCACGGGTGCCGTCTCGATGGCAGCGAGGCGTTGGCTGAGGTCCGCAACATCCCCACGAAGACCCTGCACCGTCCACGCGAGAGCCCCCACCGCGATCACCGCCATCGTCGCGACCACGGCCTGTGCTCTATCCAATCGACCTCCTCCCCATCCGGAGTATAGCGCTCATGCCCCGTCGCGCGCACCCCATCGCACCGCTTCGAGAACGGTGGCCAGCTGCTGAAGGGTGAACGGCTTGGGCAGGTAGGCATCCATGCCGGCATCGAGGGCAACCTTTCGCATGCGGTCGTCGGTGTGCGCACTCGCCGCAACAATCGTGAGGTCGCGCCAACCCGCATCGCTTCGCAACCGCTGGGACAGCTCGACGCCGCTCATGCCCGGCATCTCGAGATCGGCGAGCACGACGTCAAAGGACGCCGACTCGAGCTTGCTCAGCGCATCCTCTCCCCCCGTCGCGGTCGTGACCGTGCAGCCGAGGGCCGCGAGTAGGCGCTCCATCACCAAGTGGTTGGTGGGGTCATCATCCACCGCGAGCACGTGCACACTCCCGGGCGCAACGGAGGCCGGCTTAGGCGCCTCGAGCGACTGCGGCACGCAAAGGTCTACGGGACCAAACCCGGGCTGCTCGATGACAGGCTTCATGGGGAGCGTGACCGTGAACGACGTTCCCTGTCCGGGCACCGAACCGACGTCGATGGCTCCCCCCATCGCCAGGACCAGCTCACGGGTGATCGCCAAGCCAAGCCCCGTGCCCGCATGGCGGGTCTGTGCGGTGCCAACCTGGACAAAGGGCTGCCAGATGGCTTCGATCTCGTCCGCCGCGATTCCGACGCCGGTGTCGGTCACCACCATCTGAATGCCTTCGCCATCGGTGGCCGACAGCCGAAGCTCCACCGTGCCAGCGTCGGTAAACTTGATGGCGTTGTTGACCAGGTTCAGGGCGATCTGGGCGACGCGAAGCCCATCGCCGTGCCGCCACTCGAGCACGTCCTCTTCCGCAACGCCGACCAGCTGCAGGCCCGCACGCTCAGCCGGCTCCGAGAGCGTGACGAGCACATCCCCAACTGCGCGGTGCAGTGAGAACGGGGCGATGTTCAACTCCAGGGAGGCATCCTCGAGACGCGAGACGTCCAGCACGTCCTGAATCAGCCGCAGTAGCAGGTGGGCGGAGGTGTTGGCGGTCTGCAGCTGGTCGCTCACCGCCGAGTCCTTCACCGCACGTGAAGCGAGGTCCAGCATGCCGATGACGCCATTCAGCGGTGTGCGCAGCTCATGACTCATGTGCGCAAGAAAGGCCGACTTGGCTCGATTCGAGGCCTCGGCCTGCCGCCGAGCCTCCATGACCTGCTGCGCCCGGCGCTGCGTGACCCGACGAAAGGAAGCCGCGATGAACAACAGCACGACCGTGTAGATCACGGGCGCAAGAATCGACTCGACCGGGCCCTCACCAGCGGCGTTCGGCACTTGAAAGACGGTTCCCGCAAGCACACCGACGGTCACGACGAGGATGCTGGCAAGCGTCCAGCCCCGCGCCTCGGCTCGGGTACCGCTGAGCGCCATACCAAAGCCGACGAGGGACACCCACCACAGGGTCGAAGGCATTCCGTAGAACACCGGAATCACCAGCGCAATGAGCGCGGTGCCCCCCATGACCTGCATGGTTGTGTCGATGCGCCGTTCGGGATCGGAGCGGTACCACAGCCAGGTCGCCGCGATGACGAGCGCTCCGATGGCGTTTCCCCACCAAGGCGTGGCACCGCTCCCCGCCAGCTGCGCACCCAAGCGAGTGACGGCGAACAGCACGCAGGAGCCAAACACCGCCGCCATGCCCACGCGAAGCAGCGCGCTGCGAACGACCACATCGGCGTGGGCCTCTTCGTCGGTCACTTCCAGTGGATTGGAGCTTGGATCACGCATGCACCCGCATCATTGCGAAATCGCGCTGTGAACGCACCTTTCACCGCCGCACCGGCGTCACACCGCCCCTTCGCAGGCACCTAGAGTGGGGCGATCCCCGCCACCCAACGCAGCACGGCGCGGCGCGGCTTGCCTCCACGGGGAGCGCTGAAGCTGTACTTCGAGCCGAATACGGCCTGCCGTCCATACATGGGCTCACCTTCGTCGTCGTACCAGAGCAACTCAAAGCCACCGATGGTGGGGTCGGCCGAGACTGAAGCACTGTCGAGTGAAATGTCGACGTCCCCACCGACCAGACGCGCGACCTTGACGCCGCGCTCGCTGAGTCCTGCCACCTCGAGCGGACTGGCACCGAGGGCGAGCACATCGCCGAGGTCAAACGACGCCTCGATCGGTTCGACCAGCACCTGGAAGTCGAGGACCACCTGGACCGGCATGCCGTCATCATCGAGACCGACAAACGCGTCGTAGGTCCCCTCGCCGTAGCCGCTCTGGCACACCGCGAGATCGGGCTCAGATTCGCCGGTCGCGTGGGTGAAGAAGTGCTGCGTGCCCGCCTGCATGCGCACCATCACGTCTCGCGCAGCCCCCGCGGTGAGCTGAGCATCGGCCACGTCCCCACAGAGAAGAGCATGGCCCTGAGTCGCAAACGAACCGAGGTAGGCGAAGCGGCGCGGCACCCCTTTCGCGAGGGAGAGTCGGATCGCAGCGACCACCTTGGGCTCATCGCCAGAGCCCTCGAGCACCGAGGCCTCGACCGGGTACTGGCCAGAGGGAACGCGCAACGGAAGAACCTCGCGGGACGCCTCGTCTCCGACGTGAAGTGCAGAGGTCCCCTCTCCTTGAATCTCGATCTCGCCGAGCGAGGCCGTGGTGAGCTGTCGGCTCACGCCTCCGACGACGACCGTGCGGGCTTCGAAGGCACGCCAGAGGTCCGTGTGCTCGCCCTGTCCCGTTCCCGGAGGCGCCTCGGGAACCTCGACGGAGACCACTGGAGGCTCAGCGGTGGGTCCACATCCAAGCAGGGCGAGAAAGACGAGGGTCGGAAGCATGGCCCATGCTTGCACGACCCAGCGCGCTACGACGCGTCTTCAGCGACGAATCGAACCCCGTGCCCAACGAGCACCGCTCGCGCCGCCCCCCTGAAGGTCGAGCGCACGTGCGGTCCCGCCGGAACCACCGCCGGAATGCCGTAGAACAGCGCGAGCAAGACATCGCGCAGCCGGGCGGGCACCAAGCCCTCGGGGAGCGCGCCATCTCGGTGCATCTCGGCCACACAGCTGGCAATCAGTGCGGGAACCGTTTGCGGCTCGTCCTCGACCGTCGCTGAGCCATCGCCGTACCAGACCAGGCGGTCGGCGCGTGGAATGATCGTGGCTGGCGGCGGAATGCGAAGCTGCTGGTGGTGGCCGATGATGGCGTTGAGCACGCCCGGATGGCTCTGCATCGCCTTGCCGACCTGGTCGAAGAAGATGAACAGCCGGTGCACTCCATCCTCGGCCTCACCCATGGCCTCGGCAGTGCCCAAGCTCCACAGACTCACGAAGTAGGGCAGCGCCGCGCTCTTGCCGTCGAAGTGGTTGAAGAAGGTGGGCTCCGACACTCCCACCTCAGCACAGATCTCCCGGACCGGAATCTCGGCCAGCGGACGCTCGACCAGACGCGCCAGGAGCGCCCGCACCAAGGCCACGCGCATCTGGCCAGCCTTGCGTTCGCGGAGTGGAATGTCAGTGAGGAGCATGCCACCCTTTAGCACAGACAAACTTTTTAGTGGACTAAAACTATTTGCGTCTCTATAAGAGGAACAGCCGCAAAGGCGGTCTTTGGTCGGAGGCGAGATGACGACAGCACGCGAACGCAAGCGAAACCGGACCCGTGGCGAGATCGAGGACCGGTACGACGCCATCGTCGTGGGCGCCGGAGTCGGGGGCCTCACCGCCGGTGCGCTGCTTGCCCAAGAGGGCAAGAGCGTGCTCGTACTCGACCAGCACTACGTCGCGGGAGGCAACTCCACCTTGTTCCGCCGCAAGGACTGGGAGTGGGACGTCGGCCTGCACTACGTCGGCGAGTGCCACGAGAACGGCACGATGACCAACCTGCTGACGGCCTGCGGCGTGGACACGCTGAACTTCCGGCCCATGTCCGAGGAGCTCGAGCAGCTGACCTTCCCGGACTTCGAGTTCACCATCCCGCGGGACCGCGACGAGTTCAAGCGCCGCCTGCTCGCCAAGTTCCCGGGCGAAAAGAAGGGCATTCGCAAGTACTTCCGCTTCCTCGAGCAAGCCGACCGGGTCGTCGAAGCCGATCAACGCGGCGGCAAGGCCCGCCAGGCCTGGGCCATTGCCCGCAGCCCTATGGTGGTGCGCTGGGTGCAGGCTCCGCTTGGAACGGTGCTTGACGCTTGCACCGACAATGAGCAGCTCCGCGCCATCCTCACCGCGCAAAACGGGACCTACGCGGTCGCCCCGAATCGCATCTCGGCCATGCTCCACGCCGGGCTCGTGAACCACTACCACCGCAGCGGCGCCTACTACCCCGAGGGTGGCGGACAGCACCTGAGCGATGAGCTTGCCCGGTCTCTTGAAGAGTGCGGCGGGACGCTGCGGCTGAGCGCCCCGGTGTCCAAGATCGTGATCGAGAACGGACGCGCCACCGGCGTGGTCTGCCACAACAAGCACCTCGGCGAGCGCACCATCCACGCCGATGTCGTCATCTCGAATGCGGACCTCAAGAAGACGGTCAGCGACTTGGTCGGCGCCGAGCACTTTCCGGCGAAGTGGGCCAAGCGCATCGCCGACTACGAGATGGCTCTGCCGCTGTTCGTCGTCTACCTGGGCCTCTCGATTCCGCCCGAGGACCTGCCGTACGGCAACTCGAACCGCTGGCTCTTCGACCGCTACACCTTCGACGAGGACTACCGGCAGATGGTCGCCGGTGAGATGCCGGAGAACCCGTTCATCTACGTCTCGACCGCATCGCTGAAGGACCCGCACAACCCGCGCATCGCCCCCGAGGGCCACAGCAACGTCGAGATCATGACGATGGCGCCGAGCGACCTCGGCTTCTGGGGCGTCACCCCTGAGCAGATGCGCGACGGCAGCTACAAGACCTCCGAGGCCTACCAAGCGCGCAAGACCGAGCTCGAACAGGCGCTCATCGACCAGTACGAGCGCATGGTCCCCGGAGCCAAGGCCCACATCGCATTCCGCGAGTCGGCGACCCCCATGACGCACAGCCGCTACGTGCAGTCCACCGAAGGTTCCTGCTATGGCTTCGCCGCCATTCCCAAGCAGTTCCTCGGCCGTCGGCCCGGCTCGAAGAGCAAGGTCCCCGGGCTGTACTTCGCTGGCACCAACTGCCGCGCTGGACACGGCATCGTCGGAGCGATGACCAGCGGAGCACAGGCCGCGGATGCCATCCTCGGAGAAGGCCTGTTCAAGCGGATCATGCGCGGAGAAGTTGTGAACAAGACCCCAGAGCCGACGCGAGTCCACGCACACGCCTGACACCGCGCCGGTGCGCAGTTATGGACCGCCCCTCACCCTTGGAGGGGTTCATGTCTCGCACTCTCGTTGCCCTCGTTGCAGCACTCGCACTGTCCGCCTGTGGAACCGAATCGACCCAGACCGAGGAGCCTG
>JAGSGY010000021.1 GCA_023954855.1 Pseudomonadota bacterium | reverse complement strand
GCGAGGATGGTGTAGGTGATGACGTGGGCATCGGTGCCCGCTGCGGCACCCAGCGGAGCCGCTGCGTCGTAGCGAAGTCCCGCGGAGCCTTGTCCGGCGCTGATTCCGGTGATGAAGTCCGCGGCGGTCGTCGACAGTGCAACCTGGCCGGACCCGGCTCCGTTGGACGGCGCCTGTGCAGAGACGGACAGGTCGAAGGCCGGGGTGGGGTTGTCGGTCTCGACCGTGACCTTCTGGGCGGCTGCGCTCGTGTGTTTGTAGTCGAGTGAGGTGGCGTCGTTGAACTCGGGAAGGACCCAGTTGGTGCCCGGGTCGAACTGGTCGAGGACGATGGCCACATCTCCGCCTTGGATGGCGATGTCGGTGAGCTCGACGAGCTGCACGGAGACATTGTGGCTTGCGGAGCCAGCGGCCAGGGCCGCGGGGGCAGCAAACAGGGCGAGCAGGGAGAGGGTCTTGCGCATGGTGTACTCCTTAGTGGATGGCCCCATTGCGGAGCTGCCTTCTTGCAATGCAGCCTCGATGCCAACCCGTGAACCCGCTGAATAGAAGGGTTTGGACACCCTCTGTCCTCGCGGAGACCCGAAGTGTGACCACATTGGGGCAGAAAGTGACCCGCCGGGCGACCCAGTTTGGAGCATCGGCGGGGTGGGGCGCTCCGCGCCAAAGTGTAGTCTCGTACCAGGTTTACGGCAGTTCAGGGTACCCGCGCGCGTGAGAGCTCGTGGCACGGGCGTTGCAAGGTTCCGAGGGCACAAGGAGTCCACCATGTTCGCCCTACTCGTCTCGTTCGCTCTCGCTGAGCCGCCTGCCCCATGCCCGGTCGTACTCGCGGCGCCGCGGGCCGTTGCCTCCGACTCCGAGCCAGAGTCGAGCCCGAGTCGGAGCGAGATGCTCCGGCGACTTGGCCTGGACCGCCAGGCACCAGCGGCATTTCAACCAGAGGAGCGGCCCCCAGCCGTCGAGCTCGAAGTTGAGGATGGCACCGTGTTGCGGCAGTCGACCAGCCGCCTGCGAGAGCCTGTCGTGGGTCGTGAAGATCTCGACCTTCCCAGTCAAGACTGGCGCTGACTCGGTGTCTCCTGTTGGTGGGGCCGGATTTTGCGTCGACGCCGGACCGGGTTCCAACTCCGTAGGAGCGCGTCCAGACTCGTTAAGTTGTGCGGGGGAGGGCGAAGTGGCCACGACGAGTCGCATGACGTTGGCCAAGACCGCCGCGCTGTTTGCGTCGCTGGCACTCGGTGGCTGTAGCAACACAGCGATCGAGGATGGCGCCCAATTCGGCCCCTTCACTCAGGTGAAGACCTTCTTTACGTCGAGCTTTGTCGCGGAGACTCGCGACGGCGTGGTGTTGATCGATACGGGCTACTCAAAGACGGCGAAGCCCATCGCCAGGCACCTGGAGGGACGCGGGCTTTCGCTCTCCGACGTGAAACATGTCGTCATTACCCACGGGCACAGCGACCACGTGCGCGCTCTACACCTCTTCGACGAGGCGACGGTGTATGCCCACGCCGACGAGGTCGAGCGCATCGCTGTGGAAGGGCCAGAGGGGGGCGTCGTTGACCAGACACTGGCCAATGGCCAGATCGTATCGATCGGTGGACTAGGCATTGAGGTCTTCCACGTGCCCGGACACACGGCTGGCAATCTTGTGCTGCTCTCGGAGGGGGTTCTGCTTACGGGCGATACCGCGATGTCGTACAAGAATGGGACGGTGGGGCCGGCGCCGGCGCGGTACGCCGATGATCCAGACCAAGCAAGACGAGAGCTATTGGCGCTGCGGGACCGGCTTCGGGGGCGTGTCGACTCCATCGATTCGGTCGTGTTTGCCCACTCTGGTGGGCTCACCGACATGGGTCCGTTCTGGGAGATGGCCGAGTAGGGCGTGCAGGTGGCGCAAGTATCGGCTTGGGCGGTGCCCGGACGAGCTGCCGTGCCTAGGGAGTGAGTGGAGGGAGCCCATGCAGCTCGTCGCAGACCGCTGGTACATTGTTCTCGACGCGGATGAACTGGGCACGAAGCCGCTCGGAGTGCGGCGCCATGACACCCCGTTGGTGTTCTGGCGACACGCGGGCGCGGTGCATTGCGCTCGAGATCAGTGCCCTCACCGGTGGGCGCGTTTGTCACTCGGCACGGTGGAAGACGGCTGCGTCACATGTCCCTTTCACGGCTTTCGGTTCGATGGCGGCGGGGAGTGTACGCACATGCCACCCGACGGCGAGGGTGGGCCGTCGCGACAGATGACAGTGCAGACATGGGAGGTCCGCGAGGAGCACGGATTCCTCTGGATCTGGTGGGGTGAGCGCCGGGAAAGTTATCCACCGATTCCGTGGTTCGAAGAGCTCGATGAGCCCGGTTGGCGGTGGCGTTGGAGTCGCATTGCGGAAACCTGGGACACGCACTGGACCCGCGTGGCTGAGAACCAACTCGACTTCACGCACCTGCCCTTCGTGCACCGCACCTCGATAGGTCGGGGATTGGATCCGACCGTGCAGGTGAGCGTCGAGAGCGAAGGGGACCGGCTGACCACCTGGGCAAGCAATCAAGAGACCCGCCTTGAGTTGATCGCGCCAAACCTTTGGCGCAATCGGCTGGGTGGCAAGGTGAACATCGTGATGGTCTTTGTGCCGATCGATGAGCAGACGACCCACACCTATGTGCGCTTCTACCAGCGCCTCGTGCCGGTACCCCTACTGGGTGACTTGGTCTGCTGGCTGTCGAAGTGGCCCAACGCCTTCATCCTTGGACAGGACCGACGAGTGGTCACCTCGCAAGAGCCTGCGCCTGCCCGGCTGCGAAATGGGGAGCAGTTGGTGAAGAGTGATGCTCCCATCATCTGGTTCCGACGCTGGCAGGAGACACATGCCACTCAAGAAGAGTCGTAGCCGCGATTCGTCTACGGCTGCCGTCGGGTAAGACGCGCGGCGACGTCCTCGGCGGGTCCAAAGACGCCGAGTCCCGCTCTGCCTTCGACAAAGCCGGGAAGCGCGTTCCACTTCGCTTCGAGGCTGAAATGGTAGAGCATCAACGCGGTCAGGATCTTGATCTCATTCCGGGCAAAGTGACGGCCCGGACACATGCTGACGCCGCCTCCGAAGGGCATCAGGAAGTGCGCGACTTTCCGGCCGTCGAGCGAGAACGAACGCCGGCGCTTGCCGTTCTCGACAAATCGGTCGAAGCGGTAGGTGTCGGGAGCCTCGTAGATCCGTGCGTCGTGGTGGGTCAGCCATGGATACAGCCCCACCCGTTCGCCCGCGCGCACCTTGAGCGTCTTTCCGCCCTCCAAGTGAAGCTCCACGTCCTGCAGAGCAACGCGAATCGTGAGCGAACCGGAGGTGAGCCGCAGGGCTTCATTGATGGCGCTGTCCACATGGACCAAACGCTGGAGGATTGCCATTGACATCTGCGGGCGGCCGTCGACGGTCGGTGCCTCGTCCAGGACGCTCCGTACCTCCTCGCTAACTCTCTCCAGAGCGGAAGCGTCGTTCATCAGGAAAGCGAGGGTCCAAAAGGCGGCGGGGAGCGTGTTGGCCTGGGTGGCCCACAGAAAGGCGAGCTGGTAGGCGCCGAGCTCGGAGGGGTCTCCGTGCGTGTGGAAGAGCTTGAACCGCTCGATGGTCACCGCCGCAGCGTTGCTTCGCTCGATCGCCATGACCTTCTTGAGTGCGTTTCGAGCGGAGTGAACGCCGAGCAGACGGGCAGGCAGCCCGGCGAGTAGCAGGGGAAAGGCGTCGTCGACAGCGTGGAAATCGGCCCGTGAGACATCCTGCTCGAAGCCATCTCCGAACACCGCGCGGCCGGTTGCCGAGAACACCACGTCTCCCAGCCAGTCGTAGAAGGTCTCAGTGTCAGATGGGACCTCTTGGTCGAGTAGGACCTCTTCGAAACAGGCTTGGACTCGCCCCGTCATGTCGGCGAGGTCGTCGCCACGCATTCGAGTGATGCCGACCTCGGAGACGCCAGCCTCCTCTAGGCGTGGAAGGCTGCCGTGACCGTGGTCAAACGCCATGCTGGAGATGTCGTTTGCCAGCTCGTGGAAGTCGAGATCGCGGCATGCGAGCACCGCCTGATAGTCGAGCGGGTTCGTCACGAAAGTCACACGGTCGCCTGCAAGGAAGACCGAGAAGGTGTCTCCGTGCTCCGCGCGAAGGCGAGTGAGCATGGCGCCCGCGTCTTTGCCGTACTGAATGGCGACGCCGAGCCAGGGGAGGGGTCCCGGAGTGTGCGGAGGGTCGTCCACCGCGCGACGGTACTGACTGCGAAGTCTCGAAAGCACGGCCATTTAGATCCCCCATCGACCCATAGCTCAGTGCCTGAGGTTCGGGGTGATGTGTGTCATGCGTTGTCCCGGGTGAGGGCGGTGGAGGCAGGGAGGACTAGGTGCAGGTATGTCTTCGCGCGTCCTCTTTGCGATCGTTCAACTCATTGGCGGGCTTGCTGTGCTCTCCAGCTATGCCTGGGGCCTAGGCACTCAGCCCGACCCTCTGCGGCTCTGGGGAGAGATCCCCGAGTCCTGGTGGACGATCTACAGCCTGTGCATGCCGCCGGCGGCGGTGGGGTATCTCGTGGCGACCTGGCAACTCTGGCGCCGAGAGATCAAGCAGGGCTACCGGCGAGTGGTCGCGTACTACGCCGGCTTCTTGGTGGCTTCGACGGCCTGGATGCCGTTGTGCTTCGCTGCCCTCGACGGCCGGCCTGAGCTCGCGCTGCTGATTCAGGTTGACCTCGCGTTGGCCGGCCTGTTCGCGCTCGCGGTAGGGGTCGAGATTTTCCGAAGTGACCTTGCCTGGCGTCGCGTGGCATTGGCGGCCTGGAGCTTTCTCTGCTGGCAGTGCGTGGTGCTCGATGCCCTGGTTTGGCCTAGGTTCTTCGCCCCGTGAACGGCCCCTGTCGGAGCTAGGATCTCTGACTAGCCTCCAAGGCCAGCAATCGCTCGGTGGCGTGCGCCATGATGTCTTCGACGGGCATGTCGGCGAGCGCCGTGGCGCTCTGCTCCACCTCACCGAAGCGCACCGTCACGGTCTTGCCGCGTCGGGGCAGGGCAGAGCCAATGGGGAGTACCTCGTGCATACCCACGTGGTGGAAAGCAAGAAGCAGTGGGCGTGCGTGCTGGATTAGGTGGGCTAGGCCTGACTTGAGTGGAAGCTTGAGACGCCCCTCAGCGCGTCGGCTACGGCCGCCCTCGGGAAAGACGTGGACCCACTCTCCCGCTTGGAGCCGCTCGGCGAGAAAGTGCATGCCGGGCTGATCCACGCCTTCGCCTCGGATGATGGGGACGGCCTTCCCCGCGTTGAAGACCATGGCCTTCGCCGGTGTGCCAAAGAAATTGAGGGCATCCGCAGCGACCCACCTGAGGCTCTTCCATTCGGGGCCCGAGAAGCAGGCCAGCAACAGGGGGTCGTCGAACAGGCTGACGTGGTTGCTGTAGGTCAGAAGGCCTGCGCCTGGTCGCTGCAGGGACCGAGCCGTCTCGAGTCGCTCGGCGCCGAGCACCTGGACGTTGTTCAGGCGTTTCATGATGAGGCGCGACATGGCCGCCACCGCCTGCGCCGCAGCCTGTCGACTGCGGGTCGGTTCTGGGTCGAAGCGGTCCACCGCCGCCCAGGCCATCTCGCTCTTTTCCTTCGGGTCGTCCATGCGGCAGCGTTGCACGCTTTCTGCCTTGGTCGCGTCCCAAAGCGTCACCAGTGCACACCTACCGCGCTGACCTCGATATCTTGGTGGTCTAGGAGTTCTCATGTTCGGATGGTTCAGGCGCGATCCCATCAAGGATCTCGAGCGGCGCTACCAGGCCAAGATGAAGGAGGCCAAGGAGGCAGGCGAGAAGTATGGCGACCGGCAGCTTCAGGCGGCGCTTTACACCGAAGCAGACGAGTTGATGAAGCAGCTTGAGGCGCTCGAAGCCGAAGCGGCGCCGTAGTCGCAGGCCGCGAACGCTGCAGATTCCCCTATGCGCGCGTAGACGGCTGTGCCCAGGGCTCGGACCCCCGGTGAACCCTCTCCTTTTCGGAGAGCTAACCGATGATGACGAAGGCGTGGCGCCGGCGCGGGTTGTACGAAATTGAGGAACTCGAAGTTGGGCATGTGGGCCGGCGACGCCCCGCCTTGTTGAATTCTGGAGGAGATTTTATACGCGGGATAGTCGACTTCGATCCTCGCGGAGAGTCATCGGTAGTTGACGTGGGGTTGAAGATGATGGCTGCTGAGGGACTCTGGAGTGGCCCATGTCATCTTTCCATTACCTCGCGCTCGCCCCCCTTCTCTTTGGGAATGTGGCATTCGGGCAGTCCTTGGACCTCGGTTTCAGTTGTGGCAACCCGGTCACGTCCGATATCAGTCAGGGCCCCACCAGCTTCTTCGGCTTTGACTGCAGCATCGACTACACGAACAACTCCGGGGGCGACCTCCAGAATGTGGTGCTGAGTGCCGAATTCGACAAGGTCACTCAGACCAACTTCGCTCCGAAGCTTCCGGATGGAGTTCCGCTCATTGTCGACTCCTCGACGCAGACGTGGCAAATCGCCAACAGCATGAGTCAGGTCGCGGGAAGCCCGTCGCCGAGCTTCAACTCCACCACCCAGACGGTGTCCCTCTCCGTCGGCGACGTCCCAGACGGCACCAGCTCGGAAGTGTTCTTCTCAGTTCGCAGTCCGCGGTATTTCCCGGCCGGCGACTCCGGCGTCACGATTCGAGGGACCGTCAACGGCACGGCCGATCGCGAAATCGGCCACACCATCCGATGGGACGCGCCCGGGAACCGGTTCGATGTGCGGCCCATCCCCCAGGCCCAGGCAGACCGAAAGTACGTCGGTGGTGCCTTCATCGATGAGAGTGGGTTCGACGCGTCCAACGCGTACGCCGATGTGCAGATGCGCGTCTACCTCCCGTATTGGGATGGTGCGGCCTGGAAGGCGGACGCGGCGTTTAACGCCTCGTCTGGGCATATCCCGGTCATCGCCGAGGATGTGATTCAAGGCCGCCTGGCTCTCGTAAACCGGTCCGGTTTCGCACAATGGGCTCAGGATCTTCCCGCCAACACTGCCGTGGATGCCTCTGGATTTCGTTCGGCGCCCACCACGGGTGACAACGCGAACTCTCTCGTGATTTACGACCCGGCGACGCACACGCTGACGGGAAACCCCGGCGTCTGGTTTGCCGCGGACTCCTTGAACGGAGGCCATGGAGCCTGGAAACTACGCTGGCAAGGTGACTTCAACTCGGCCCTCCCGGCCGATGCTCTCACGGTGGGTACGTCACTTCCTGTAGAGGCCTGCACGAGCACTGCGCTTACCGGCGACGTCACCGCGGGAGACACCGCAAACTGCGAGACGTCGACCACAACGATTGTGAGTGCCGAGACGACGGTCCTCGACACAACCAACGTCCGTTGCCCTGGTTCGGGCAGCATTCTTTCGGCCTGTCACACTGAATCAAAGCCGTACGCGCCCAACGCGACGGGCACGACTGTCGTCCGGTTCAAGAACACGACCTCTCTCACGGGCGAGGGCACGGTCTACGCCCAGCTTCCTGGAAGTGTCGCGGAAGGCAAGGTCGCCGACCTCACGCGGCTCGCGGTGGGCGTTGGCAAGTACAGTCCACAGCTCGGCCCAGACGGCGGAAACATCTCCGCCACGGGCGTGCGCGTCTTTGTCGCGGCGGATGCGGACTACGACGGCTCTCCGGGAACAGCGACCGATGTCACAGCTCGTGACCTACCGGCGGCCGGCAGCGTCTGGGAGGAGTGCAGCGTCACCGTCAATGGCAACGGTCTGATCCAGTGCGACCTCACCAGCCTCACTATGCCCCTTTCCGATGTGGCGCAGGTGCGCGTGGACATCGCCGAGATGCAACAGCACAACCACAGCATCGCTGACTCTGCCAACCTCGACGGATGGTACCTGCAGCTCGATTGGCTGCTCGGCGAGACGGTGGGGGCAAGTATGGACGGGGTCTCCGCTTCCACCGACACGACCAATACGGCGTTCGGAGAGAAGACCTCGTTTGAACTCGACACATCGGCCGGCGTCGTCGAAGTGGTCGACGCACAAACCAGCGAAATCTCGCGGGAGACGCTGATCTCGTACTGCGGTATTGCCCCCCGGTCAGGCGTCGTCACGACCCACCCGGGCTGTGGAAACGGCGCGACCCAGAATGTGACCACGACGGTCATGCAGGAGTACAACTTCAGCTGGGGCATTCTGAACGCCGGCACAATCGCCAACCTCACCACGCCGGCGAACTTCTGTGTGCCCATCGCCAACGGCATCCGGCTTGAGAACACGGTCACCTCGGACCGGTTCGTGCCGGCGGTCTACATCGGCCCTCCCAACTCAAGCAGCACGTCGACTGCCCTGACTCAGCTCCCCTCGACCGCGTACACATACACGTACACGCCCACCCCAGGGGACCCCAACATCGATGCTGAGTACTGTGTGCAAGTCAATGATGACTACACGATTCCTCCGGGAGAAGTCCTCGCTGCCCACGTCATCGCCCGCGCGGTGCCGGGTGCCGCTGCCGCGTCTCCGATGCAGTGGACGGATGGTGGTCGCGCTACGGTTGAGGCTCAGGGGCAAGACGCCTCGGGGTCGGCGGTCACGCTGAGCAGCAGCACGAGCCGTGCCTGGGTCAACCTCTCAGGAGCAGGCCGCGTGGAGACAACCTCCACCGTCAGTCCCGGCACCGTCGTCGGCTCCACGACCCGTGTCTGCTACGACTACGAGCACGATTCGCACGCCTTCGACAGCTCGGGGGACCCAACCCTCGATTCTGGATGGGCCACGCTGCCTGCCTATGACGGCGTCTCCTACTCCTGGGTCTCCGATGCGACTGAGACCGACCCCGCGTCCCTCACTGCGGCCAATACGGGGTCCTCCGTGTTCAGTACGGCTGCGTCCCCCGACGTGATCGGCGTGTGGGTTCACACATCGAACTCCCCAACTCTGGGCGACAGCACCACCTTGGGTGCGAACGGATGGCAGCTCTGTACGACGAATGGAGCAAACGGATGCGGTACCGGGACGCTTGGCATCATCGGCCTGGTTCCCGCAGACGTGCGCTGGGTAGCCTTCGAGTACGGCGACATGCTCATCACCGACGCCGAGCCCCGTGGCACGGCGCCCTTTGACGGAAACACTCGCGACAACAATGTGTACACGGCCCAAGTCTGCGTCAACGAGGCCGGCAATGGCGTCGACTCCACGACGCTCCGCACGGTCATAGAGACCTACACCTCGAACCTGCTCACGGTCGTCGCGGAGCCTCTCGACGTCGACATCAACCCCGACTGCCCCGACGGATTGGCGCAGCAGACGATCGACGTCGGCCAACTGGTCACCTCCTGGCCGTGCGACGGACTCGACAACGACTGCGATGGAACGATCGACGAAGACACCCTGGTCGGAGACTCGTGCACCGCTGGAGAGGGAGAATGTGCCAACACCGGCCTCTGGGAGTGCGTTGCCGGCAACCGCGTCATGACCCTGGAATGCGATGCCATCGAAGGCACTCCTAGCGCCGAACTCTGTGACGACCTTGACCACGATTGCGACGGCGATCCGTTGAATGGATTTCTCCTCGGAGAGCGTTGCGTCCTAGGCCAGGGCGAGTGCTTCTCGGCGGGCGTGACGGTCTGCACCACGGACCTGACGGACGTCGAGTGTGATGCAGCCGTGATCGCGCCGGACACCGAGCTCTGTGATGACCTCGACCACGACTGTGATGGCAACCCCACCAACACCTTCCCGACCCTCGGCGAAGAGTGCGTCGTGGGCATCGGTGAATGTGCAACGACGGGCAACTGGGTCTGCCTGGCGGACGGTTTGGGCGTGGAGTGCGACGCGCTCGCGGGCGCTGGAGCCCAGGAAACCTGCGACGGCACCGACGGCGACTGTGATGGCCAGGTCGACGGCACTTTGCTGAGCGACGGCACCACCGTGATCAGCGCTTGCCTCGACACGGACAACGACGGCATCGTCGACTACACCGAGTACTTCCTCGGCAATGGACTGGACTACCTGAACCCGGACACGGACGGAGATGGGGTCCAGGATGGCACCGAAGCGGGCCTGACCGAGCCCGAACTCGACGGCGCAACCGACCTGGGCGTGTTCGTGGTCGACGCGGATCCGAACACAACCACGGACAATCTCGACGCGGACAGCGACGACGACGGGTTGCTCGATGGCTCGGAGGACTTGAACGCGGATGGCGCCGTGGCGATTGGCACCGAGCTCGACCCCAACGACCCTGACACAGATGGTGATGCGGTCTATGACGGCACCGAAAGTGGACTCGCGACACCGGAAAACACCACCGACACCGACACTGGGGCGAACGTGTTCATCGCGGATGTGGACACGAGCGACACCACGGACCCGCTCACCGCCGACACCGACGGCGACGGTCTCGACGATGGCGTTGAGGATGCCAACATCGACGGTGCAGTCGACTCTACGGAGACGGACCCCAACGACGATGACAGCGACGAAGACGGCCTCATGGACGGCACCGAAGATGCGGACCAGGACGGCATCTTCGATAGCGGCGAGACCAACCCTCTCGACAACGACACGGATGGGGACAACATCCAGGACGGCACCGAGTCGGGCATCGCGGTCCCAGAGGGCACGGACACGGTCACCAACCTGTTCACCCCGGACGCGGATACCAGCACGGTTACCGACCCGACCGAAGCCGATACCGACACGGGCACCGTGGCCGACGGTGTTGAGGACTCCAACTACAACGGCGCGTTCGAGCCGTTGCTCGGAGAGTGCAACCCGCTGGACGTCACGGACGATCTAGACTGCCGCGACAGTGACGGTGATGGCCTCTCGGATCTCGAAGAGGGCAAGCTCGGCACCGATCCTTTCGACGACGATACCGACAACGACTGCATCACGGATGGCAACGAAGTGACCGACAGCACGAATCCGCTGAACGCTGATAGCGATGGCGATGGCGTGCAGGACGGTACCGAGAGCGGCGTCACGGGTCCTCAAGGCAATGACACCGACACCACGGTCTGCGTTCCGGACGAAGACCCGACGACGACGACCGACCCTCTCGATGACGACAGTGATGATGACTGCATCATCGACGGCAATGAGGACGCCGATGCCGACGGCGCCGTCGATGCGTCCGAGACCGACCCCAACGACGTCGACACCGACGACGACGGCCTGCAGGACGGGCTCGAGTCGGGCGTATCTGCACCCCAGGGAACAGGGACGGACACCGACATCTGTGAGCCTGACACGGACGACAGCACCACCACCGACCCGCTCGATGACGACAGCGATGACGATGGCCTCACCGACGGCGAAGAAGACGGCGATGGGGATGGCAGTGTCGACGAGACCGAGACGGACCCCAACAACCCCGATACCGACAACGGTGGGGTGTCTGATGGGGACGAGGTTGACCGTGGCTCGGACCCGCTGGCAGAGGAAGATGATTTCCCGGTAGAGGAACCGCCCGAGCAATGGGCGCAGGGCGGTCTGGCTTGCCAGACGGGCGGCGGAGCACCGTGGCTCATGTGGGTGCTTGTCCCACTCGTTGCGCTGCGCCGTAAGGAGGTGGCCTAATGCGTCTGGTCAGCCTTCTCGCACTACTGCTTCCGTTGTCGGCCTCTGCACAGGACGGGTTCAACGCTCACGGCTTCGAGCTCGCACCGGGTGACCTCGACGTCGCGGACCCGCTGTCTGTCTGGCGACCTGAGGCCCAAGTCAAGGGGTCCTGGTCCGCAAACGGACTGTTCGAGTACGCCAAGAGTCCGCTGGTACTCGCCACTGCGACCGGTGAGGACACCTACACGACCGAGACGCTGCTCGACAACGTGGTCGCATTGAACCTCGGTGGGCAGTATGCGGTCCACGAGCGGGTGGGTGTGGCGCTCTCCATGCCTCTGTTTCTGACATCCTCTGGGTCGGAAGGGGGCCAGGGTGCAGCACTGGGTGATGCCAGGCTCTACGTTCCGGTCACCCTCCTTGCGGCCGAGGACGACACTTCGGGCGAGGGAAACTTCGGCCTCTCCGTGATTCCGTTCGCGGATCTCCCAACGGGCGCCGAGGGGAAGTTCCTGGGTAACGGGGGCTTCGGCGGCGGTTTGCTCGGTGCCGTGGGCTACGGCTACGGACCGATTCAGGTCTCGCTCAACGTCGGCTTCCAAGCGAACCCATCCATGGAGTTCGAGAATCTTCAGGGCGGTGCACAGCTGCTCTCTGGCGCAGCACTCTCATTCCTGCCGTCCGACAGCCTCGGCATTCGGCTCGAGAGCACTCTGCGGCCGACGCTTAGCACCAACCAGTACAAGCTCACCGAGAGTCCTGGGGAGGTCATTGCCTCCGTGCGCGGCAAGATGGACAACGGGCTGAGGTGGACCGGCGGTGCTGCGACGGCTTACACGCGCGGTGCCTCCGCTGCGACGTTCCGCCTCTTTGCGGGCGCGGGCTTCACCTGGGGCAAGGATGGCCAGCGAGACTCCGATCTCGATGGCCTGGCGGACCGCGACGATGCGTGTCCCGACGAGCCCGAGACCGTCAACGAATTCGACGACACCGACGGTTGCCCCGACGAGCTGGGCAACCACCGTCTCGTTGTCAAGGATCCCGACGGCAAGCTTCTCACTGGCGCCGAGGTGTTTTTGGACGGCGAGTCTGTCGGGCGTACAGACGAGAACGGCGTCTTTGACCGCCGAAACCTGCCGCCGGGCGAGACCCACACCCTAGAGGTGCGCACGAACCCGAAGACCGGCTTTGCACCGACCGAGTCGTTGACAGTGACCGTCGAGCCAGGGGAACAGGAGTCCGAGGTTCAGCTCGAGTGGATGCCTGGAGCCGTGAAGGTCATCACTCGGGCTGAGGGCGGAGCGATCGTCGACAGCGTGGTGGTCTTCCGCGGTCCCGAGGAGCGTGATCCCGAGTTGCTGGGTGATGACGGCGAGGAGATCTTCGTGCTCTCTCCCGGCGACTGGACGCTTCTGATCAGCGCCGAGACCTTCGGAACCGAGCGGCGTGAAGTTCCGATTGAGGCCAACACGAGGTCCCTGATCATCATCGAGGTCACGATGAAGCCCGCCGTGGTGACCATGACGACCGAAGAAGTGGTCATTCTTGATCAGGTGCACTTCGAGTTCGGCAAGGCCGTCATCCAAGAGCAGTCCAAGCCGCTGTTGACCGAGGTCGCGAACAACCTGCTCGCACATCCGGAGATCAAGGCGGTCCAGATTCAGGGACACACCGACTCCAAGGGCTCCAACCGCTACAACCAATCGCTCTCACAGCGTCGTGTCGATGCGGTCGTGGCGTACATGTCAGACCTCGGGTTGGACGGGGATCGCATCACCGCGGTTGGCTACGGCGAGAGCTGTCCGATTGACGTGAACACGACTGACGAGGGCCGTGCCAACAACCGCCGCGTCCAGTTCATCATCACCGACCCGGTACCCTCCAGCGGTATCCCTTGTCAGGATGGAAACGCGGCACGTCGTGCAGAGGCGATCACCATCGAGCGGACCGAAGCCACCGAGTAAGAAATGCGTGGCCAGGTCTCGAAGGGCTCCGTCATCCGTCCGGGTGGCGAGCGCGGGTGCTCGTCGTGGATGCCTTGATATCGCCGGGGTTCGGGCCCAAAACTACTGCGTGGTGAAGCTGAAGTCGTCGAAGCCTACGCCATTCCCATCGACCACATCGAAGATGTCCACCGCGTTCACCGCTCCGTGCGTGCTCAAGTCCACGAGGACGGGGACGAACGACTCGCCGGCACCCAGAACCGTGATCTCGGTCGTGCCGCCGGCCACCAAGTGCATACGGACCGAGAACGCTGCGGTGCCATCGGCCTCGATGCCTACGCTGCTGAATCGAACGTTGGATGCCGGGGCGGTGAACTGCAGGCTGAAGTCATCGGCGCAGTTCTGCGCGCCTCCCACGAACCGCGTGCAGATGAAGTTCGGCTCCGAGGTGTTGAAGGTGCCCGCTCCGCTCGTGACCCCGACTTCCGAGCCTTGCTCGGCGCTGAAGGTGACCCCTGAGAACTGGGTGGTGACCGCATCGCCATCGGTCAGCGCGTCGAAGTCAATCACCACCTCAGTGCAGTCTGCCGGACAGCTGTCGCAGGTCTCGGACTGCCCGAGGATGCCGTCTCCGCAGGGAACGTCGACCGTGGTGTCATCGCAGTCATTGTCGACGCCGTCGTACGGGACCTCGGTTGCGCCGGGGTTCACATCTGCGTCGGTGTCATCGCAGTCTTCGGTGGCGTCGTAGCCATCGAGGTCGACGTCGGTACCCGAGCTGCTGGTGTCACCGCTGTCGGAGGCGATGGCGCTGTCGTCGTCGTCGTCTTCGTCGTCGTCGTCGTTTTCACAGGCGGCGAGGCTGAACAGGGCGAGGATGAGCAGTGCGCTGCGGGTCATGTGAGCTCCTATTGGCGGCGAGTCTACCCCGCGTTCTTGTGCGGCAAGGGCGCCATCAAGCCCGGAGTCTACAGCTCGTCCGCGAGGCGCATCGCGTCGAGTACCCGCTCTCGGAACCAGCGGTGGGCAGGGTCCGCGTCGAAGCGCTCGTGCCACAGGATCTGCATGCCCGCCTTCGGCATGGGGATCGGGCAGGGGAAGCTGCGCAGTAGCCCTTGGGTCTCGAAGTGATTCGCGGCAGGGGTGACCACGGTGGCGAGCAGATCCGTGCCCTGCATCACGTGCGGCAGCACCAGCAGAAAGGGGACGCGCACTGAGACCCAGCGGGTGCGGCCATGGGGCGCCAGCATGTGGTCGACAATCCCCGGTCCCTTGCCGGTGACGCTCACCATCGCATGGGGATGATGGCAGTAGGCGTCGAGGTCGAGCGCGTCGAGCGGGTGGTCGGGGCAACAGACCACCGACCAGGTCGTAGCATTGTCGACTTCGCCAGAGACCAAGCCGGCGGGGATGTCGACGGGCGGTGCGGTCGCGACGTCGATGGCGCCGCTCTCGAGGGCGCCTGCCAGGTCGTCGGGTGAGGGGACCACCGAGAACTCGGCACGTGGGGCCTCTCGGCGGAGCTTGGGTACCAAGTGAGCGCCGATGGCGGCGAGCACACCGTCTTGGGTGGCGAGGGTGAAGCGGCCGGTGAAGCGACTCGGGTCAAAGCGCCCCTGCCTTCCCAGAACCTCGCCGAGGGAGGCCAACCCCGCCTGAAGCTGTGGCTGGAGCTCATCTGCGCGAGGGGTGGGCACCATGCGGCGACCCGCCCGCACGAGCAGGGGATCTTCGAAGAGGTCCCTCAGCTGCCGAAGCGTGTGGCTCATCGCCGACTGGGTCACCCCGAGGCGCTGGGCGGCTCGACTCACGCTCCGTTCGCGAAGCAAGGCGTCGAGCGACACGAGGAGGTTGAGGTTCACAGAGGCGATGTTCATGATTCTCCTACATGGTTGCATGAGGATACATGAGCTTCCGAGCATCTGTCCGGTGGGCCAAGTTGGGTTCAGGAGGTCCCCATGCTCGCTCACACTCTGTCTCGCGCAGCAACCGCGATGCGCTTCGGCCATGCCACAGCCCCCGGTGGTCAGCTCGGGCCACGACCGGAGCAAGCACTGGTGCTCTATGAGTACGAGGGCTGCCCCATGTGTCGTCGAGTTCGCGAGGCCATGACCGACCTCGCATTGAGCGTCGAGGTGCGGCCTTGCCCAAAGGGCGGCACGCGCTTTCGTCCGGAAGCCATGGAGCTGTCGGGCAAGGCGCAGTTTCCGTTCCTCGTCGACCCGAACACGGGCGTCGCGCTGCTCGAGAGCACCGACATCGTGCATTACCTCTACGAAAACTACGGAGCCGGTGACCCACCCTCCTGGCTGACCGGTGGGCGATTCATGGCGACTTCTGCCCTGGCGAGCATGCTCGGATCCAGGCGCACGCTGGCGGTTCCCACGCTCTCACACCCTGCGGAGGGGCTCGTTCTTCATGGGGAGGAAGGAGACCCCCGTGCGCGACTCGTACGGGAGCGGTTGTGCCAGCTCGAGTTGAGCTATCGGCGGGAGCCGGGGGGGCTGCAACTGCTGCACCCCGACACTGGAGTCGATCTTGCCGACCTCGGCGCCGTGCTTGCGTACGTAGAGAGCCTCCGAGTCTGAGGGCGTGGCCGTCCCTTGACGCTGGACCTCAAGCGCCACCCGTCACCCGGCGTATAATCACAGGGTGGCTATCGATGAACATGTGGTGACCGGACGCCAGAACCGCACGTTGCTGCCGGCGGTGCTCGTCACGCTGGCGTTCCCGTTGTCCTGCGGTCTGGCTCAGATGGCCCTGCCGAACCTGAACGACCCGAGTGCGAAGGCGGCTCGAGCCGCGATTGGCTTGGTCGCAGTGGCGTTGTGTCTCTTCTTCGGGTTGCTCGTGGGCGCATACACCCTGCGCGTCAACGGAGGGGAACCGGTGAGCCTCCGCGTGACGCAGCATCGTCTTCTGTTGGGCGAGGTCGAGCTTGGCTGGGAGGACTTGAGCGACATCGCGTTCTTCTCGTGGGGAGTGGTCTGGACCACGCGTCAGGGGGTGCAAGGACGCTTAGGCATACGGCTTGGGGCGAAGGAGCGGTTTCGGCTCACCGAACTTGCCGCTGATCTTCTCGAAGCCAGCCGGGAGGGGCGGCCGGATCCTGCCGCACGAGCCGCCCTCGACACACTTCGAGGACGCAGCTGACCTAGCGCGGCGTCTCGCTCTGGATGGCCCCGGTCTCGGGGTGGTGGGCAAGCAGGTCATCGACGAGCTGGCGGTTTGTGGTTCGAACTCCGGTGAAGCCCGGGTGCACCCACGCCTCGAACATCGTGTGGTGGCCGTTCCGAGCGCTGACAACGGCTCGCCAGGTTCCGATCCAGTAGCCAGATGCCGCAATCGAGACGCCGGCGATGCCGAAGCTCAATGCGCCAGGGCCGGCATCTGCAGCTGCCCATGCGAACACCCCGACAAGCACGAGCACTCCGCCAATCCCTCCCGCGAGAGCGAGCATTCCGGACCAGAATCGCCCGCCGGCCACGTGGTCGTAGCAGTCGATGCAGACGGGCACGTCGAAGCTGGCGGTCAGTTGATTCGACTCGCCTGGGTCGTAGGCCTTGGTCTCGCCCGTCGCCGTGTTGCAGCACACGCAGCGGGGCTCGAACGAGGGCACGACGTAGCTGCCGCCGGTGTCCAGGAAGCTGCGGGGCTGCTGCTCGACGGTCAAGCCCACGACGTACTCCACGACCTCGCTCGCGGCGGGCGCTCGCGGCGGCTCGAAAGGGTCGGTCACAGCGGGAACTCAGCCGTCCAGGGGGCTGAGCGTCTCGACGCGAGCGGTGACCGTAGGCCCATCCACCAGGTTTGCTCGGACCTCGAAGCGCTCGCCTACGGCAGGGGGCGTGGCCAACGCGAGCGCGACAGGTCGGGGCACGATCAGCCGGACCGGTTCAGCGGGCTTGGTGGACGCGTCAGAGGCGGACCACTCCTCGACCTCGAGCTCCACAATCCAGTGCCCACCCTTCGAGGGGTCTCGCTTGTTCTGTGGGCTCTCTCGCGAGGTGAGCACCGTGCCTTTGCATTCCACGCCCACGAGCTCTCCGGCAGTTGGTTCCCCGGACGCCGCCGGGGTTGCTGCGGGTGCCGTTTGCGTCGTGCTCGAACCCTCGGGGGAGGGGGCCTGCGCCTGCACGCCAGAAGGAGTCTGGCCTCCGCCGCAACCTGTGGTGAGCCCGCACGCGAGGAGAAGAAGGCCGAGCCTCATGTACGCTTCACGTTACCGCTCTTCTCGCGCTGCTCGACCGTCTGGTCGGCATTCGGATTCTGGCCCGCGGTCTCGCCGTAGCGCTCTTCGTACAGCGCATCGAAGTCGGTGCCCTCGAGGTCATCGACCATCGTGCCCTCGGTTCCCTTCTTCTGTGCCTTCTTGATGCCTTCGTAGGCGGCGTTGGGCATGGCGATACCCAGAGTGGTCATGCTCGGCGCGGACTTGCCAGCAGCCTTGACGGACTCCTGGGCGAAGCTGGTGCAGTTGTATCCGAACACCGAGTACTGAGCGCCGCGCTTGGACTCGGCGTACTCGATGACGGACCCGACTTCGTCATGGGTCAGGTCGTAGCTCACCGAGGCCTTCTCGCGTCCCTGATGGGAGTCGTCGGGCTGCTTCACGCGGCCCGAGACGTAGGAATCGAGCGGGTTGCTGCTGTAGCCCTCGTCTCCGGGCCAGAAGCCCATCGAGTCGGCGTACTTACCGCCGCCCTTGAGGTAGGGGGCGTGCTTGGCGTGCATGTCCGTGGGGATCTGCGAGACGTCTGGGTACTCCAACGCAATCCAGGTGTGGCCGACCGCGCCCTTCTCGAGCGTCTTCTTTGCCTCCTTCGGGCTCCACATGCTGATCTCGCGAGCCTCGAGGTCCACATAGACGTGCAGCTTGGCCTTGGGGCCCTTGTCCTCGGCGGCGGCCATGCCGAGGGCACCATCGAGACCCGGCCCATCTGTGGACGTGCCGAGCGAGGACGCTTCTGCGGCGTTGCCTCTTGGCTGGTCCAGATTTGGGCCTGCATTGGTGGACGTGGTCGGTGCCGTGGAGGTATCCGATTCGGTTCGCCTGGACTTGGATGGCATGTCGCTTCCCGGTGGATGCGTTGTATTCGCTGCGGAGGAAGCACAGCGTAGGAAGAGTCTAGCACTTCGATTCGCGGAGGTCACCCCATTGCAAAAGTCGAGGGGCAATGGGGGGATTGGGGGTGGCGCCCCGCTGGTCGGCGCGGTGAGCTAGAGGGTCTCATGATCGCAACCAAGGTCCGAGCGTCCGACGACTACGACGTTCCACTCAGCTACTTCGAGGCGTCGACGCAGCCGGCTCGCGCTCACGTTCTGCTGCTCCCGGCGCTTGGCATCGAAGCGCGCTTCTACCAGCGCCTCGCCGAGGCGCTCTCCGCGCGTGGAGTCGATGTGGCCGTGGTCGAGCAACGCGGACATGGGCGGAGCGCGATCCGGCCATCGCGTAGCGTGGACTTCGGTTGGCGGGAGATGATCTTCGTGGACGCTTCGGCGGCTCTCGACTGGCTTGCCGACAAGAGTGGTGCCACCGTGTCCGTCGTGATGGGCCACAGCCTCGGTGGGCATCATGCGGCGATCCTCTGTGGCCAGCGACCTGAGGCCATCGACGGCCTGGTTCTCGCGGCGACGGGGACGGCTTGGACCGGGGCGTATACCGGGCGCACGGCGGCCTCGATTCACGTGCTGCGGCGGGTCATCGGGCCCCTCGGCCTTCTGCTCGGCCACTATCCGGGCGCTACCCTGGGCTTTGGTGGGCGTGAGGCGCGCACGGTGATGTCCGACTGGGCGTCGCTCGCCGGAGACAACCGCTACGTCGCTCGCGGGATCGACACCGATATCGACGCGGCCATCGCGCACTTTCCAGGGGCTACACTCGCGCTGCGGATGTCCGAGGATGCATTCGCGCCCGAGGCCGCAGTCGAAGCTGTGCTCGGCAAGCTGGGGGAGGGGGCTGCGATCACGAGGGTCACTCTCGATGCCCAGGCCATCGGCAAGCGCGCAGACCATTTCAGCTGGGCCAAGCACCCGGATGCCGCGGCCGAGCGCATCTCGGCGTGGTGTGAGCGTCTCACGTCAAGCGAGTCCTCGGAGTCGTGAGCGGGATTAGTCGTCGAAGGGCCAACCGCCGCCCACGACGGACCACCGCATCTCCGGACTTCCGCTCGGACCGGGGGCGTCCCAGCTGATCATCGTCCCCGGGGGGAAGCTGCGCCCGTCGTCGGGAATGCGCTCGACCCGACCGCTTGGCCAAGTGACGCGGAGCATGCGCTCGGCGGGCTTCTTCTCGCGCTTTTTGCGGTGACGACGGTGTTTGCGACTTCGGCCCATGTCAATCCTCTCAAGAGATGTGTGGAGTCTCTGAGGAGTTCGACTGCGCGGCGTCTCGACAGTTCCGTGGCGGACCGATGCGCTATGAGGAGGGCTGTCGACCCAGGAGGGCCATGACACCGGCGAGCCCGCACGACCCGCAGCTCAAGACCCTTACCCTTCGCGATGTCGCTGCGACCTACACGGACGAGGGCACGGAGGGCCCGCCGCTGGTGATGATTCACGGCTTGCCCGGTTCCGTACGTGACTTCCGGTGGCTGGAAGCCGCACTTCGGCGGCAACAACCCCACATCCGGGTGGTCCGTCTCGACATGCCTGGTTTCGGCGGCACGGACGAGGTGCTGGGCGGGAGGATGACCGTCGAGGAGCGGTCGGAGTTCGTCGTCGACATGCTCAAAGCCCTCGAGCTGAAGGGAGCCATCCTCGTTGGACACTCGATGGGTGGAGGCCTCATTCTCGGTGCCGCGGTGAGCGCTCCCAGGCGCGTGGCTGGGCTCGCGTTCCTCTCGAGTATCGGTCTTCGGCCGCACAGAGGAGTACGTGTCCTACCGAATCCTCGCTGGATGGCGCGGGTGTTCTGCAATCCTGTGGGTCGGCGTGTGTTGGGCGGCGTGTTGCGCCGCGCCTTCGTGAAGTCCGGCTTTCCGAGCAGCACCCCGGACCATGAGCGTTTCGCCACGGTGAGAGCCCTCGGTGTGCTCAACTTCGAGACACTGGCCGGGTTCGCGGACGAGGTGGCGGCTCTTGGGCTTCCCGCGAGGGTACTGATCGCCGAGGACGACCCTCTGGTTGAGGTGTCGATTGCCGAAGAGTTGGCCGACGCGCTCGGGGCACCCTTGAAGCGCTTCGAGGCCGGCGGTCACAACATCCAGAAGACGCACGCCGTCGAGGTGAGCGACGCCGTGCTTGCGTTCACGACGTCGATTCGCACCGCCTAGCGCCCTTCCTACTGCGTCTTCCCGCCCGAGCTGGCGATGCCGCAGCTTCCGTACCTGACGCGGTACCCAGCCTTGATGGCGGTACGCACCGCGATGCCCGTGCTCTTCTTATCGATCTTGGTCGCTGACTTCATGGGAACCTCAGTTCAAGGGTGTCGCGTCATTCGCGGCATGAGCGTGTTAACGCGCTCCATGCGTTAGGCGAAATTTTTGCTTATAATTTAGTCGAACCTGTTCGTGTTTATGGCTGCCTGTCGGTCGAGGAGCCGCCGTGCTCGCCACATGCGACACTTCTCGCCATGGATTTGGAGCGTGGACACATGACAGCGAGATCTGCCGCCATCCAGGGCGCCATCGCCCATGCGGACGCGTGGCTGGCCAATCATGAGTGCGACTCAGTCGTCAGCCTCTGTGATCGGTTGCTTGTGCGCACCCTCTTGCCGGACGGCGCGGGCAGCCAGCGTGATCTGGCCTGGTTGCTTGATCAACGCGACCGCTTGCTTTCGGTGGCCAGGCACCAAGCAGAGGCGGAGGAACTGCACCTGGATGCTCCCGCACTACTCGTGGCGGTTTGGGCTTACCCCATACTTGGGCGGCCCGTGCCGCAGCTCATGGCGTTGATGGAGCCCTTGGTCCGCGCGGTTCTGCTTCAGATCGAATCGGTCCCGGAACCGCAACGTTCGGCCTTTTCGTACTGGGCGCGACTCTGCGGCTATGTGGATGACTTCACGTCTGGGCCCGAGCCGGTCGACTGGGTCGCTTCCGTTTACCACGACACCCACTTGGTCTTCTACGCGACCGACTACGGGCAGCGGCAGGTGCCCCATGCGGGCCTCACGGTTTCTTGGGGACGGCTGTTGCGCGCGGCCGA
Organism: Pseudomonadota bacterium; assembly: GCA_023954855.1. Taxonomy (GTDB): domain Bacteria; phylum Myxococcota_A; class UBA796; order UBA796; genus M1803. The sequence goes on along the minus strand of JAGSGY010000021.1, from coordinate 50,735 downwards.
TACGCCGGCGGCCAACGGGGATATGCTCGCGGAGATCCTTATGGCTGGCTTGTCTCTGGACGGCGTGCCGGCGGAAGTGTTCGATCGAATCAGTGGACGTCTGCTCGAGCATCAGACGGCGGCGGGTGATTTCGGTGCTGCCTGTGACGACTTTGACCAGCGTCATCACGCCACGTGTGCGGCTTGGCTTGCGTTGTCGCGCTTGAACCTGCGGCTTGAAAGAGGCGAATCGGGTTGACACCCTGCGGTGGACCCCATATTCACCGCTTCTGATTTGAATAGGGAGCATACGATGAATGCAAAGAAGACCCAGATTGTGAAGCCCGCATCCACTCAGGAGGGCGACAAGGTCCAAGGCCTGCGCGTACGCACCGGCGTGAAGGGCTTGATGCTCGGCGGTATCGTCAACGCCAGGTTCCAGCCCAACATCGAGGTTCAGGGCACCTTCAACGCGTAGTTCAACGGCATCGGATTGTCGACCATCCGAGTGCTCGGCCCGCTTTGCTAGCCAGCGAGCGGGCCTTCTTTATGGGTGCGCGATGACCACGAGGGCTGGGGCCCGGCGCACCACCGCACGCACACAGCGGTCGAGCGTGATCGGGTCGAGCGCGGCGAAGCTCTCGTCGAGAATCCAAACCCTCGCGGTCTTCATCGCCAGAGCGCGGGCGAGGAACAGCCGGGACCGCTCCCCGTGGCTCAGCTGCCACCCCTGTTCGCCGACAGTCTGATGGAGCTGTGCTGGCATGCGCTCGAGGACGGGCCCCAGGCCGAGCTCCATGCAAATCTCGTGGAGCTCCGCGAGGTCTTCATTCGAGGGAGGCCACTCGCGGCCCATCAGGGCGTTGAAAGCGAGTGTGCCGGAGAACACGTGGTTCTGGTGAAACTGCGGAACGGTGACGACCCTTCGCCGCCACTCGTCCGACCCGAGGCTGTTCAGGTCCAGCCCGTCCACGAGGAGCAGGCCACTACTTGCCTCGCGCAGTCCACCGAGAACCATCGCAAGTGTCGACTTCCCACTACCAGAGGGGCCCTCGATCAAGATGCGGTCCCCGTGGCTGACGGCGAGAGTGCAAGCTTTCAGCGCGCTTCGGTCTTGGCCCTCGTATCGGTAGGAGAGCTCGCTTGCCGAGAGGATGGGGCGGGTGGAGTCGGTCGGAGCCGCATCGAGTCGCAGCTCGAGCTCGCCCTTTGGGCTCTCTACGTTTGCCGCGTCCATCAAGGGCTTGACCTGTTCCCAGGCCACCGCAGCCGCGGTGAGCTGGCCTAGGCCCCCGGACAGTGCGGCGAGAGCCTGCGAGCCGAGCAGGATGCCTCCGATAGTGACGCCCATGGTCGCGGCGTCGGCGCCAGCGATGAAGGCGGGTGCCACGGCGAGGGCGCCAAGCACAAGCCACCCTCGAGACACGAGGCTGAGCTGAACGGAGGTGGCGTCGAGGTCTTGGCTCTTCTCGAAATACGACTCGAGCATGGCGTCTTCGTCGTCATGCCAACGGCTCGGGTCCTGTTGTGCCAGGCGGGTTCGGTGACCCACCATGCGCTCTACGAGGTCATGAGTCATGGCCAAGCGCTGGCGCGTCCAGGTCTGCCGCCGAACATAGAGGCGTCGCGTGAGTGCGGCGGCGAGTCCGACGTAGACGACGAGAGCCGCAAGCACGACCTGGCTTGCAACCCCCATCGACAGGACCATGGCAGCGGTGACCATGTCGACGACGGAGAGCACCGAGGCGAGCGAGCCCCCAATGAAGAGCGCCTCGATGGCCGAAGACTCGAGGATTCGACTCAGGTGCTTGCCGGTTCCGTCCTCGCGTGTGGCGTCGGGGGGGAGGTTCAGGAGCCCGTGCAGCACGCGCTGCTTCATCAAGCGTCCCGCACGAACCGCAAACTTGCCCTGGGCGTGGTTTGCGGTGACGGTCAGAGGTACCGCCGACAGAAGGGCGAGAGACCACGCCACCAGCCAGCCCGTCTCCCAGCGGCCCGAGAGCGCGCCCCGTCCAATCAGGTACCAAGCGAACAGCGCTGCCAGGGTGGAGAGCACGTGTGTCGCGAGTACCAGCGCACCGAGACGGGGCAGTCCGGCATGCTTGGAGAGCACCGAGAGGCTGGAGGCCGGGTGGGGTCGGAGGGTCAGGAAGGGGCCGACGGACGCCTCACCATGCCGTCCCTTCGCGAGGGTCTGAAGCACCTGGTGCTGCCGTGGCTCCGGGATTCCGGCCGCCTCGAGCATCGAAGGAACGCCTCGCTGCGCAAGCGCCCGGTAGATCGGAGCGCTGAGGGCGTGTGCGACCGACGCAGAAGGTCGCCGATGCAGGGTGCCGTCTGGGCCGATGAACGTGAGCTTTCCTCGGCTCTCGAGAATGGCGAGGAAGCGGGTCTCTTCGCCCGGAAGCGAGAGGGGGACCAACGCCGGGCCGAGTAGCGGGAGGGTGGTCTCAAGTTCCCGCAACGAGCATCGCAGTTCCTCGGGCTCCACTCCCATCGAGGTTGCGGCCTCAGACGCCCAATGAAAGCGCGCCTGTGTGGGCAACTCCGGGGAAGGATTGTCGAGCCCCTGCAGCGCGTCGAGTTTCCCGGCCTTTCCGAGGGCGCTGAGGGCCTCCCCCAATCGAGTTCCTGGCCAGGCAATCTTGCGCAGTGCCTCACTCATGGGGCGCCCTGCTCGACCGCGCCGCCGACGACCCGAACGCGTCGAAAGCCCTCTTCGGTCCAGAGCGCATCTTTGAGTGTGGCGTCCGCCTCCATGAGGCGGCGGTAGGTCGAGTCGGTCTGGGCCAGCAACTCGTCGGGAGGGCCGTCCTGGACTAGCCGACCGTCGTCAATGACGAGGACGCGGTCCAGCTTCTGCGTCTGCGACACATCGTGAGTGACCAGCAGTAGGGTGCTGTCCTGGAAGCGCTTCATCGCGGCGGAGAGCAGGCGTTGACGGGCGGCGCGATCCAAACCTCGGAAAGGCTCATCCAAGATCGTCAGCCGTGGGCTTGGTCGCATCATCGCGCGAGCAAGACGCACGCGCTGGCCCTCGCCTCCGGAAACGAGGGCGCCACCTTCGCCTAGCGGGGTGGAGAGCCCTCCAGGGAGCGTCTCTAGCAGCGGCAGTAGCTCGGCTTCGTCGAGGGTCCCCGCGATCGGAGCGACACCCGTGTCGTTGCCGTAGCGCAGGTTGTGAAGCAAGGAGCGGTTCCAGAGCTGAACGGCTGGATCGACCCAGGCGGTCTCTCGTCTCAGCGTCTCCAGGCGGGAGGGCGAGAGCACTTCGCCGTCGACCAGAATGCGGCCCGCCGCCGCCTCATGCCAACCGAGCAGCAACCCCACGAGGGTCGACTTTCCGGCGCCTGAGGCGCCGACGATGCCCACACGACTGCCGGGCTCGATCTCCAGGTCGAGATCCGTGAGCAGCGCCTGCCCGCCTGCGAGTACCGAGACCCGCTCGAAGCTCAGGGCGACGGGACCCTCGCCAGGTTCGGGAGCATCGGTGCCAGCCTGCACTTCTGGGGCGCTCAGTGGCTCCATCAGGCGGAGCGCGACGTTGCGCATCTGTGGGTACTGCCGAGCGGCCCGGGCGACGCTCGAGCCGAGTGCGGGGATCCGCAGCGCCCAATACACGAGGAGAAGGGCGCCAGAGATGGCTCCGCCCGCGGCCAAGTAGCCCCAGAGCAACCACACCGTGAGTATCGCTCCCAGCCCCGCAGTCAGGGCTTCGGCCTTGACCATGACGCCGAGCAGCCCCATGGATGCGTGCTCCCACTCGACCAGGTGGCCCTCATGCTCACGACGCATCGCGAGCTGCGCGCTGTGTGCACGCAAGGGGATCAGGCCCAGCAAGGAGTCGAGGTAGTACTGGGTCAGCGTCGAGAAGAGGGTCTGGACCCGCATGTCTCGCTCGTTGAGCATGGGCTGGAGCAGCAGAGGAACGGCGACCGAGAGTGCGGCGACGAGCAGGACCGAGAGGATGTTGCGGGGATCGAGCCAGATGACCCCTAGACAGGTCGCGAGCAGGGTGAACACCGAGCTCACCAGGCTCTGCCCTAGCGAGGGCAACACGCGCATCACGTGCAAACTATGGGCGCGCTGGGCCATGTCGCTGGTGAGGCGGCTGTGGAAGTAGCGGTCGGCTAGCCGCGGAATCTTGCGTAGAAAGGCCAGGCGCATCCGGCCTTCGAGCTGACGACCCATGCGAAGTGCGGTGGCATTCACGGGATGCTGAAGGAAGGCGAGGATGACGAGGAGGCTTCCCAGCGCGGCGCCTGTCCAGAGGCGCTGCTCAGGAAGGCGCAGCAGGCTGCTGAACTCGATGGCGCTCCGAAACACGAGCGCCTCGGCAAGGACCCCCAGCGCGCTTGAGGCCAACGCCACGGCGACGAAGGCCGGAGCGAGCAACCCGTCCTGTCGAAGCTTCTGCAGCAGTAGCGCCCCGGGCCGGGCAGGGGGTTCGGCGAGCGCTGCGGCGAGTTCCTGAGGGAGGTCGGCCGGGGTCTTCGCTCGGTCGACGCCATGGACTTGAACGAGGACTGCGCCTCGTAGTTGGACGTTGGGGCCGTCTGGAGCGAAGGCGGTCCAGTACTCACTTGGAATGATGCTCGGGTCGGTCTTGGCGATCTCCGCGAACTGGCTCACCAGATGAACGGCCTCGCTTCCTTTGGAGACGGCCCGACTCGTCACCAGGGACTGGACCATGCGGACCACGGCATCGAGTCTCGCGAACGTCTCCCAAGTGGTGTCCGCAGCCGACGCCGTCAGCCACTCTTGTTGAGTGCTGTGCGACGCGCCGAGGGCGCCCAGGCGCCGCATCAGGGGGCCGGCAAAGCTCTCTGAGCCGGCGTAATCCCTGAAGGCATCCTCGGGGACGGGCATCTCGTGCACATAGAGCTGGCCCTCGATCGTCTCCGCGCGAACCCAGCGTCTTCCTTGAGCGGGGTCCATGACCTGTACGAACGGCCCGTGGCGACGCCAGAGCACGAGAAAGTGTGTGAGGCCCGTCGGCTGCTTGACGATGGCGATGGCCGGAAGAACCTCCGAGCCGGGCGCGAGAACGTGGTCTCGGGGAACCATGACTTGTTCGGCGTCCAGGCCAAGCATGACCGCTAGGTCTTCGAGGGCGTCAATCGATGTGCCGTCGACCTGAGTCTGGCAGGCCTCGCGCAGGCGGCCATAGCTTGCGGATACGCCGAAACCCTCGAGGAGGGCCTTGAGCGCTGCTGGGCCGCAGTCCATCGCCGAGGTCTGGACCACCTCCGGAATGAGAAATGCGCGCTGCGGAGTAGCCGGCATCGTCAGCCGTCCATCCATTGCCCGGCGCCGCGCAGCATCAACTCGAAGGGGGTGATGCGGTCGACGACAATGTCGACTCTTCCGGGCAGACCATGCTCGAGCTTGGCGGGGAATCCGTCCGCATCCGTGAGCTCGAGTTCGACGCGAACACCCGCCTCGGTGGACTCATCCGCGACGCGCATCACTCGCGTGTCGAGCGTGCCGAAGCGGGTCCAGGGAAAGCCATCCAGTCGCATCTGCCCGGACTGACCGCTGTGAAGGCGGCCGAGGGCCTGCCCGGGGGAGAACTGGGCGACGACCTTGAGCTCTCCGCCCGGCAGCACGCTCAGCAGGTGGGTTCCTACCGAAGCGTAGCGGCCGCTCGAGAGTGCGCTGATCTCGGCGATGCGACCGGCGACGGGCGCGACGATTTCTCGGCGGTCCAGTTCGCTCTGCAGGCGCTCGACGTGGACCGTTGCGAGCTCGACTTCGCCCTCGACCCGGAGGATCTCCCGGCGAATCGTCTCAACGCGCGAACGACCGTCGGCGGCCTGCACCAGGGACTCCCAGCGCAGCCTCTTGATGGCGTGGGTCGCTGCCTCAGCCTCTGAGAGCGTTCGCGCGGCCTCGCTTGAAGCCACCGACCGGTCTGCCCGGGTCGCGCCCCCGGCAGGCACGAGTCGTTCGACGGTTCGTGAGCGCTCTTCGGCAATGTCGGCCTGTGACTCGGCGGCGCGGTGGCGTGCCTGCGCTTCGCGGATGGCCCCGGAGCCTGCCTGCTCTTCACCGCCGAGGCGCTCCTGGGCCGCCTCGAGTTCCACGTGTAGTGGGCCGAGCTGTGCTTGGAGCGCGCGCAGGCGGGCTTGGCTTTCGGTGAGGGCCAAGCGTTGGAGTTCGGACTCCAGCTGTACGAGGGGCTGTCCCGCCTCGACCTCATCCCCGAGCTTTACGAAGACCTCCACGACGCGACCGTCGATGGGTGCCTCGACGCGGTGCAGCGGTGAGAGCGTCTCGAGGCGAGCGGCCGCACTGCTCTCGTGGATGTCGATCTCGCTCAGCCCAGCCCAGGCACTCCAGGCGAGCAGCAGCACCAACCCCAAGACACCCGCGGTCAACGACGACCGATGGGAGTCCTGGCGCAACGAACTCAACGAGCGCTGGAAGGGTAGAGACATCGAACGGTTTCATGTGTACCCCGAGCCACCCGGGCTGTACAGAACCTCCAATGGGAACGCGTGCCGTGCAGGTGCTGACCGCGCGTGCACCCCGTGTTCACCGGATGACCGCAGACTCCACCGCCTGCGGTCTCAGGCCTCCTTATGGAGGGCCACCGCGTTGATGCAGTACCGCAAGCGGCTCGGCGCCGGACCGTCCGGGAACACGTGACCGAGGTGCGCGTCGCAGACGGCACAGCTGGCCTCGATGCGCGTCATGCCGTGAGCGAGGTCTTCTCTGTACGCGACCGCGGCCAGGTCCATCGGCTCTGAGAATGATGGCCAACCCGTCCCCGAGTCGAACTTGGTTGTGGCATCGAAGAGCCGAGTCTCGCAGCAGGCACACTGGTAGATGCCTGCCTCGAACAGGGCGCAACTGTCGGAGCTGAACGGCCTCTCCGTCCCCGCTTGGCGGGTCACTCGGAACCGCTCGGGGCTCAGGCGGGCTCGCCACTCTTCCAGAGTCCGCTCCACTCGTCGAGATGGGGGCGTTGGGTTGCCTTTCACCGCGCGGTACATCACTTGCTTCCAGTCGAGCATGGGTGTCCTTGTCTTGATGAGGTTCACGTCGAGGTCGTTAGTGCAGTGCCAAGTCCGGTCAGATCGACCGGGTAGCCCCCTGCATGCGCATTGAGCTTGGTCGCAGCGAGGGTGTGTGACCAGTCGCCGCCGAACGACTTCTCCAGCGCCTTTACGGTGGGAGAGTCGCGCTTTAGGCGGTATTTCTGGTGATAGTCCTCCGCCGGCCAGAAGGTTCCTAGGGGTTCGAGCGAAGTCGCCAGGCCGCCGGGTACTCCTTCAGACCAGTGCTCCAGAGCTGCGCGGGCGAGTCGCTGTTCTTCGTCGGTCTGGAAGAGCACCGCGGACCGGTACTGGGTACGCTTGACGCGCAGGGGGTTGTGCCCCTCGCGGAAGACGGCGAGCAAGTCGGTGTAGGTGATCTGCTCGGGGTCGTACTCCACCTCGACGACCTCGCTGTGGTCGCCCATGTTTCGGTAGGTGGGATGGGACGTGGTGCCGCCCGCGTACCCCACTCGAGTTCGGTGAACGCCAGGGAGACTCCCGAACCGGGAGTCGGGTCCCCAGAATCAACCCATGGCAAAGACGGCGGTGCGTAGCGCGTCGGTCATGCTTTCTCCTTGGTGGTGGATCATGCGGCCAACCCGTGGAGGGCGCGGACGTTCGCCTCTAGCCAAGCGATGATGTCTCGGCTTTCCGGCATGAGGCGCTCGGACATGCCCTCGCCAATGCCGAGCACGGGCACGGTGGACCTTCCGAGGGTGGTGAGGAGGTGCTCCCGGGCGTCGGGTTGCTCACTGATCTCGATGAGTTCGAGGTCGATGTCAAGGCGAGCGGCTGCGGAACGAACACGCACGCAGAATGGACAGTAATCGAGGTGGTAGAGGGTGAGCTTGGGCATGTTCGACTCCGTGTCTGTCCCTTTGATGCCCTCGCAGTCAGATCCTTACCTCGACCCACGGATTTCTCTGTGGGCAGGGTGTTTGACTCCCCGGAGGGCAGGGCCTAGCGTGCGGTGATGGCTTCTCTCGACGCGACACATCTGGCCCTGTCGAACTCCGTGACCCGGCCCGGGGCCGTAGGTGAGTTGCGTGACTACTTGCGGAGAGGTCTGGGCAAGAGCTTTGGTGAGCAGCTCTCGGATGCTGACCTAGACGACCTCACTCAGGACGCCCTGACCAAGGTGGTTGCGCGTCTCGATTCGTTTCGAGGGCGCAGCCAGCTCAAGACGTGGGCGATGTCGATTGCCGTGAACGAAGCGCTGCAGGCCCTGCGCAAGCGGCGGTACGAGCACGTCGAGCTGTCCGAGGCCATCGCGATGGGTCACGAGCTGATCTCGGCGCCGAGCGCGCCAGGCCTATTGGAGCGAGCCGAGGATGAGGCCCTGCTCCGTCGCGCCATTCAAGAAGTGCTCTCACCGGCGCAGCGGGAGTCACTGCTCGCGGAGCTCGGTGGGCTGCCACTCGCGGAGATCGCCCGCCGGCAGGGAAAGACGCGCGGGGCTCTCTACAAGTCCTTGCACGACGCACGTCGGAAACTGCGGGCCCACTTTCTCGAACGCGGCATTCGTCCTGAAGACCTTGGAGGGTCCCATGTCTGAGCCCACGGCACCTCGCATGCTTGGGCAGATGCTCGCTCGAACCGAAGACGCAGAGCTGGACTGCGACGCGTTCGTCGATGCCCTCGCCGTATGGATCGAGGGCAAGCTCCCCGCGGAACAGCGCACGCTCTTCGCCCACCATCGAGCCATCTGTCCCGATTGCGAGGAGCAGCTCCTCGCGCTTGAGCGGGCTCTCGCCGACGACGAATGACCTGGCTCAGCGCGCTTTCGCCGCTACGTCCACGGTGAAGGAGAGCGTGTCGAGGTTGCGAAACGCCCCGGCCATATTGCTGAACGGCTTGAAGCCGAAGGCCGTGTGGGTAGTCTCGAAGCGGCCGGTCGCGCGGAAGGTCTCGCCGTCTTCCTCGACCTCCATCCGAAGCGAGATCGGGTTGGTGACGCCGCGCATCGAGAGGTCCCCCTTCACCCGAACGGGCCCACTCACGCCGTCGCAAGAAGTGCTCTGGAAACGGATCTCAGGGTAGGCGTCAGCGTGAAGCTGCTTCTTGGCAAGAAAGTTCGACTTGATGCTGCCCAGGGCCTTCTTTCCGACGGCATCGAGGGGGTCGAGGCCCGCTCGTTCGCGTCCACCTGGTGGGTCTGGGACCAGATCAGCGACGGGGATGACAAAGGACACATCGCAGTCCTCCGCGGACTCGGGGTTCCAGCGAAGGGTGGATTGATAGCCGACCGCCCGGACCATGTGGTCGTGTCCGAGAGCCACCGCGAGTGCGTCTGGATCAAAGCGGACGACTACGTAGATCCAGGTATCGGCTGGAACGACGGCGTATGACGTGAGGCCACGCTGCTCGGCTGGTTCCTCAACGGGCTGCTCGGGCTCTGGTTGTGCGACCTCCGGCTCCTTCACTTCCGGCTGTACTGCGACGGGCTCGGCGACCACTTCGGTCGCGACGTCCGGCTTCTTGGCGGCGGGTGACGGGGCCTGTTGCGCGGCAGCCGGCGTCGTGGGGGGAACTGGCTCTGGCAGGACCTCCGCCGGAGGCAGTGGGGTGGGCTCCACGTTCGCAGCGGGAAGGGGGGCGGGGGTCGCCAGCACAGCCCGAGAGGGTTCCTCCGAGACCACTTCTGCGGGCTCGACGGGGGCTTCGGTGTTGGCACCTGAGCACCCTGCGAGAACGAGGCTGAGCACCATCGCGCGGATTTCGGACATTGCGGCTCCGGCCAAGGCTTGTGTTGAAGGTACCTTCTTCGGGACGCGCGGGCCTTTCGCTGCATTCGAAGGTCGGGTCTTCGGACGGCTTGCACGGGCTGGGATAGAGGGCGGTAGTTCCGGCATACTGAGAGAGGGGCCGGACCGAGGAGTGAGCGTGACCCGGACAGCTCGAACAGCGCGATGGGTGAGGCCGATGCGCACAGCTGCGCCCTTCGCTACGCTCGTGCTGGCGGGCTGCCTGATTCGCTCCGATGTGCACGACAGCGCGCGCGACAGGGTCCAATCATCGGACTCCGGTGACTCCGGTGACTCAGCCGATACCGACAACGAGGTCTGTGACGCTACCTACGGCGGCTTGTTGGTCGACGGGTCCTTCGAGACCTTCGTCAAGGGCAGCGGTGCCTGGTCGAACACTGGGGCCAGCTCATTGACCTTGGTCGACGAGGCCGACCACTGCGACTGGGCGCTGCGGATCGACACCGAGGACTACCGCGGTATCGGGCAGCGCTTTGAGACCGTGCTTGTCGCTGGCGATGTGCTCGAGCTTTCCCTCGCGGGCCGCTACGTCTCCGGAGACACCAAGTCGCCGGACTGGGTGCTCTACGTCGAGCACTCCGGCGGGGAACGGCAGGTGGGTGGCTCGTTCAACGGCTACGTGGCCGACGGCGTCTGGCATGCCGTCGATGGCCAAGCCGTGATTCCCTCGGACCTGTCGTCGGACGCCACGGCGGTTCGAGTGCTGTTGGTGAGTGGATCCGCCAATCAGTCGGTCTTCGACATCGATCGCCTCCAGGTGATCAAGGCCAAGTAGGTGGCTTGACGTCCATTTCGGAGGGCCTACTCTCCGGTAGAGGTGGACATGCCTTTCGCGCAATGGATTCAGCTGATCGGTCACACCCGGATGCCGTGGCGAAACGCGGCGTTCACCCTCATCGAAGTCTGCCGCAATGCCGGCGCCTCGGTGCTCGACGGCGGACGGATGAGCAACCTTGCGGTGCGGCTGACGCTGGAGGTCGATGCTGAGGACCTGTCTCGACTGCTTCCGGCGCTGCGTGACGCGGGCGTCGTGCTCCAGAACCCGAAGATTCCCGAGGGCGATGGACCTTGGAGGGGCACGCTCATGGTGAGCCTCGTCCATGACGAGGCAGAGGTGCGCGACGTGAAGCCGGCGGTTCCGGGCTAGAGCGACGTGAGCTCGAACACGATCGGGCAGTGATCCGAGGCCTTGGGCCGAGACTCGCCGACCCCCTCGAAGCGCTGTCCAGAGAAGCGTCGTGCGCGACCCGGCTGACCGCGCCGCTCCACCTCAGGAAGCTGCGGGTTTCGCGCCGCGAGGCCACGACTGGGCATCAGAAAGTCGAGCTGACGGTAGGCCGGGTCGAGGCCGCCCCTTCGACCCGCGAAGAAGTGGGTCCAGCGCTCGTCTTCAGGAAGGCGATTCAGCACATTCTCCACCGCGCTCCACTCCACGAAGTCGCGAATACCGCTCCTTCCCTGATGGTCGTCGGCGACGAAGTCGTTGAAGTCACCGAGGACGATGAAGGGGGCATCGGACGGATCGGGGCCGAAGCGCTCGGTGATGATGTTCCGAACGGCTGCCGTTTGCTCGAGTCGCCTGGCCCGGGTGAGTGCTCGGCCGGAGCCGCGGGTGCGGTTCGGAGCGCGCATCGACTTGAAGTGATTGACGTACAGGGTCAGGACACCGAGGGGGCCGGACACGTCCACCTCGAGGCAGTCGCGGTCAAAGGTGAAGCCCCTTTCGCTCCGCAAGTGCTGCCAGCTGCGCGCGTGCACGATCGGAAATCGCGACAGGACGCCGACGTCGATTCGGCGGCTGTCATTGCCGTCGATCACGAGGGCGTGAGGCCAGACCTCGCGCCCGCCAAGATAGCGATCCCGAAACTGCTTCAGTACGTCGAGGCTCTCGACCTCTTGCAGGGCGACGACATCGGCGTTGAGGGCGAGAAGGGTCTCTGCGGTCAGCCGCTTCGCGCTCGGCTCGGCCATGCGAAACCGAAGATCCTCCGTCGTGAAGCCGTGCGTCGCGGCATGACGTGAGTCCACTCCCCGCGCGAACAGGTAGCGGGTGAACAGGTTCTCGACGTTGAAGGTCGCCACACGCATGTGCACTCCAAAGGCGCTTTGTTCTGTCGATGGACCTTGGCGCTTCGCCGTCGGTGAGGGAGACGCTATAGTCTGCCGGTGGAGACCTTATGCGCATCTGTCTTTTGCTCGCAGCCGGGCTGAGTCTGTCGGGCTGCAAGATCATTACCGACGCGGAGCTCGCGGAGTTTGCCGATAGCGGCGACACTCAAGTCGAGACCGACACCGATACCGACACGGACGCCGATGCGGACACGGACGCCGATGCGGACACGGACGCCGATGCGGACACGGACGCGGACGCCGATACCGACGCGGACGCGGACGCCGATGCCGACGCCGACGCCGACACCGATGCCGACGCGGACACCGATGCCGACGCGGACACCGATGCGGACACGGACACCGATCCAAACGCGGCGCCTTCCTGCACGATCACCGAGCCGGCCGCATCCTCGACCGATGCCTTCGATGGCTGGGCCTTCGTCGCAGTGGCGAGTGACCCCGAAGACGGCTCCCTTCCCAACGGCGACATTCGCTGGTCGAGTGACGTCGATGGAGCCATTGGCACGGGGCCGACGCTGTCGGTTTCACTGACCGGTGGAGTCCACCAGATCACCTGTACGGCAGTGGATAGCCAGGGCCTGAGCGGCACCGACACCATTCAGGTGACCTCACTCTCTCCCTTCGTGGAGATCACCTCTCCCGCGGACAACACGACGGTGAACGTAAACGAGCGAACTCCGCTTCAGGGATCCGCGCGGGACTTCGAGGACGGTGGCCTCTCGATTGTTTGGACGTCCGACATCGACGGCGCCATCACGAACACGGCTCAGTTCCGGCCTAGCGCTGGAACGCATACCGTGACGGCGACCGCCACGGACTCCGATGCCAACGTCGGCACTGCGAGCATTACCGTCATCGCGCAATAGTGCGGCGTTGAACCGCTGATGCGGGCTCGCCTGGCCGTCTTGGTCCTGTTCTTCATCTCGGGTGTGAGCGGGCTTGTCGACCAGGTGGTCTGGGTGCGCCACGTCTCCTTGGCGTTTGGGAGTACTGCCCAGTCCGCCGCCCTCGTCACCAGCGTCTTCGTCGGCGGTCTAGGGCTCGGCGCGTGGGTCGCCGGCGGCTTTGCGGACCGTCGAGGAGCCGCCGCGTCTCTTCGCGCCTATGCCATGGCTGAACTGGCCATCTGCGTTTTCGGCGTTGCCCTTGCATTCATCTTGCCGTGGCTTGCTGCCGGGGGACTGGGCGGGTCCTACACGGTGGCTGCGAATGGGTGGCACACGCTGGCCCCGACGACCCGGGTGATGCGGGCGGTGGTGGTCGCGGCTCTCCTCGGACCGAGTGCGCTGTGCATGGGGGCGACGCTGTCGCTGCTCGTTCGCGCAGTGGTGGATGTGCGTGAAGCGGGCTGGTGGGTGGGCTGGTTGTTCGGAGTCAACACTCTCGGCGCGGCCGTAGGGGCGCTGGCCACGGACCTGTGGCTTGTCCCGAGTTGGGGACTGCGCGGTGCACTGTTGTTCGCGGCCAGTTTGAATGGCCTCGCCGCAGTGGGCGCCCTGCTTCTGCGTCCAGAGGGCGAGGCCGAGGTGAGCGTGGTCGCGGTGGGGGAGCAGCCGGCCTTGGTCGCCGCGGCACTCTTCGTGGCGGGCTTCGCCGCCATGGGCATGGAGCTGGCCTGGTTTCGCTTTCTTTCGGGTGCGCTTGGGCCGTACCGGGCAGTGTTCTCGGCCTTGCTCACCGTGTTGTTGGTCGGCCTCGTGGTGGGTTCAGTGGGCGCCGGGGCTCTCTCCCGACGCTTTGGGAACCCCGTCCGGTGGTTTGCGGGGGCACAGCTCGCGTTGGGCACCCTTGTTCTCCTCTGTTTCGCTGCGTTCGATCCAGAGGACATCGTTCGCAGGCAGCTGGGCCTCATCCCCGTGTTTCTACAGGACGGTGTCTCGCTGTGGCCGGTGCAGCGCATCAACCTGGTCACCGCAGCTGGGCTCGTGTTCTTGCCCTCGGTGGCCATGGGGGCCAGCTTTCCTCTCGGGAACGCGATGGCGCAGGACAGCGCGTCGAGTCTGGGCCGGAGGGCTGGGCTTCTCTACCTCGCCACCACAGCTGGCAATGTGGTCGGGGCCCTCGTCGTGGGTTTTGCGATGCTGCCCGGGCTTGGGCTGCAGCGCACCGTCATGGCGCTTGCTGCACTCGCTTGTCTGGCGCCGCTCTTTCTAGGGCGCGAGGGTCGGTGGGCTGCCATCGGCCTCGTCGCCGTCCTGGGCTTCGCGAGGCTTCCGCCCGATCAGCTGCTCTGGGCGAGCTTCCCCGCCAATCGCGTCGAGCGAGAAGGCGTGCTCGCCGTGCATGAGGGGGTCGAGCAGATCGTTGTCGTCACCGGTCGTCCGGAGGGACCGGCACGGCTCTGGACAGGCGGCCATCCCATGACGAGCACGTCGCCTCATGCCCAGCGGTACATGCGGCTCATGGCCCACATTCCCCTGCTGATGCAGGACGAGCCGGAGCGTGTGGCGGTCATTTGCTTTGGCGTCGGAAACACGCTGTCTGCGGCTGCGCTTCACCCCTCGGTGCGAGAGCTCCACGCGATCGACTTGTCGTGGGATGTGCTGTCGCATGGCAGCTACTTCGAACATGCCAATCATGGGGTGCTCCGTGATCCGCGCCTGTCCGTGTTCGTGAATGATGGTCGGCACCATCTGAAGTCGGTGGACACCCGCTATGACGTGATCACGCTCGAGCCCCCACCGATTGGCCATGCGGGGATCTCGGCGCTCTACTCGGTCGAGTTCTATGAGGCCGCACGGGAGAGGTTGAGTGAGGGCGGGGTGCTCACACAGTGGCTTCCCGCGTACCAGGTCACCGACGCATCGGTCCGGCAGATGGTCGCGGCCTTCGCGGAAGTGTTTCCGGAGAGCGCCTTGCTGGTCGCGTCAGGCCGCGAGTTCGTGCTCGTCGGCAGCACGGGGGCGTCATTCTCACTCCACGACGTGGACCAGCGCATCGCCGGTCGTCCGGCGGTCAGGACCGACCTCGAGGCCGTCGGAGCCCCCACCGCTCGGGAGCTCGCCATCCTGTACGGCGGAAGGCCGCGCCGGGGTGTCGCACTGGTCGATGACTGGCCGATCCTCGAGTACAGCCAGCAGTCACACGTCATGGAGACCTCGCTCCCGCCGGAGCTCTTCGAACCCTCTGGGGTTTACGAGTGGTGCTCGGATTGCGACAAGGATGCGTCCCTCACGCGCATGTTCGCGCTCACGTCGGCGCTCTACCGCACCGACGACTTCCTGGAGTACTCGAACCTGCTCAGCCCGCGGCGGACCTCTTCCTTTGATTGGCACGGCGAAGGGGAGGCCGTAGACGCGCTCGCGCAGAGCCCATCCTTGCTGGCGTTGCTCCACGCGCCCGACGCGCTCATTGAGCGAGCCCTTTGGCTCCGGACCGAGGGCCATGCGTCTCGAGCAGAAGCGGTGCTCGAGGCTGCCGCGGTCCAGGCGCCGGACGACACGCGCGTTGCGGACCTTCGCGAAGCCTGGGCGTTGGAGTAGTCGGAAGGGCTGGCGCCTCTGGCGCTGCGCACCGCTGACTCGGCGCTGACGGATTCGGGGCGAGTGGAGCCAATGCTGACGCGTGTCAGTGAACCACCGCTTCACACCTCGATCATCGCGAAGTGACCGGGCATTCGGGGGGTGCTGAGCTGCGAAACGGGCTTGGATTGCGCTATTCTCGCCGAATCGTGGAGAGACTATGCGGCACGCGCACCAGACGAAGCTGCTCGACGACAGACCGGAAGGCAGATGGGCTCGCGGAGGTCGTTCTGCGTAGCTCTCAGCTGTTGTTGCTTCTCTTCCCATTGGCGGCTTGTGATGCGGGTCACGGTGGCCTTGCCCCTGTGTTCTGGAAGGACAATGGTGCGCTCACCGACGAGACGCTCGGCAATCCGCCAGAGCAAGACTGGCTGATCTACGACCGGTTCAACGGCTTCGTCGGCTCGACCGACAAGACGCCGGCGGGTGGGTTTGCTGTGGCCATCACGTCACCGGATGCGCCGGTGGTCTCGACCAAGGCCTTCGACCAGCGGGGAAATGTCCGCTTCGAGAGTCCGGAGCATGCACTCTTTCCGCCTGCTCAAGGTGTGGTCGCGGTCGGGCCGCGCGGTGAGACGCTGGCCGTGTATCAGGGCTCCCTTCGCGAAGACGTGGATGAGACTCGCATCAGCTACATGGAGAGCGTGAGCGGTACGGGTGGTGTGATTCGGACTCGCGTGGACGAGATGACGCCGTGGACGATGGCCAGCGGGCTTCCAGATGGCGACGCAGTGCTGATTGCAGTGGGCGGCATCGAGGACCCTGTCAAGATCTGCAAGGTCGGCATCACCGACCAGGTCGCGCGCTGGTGCGATGAGGTCACGCTGCCGTACTTCGCGCCCTACGAAGATGACGACGACGCTTGGAACCACCGTTACGCGCCGGTCATCGAGTTCCTGGAGCCCACCGAAGATGGCGGATTCTTTGTCGGTGGCCCCCTCTACGGCCGTCGAGACACCTCTTGCCATGACGACCAGGCCGTGTGCGAGCAGTCCACCGTCGAGAGCTGGGTCGCCCGCTTCTCACGCTTCGGCGAGCAGCAATGGTACACGCGCTACGCGACTGCGCCTTGGTTCCTCACCGACCGCATCACCGGCATGGCTCCGACCGAAGATGGCGGCCTGCTGTTGGGGGGCTGGTGGTCACCGCAGCTCGAGGGTGGGGCGGTAGCTCAACGCGGCTTCGTCGCCAAGCTCGACGCGGAAGGCACGGTCGAGTTCGCACGCAGCTACGAGAGTGAGCTGGTCGACAGCTTCGCGCACTTTGCGCCAGATGGCCGTGGCGGTGGCATCGCGACCGTGCTCTCGGCATCGCTCGAGACCGTGCTCCTCATGAGCATCGACGAGGACGCCGATGTGCGTTGGTCGCGCAAGTTCGAGGAGCTTCCGCTCGCTTGGTCCTTCGACGAGCAGACCAACATGCTCGCGATCGAGCCCGGGTCTTTCGAGATGCACAGCCTCGTCGACGGAGGGCTGATTCTCATCACCGAGCCCGGCGAGCAGCCCGAGCTTGGTCCGCTTCCGAAGAGCTTGGTGATGAAGCTGCGCTAGACCCTACGGGGTGTCGTCGCAGTCCATGTCGTAACCGTCGCCCTTCTCGTCGGGGGCTCCGGGGTAGATCTCGTCGTCCGAGTCGTCGCAGTCGTCCGGGTTGTCGGCCTCACCGATGCGGTTGGTGCAGTCCATGTCGTTGCCGGCGACGATCTCGTTCTTGCCGAAGGTGTCGTTGTCGCGGTCGACGTAGCAGTCCTCGACGCCGTTGCAATCCTGATCGATGCCGTCGGCGGGGATTTCCTCGGCGCCGGGGTACCGGGTCGCGTCACTGTCGTCGCAGTCGCGCGAGAAGATCACGCCGTCGCCGTCGTGGTCTGTGAGCTCGTTGAGCTGGTCGTTGTACGCATCTTCGTTGTACAGGCAGCCAGAGAGCAGAAGCAGAAGCAGGAGTGGGAGTGGGAGCAGTATGCGCATGGTGAACTCCTAGAACGCCACGTGGAGAACGACGCCGGTGGCCGCCAGTCCAGCCAGGCCAATGGCGGTGCCGCCGAAGGCGATCTGCCGATTCTTGGTCGCGTCGAGTGCCTCGATCGATTCGGCATCTTCGTACTTGGCATTTTGCGACTGGTGCAGGCCAAAGGTGATGGCTGAGCCCACCGCGGCCACGCCCGCGCCGATCAGGAACGGGCTGATCTTGGGCTTCTGCGGCGGCGGCGGTGGCGGTACCTCGGGGAGAGGCTCGGGTTCCGGCTCGGGAGCGACCACCGGCTCCGGCTCGGGGACGACCACGGGTTCGGGGGCGGGTGCCGCCTTCTCGACGATGCCCGTGGCCAGGCTCAGCTCTTGGCCGGGAGGCACATACACGAACTGGGCGAACTCAGTCGGCCCCTCGGGCGGGCCCACCTGAATCAAGTGAAGCCCGGGTGTGGTCTCAGCGGGGATGTTGGCGGGCGCGCCATCGATATGAGCGAGGTAGCGCTCGAGCCCTGGGCTCAGGGCAATCGTGCCGCTGGGACCCTCGAGGGGAGCGGCGGCTTGAAACGCTGTGGCGAGCTGGGGGCCGAAGTCGGCGTTCCAGTAGTCGGGGGCTACGCGTCGCGCTGCGGTAAACGAGTCGACCGCGCCCTCGGGATCGCCGCCGAGATGGAGCATGGCGCCTTCGGTGATCCAGAAGCGCGCGAGGGACTCGGCTGCGCCGACCTCGCCGCAACCGAGAGCGGTCTCGACCGTGGCGAGCGCGGTCTCGGTGTCGTCGAATCGGCCCTCGAGCACCGTGGCTTCGGCGGCCACCAAGCTGGCTTCGAGGTCGGGGCAGGCCGCGTAGGCGGTGCCTGAGAACAGTAGCGAGAGCACCGCGAGGCGCATGGTTTCTCCGAGCTTGGACAGGAGCAAGGCTACCAGACTCTGCACCTAGTAGCCGGCTTCCCACGCGCCGGTTGAGGCGCGCCACATGTAGCGGATGGCAGAACGGCGGCCGACCTGAATCGTCTCATCGACGGATTGATCGCCGGCAACCATCCGAACCTGATGGCTACCTCCGGCGATGGCCACCTTCGACAGCGGGGTGTGACCGATGGACTTTCCATCCACGAAGATTTCGGCGCCCATGGGCACAGAGCTGAAGGTCAGGTCGTAGGTCTTGACGGCGGGTGCGGGGGCTGGGGCCACGGGTGCGGGGGCCGGTGCGGGCTGTGGAGCCACGCGCGGTGCGGGCTTCGGCTCGGCCACTGCGATGGCTTGCGGCGCGGGCGCCGGGGCGGGCGCCGTGGCGGGCTCAGGCTCCGCTTCAGTGACGGGTTCGGCTTCAACCACGGGCTCCGCCGCGGGCTCCGCCTCAGGATCTGGCTCGCCCTCCACGGGATCGGCGGCGACCACCGCATCCGGCTCCGGTGCGGGCTCTGGCGCTGGCTTCGTTTCGGGCACGGGCGCTGGGGCGGCGGCGACGGGGGTGGCGTCGGGCCCACTCATCATGGTGTAGGCGATTCCGCCGCCACCGATCACCACGAGAAACGCCAGAAAGCCTCCGATCAGGGCCATCTTCTTGTCGTTGTTCTCAGGCGCAGCCTTCGGCGGCTCTGCAACACCGTGCTGCTCACGCATCTGGGCTTGGGCGGCCGCGAGCACGCGCTGGGAGGCCTCGACCTCGTCCTCGGTGGGGCCAATCGGCACACTCGACAGGGTCTCGGTCAGAAAGCTTCCGACGAGGTCGTCGTCCTCGAGGACTGAGACCTCTGGCACCGTCCCTTCCGCCCACTCGCGCAAGGAGGGGCCGTCCATCTTGCGGCGAAGGTCCCGGCACTCCTTCATTAGGTCACGGGCCGTAGGCCGCTCCTCGTACTCGTAGCAGCGCATGCGGTCGGTGAGGTGCAGCACCATCTCGAGCGGGTCATCGGTCTCGGGCTGCTCAACGCCGGGTTCCCAAGGACGCCGCTTCTTCGGGAGCTTGCGGGTGACGAACTTATGGAGCACGACGCCGAGCGAGTAGATGTCGCCGGATGGGCCCTCGACCGCTTCGAGGCGCTCGGGGGCGATGTACCCCATGGTGCCGCCGATGCTCATCGTGGTCTTGGCTTCCCGAGCGTCGAAGTCCGCACGCGCGATGCCAAAGTCGAGGATCTTGACCTCGCCGGAGGGCGTGATCTGGATGTTTCCGGGCTTTAGGTCGCGGTGAAGCAGGTGCAGTGGCTCGCCATCGACGCCGGGGTGGCGGTAGATCTTGTCGAGCGCGCGGGCCACTTCCTCGATGATCTCGAGGGCGACGGTGGGCGGAAAGGGGCCGAGCTTGAGCAAGCGGGCGGCCGAGGCCCCATCGACGAACTCCATCACGACGGCCCAGCGACCCGCGAACTGCGTCGGTGGATCGACGCTGACGATGGCGCGGTCTCGGATCAGGCCGAGGATTCGCGCTTCGTCGCGAAAGCGCTCGAGGGTGTCGTCAGGGATTTCGTTGCCCTTGAGCAGCTTGATCGCGACGTCTTTGAAGAACCCTTCGGGGCCTTCGAGCCGTCCTCGGTAGACCTGACCAAAGCCGCCGATTCCGATCACACTCAGGATTCTGTAGCGTCGTCCCGCGACGTTTTGGTCCCTGTTGCCCATGCTCGGAGAACTCCCGCGCCGCCCATTGCGGCTTTGTATCCGGCGCGATTGTAGCGGAAACTCCCTTTTGGCGCGAGATTCCGCATGGCCGCTATCTGCGGTATGGCAACTTAGCTAACATGCGTCAGTGAAATGGGAAACCCGCACTGGAGCGCGCCGAGTGAGTCATTCGAGTCTGGAGGAGGCACCCCGCAGTGCGTGGTTGGCCGCCTGGGCGAAGCTGGTGCTTCGATTCCGCATTCCTGTACTGCTTCTGACGCTCTTCACGACCGGAGTGGCGGTTCAGCAGGTGGCGACCCGGCTCACCGTCGACACGAGCCAGCGCGACTTCCTGGCCTCCGGCTCGGTGGCGATCGAGTCCCTCGAGGCGCTGCACGAGTCCTTCGGCACCGACGAGGTCTTCCTGGTGCTCGTGGATGGCGACGTCTTCTCCATGGGGTTCCTCGACAAGCTGAAGGCGCTGCACGATGACCTCGAGCGCATCGACGTCACGTTGGTCGAGACCGCCGCGCCCGAGATGGGTGCGGCACTTCGCGAAGAAGGGCGTCTCGAGGACGACTGGGGCGGCTTCGGCGATGACCTCGGCTGGGGTGAGCAGGAGGGCGGCAGCGTCATCGAGACGGTGACCTCGCTCGTCAACGTTCGCGACACCGTCTGGCTGGACGGCACCCTCAACGTCGGCGGTCTGCTCGACACCTGGCCCACCGAACAAGAGCTTCCCGCCCTTAAGAAGAGGGTGCTCGCCGACTCGAAGTGGGTCGGCAATGTGGTCGACGCCGATGGTGAACATGCGGTGCTCGTCGTCAAGAGCGTGCCGCTGCCACAGCGGGACCTCGACGAGGTCTTTGTTGCCCTGATGGAAGTCGTCGACGCTCACAACAGCGAGGACTTTCCGATTCAGGTCGGCGGGCCGCCGGCGCTGTTTACGACGCTGAACATGGTGGCGGCAGGGGACTTCCTGCGGCTGGGCGCGATCGTGAGTGTGGTCCTTGTCGTCTGCATGTTCGTGATGTTCCGTCGCCCGATTGGCGTTCTCGGCCCGCTCGGTGCCGTCGGGCACGCGGTCGCTTGGACGCTCGGCATCATGGTGATCATGGGCCGGCCGATGACCATCGTGTCGGCGATTCTCTGGCCCTTCCTGCTCTGCGTCGGGATCGGCGGAACCATTCACATTCAGTCCGTCTATCGAGACTCGCGCCGAGACGGCCTGAGTGTCGAGGACGCCGTCGTTCAGGCCGTCGCGACAACGGGCGTTCCCGTGTTGCTCACGAGCGCAACCACCGTGGTTGGCCTGCTCTCGTTCTGGTTTGCGAGTGCTCCTGCGATTCAGGAGCTCGGATTGCTCGCGGCCTTCGGGGTGAGTGCAGCCTGGGTGCAGGCCATGACGTGGCTTCCGGCGGTGCTCTCTTTCGCGCACGCCCCGCTTGGCGGGGGGTCCCAGCAGGCCGGCGAAGTCGACATGCTCGACCGCGTGACCGGCTTCGGCAGTGCTCTGTCGGACTCTCGGGGACGCCGTACCCTTGTGCTGGCGTTCTCGGCGGTCATGGTGGTGTCGGCCATTGGCTTCACCACCACCCTCGACGTCACCCACGACTCCAAGGGCTTCCTCCCCGCTGACGATCCGGTGGTGGCCGCGGTCGACGCGCTCGATGCGCACATCGGCGGCACCAACACCATGTCGATGGTCATCGAGGTCCCCGATGGCGGGGATGTGCGGGACCGCGAGCTGATGCTCGGCATCGAGAAGCTCGAACAGCATCTTCTCGACTACGTCGATCCCGAGACCGGCGAGCACATCGTCACCCACACCTCTGGATCCCTCGACGTCGTTCGCGAGAGCTGGCGCGCTCTCAACGGTGGGGAGCGCGAGTTCTTCATGGTGCCGGACACCCAGCGTGGGGTCATCGACAGCTTCACCCTCTTCGAGACGGGCAGCCGCGAGGCGCTTCGCCGGGTGATGACCCTCGACCACAAGAAGGGCCTGCTCTCCCTCCGCGTCAAGTGGCGTGACTCGAGGGCCTACCGCCCGCTGGTCGAGCACATGTACGAGGGCATCGACACGCACATCGGCGAGATGGCGATCGTGCGCCCCACAGGCTCGGTTCTCAATCACCACGCGGTCGAGAGCGCGCTCATCGGCGACTTGACGCGGAGCTTCGGCGCTGCGGCCATGGTCATCACGCTGCTGATGATGCTGATGCTCGGCGAGATTAAGCTCGGCTTGCTCGCGATGATTCCCAACCTCGCGCCCATTGCGATGGTGCTCGGGTCCATGGGCTTTCTTGGCATCAACCTCGATGTGCAGAACCTCTTGGTGGCGTCGATCGTCATCGGCATCGCGGTGGATGACACCGTGCACTTCATGCACCAGTTTCGCGCCCATAGGCACATGCACGGGCGCACGGATGCGGCGATTGCCCATGCCTTCTCGCATGCCGGCCGCGCGATTGTGACCACCAGCGTGGTCCTCATCCTCGGCTTCATGAGCCTCGCGCTCGGCGTGATGGTGAGCACAAAGATCTTTGCTCTGCTGACGGCGAGTGCTGTGGGCTGGGCGTTGTTTGCGGACCTGGTGCTCGCGCCTGCCTTGCTGCGGGCCGCCTATGCACCTGGAACAGAGACGGGGGCCGTGCTCGAGCACGTTGCCGCCGCGGAACTCGACGGAACGGAGACAGCATGACGACCCGTGCAAAGTTCGGATCGCTGGTGACAGCGCTTGCGCTGTTTGCCGCGCCTGCAGTGGCGCAGGAGGCCCCAGAGGCTCCGCCCGCGGCCACGCCAGAGGATGGCGCTGCGTCACCCGAGGCGGCGCCTGAAGTCCCAGCCGAGTCAGCGGCTCCTGAGGCGCCAGAAGCCGAAGCACCGGCGGTGGAGCCCGCTCCCGAGCCCGCGGCAGAACCCGCGGCAGAACCCGCGCCGGAGCCACCCCCTGCGCCCGTGGTGCCGGTCGTGACCAAGCCGGTACCCGCGCCTGCGGCGAAGCCGGCGCCAAAGCCAAGCCCAGAGCCTGCCCCTGCGCCCGTCGTCGATGACTGGGGTGATGAGGGCGACAGCGCTGGATTCTCCGCGGTGCCCGAGATTGCCTCTCCCGGCGAGGCGACTTCCGAAGAGCCGACGACCAAGAAGGGTGGCGAGTGGGCCGTCACGGGATTTGCGCGGTCCGATCAGGCACTCTGGGTACAGCGCCTCGACACCCAGCCGCTCGCCCGAGCGCGTCAGAGCATTGACTTGTCGCTCGAGTACAAGTCCGACCGGGTCCGCACCGTGTTGGGAGGGCATGCCGAGGCTGACCTCGCGTACCGCCACCTTCGCGATGAGTACGACGAGGCGACGCTCGACACCTATGAGTCGCAAGTGGTCCTCCGCGAGGCCTATGTCGCCACCATGCTCGGCAAGACCGAACTCGCCTTCGGTCGCCAGATCGCGGCTTGGGGTGAGGGCGACGTCATCAGCTACGTCGATGTCGTGAACCCTCGCGACTTGCGAGACCCCGGCATGGCCGACCTCGACGACCTGCGGCTGCCAGTGCTCTCGACGCGGGCGACGATGTTCCTCGGGTACCACCGCATCGAGGCGATGATCGTCCACGAGGCGCACTTTGGCTTCCGCACGCCGCCGAATGGGCCCTACAGCTCTTTCCCCGCGGTGTTCAGCTTCAGCGGTGGCGCACCGGGACAGTTCGGCGCGTTCTTGGCGCAGTCCGAGCTCGACTACCGCCACGAACAGCGTGCCTTCGACGTGGCCAACCAGCAGTACTTGCTCCGGTGGAGCTACCGCGGGCCTGGCTTTGACTTCGCGATCTACGCGGCCTCTGTGCTCGAGCAGCGTGGTGTGGTCGACGGCTATGTCGCCAAGTACGGCACTGAGCTGGTCGTCTCTGAGCCCGAGGATGTGTCCGGTGCCAACCTTCGCGCGCCGACTGGGCTCGACATCATTCTCGACCACCGGCGCTACGAGATGCTGGCCATGTCGGGTGCCGTTCCGCTCGGGGCAGCCTTGTTCAAGTGGGAGCTGCACCAGGACTTCGGCCGCAACTACAACATCGGCAACACCGCCGTGGCCTACCCGGTCATCGACACGACCCAGATGAACGTCACCGGAGGCATGATTGGCCTCGCGGTCTCGGGGCTGCCCGGCACCGACCTCTTCGCTGAAGTCGGCAAGGACTTCATGTGGGATACCCGGACCGACCTGTTGTTCCCAGAGGCACCGGCTTCGTACGCGCTGCGGTCGCATAGCCGCATGATGCGCGATGACCTCACCATCGACCTTGCGCTCACCGCCTTCGGCTGGACTGCAGACCTCGGCTGGATGGGCCGGGCCGAGGCTGGCTACAACCTGGGTCAGGGTGTCAACGTCAGTGCCGGCGCGATTACCTACCAGTCCGGAAAGACCCTTGGACTGTTCTCCGGCCTCGACAAGCACAGCCAGGGCTACCTGCGCCTGCGCTACGACTTCGCGCTGCGGTAGCAGGCGAGGCGGTGTCCGCTCGGCCGCCGCCTGAACGACGGATCCAACGAGAAGAGGCGCCCCAACTGGGAGCGCCTCTTGTTTCTGTGGGTCGCGCTACTCGCCGCGGTGGGCCGTCCAGATCATGTCGAAGCTGTGCGCAAAGCCGAGGCTCTGGAAGTCGAGCACGGCGTTCATCTCGCCGCTGATGCGGTCGGCCTGACCCGTGAAGTCGTCGTCGATGGCGAGCGCGCCGCCGGTGGACAGCAACATGTCGGGCATGACGGGGTCGAGAATGTCCGCCTTGCCGGTCGTGTCGCGGAGCATGACCTCCTCGAGCAAGAACAGGGTCAGCTCTTCGGAGTTGATGCGAAGGTCTGGCGAGGTGAAGAGGATCTGGGTCGCACCTGGGATTTCACCCGAGAAGGAACCCTCGATCAGGTTCCACTTGGCTTCGTCGACAACGACGCCCTCGACGGTCTTCCACTCCATCTCACCGTGGATGAGGTCGGCGCTCTGGGCGAAGGTCCACTCGACCTCGATGTCGAGCGACGAGTAGAGGGTGAGCAGCTCGGTAGCGACGGCCTGGGTGTCGTCCTCTTGCACGTCGGTGCAGTCTTCGAGGATGGTGCAGAGCCAGCCGACGAAGTCATCGTAGAAGGCATCGTAGGTAAGCGTCGCGCCGATGACCTCGACGGGAAGGCCGGCGTTGAACTCCATGACCGCGATGTAGCTGCCCTGGATGTCGACCGGCGTGTTCTCGAGCGTCAGGTTCACGAAGCTGGTCTCGTTGTCGACGATCTTGATGCCGTCGACGCAGCCGGTCGCGACCTCGGCGCCGTCGAGGGCGCCCACGCCCACAACCAGCCACTCGGAGTCCGCATCGAGGTCAGTGAAGGTGGCATCGCCACTCACCGGAAGGCTTCGCGAAGAATCGGTCGCGAGGTCGAAGGGGTTGCCGGAGAGGGCGTCACAGTCGACGGCCGCGGAGGTCGGCAGCAGGTACAGGCTGACGCGCGACGGGCTCTCGACGCCCTGGAAGTCGTACTGAACGGCGATGTGGCCCGGCTGCGACTCGGTGCTGCAGCTGGCGAGAAGCGCAACCGCTAGGAGCGAAGATGGCAGTTGGATAGCGGACGCGAAACGATGCATGGATCCCCCATTGGGTCTTTGACATGGAATTCTGACACGCGTCAGCGAGTTGAGGCAAGGGCATTTGGACACAGGTGTTCGCAATGGCGCTAAGCTGGAAGGCGCGCGTTTAGAACCAGCCAGGAGACAGCATGATCCGGAAGTCCACGTCCCTCTTTCGAGTGTGGGGATTGTTCGCATCCATTGCGGTGATTCCGGTGACCGCATCGGCGATATCACCCGATAGTTCGGACCCGAATGAGATCATCCAGGCAGTCGATGCGCGCGACGGTGGCGATCGCTCGAAGGGGCGAATTGTGATGACGATTCGCGACGATGATGGGCGCACTATTGAGCGCACTCTTCAGACGCGGGCCATGAGCTTCGAGTCCGGCACCAAGACACTGTTCATCATCGAGGCGCCCGAGGACGTCCGCGACACCGGGCTGCTGTCCATTGACTACGACAAAGGAGCCAAGGCAGACGACCAGTGGCTGTATCTTCCAAGCCTTCGCCGGGTGACCCGCATTGCGAGCTCTGGGAAGTCCGGGGCCTTTCTCGGCAGTGATCTGACCTACGCCGACCTGACCAAGTCCGACACCGAGGACTTCAACTTCACCTTGGTCGAGCAGGCTGTCGATGTGGACGGTGAGGCGTGCTGGCTGCTCGAGGCGGTGCCGAAGGTCGAGCGCGTGGCCCAAGAGACTGGCTACGTGAAGACGCACTACTGGATCAGCAAAGAGA
Organism: Pseudomonadota bacterium; assembly: GCA_023954855.1. GTDB lineage: Bacteria > Myxococcota_A > UBA796 > UBA796 > M1803. The sequence continues at coordinate 24,381 of JAGSGY010000021.1, read as the reverse complement.
AGCTCATTCCCGTGCAGGCCAAGCACTGGGTCGCAGAGGGCCGCAAGCTCAAGTACATGAAGTTCGCCGAGATGACTGAGGTCGACGGCATCTGGACCGCCAAGCGCATCGCCGTGCGCGTGGTCCGCGGCGGAGAGGTCGAGTCCGAGACGGTCATGCAGACCGACTGGATTCACTACGACCAGGAAGACGTCGTGCCGGCCGACTTCACCGAGCGTCGTCTCGAGCGCGGCATCTAGCTCTCGGCTCCTTGGATCCCAACAGGGGCTGCCCGCGGGTCGGGCGCGTTTTGCATCTATTCAAATAGTCGTTAGACTAGTTGAATGGAGGCCGCATGGGGTCGCGTGAGCGAAAGACGCAGGTGTTTGGTGAGCTCGCTCGCCTTGGAAAGGCGCTCGCCAGCCCGGTGCGGCTCGAGTTGCTCGAGTTGCTCACGCAGGCGCCGCATACCGTCGAGGGTCTGGCGCTGTTGACCGAGCAGAGCGTGGCGAACACCTCGCATCACCTCAAGGTGCTTCGTGCGGCCCAGCTGGTGACGGGCACGAAGCGTGGCAATGAGCTGTGGTGCAAGGTCGCCGGACCGGATGTCGAGCAGCTGTTCTGCGGCCTCCGCGGCGTCGGTCTGCAGCACCTCGCCGAGCTCGACCGATTGCGCCACGATGGCGAAGCCGTCGATATCGAAGAGCTGCGACGACGGCTCGACGCGGGTGAGGCGGTGCTGATCGACGTGCGTCCGGACGATGAGTTCGCAGCGGGCCATCTTCCCGGCGCGCTGAGCATTCCAGTCGATGAGCTGGCGGAGCGTCTCGACGAACTCCCCGCAGGCCTTCAGGCCGTTGCGTATTGCCGGGGCCCCCTGTGTACCTTCGCCTCCGAGGCGGTGAAGTTGCTGCAGTCCGCGGGCATGGATGCGGCTCGGCTGGATGCCGGTGTCAGCGACTGGCGTGGCCGTGGTCTCGCCATCGAGGTGTCGTGATGGAGTGGATTCTCACCATGGAGCCCGTCGTGCGGCTCGGCTCCTTCCTCACCTTGTTCGCGATCATGGGCCTGTGGGAGCTCGTCGCGCCGACGCGTCGGCTGCGGGTGGCGAAGTGGAGGCGTTGGGGTGCAAACCTCGCGCTTGTGGCCGTCAACAACCTGGCCGTGCGCCTGCTGTTTCCGATTGCCGCGGTGGGCGCCGCTCTGTGGGCTGAGGCCCAGGGCGTAGGGGTGTTCCACTGGCTCGGTCTGTCGGGCGTGACGGCGGTGCTGCTCTCTGTCGTGCTGCTTGATCTCGCGATCTATGCGCAGCACCGGGTGTCGCACGCGATTCCGGTGCTCTGGCGTCTGCATAAGGTGCACCACGCCGACATCGACTTTGATGTGACCTCGGCCATTCGCTTTCATCCGCTCGAGATCATTCTGTCGATGCTCTACAAGCTGACGCTGGTGGTCGCCCTCGGGCTTCCTGCGGTGTCGGTGGTGCTGTTCGAGGTTCTGCTCAACGCGGCCGCGATGTTCAATCACGGCAACGTCGCGCTGCCCCATGCGGTCGACCGGGTTCTGCGCTGGTTCTTGGTGACGCCAGACATGCATCGCATCCACCACTCGGTGGTGCCGCGTGAGACCCACAGCAACTTCGGCTTCAACCTCACCGTCTGGGATCGACTGTTCCGCAGCTACGTCGATCAACCAGAGAGCGAGCTGGTCATCGGGCTTCCCGAGATCCAGGACGACCGGGTGCAGGGACTCGGGTGGATGCTCGCGCTTCCGTTTCGGAGGCCAGTGACGACCAGGCCAGCCGCTAGTGTGGGCTCCGGCCACACTGCGGGCACAGCTGCCGGCTGAGGCCGTCATTCTTCAGGCGAATGCCGTCGACGTGGGTCACGACGAAGTCCTCGATGAAGGCGCGGCGCTCGAGGTGGTGATTCACATCGATCTGCCGGTCCCGAGCCACTGAACGGATCTTGCCGTCGTACTCGTAGTGCCCCCAGCAGTTGGCACACAGCCCCTCGGGGGTGCTCCCCTCGGTCTCCGCGGGTGTCTTTCCGAAGAAGTTGGTGAGGGTTTCGATCAAGCTCATGGCGGCCTCCGCGGGGTCAGTCTTGCATGGACGCACCATCGAGCCATCCGTGACATGAGAGCCTTCGAGACGTGACTCAACTCGAGGGCACATCGCCTGGAGCTGGCGGCATGATCGGCAGCCACAGCGTGAAGATACTGCCTTCGCCGAGCTGGCTCTGGGCGGTGAGGCTTCCTCCCATGCATTCTGCGGTCTTGCGCGAGATGGCCAAGCCTAGGCCAGTGCCTCCATGCGTCCGGGTCGCCGCCTCGTCCGCTTGGGTGAACGCGTGGAAGATGCGCTCCAGTTCCTCTGGGTCTATGCCGCCACCCGTGTCGTGGACTTGCATGGCCACTCCCGCGCCATCGCGCTTGACCACAAGACGAATGTCGCCTGGAGTCGTGAACTTGGAGGCATTTTCGAGCAGGTGGACGAGGATCTGCCGCGCGCGCTTTGCGTCGGTCGTCAGCTGGGTGGGAGCTGCATGGGACTCGACGGCGAAGCGGTGCTTCTCTTCGACGATCGGGCGGGTGAGGACCAGGACCTCGTCGATGAGCTCGCTGACGTTGACGGGGGCGAAGTCCGCGACAAATCCCGCCGCCTCTAGCCGAGAGAGCTCCAAGACCTGATCGATCAGGCCCAGTAGGTGGTGTCCAGACGCAACGATGGACTCGAGGTCCTTGCTGAGGTGGGGGTCGTTGAGTTCCTCCTCGACCATCTCGGCGTATCCGAGGATGGCGTTGAGCGGCGTACGGAGCTCGTGGCTCATGTTGGCGAGAAAGGCGCTCTTCGCGCGATCGGCCTTCTCGGCGGCATGTAGAGCCGCGGTGCGGGTGCGCAGGGTCTGTTTGAGGGCCGCTTCCTTGCTCTGGAGCTGATCGCGCATGGCGGTGAATGCTCTTGCGAGGCGGGCGACCTCTCGGGTCCGTCCTCCCGGGATGTCGTCGTCCCACGACCCGCCCGCAACACCTTCCGCGGCGGCGGCGAGGCCTCCGATCGGCCCTCCGATTCGTCGAGCCATATCCGTCGCGAGGGCGACCCCGAACAGCAGAACGAGGAGGCTCAGACCGGCCGCGTAGCGTGTCTGGTCGCCGAGTGCGGCGAGGTAGCGCGCCTCCGGAGTCACCACGACGATGGTCCAGTCCAGGCCGCGGTCGTCGGTGAGCGATGTTCGGTGGACGATGGCCCGCTCGCCGGCGTCCTCGATGATGGGGCCGTCGAGGGTTGAGGCGGCGACGCGCGTCCAGCGGTCCTGAGCTTCCACTGCCTTCAGGCGTTTCGCGGTGCCATCCTCGACGGTGAACGGGTGTTGAAGCTGACTCGATGCGACAAGGGTGCCGTCCGCCTCCATCACGAAGACGCGCCCGTCTTCCTTCAGGCGCGGTGAGTCGAGGAGTGTGGAGAGGTGATGCAGGGTGATGTCGGTGCCGACGACGCCGACGAGCTCTCCGAACTCGGAGACGGGTTCCACCGCCGTGATGCCGAGTCGGACATGATCTCGGCTCGAGAACTGGTAGATGGGGCTCCACGTAGGCTCTCCGGAGGCGACGGCGGCCCGGAACCAAGGTCGACTGCGGGCGTCGTATCCGTCGACGAGCGAGGTGCGTGGCCCCTGACGTTGGCCCCTGAAGTCGAGTGGGTAGACGCCCTTTCCGCTGTCATCGGGCTCGGTGGTCTCGGCAGCGAACCCCTCAGCCGTGCGCTCGACGCCGACGAACCATCCGTCCGCGCGCCCCAGCTGGACGTAGCTCGTGGTCGGGAAGGTCTGCAGCTGTCGGAAGAAGTGGGGCTCGAGGATCTCGGGGGCGTCTGTCGGCAGGATCTGCGCCAGAATCGCGGCCGCATTGGAGCGGTTGACTTCGTGGGGGACCGCTAGCGTGTCGCGAAGGCGCTCTTCGACGCTCATCGCAATCTCGCGGTCGAGCTCAACGGCGAGATCGGTCACTCGGGCGCGGCTCTCTTGCAGCATCAGCACCGCGGTGAGTACCACTGCCGCGGTGAGGGGTCCCGCGATGGCGAGCACGAGCACGCTGCGAAGACCGACGCGAGAGGAGATGGCGGTTGGTGAACCCACGGACCCACTCTACCAATGCGAAGCGCCGTCAGGGCAGGGGAAGGCCCTCGATGGTCACGGCGAGTGCATCGCGGGCGGTCTCGAGCTCGCCTACACGGCGAGACTGCCATCCGAGCCGAAGAGCGAGGTCGATGCCGCTCTGGTAGTGATTCAGGGCCTTGATCAGCACCACCTCGGACTTCTGGGCCACGGCCTGCCGATACAGCGTGTGGACCTCGGGGGCGAGCTTCTTCGGTGGCTCGACGGCGATGAGATCCAGGCCAACGGCGGCGTAGCTATCCCCCAGGGTGAGCAACCCATCGAGCACCCACTCGGGCTCCTCCATGAGCGCGATGGTGGTGACCTGCTTCTCGATCGCGACCAGAGTCGCACCGCGCGAGGTCAGGCGCTTGACCTGCTTTCGCTCGGCCACGTCGAGGTCGAGCTGATCGGCATCTTCCGCCCACAGTCGGCACACCGCGGCACGTGCTTTCGCCTGGTAGAAGGGCACGTCCGAAGGGTCGGCATCCTCTAGGGTCGATGCGATGCGTTTCAGGGCCTTGCGACGCTTGCCCGCTTCGGCCAGCCAGGTAGCTTCGACGAGCCGGATCTTGATCTGATCAGCTTGGGGTCGCTCGTCGAGGTCCCGAGTGAAGGGGGTCAGCAGATCGAGAGCATCTTCAGGGCGTCCAAGGCCACCGATGACCTCGGCCCGCCGAAAGGCAAAGTCCTCAGCCCGCGCACCTTCGGGAAAGCTTCCGAGGCCTTCGTTGTAGAGGCCGAGCGCGGTGGTGTAGTCCCGGTCGAGTTCCCAGCTCACCCCACGCAGGTAGGTCACCTCTTCGAGATCCACGTCCTCGCGAGAGACCGCCTCGTCGAGCAACAGGCGAGCGCCCATGTAGTCTGCAAGCCGGATCCGACGGATGGCATCCGACATGACTTGCGCCGTGGTCGCCGGTTCGGGCTCCGCTGCGACGGGCTCTTCGAGAAGTGCCGTCTCTTCGACGGCCTCCAGCTCCACCATTGGCTCGGGGTCCTCGACGGCCTCGCTCGCAATGGCGAAGGCGAGAAAGAGATGTAGCATCGGCCCTCCGTTGACCTCGGACCTCGAATTTGACGCGGGGTTCCCCCCTCGATGGAGGGGGGAAGGGGTGCCGTCATGGCCGTGTGGGCTTCGCCGGTACCCCCTTCTGATCAGAAGGTGGGCTTCGTTTCGCCGTTTTACGCTTCCCTCTCAGAAGGGCTTGCGCTCCGCGACGAGGCACAAATCCCGAAGGACTCTTACGAGGGGGACCCACAAGCGTCTCCCAAGCACGCACCGGACAGCACCCTGATCGTAGTCCAAGAATGCCTGCAGTCAAGGGTGACATGATGTGCTTGCCGTAACGCCGGCGGATGTGCGGCGTCCGATGCAGCGTTAACGAAGCGCACGGAGAGCTCAATGAGTTGGGAGACCTGGGTCGTTGTGGCCTACATCGCATTGCTCGTGCCCTGCTCAGCGCTCGGTCTTCACCGGTTGTGGCTGGTGCTTCGTTTCCTTGCGCGAAAGCCGCTCGTCGCTCCTCAGATTCCGGCAGAGTGGCCTCACGTGACGGTGCAGCTGCCCTCGTTCAATGAACGGCACGTGCTGCGGCGGCTGGTCGAGGCCGCGGGCAAGCTCGACTACCCCTTGGACCGGCTCGAGATCCAGGTGCTCGACGACTCCACCGACGACACCCGTGACATCGCCCGCGCCGAGGTGGCCAAGCTCCGCGCCCGTGGCATCGACGCCGTGTTGTTGCACCGAACCGATCGCGTCGGCTTCAAGGCGGGGGCTCTCGAGGCGGGACTGTCTGTGGCCAAGGGCGAGCTCATCGCGGTGTTTGACGCCGACTTCGTGCCGTCGTCCGACTTCCTCCGTCAGATGGTGCCGCACTTTGCTGAGGGCGTCGGCATGGTCCAGGCCCGATGGGGGCACCTCAACGCGGACGAGAGCTGGCTCACCCGGGCCCAGGCGACGCTGCTCGACGGGCACTTTGTGGTGGAGCACAGCGCACGCTTTGCGGCGGGCCGGTGGTTCAACTTCAATGGCACTGCCGGTATCTGGCGACGTGAGGCGATCGCCGAGGCCGGGGGCTGGCAGCACGACACCCTCACCGAGGACCTGGACCTGTCCTATCGGGCGCAGCTCGCGGGTTGGCGCTTTGTGTACCTCTCCGATGTGGTCCAGCCCGCGGAGCTTCCCGCCGACATGCCGGCCTTTAAGTCCCAGCAGCACCGCTGGGCGAAGGGCACGATTCAGGTGGCTCAGAAGCTAATCGGGCCGCTGTGGCGTTCGGACGCACCGCTGGGGGTGAAGGTCGATGCCACGGTGCACCTGCTTGCGAACCTCGCTCACCCCCTCACCGTCGGTATTGCACTGTTGCTTCCGCTCGCGGTGGTGGCGCGTGGGGTGACGGGGCTCACGCCGCTGTTCCTGCTCGACCTCTTCGTCTTTGGCCTGGCGACCTCTTCCTTCGCGCTGTTCTACGCCGTGGCGGTGGTCTACTCGGGTGGAGAGCCCGTTGTTGGGCGCTTGCTGCGCCTTCCTGTGGCTCTGGCTCTAGGCCTTGGACTGGCCCTTGCGCAGACCAAGGCGGTGCTCGAGGGTGCGTTCGGCGAGGTGGGCAGCTTTGTGCGGACACCCAAGCGCGGCGAGGCTCAGCAAGGGCTGTACCGGGCGAAGGTCTCTGCGGTGATGGTGCTCGAAGTGGGGGTCGCCCTGTACCTCTGGGCGGCCTTCGGTTGGGCGCTGATGTCGGGCTACTTCGCGTCGCTTCCATTCCTCGCGCTGTTTGCGGGTGGCTACTCGGCGGTGGCGGTCGACACGGTTCGGGACTGGCTTCCTTCCCAGACGAGCCCAGAGCTCACGGTCGCGCTCGGCGGCGAATGACGAGCTCGGCGAAGAGCACGAGCAGAGCGGGACCCCAGCTGATCCAAGCCACCCAACGACCCTCCTCCCAGGCGCCTGTCTGCACATCGAGTGTCCAGAGCACCGCGTAGGACGCCATCAGGGCCGTCGAGGCGAGTGACCAGCCCCATCGCCCCAGGATTAGCGAGGGAACCAGCGCCCACAGTGCGTACCAAGGGTGCACCGTCGGCGACAGCATCAGGAAGGCTGTCCCGATGGTCAGCGCGACCACTGCGGCGTCGCGGCTGCGAATGGTGGCTAGGACCGAGACCGCCACACCCACAAGGACCAGGGTCGGGCGGGTGAGTTCCTCCAACCAGGGCTTCACGAGGGGCTGTGCGAGACCGTTGAAGCTCCAGTGCTCGGCATAGGTGTTGAAGCTCGCGAACAGGGCGGGTCCGGCATCGAGGACCTGAACGCTCGCGAGTGCCAAGACGGAGGCGCCAAGTGCCAGCGCCGCTGCGTGGTGCCTGGCCAGGCCTGTCCGCAGGTTTGGGACCAAGGCGGTGCCCGGCAAGAGCTTGGTGCCGACGCCCAGTACAGCCCAGAGAGAGCCACGTGCGCCTGGGTCCGCGAGGGCTGCGGCCAGGAAGGCAACGGCCACGACATCAATGTGCGCGCCGACAGCGGACTCTACGGCTCCAAGAGGGTGAAGCGCGTAGACGAGGGCGGGCCACATCGCGCGGCTACGCTTGCGAAGGGCGACACCGATGAGGACGGCGGTTCCCACGTCCACGGCCGCCGTCAGGGCCTGGGCCCAGACGACCGTCCCCCCAAGCGACAGCAGCTGAAACCAAAGCAGCGCGATGGGGGGGTAGATGCTGGTCAGCTCACCGTGGTTGACCTGCGCTTGAAGGGCGTCGTCGAGGCCGACGAGTGCGGCGGGTGCTTCCAGGAATGGGTTGTGCCCATGCCTCAGGGCCAGCCCCTCGAAGAGATAGCGGTACACGTCGTCGGAGAGGAGGGGAGGAGCGCCTATCAGCGGCAGACGGACGAGGGCGGCGGCGACCGCGATGTGCAACAACCCGACGTCTGGGCGGCGCAGCGCCGGCAGGGTGGCGACGAGGCCCCACACCACCAAGACAGGCACGATCTGGGCGGCCTCGATGCGGCTCGGGGCGCTTCGAAGCAGCGCCGAGCAGAGGGCTGCGCAGGCGAGCGCAACACCGACGAGGACGATGGCGTGCTTATGCGCGTTGACACGCTGCCAGTCCGACCTTAAGCCCAAGCAGACCCCTCCTGCGGCTCTATCATGGAGCGCCCATGCCTCTCACGACTCCCCCGCGCGCCTTGCGTTTCACCACACTCTTGCTGCTGACGCCACTGATGATGGCGGCGAACTGCAAGAAGCCACCCGACGATGACGACGCCGATGACGGCGATGGCGATGTGCAGCAGATCGAGAATCCGTTGGCCATCGTCTCAATCGATCCATCGGTCGGCAAGACGGGAAGCGCCTTTCCCGCGACCGTCTACGGCTCTGGCTTCGAGTCCGGGGCGACGCTCAACATCGGACCTGGCCTTGCCAAGGCTACGGTGATCGATGCGAACACGCTCGATGTGACCGTGCCGTCCCTCGCGGTGGGAACCTACGATCTCGTGGTGTCGAACCCCGACGGCAACAAGAGCACGCTCCGCGCTGGCCTACGCATTGAAGAGGAGTCGTCGGTCGACTGCTCCTTCGCGCGGGTCTACTTCGGCTTCGACCAGTCCACGCTCGCGACGGACTCCCAGAAGACGCTCGATGGCTACATGGGGTGCTACAACGCCTCGTCGGCTCCGATTCGCCTCGAAGGTCACGCCGATGAGCGCGGAACGACGGACTACAACCTCGCACTGGGGACCCGCCGCGCACACGCTGTCGAGCGGCACCTCACCGCGGGCGGCGTGCCCAGCAGCCGGGTGAAGGCGACGTCCTACGGCGAAGAGAAGCCTCTCGACAGAGGTCACAACGAGACCGCGTGGGGCAAGAACCGCCGGGTGGATGTCTATGTCGGGAACTAGGTCGGTCGCGCTGCTCATCGCGTTGCTCGGCCTGCCGGGCTGCTTTCTGACACGCAATCAGGGAGCCTCTGCCGAGTATTCACGGCAGGTCATGGTGGCTTCGTCGCGTGTCGCCATTCTCGAGGCCCAGCTCGGCGAGTCGCAGGAGCGCATCGACACGCTCGAAGAGAGTCTGCGAGCGCAGGGCGCGACCGAGGTCACTCGCCTCGAGAACATCGAGCAGGTGAACGCCGAAGTCGGCCGCCTTCGCGGTGAGATCGAGGTGCTCCAGTTCGAGCTGACGCAGATCAAAGAGATGCTCGAAGGGTCGGCCATGGACGGTGAGCGGCGCATGCTGCATGCCGAGTCACGCATGGAACAGGTCGAGAGTTTCCTGGGAATCGAAGCTCCGCCGCCACCGACGGACGCTGAGCTTGGCTACGAGACCGATGGAGACACGGGCGATACGGGTGACGGAACTGTCGAAGGCGAGCCGCCCGACACCGTTGACGTCGCCGAGCCCGAAGCGACTCCAGAAGATGCACAGGGCAAGCTGGACCTGGCGATTGAGCACATGCGCGATGGACGTCATGGCGTGGCGCGGGTGCTTCTCGAGAAGGCGCTCGACGCGCATCCGAAGGACCCGTTGCTGCCCGAACTTCGCTACCGGGTAGCCGAGACCTGGTTCAATCAGGGCAGCTGGGATCGGGCGCTCACGCATTTTCAGACGGTCGTCGATAGCTACGCCGATACCGAGTGGGCGGCCCTCGCGATGCTTCGCCAGGGCGAGTCCTTCGCGAAGAAGAACCAAGCGGCCAACGCCGAACTCTTCTACGAAGAGGTGATTCGCATCTATCCGAAGAGCAAAGCCGCCCGTGAGGCCAAGGAACTGCTCGCGCAATAGCTCGCCTTGACCGGTGCATGGCTCCGGGGTACAAGCACCGCTCAATCGCAACCAACCCCGTTGGGAGCGGCCACCTGGCCGGTCCCTTTTTTTATGGCCGCAGCATGCACCCCCTCGAGTTCCGCGAGAATCTCCGCACCACGATTGAGCCCACTGTGGCTCAGCTCGGCTTTGAGCTCGTGGCCGTCGAGGTTCTTGGTGGCGCAGGGGGCCGCACTATGCGCGTGTCCATCGACGGGCCGAGCGGCGTTGGCGCGGATGACTGCGCCAAGGTGAGTCGCCACCTCGGGCTCGTGCTCGATGAGGCCGACCCGATCCAGGGAAGCTACCGCCTTGAAGTGAGCAGCCCCGGGCTCGAGCGTCCTGTCCAGCGCCTCGAAGACTTCGAGCGCTTCAGCGGCTACACCGCGAAAATTCGCCTCGTCGAGGGCCCCCCACGCCGCCGCTACACTGGCGCGCTCGCGGGCATCGACGGAACCGAGGTCAAGATCTCGGTCGACGGCAAAGATTACCAGTTCCCAGTCGAGGAGATCGAGCACGCAAGGCTCGTTCTGACCCTCGACGAGTATGCGGCTATCGGAGCGTCTCGCTCTGGGCCCGAGTCAGGAGATGACGATGATCAGTGACCTCGAACGCCTCATCGACGCCATTGTCCGAGAGAAGAACCTTCCTCGGGACGTGGTTGTCGAGATCGTTGAGAGTGCCATGGTGGCCGCCGCACGGCGTCGCTACGGCATGACCAAGGACCTCGAAGCCGAGTACAACGAGGATGCCGGAGAGGTCGAACTCTTCGAGTTCCGCACCGTCGTCGAAGACGTCGAAGATCCCGACATCGAGATTCTGATCGAAGAGGGCCGCGAGCTCGACCCCGAGTGCGAGGTCGGCGACTCTCTCGGACTCGTCATGGACATCGAGGAACTCGGCCGCATCGCTGCACAGACGGCGAAGCAGGTCATCATTCAGAAGATGCGCGACGCCGAGCGCGAGCTCACCTTCAACGAGTTCAAGGACCGCAAGGGCGAGCTCATCACGGGCATCGTCGGTCGCTTCGAGCGCGGCTCGATCGTCATCGACCTCAACCGTGCCGAGGCCATCTTGCCCCGTCGCGAGCAGGTCATGACCGAGACCTACCGTCCCGGCGACCGTATCCAGGCCTACGTGGTGGACATCACCCGCGCGACTCGCTCGCCGCAGGTCGTCCTCTCGCGTACCCATCCCGGCTTGCTCATGAAGCTCTTCGAGATGGAAGTGCCCGAGATCTACGAGGGCATCGTTCGCATCGAAGCCTGCGCCCGCGAGCCCGGCCACCGCGCCAAGATCGCCGTCTCGTCCACCGACAGTGATGTCGATCCCGTCGGCGCTTGCGTCGGCCTCAAGGGTTCGCGTGTCCAGGCGGTCGTGGCAGAGCTTCGCGGCGAAGCCATCGACATCATTCCTTGGCACCCGGATCCGGCCCGCTTCGTGGTCTACGCGATCGCACCCGCCCAGGTCAGCCGCGTCTACATCGACGAGGCCGCCCACACCATGGAGCTCGTCGTTCCCGACGACCAGCTTGCCAAGGCCATCGGCCGTCGCGGCCAGAACGTTCGCCTCGCCGCTCAGCTGACGGGCTGGCGCATCGACATCGAGTCGGAGCAGCGTCACGACGAGAAGCTCGAGTCGGCTCGTTCCGAGCTGGCCCGTGCCTCGGCACTCTCCGATGAGCAGGTCGACCTTCTCGTGCGCAGTGGCTTCCAGTCCGCGCAGGAGCTCGCCGACTCCGAGGCCGCCGAAGTGGCGGGTATCCTCGGCGTGGACGAAGCCGCTGCACAGACGATCGTCGACGCAGCCGACGAGGTCGTCACCCAGCTCATCATGGAAGAGGCCCAGCGCCGTCAGGCCGGCCCCGAGGTTGAGGCGGCCGCTCCCGAGGAGTCCGCTCCCGAGGAGGCTGCTCCCGAGCAGGCGAGTGCCGACGAGGACTCGAGCGACGACGCCAGCGACGACACCGACGCTGTCGAGGCCTAGCTGACATTGGCTCGTCGCACCTGTGTGGCTTGTCGCGAAGAGGCGGATCGGGACGGAGACGACCTGATCCGCCTTGTGCGTTCTCCAGATGGACGGGCGATCGTTGACCTGCGTGGAAAGCTGCCCGGGCGAGGCGCCTGGGTACACGCGAAGGCTTCCTGTCTTTCACGCGTCGAGAAACGACCGGGTGCCTTGCGCCTGGGTGGCCCAGTCGTCGTTGAAGGACTTTCGGAATCCGTTCAGAAGCTCGTGGTCGCCGCCGCGCTCGATGGTTTGTCCATGGCTCAGGCAGCGGGGGCGGTCATCGGCGGTGCCCAACAGCTTGAATCGGCCCTTCAGAAGGGCATGATTCACAGCGTAATCGTGGCTTCGGATGCGGCGGATCGCACGGTGGCCAAGCTTCGCGAGGCCGCCGAAGAACGGGTCGCGTTCGTGACGCTTCCGCTTTCGACAGACGAGCTGGGTCCCAGAATCGGACGCGGACCCCGCGCCGCCGTCGGCGTGACGTCGTCACGAGCCGGTGTCCATCTTCGCCGTCAGTTGCGCCGTCTCGCCGACTTGGGTTAGGGGCACCCCTCTGTAAGGGCGATGACCTCGCGGAACGCCGCCGCCGCGACGTGTCCCTACAGATTTCCCGTCACTGACGGGCTGGCGCTTGCTGCGCCTGTGGCGGAAGGACCCAGAAAGGAATTCCATGTCGAAGAAGGACTTCATCGAGCGACTCTCCACGAGCGACCGCCCTGCGCGTCGCACGGATACTGGAGAGGCGCCCCGCCGCGACGAAGCCGGCGTCACCACCAAGCGGGTGAACCGCAGGGTTGTGCGCCGCCGCCGCACGGAGGAAAAGGCGGCTCCTGCTCGACGTACATCGGTTGAAGTCGAGCCGCCTGTGGTCCAGACCGCGGCTGCTCCGACGCCTCCGCCCGCTCCGGAACCCACACCCGCTCCGACGCCGGAGCCGGTGGTCGAGGCCGCACCAGAGCCGACGCCCGAGCCTACGCCTGAGCCGGTGGTCGAGGCGGCTCCCGAGCCGACTCCCGAGCCGACTCCTGAGCCCGTCGCCGAAGCGCCGGTCGAAGCCGCTCCCGTTGAGGTCGCTCCCGAGCCTACGCCCGAGCCCGCCCCCGAGCCGGTTGCTGAGGCCAAGCCCGAGCCCGCACCCGCCGCGGAGACCCCCGCGCCGGAGCCCGTTGCCGCCGAGGCGGCTACTCCGAAGGGTGGTCGCCCTGACGGCCCGCGCTTCCAGGGCCTTGGCTCTGCCGTCATCGCGCCGCCGCCGGGCTACGACCCGACGAACCCCGATGCGTATCGCAGCGTGGTGGACCGCCAGCAGGCGGCCGCTCGTCAGGCCCCCGCGCCGACGCCTGCACGTCGACGTCGCCTAGCGGACCCCGCTGGTGGCTCGGACCGCGCTGGCCGTGGTGGCCGAGGTCGCACGCGTGCCGAGAGCCCGTGGGACGCGTTCCGTCGTAAGGCTGGCCGTCGTCGCGGTCGCAAGAGCAGCGGCATGTCGATGCCGTCGCCGACGCCCAAGGCGCAGAAGCGTAAGGTCAAGATCGACAACGTGATCTCGGTCAAGCAGCTTGCCCACGAGCTCGGCGTCAAGGCCGGTATCGTCATCAAGCAGCTGATGGAACTCGGCACGATGGCCACGGTCAACGAGATGCTCGACTTCGAGACTGCCCAGTTCGTGGCGGCGGAGTTTGAGTACGGCGTCGAGAACATCGGCTTCCGCGAGGAGCTGGTGCTCGAAGGCGAGCCCGAGGGCGAAGAGGACGAGAACGCTGTCTGGCGTCCGCCTGTCGTCACCATCATGGGCCACGTCGACCACGGTAAAACCACGCTCCTCGATGCGATTCGCAATGCGCGCGTCGCGGCGGGCGAGGCCGGTGGCATTACCCAGCACATTGGCGCCTACCAGGTCGAGCAGGATGGCTCGCCGATCACCTTCATCGACACCCCCGGTCACGCCGCCTTCACGGCCATGCGTGCCCGTGGTGCGAACCTGACGGACATCGTGATCCTCGTGGTCGCTGCCGATGATGGTGTTCAGCCGCAGACTGCCGAGGCCATCGCCCACGCGAAGGCGGCTGGCGTTCCGATCATCGTCGCGGTCAACAAGTGTGACCGTCCTGGCGTGAACCCGGACCAGGTCAAGACGCAGCTGTCCGAGTACGAGCTGATTCCCGAAGAGTGGGGCGGCGAGACGCTGTTCGCCAATGTCTCTGCGCTCAAGCGCACCGGCATCGACGGACTCCTCGAGCAGATCAACCTGCAGGCCGAGTTCCTCGAGCTCAAGGCCAACCCGGACCTTCGCGCTGTCGGTACGGTCATCGAGGCCAAGATGGAACGCGGTCGCGGTCCCGTGGCCACGGTGCTCATCCAGAAGGGCACGATCAAGAAGGGCGAGCACGTCGTCATCGGTTCGGTGTTCGGCAAGGTCCGCAACATGATGGACCACAAGGGCAAGAGCCTGAAGTCCGCGGGGCCCTCGATGCCCATCGAGATCTTCGGCCTCTCCGGTCTCCCCGAGACGGGCGACTCGCTGACCCAGGTCAACTCCGAGAAGGATGCACGTACGCTCGCCGATCACCGTGCGCAGGCCAAGCGCGATGCCGAGATGGCCAAGGTTCGTCGTCAGACGGCCGATGACCTCTTCGCCGCCGGCCGCGCCGAGAAGAACGAGTCTCTCGCGCTCATTCTCAAGGCAGACGTCCAAGGCTCGCTCGAAGCGCTGCGCAGCGCCATCGAAGCCATCGACGTGGACGGGGCGGAAGTCCGCATCATCCACGCCGGTGTGGGCAACATCACTGAGTCGGATGTGACCTTGGCGTCCACCGATGACCTGATGCTGGTCGGCTTCAACGTGAAGTTTGACGCCAAGGCTCGCAAGGCTGCGGATGGCCAGGGTGTGGAAGCCAACTTCTACAAGGTCATCTACTCCGCGCTCGACGCCATTCGTGCCCGCATGCTCGGCATGCTCGAGCCCGAGTACGAGAAGGTCTTCCGCGGCAGTGCCGAGGTTCGTGCCACCTTCGATATCAGCCGTCTCGGCCGTATCGCTGGTTCGTACGTGCTCGACGGTGTCATCGGCCGCAACCACATCGCCATCGTCAAGCGTGACGGTAAGCAGATTTGGGAAGGCAAGGTCTCTACGCTCAAGCGCTTCAAGGACGACGTCCGCGAGGTCCGCAAGGAGTACGAGTGCGGCATCGGTCTCGACGGCTTCAACGAAGTCGAGATTGGTGACATCATCGAAGCCTACGGCCTCGAAGAGATTGCTCGCGTCTGATGAGTCGGGTGTTCGTCGGCGTACTTACCGCCGAGTTGTACATCCCCGGAGCTCGAACGCTTAAGGACCGACGGCGCGCCGTCGGTTCTCTCGTGGATCGGGTGCGCCATCGCTTCGATTGCTCGGCAGCACTGGTTGGTGAAACCGAGCGTCCGCAACAACAGGTGCTCGCCGTGTCTGTAATCGGAAATGATGCCCGTCATATCGGGCAAATCCTCGATCGCGTCTCCCATTTTGTGCGTACCGATGCCGAGGTTCTGGCACAGGGCCTCGACGTGGACGTGCAGCGGTGGCATCCTGCGACCGGGTGGTGGACAGAGGAGAACGACGATGGGTGAGCTTGCCCGTCGGCGCCAAGCCAGAGACCTTTGGATCTCTCGGAACCACCTGCGTGCAGGTGGCATCATTGGCGTCTGCCTATTGACTGCAGCCTTTGCCGCGGGTGCCGCTACGGCCTCGCGGGAGGTGACCTTCGTCGATGATCCCGGCTGGCTGGACCAGACGGCGAACACCGAACTGGTTGAGCTCTTGGCGCGCGTCGATGCCGCCGGTGAGCCAGACGGAGGACTGTCGCGGCTGACCTTCCCGACGGCGCTCGCGAGCTCCGACGTCATTCCTGTCGCCCCGCCCTATGGCCAGGTCAAGCAGCCTTCTACCCAGGTGCTCACCGAAGGGGAGGGGGTCGGTTCGGCCACCCCGCTGCCGGATGGTTGGGCCGTGGTCATCGACGACCTCTCGGCCCACAAGGCCATCGAGCTGGCCGACCGCCTGGCTGGTGCCGGTCTCGAAGACGTGCGCATTGATGAGCGACTGGTCTCCGGGGAGCGCGAGGTGCGCGTCGGAATCGGCGGCTTGGACAGCGAGGCCGAGGCGTCAGCGCTTCTTCTTCGCGTTCGGCAGGCGCCGAGTGATGAGGTCACCCGAGCCCGTGTGCGCGAAATCAACCCCGAAGAGTAGGTTGTAGGCTTCGTTTGGTCGGTAGGCGGAAATCTGCCCGCCGACCCCACTCGGAGGCTCTTCCGATTCGATACGTAGCTTCGTGATGAGGCGCCCCGTGCTGGGCGACCCTCATTGGGGGGCTTGATGGGTGTCGTTGAACGGTGGTGGGCGGGTGCCCGACTGCATGGAAGAGGGGTGGACCTTGCGCTCGCGGCGCACCGAGTTGGTGGCTTCTCCGAGCTTCAGCGAGGTGGACTCGCGGCCCTGCTCGAGCTGGGGCTCAAGCCCGAGCGGGCACGGCGGTGGCTCGAGACGCCGGCTGTGGAGGTGCCGTGGTCTGTGCTCACGCTCGCCGACCCGCGCTATCCCAGGGCCCTGGCGGCGGTTCCGAGTGCTCCGGCCGTGCTCGAGGTCGACGGTGATGTCGAGGCCCTTCAAGCCCCAGCTGTGGCCGTTGTGGGCACGAGGAACAGCACCTCCTACGGCACGGCCGTGGCGCGCCACCTCGGCCAGGCGCTCGCAAAGGCGGGGGTGACGGTCGTGTCTGGGCTCGCGCGTGGCATTGATGGACAAGCGCACTGGGGTGCCGCTCTTGCGGGGCGTACTGCCGCGGTGGTGGCCCACGGACTCGAGCACACCGCGCCCGCTCGACACAAGCGTCTACGCCAGGAAATCGTCGCCCGTGGCGGAGCCATTGTCTCGGCCCTCCCATCGGCCACCGAGCCGCGTCCCTGGCAGTTCCCCATTCGCAATCAGTGGGTGGCCGGGCTTGTTGAGGCGGTCGTTGTGGTCGAGGCTCCGCTCAAGTCGGGGGCGCTGATCACGGCGACGCGGGCCGCTGAGCTCGCGCGTGACGTGGTGGTGGTTCCGGGCCGTCTCGGAGACCCGGCCAGTCGCGGCTGCCTGCGTCTGCTCGCCGAGGGCGCCGAGCCGCTCGAGGACGTCGACGAGTGGGTAGCCGCGCGCTTCTCGACCTCCAGGCCTCAACGCGAGCGGTGGCTCGAGTTGCTCTTCGAGGGGCACACGGTCGGCGAGGTGGCGCGGGTCGTAGGTCGCTCAGGTGCCTCGCTCCTGGCAGATCTCTCCATGCGTGAGCTCTCGGGTGAGGTGGTTCGCCTTCCCGGTCAGCGTTACGGCCCCGGCGGGAGGGCATAGATGCAACCAAGACGCACGCGACTCACAGGAGCTGCGGCCCGGCTTCTCAGCCTGGTGGTGGATCTCGGCCACGTCGAGTCCGCTGAGGCCGATCAGCTCGCCCTCGCCCTCTCAGAGATGGCGAGCCCTTCGGGTCGAATCGCGCGTGACGAGGTGAGGCGCCTCGTCGCCGCCCACTTGTGGGATGACCCCGAGATGGAGGACAATACAAGCCCCCTCGCCCAAGACTGGGCGCTCCTCTTCGGCTGACCTTGCCTTCACTCCTCCCTCGTTTCTACGACACACTCCGTGCTGAGCGCGGCGCATCCACGCATACGATGCGCGCCTACCAGGGAACGCTGTCCCGGCTGGAAGGGCATCTTCTCGAGCAGGAAAAGGACTTCGGGTCCGCCACACGCAACGACCTTCGCGCCTTTCTCTTCGCCGTCGGACGTGGCCGCGCCCCGTCGACGCTCGCGCGGCATGTCTCTGCCATCAAGACCTTCTACAAGTGGGCACTCCGTCGCGGGCACGTCGAAGCAGACCCCGCCGATGGCCTACGCCCGCCAAAGGTGGGACGGCGCCTGCCTCGCTTCTTGTCCGTCGAGGAGGCCTCGAAGGTCTGTGACCAAGGGGCGCCGGCGAGCGAGCAGTCCCTCCGAGATCGCGCGGTGGTCGAGCTCCTCTACAGCTCTGGGCTTCGCGTCTCTGAGGCCGCGGCTCTCGATCGGGGCGATGTCGACTTCGACGGGGGCATTGTTCGCGTTCGACAGGGCAAAGGAGGCAAGGAGCGACACGTCCCGCTGGGCGTTCCAGCCCTGCAAGCGCTCCGTGACTATCTTGCGACGACAGATCACGCCGAACCGGCCGTTTTCAGGAACCGAAAGGGTACGAGAATCTCGACTCGGAGCCTGTACGATATTGTGCGAAAAGCCGGCGAACTAAGCGGGGTTCCGCGGGTTCATCCTCATGCCCTGCGGCATAGTTTTGCGACCCACCTCCTCGACTCTGGAGCCGACCTCCGGGCCATTCAAGAGATGCTGGGCCACTCGAGCCTCTCGACCACCCAACGGTACACGCATGTCAGCGTAGATGCCCTACTTCGGGTGTATCGAGACGCTCATCCGCACGCCAAGGACGACTGAGTCCCCGGTACCGCTGCGAATCCCTCGGTACCGCACCGAGTTACATCGCCCGCGCTTCTGGCCGGAGTCATCTGCTTCGGAGCACCTAATTGCCCGAAAAGGGCCCCGTGGGGGAGCTATGCCCAACGTCGTCGTGGTCGGTACGCAGTGGGGAGATGAAGGGAAGGGGAAGATCGTAGATGTCCTCTCCCGGAAGGCGGATGCGGTTGTCCGCTTCCAAGGCGGAAACAACGCCGGTCATACCCTTGTCGTGAATGGCGAGACCGTCATTCTTCACCTGTTGCCCTCGGGCGTTCTTCGCCAAGACTGCGTCTGCGTGGTCGGCAACGGTGTGGTCGTGGACCCCAAGGTCCTGATCCAAGAGATGGAGCAGCTCGCTGCTGGCGGTAAGGCGCTTCGCGATGGGCAGCTCGTCCTGTCCCGCCTCGCCGACGTCATCATGCCGTACCACCGTTCGCTGGACATCCTCCGCGAGCGCCGTCTCGGGAACGAGAAGATCGGCACCACCGGTCGCGGTATCGGCCCGACCTACGAGGACAAGGTGGGCCGTCGCGGTATCCGCCTTGGCGACCTCGTCCAGCCCGACGTGCTTCGCACCAAGCTCGAGTCGGTTCTTCCCGACAAGAACCGCATGATCGTCGAATGGCACGGCGGTGAGGCCCTCGTTCTCGAGGACATCCTCGAGGAATACCTCGGGTACGGAGAGCGCCTCGCCAAGTACCTCGGCGACGCCGCCGGCCTACTGCATCGCGTCAAGCGTAGCGGCGGATCCATCCTCTTCGAGGGCGCCCAGGGCACCTTCCTCGATGTGGACCACGGCACCTACCCCTACGTCACCTCGAGCAACACCGTCGCCGGCTCCGCCTGCGCGGGCTCGGGCGTGGGGCCCACCGACATCGACGAAGTCGTCGGCATCGTGAAGGCCTACACCACGCGAGTGGGTAGTGGACCGTTCCCGTCCGAGGTCGACGGCGACATGGAGGACCGCCTCCGCGCTGCTGGACACGAATACGGTGCCACCACGGGACGTCCCCGTCGGGTGGGTTGGTTCGATGCGCCGCTTGTTCGCCAGGCCGCCCGCGTCAACGGACTCACCCGCGTTGCCCTCACGAAGCTCGATGTGCTGTCGGGTCTACCCACGATTCCGATCTGTGTCGGCTACGAGGGCTACGACGAGGACTTCCCCGACAAGCTCGAGAACGCTGTGCCCATCTACGAAGAGATGCCCGGCTGGACCGAGGACATCACCAAGGTGGCTGACTTCAGCGAGCTCCCGCAGGCTGCGCTCGACTACGTGGCGCGTCTTCAGGACCTGATGGGCGTGCCCGTCGACGTGGTCAGCGTCGGTCCCGCACGGACCGAGACCCTGGTTCGCGGCGACCTGTTCACTGCGTGAGCAACACGCCTCGGGTGAGCACGAACTGCGTGGCGTTTCGTGCCCACTCCGTCAGCGTTTCACGGACCGAGAGCGGCACCGCAGCGCTGCGCCGCTGTAGTAGGCCCATCGCCTCGCTGAGCTCGTGTGTCGCAAGCCAGGCCTCGAGACTCTCGCGCTCGAGGCTGTAGCGGTCGACGACGTCGCGGGAGAGGCATCGGCCGAAGCGCTCGAGTTGGTAGCGCTCCCAGGGCGTGATCGACGCGGGTGGCACGAGGGCCTCCAGATCTGAGCCGAGCCAGATCGGGGGGGCTTGTGGGTCGGCACCCGTGGCCCAGACCTTTCCTGCAGCGGTGGCTGCGAAGACACCGGGCGCCCGGCGAATCAAGCCGAGTCGGTCCATCAGGCGCAGGAGCTCGTGAATCATGCGCCCTTCGACTGCGTTGAACGCCTCCTCGGTCCAGGGCAGGCGGTCTCCAGCGGGCTCGGGATAGACGAGTTGCCCGTCGCGACGCCAGGGCGCGAAGATCACGTCGCGGTGCTGTGCTTCGACCTCTTCGAGGAAAATCATCTCGTCGAGAGCGCCGTCTTCGGCTGCCCTCAGCGCGGCACGAACGGCGGGGAGGGCGGCCTGTAGGTCAGGGTCCACCAAACGATGCACGAGGCGGTCCAGTGCGTCGGCCGTATTGCCCTCGAGCGTGGATCCGAGGCCGGGCTCGAGGAAAAGCTCCCGCGAGATCGGCTCCATGCGTACAGCGCCCAGGGCTTCGAGGGCCCGCAGTGCGCGGGACCACCGCTCGTCGAGGGCTCCGCTGGAGAGCTCGGCGGCTGCGAGGCGGCGACCCAGCTTCTTCACCGAGGAGGTGTCCAGGGTGCCCTTGTGGGTTCGGCGGGGGCGGTGATGGGACAGCGCGGCGGCGAGGGCGGCGAGGTCGTGAAGCATGTCCACTGGGCTCGGGCGCGCCTGGCTTAAGTCGTCGGTGAGCTCCATCACGGCTTCGTCGAAGTCGTACTCCGGCTCTGGCGGCGGGGGAAGGTCCTCGTGCAGGCGGTAGCGGCCGTGCATCGGCTCGTCGGTTCCGGGGACCGCTCGGATGAGCTCGGCTCCGTGGAGAATTCGCACCGCTTCGGCTTGTTCAAGCGGGTCCCAGACGTGGGAGCCGATCACCACTCCGTCTCGACTGTGCGCTTGGGCCCGGAACAAGACCTCCCGCGCCTCCCGAGGCAGTCCCTCGATGACGTGTGCGAGGTGGTCGCGGGCCTCGGCGACTTCGGTGGCAGACCGTCTCGCGTAGCGCACGAGCACGCGAATGCCCGATGCCCTGAGGGCATCCAGGCTCTTGTCGAAGTCGAGGGTCACGACCCGGCGGGTCGGCGAGAGGGTCTCGGCGAACATCGTCTCGGGTGCGACTGCATCGAGCAGTGGCCACAGGCCCTCACGCTCGACCTCGAGCACGGACACGGCGCGTGCGGTCATGAGGAGAGCTCGATGCGGTAGGGGTAGCCTTGCTCAGCGAGAAAACGCTGGCGGCGCTCGGCGTACTCGACCTCGCGGGAGTCTGCGGTGACCAGCGTGTAGAAGATGGCCGTGTTGTCGTCTTTCTTGGGCCGCAGCACCCGTCCGAGGCGCTGCGCTTCTTCTTGTCGGCTGCCGAAGGTGCCCGAGATCTGAATCGCCACCGAGGCGGCGGGAAGGTCGACGGCGAAGTTGCCCACGCGTGAGAGTCCGATCACGCGAATGGCGCCGCTTCGATACTGCGAGAACAGCGCGTCGCGCTCGGCCATCGGCGTCTTGCCGGTGATGATCGGGAAGTCGTACTGGCGGGACAGCCAGTTCAGCTGGTCGAGGTAGGTGCCCAAGATCACCACATGGTCGTCTTGGTGCCGCTCGAGCAGGTCGGCGACGACCTTTCCCTTTCGGGGATTGCTCGAGGCCATGCGCGACTGGGAGCGGGCCGAGGCGGTGACATAACGACCTCGGTCGGCGTCTGAGAACGGCACCCGAATCTCGATGCAGGTGGCCGCTGCGATCCAGCCCTGGTGCTCGAGCTGCTTCCACGGCACGTCAAAGCGCTTCGGCCCGACGAGCGAGAAGACATCGGCTTCGCGTCCATCTTCGCGCACGAGTGTCGCCGTGAGTCCCAACCTTCTACGGGCCTGGAGGTAGGCCGTCTCGCGGAAGATCGGTGCCGGAAGCAGGTGCACTTCGTCGTAGATCACCAGTCCCCAGTTGGCCTCGTGAAACAGCCGGAAGTGGGCTGGGGTCGCCCCCTTCGAGGGGCGCCAGGTGAGCAGCTGGTAGGTCGTGAGCGTGACCTCGCGCAGCTGCTTGGTCGTGCCCGTGTACTCCCCGACCTGGTCCTCGGTGAGCGTGGTGTGCTCGATGACGTGGCGCTTCCACTGAAGCAGGGCCGTGTGGCCAGTACAGAGGATCAGCGTGCGCATGCCCAGGCGGGCCATCGCGGCGATGCCGACCAACGTCTTGCCCGCACCACAGGGCAGGACGACCACGCCGCTTCCGCCGCCTGCACCCTCCGAGAAGGCGTCCACCGCCTCGACCTGGTAGCCGCGCAGGCTCCAGGGCTCTCCCGAAGAGAGGGTGGGGGACAAGCTCATCTCGAGCGGATCGCCATCCTCGTAGCCGGCCAGGTCCTGCACGGGGTGACCGAAGCTCGTGAGGAGCTGCTTGAGCTCTCCGCGATGGCGGGGGCTGACGCGACTCGAGACGTCGTCGAGCGATGCCGGGAGCAACTCCTTCACCGCCTTCATGTGCCGGATCTCGGTCATGCGGTGAGCGTCATCCGCTTCGAGGCGTAGCCACTCGCCGTCGCGTGTGAGTCGGAGTGTGCCGTAGCGGCTCATCTTGTCCCGAATCGAGGTCGGGATGTGCTCTGGCACCGGGTACTTCGCGAGGCGGGTCAGCGTCTCGATGACCTCATCCGCGGTGTGCCCCGATGCCGCCGCGTTCCACAGGGAGAGCGCGGTGATCCGCCACGTGTGGACGTACTCGGGAGACTTCACCAGCTCTGCGAACGCGAGAAGGGCGTCGCGAGCCTCCTCGTAGTTCGGGCTCATCGTCTCGATCAGCACAGTGTGATCGCCCTGTACGATCAGCGGGTTTTCGGGGATGTAACGCATGTGCGTCGTTAACCCGTCGGCCTACCTGTTCCTTACCGTTGACGCCTCGCGCGGCCGCGGTTAAACCTGCGGCGGCTGGGCCGCTAGCTCAGTTGGTAGAGCACCGGCCTTTTAAGCCGAGGGTCATAGGTTCGAGTCCTATGCGGCCCACCATTTAGACCCCATCGTCTAGTCAGGTCCAGGACACTGGGTTTTCATCCCAGCAACACGGGTTCGAATCCCGTTGGGGTCACTTCTTACGAAATCGTAGGTTCTAACGAGAGTCCCCGAGAGCGAAAGTTCTCGGGGATTTCTTGTTTTCGGGTCTAGTTGGGCGTATTTCGAGGGCTCATGTGCCCCATATGTGCCCCAAGAATCGACCGTAGAACCGCATAGGACCGTGCTCCGGGGTGCCCATCTCTTTGGGGCACATGGCGTGGGGCACAAATGGGCCGTATCGCGGTAGGATGGGCGGCGGGCGAGGTGGCGGCGGTCGGCTGTGCGCCCAAATCGGCGTCAGATCTCCGTTGGGGCACATGACTTGGGGCACATTTGTGCCCCAAGGGCTCGGCTTGGGGCACAAATGTGCCCCAGGTGGGTGCACGGGCGCGGCCACGGACGTCGTAGTAGAGTTCGCCTATGAGCACCGATACGTTGACCGCCCTCTTCGTCGAGAACATTGCGAGCCACTTTGATGGCTCCACCATTGACGGCGATGTCGTGCACACGGGCGTCGAGGGACTCACCATCCAGGGCTATGTGAATCGGGTCGACGATCGCGGCAGCTACACGAGTGTCAGCTTGTTCTTCCAGGTGTGGGGAGGGCGACTCGGCGCCACTCCCGTCTTCGCGAGCATGAGCGGGTACGCTGGCGGCACCGATGACGACGCGAGGGCCGCCGTGATCACCGGTAGCTGCAACTGGTGCTGTACCTTCGGGCCGATGTTCCGTGCGGCGCTGTCGGGCCAAGAGGCGGGGGACATCGAAGAGGCAGACGTGACCGTGCACGGCCAGCGCTTCCGCCTACTGGTCGATGGACTTGACCGCGTGCTGAGCTTCGGCGAGGGCGATCACAGCCCCGACCGCACACGCGAGCGCCTGGGAGGGGACCCCCACTTCGCGAGGGCCCTCGCCTCGAGTGCGGGGTGCCTGCCGGTGCTGCCTCACGACGAGGTGTCGGTCCTCAGCGTGTTTGTTGGCGACTCTGAGGCCAATCGCACGCTCGAGGTCAAAGTGCATGGGCGGGACTGGCCGTCGGCACACGCCTTCTTTGACGGCTGTGAGCCCGAGCCTCCTGGGGCGGTGGTGCTGCTTCGGGAGCTGGCGGTGCTCGTGCCGGTGGGGCCTGAGCCCGAGCTGACCCGGGCGGGGGTCGAGGCCACCTTGGCTGGCTTTCGGGTGCGGGAGGACATCACTCCCAGCTGGCGGGGATGGAGGTCTAGCGGTGGAAGGCTGGGCTCTC